>NZ_JBWKMU010000005.1:0-389601 GCF_059415205.1 Acidovorax sp. GW821-FHT10E03 | reverse complement strand
TCACTATCTGAGCTTCGGAGGATTCTTCGCCAACTTTGAGCGAGAAACAGATGAGCATCCCTGTCTGCTTTGGGCCCCAAGCCGCCGTTCAGAAGTGCCGCCTGGAAGCCGCCATTGACTTGCTGCAGCAGCTACTGGAAATCCGGGTGTCTGCCTACGGCAAGCTATAGTTTGCTGACTTAACGCGTGCCGGGTTTCATGGAATTTTTATGCCTGGACGTTTGAACAGCTCATCGCTTGCAAAGCTATGCAGCAAGCGGACTCCAGGAGAAATCAGTGTCCAGAATATCCCGCACGGTCCAGTTTATCCCGCAGGTCTTGCGGTCAAAATTAGGTTGAGCGTCACAAGAGAGCGCACCGCGTATGGCAAAGCAAATCCTCAGGGTAGGTGTCGACCTCGCAACTGACGCGGTTTCTGAGGAGGACTTCGACTCAAGAACCTCCCTGCTCGACTGGGACATCATTCTTTTTCGTCCATCAATCGAGAGCTGGATTTCTTACCGCGATCAATACAAAGGTAAGCCCAGCCTAGGCGATCAAGCATCCTTCAAGATCAAGGAGGCAAGTGAACATTGGCGGCGGGAGATCAAACAAGCGTTCGAGTCTGGCAAGACGATTGTGCTATTTCTCCCAGCCATCGAAGAGGTATACATAGACACGGGTGAGCGCCAGTACTCTGGAACCGGCCGCAACAGGTCAACTACTCGGATAGTTGATCTATTCAACAACTACAAGTGCCTACCGCTTGATCTGAACCCCGTCAACGCAAACGGAACGTTGGTCAAGCTCGCCTCGAAAGGCGTTGAAGTGCTTGCCCCGTACTGGTCTGAGTTCGCGGAGTACTCCGAGTACTGCGTTCTAATTCAGAACAACGAGTGCCCACCTACGATGCAGACTCGCAATGGCGACAAGACCGTCGGCACGCTGTTGAGGCATCAAAAGTCTGGCGGTTCAATCGTGTGCCTGCCCGACATCGACTTCTATCAAGACGGGTTCCTAGAATCGAAAGATGACGACAAAGGGACCGAGTGGACGGCCGACGCGCGGAAGTTCGCAGCAAGATTGGTAAGCAGCATCGTAGGTCTTGATGCCGCTCTTCAAGCAGAAGGCGAGTCCACACCAGAGCCCGGTTGGGCGGTAGATCCCCGTTTCGCACTAGGCTTGGAGCTGACCCTTCGATCAAAGCTGCTCGAAGTCGAATCGGAGCTTGAACGAGTTCAACGCAACAAAGAAGATGTCCTTCGCCAACTATCTGATGCAGGTTCTTTACGCGGACTACTCTATGAAAAGGGGAAGGCACTTGAGAGAGTTGTAATCGCTGCGCTTAAGTTGTTGGGATTCGACGCCAAGCCCTTTCGCGAAGGTGCATCAGAGTTTGACGTCGTATTCGAATCTACAGAAGGCAGGTTGATCGGCGAGGCGGAGGGCAAGGACAGCAAAGCAATCAACGTTGACAAGCTTCGCCAACTTGCGATGAACCTTCATGAGGATCTACAGAGGGAGGAAGTCACCGCACCAGCAAAAGGAGTTCTCTTCGGAAACGCCTACCGACTGACTGCTCCCGAGAGCAGGACCGAACAAGCATTCACTGACAAGTGCATCGTTGCAGCGAAGTCCAACGGAACGGCACTGCTGGCAACGTCCGAGCTCTTCTATGCTTCGCAGTACCTATCCTCTCGGTCCGACGGGGCGTTTGCCAGTGCATGCCGTCAAGCCATATTGAACGGAACCGGCGCGATATCCCTCCCCAAGGCGCCCGTGGAGCCACCGACCCCAACTGAGGCCACCGAGAGGTGACGCCCAGCCCTTCCATCGAGAGGACATCGCAAGGGCTACGCCCTTGCGACGCCTCTCATGTCAAACGTTGGGCGTCTCAATGAGAAGAATCACTGACCCCGAGAAGCCATTGATCTCCTGGCTACTCCTAGCCGCCGGCCGGAATGAACAGGTTGAAGATCTGACGGTGTCAGAAATGGACGATGGTGGAATGGGAAACATGACCTTCGGGCCGGCGCACGAAAAGCGCAGATTCGGTCAGACAATTGCTGATTGCCAATTCGTCGACAAAGATGGGGTCACCGTTATTGCCTCACTGAATACAGACGAAAAAGGTCAGCTCTACGAATTGGATGTGTGGAAAGTTGACTTCAACCCATTACTGGTCTGGCCCAAGATTTCAGATATCACTGAAACGACGCCCAACCCATCATTCGAGCGGACCGTCTTCGGCGGCCGCTGAATTCAAACGTTGATCGTCCGCTTTCACCTGCCACCACCGACTGCTCCTGGCCGACAGCAGCCACGGCATCTACTTTAGCTTGCCAATCGCGCAATAGCGCCACTGAAGAGCGGATCGGCCTCAAGGGCGCGTTGACCGCTTCCCATCCAAGTAATTTGCCCACCACTGCATCAACTTTGTCCGGTCAGCCATGTACGTGGTCCGGTGATACGCGGCCCGGATTTCGTTTTGCTCCCGGTGCGCGAGCTGCCTCTCGATGACATCGGGATTCCATCCGTGTTCGTTGGCCACGGTCGAGAACAAGGCCCTGAACCCGTGGGCCGTGGCGATGCTCTTGTAGCCCATGCGGGCAAGCGCTGAGTTGAAGGTGTTCTCGCTCAGTGGCTTGCTCGGGTAGTACGGGCTCGGGAACACCAGCTCGCGGCCACCGCTGATGGCCTCGATCCTGGCCAGCACTTCGAGGGCCTGTTTCGACAAGGGGACGCGATGCTCCTCGCGCATCTTCATGCGCTCTGCGGGGATGGTCCACAGGGCCGCCTTACGGTCGAATTCCACCCAGCGCGCGCCGCGCACTTCCCCCGGCCTGCAGGCCGTGAGCATGAGCATGCGCAGCCCCAGCACGATGCTCGGGGCGCCGTCATAGGTCGCGAGTCTGCGCATGAATTCGGGCAGCTCTTTTTCCGCCAGGGCGGCCCGGTGTTGGACGGTGCGCGGCTTGAGGATCTCGGAGGGCACGAGATCGAGCATGGGGTTCGTATCGATGCGCTGGTATGTGACGGCCCAGCGGTAGATGGCCTTCACACGCTGCAGCACGCGGCCGGCCTGATCGCTGGCACCACGCGCCTCCACCGCCTTGACTGCTTCCGTGACCTCCCTGGCCTTCAGGCTGGCCATCGGCCGTGACCCGAGGGCCGGGAACACATCCGATTCGAGAGAAGCCCGGATGCGGCCCATGGTGGCAGGCTCCCATCGGGCCGACTGGTGTTCGATCCAGTCGCGGGCAACCACTTCGAGGGTGTTGCGGTTTTCGTGGATAACCCGGGCCTTTTGCTCCTTGCGGGCCTCCCCGGGGTCTTGGTTGTCTTGGAGCAGTTTGCGGGCCTTGCTGGCGGACTCCCGGGCGACCTTGAGGCTGATGTCGGGATAGACGCCAAAGGCCAAGCGCTTTTCTTTTCCGGCGAAGCGGTACTTCATGCGCCAGTAGCGCCCGCCTGCCTTGGTGATTTCGAGATAGAGGCCCAAGCCCTCGGCGTGTGTGCTTCCTAGAAGTGAGTATTCATGCGACTTGGTGGGCAGAATGTGAGAGCCGTCGAAACCACGAGCCCCCTTGTGAATCAACGGCTTACGCCCAACGATCCGTTCCCGGTGACATTGTGGGAGCACCACGGTACGGCAGTGAGATCGACCCGTAACCTCCCACAGATGCAGCCCCGCTTGCGCCTACCCTCGCTGCTTGGCCGGCCCCGCGCCTACGGGCATTGAGACGGCGCTCCTTCCCCCAGCCCGCCATGGATTCATGCGGCGTTGTCTGACAAAAGCAGGCCGTCAGCCCCCGTACGATTGCTCCGTCGCCCTCCTCTGCGACAACCCTCCCCTCCTTGCCTTGAGCAAGTTAAAGCCCGCTGAGTGCGGGCTTTTTTTTCTTCCGGGTTTCATGGGCAAAATCGAACCCATGGCAGCCCAGAACATTGTTGACCTCCCCCCTTATCGCCCAGGCATGCTGGATGTATTCCGCCGCCTCTCGAACGCGTTCCGCACCCACTGGCGTGACCACGAAAACAAGTACCCCCAGAAGATCATCCTGACAGCCCAGCAGGCAGAGGACTTGTACATCACCCGATGCTATGGCGCTGTTGCGGACCAGAATCGGAAGGAGCCACCTCCCAAGAGCGAGTTCTGGAGCCGTCCGATTGAGATTTACGATTCCACGGCAGGCGTGGTGGTCGCTCATGACGGGACGGAAATGCCGCTCTCGGTTTTCGACCAGATGCCGCCAGCTCGAACCTAGGCACGCGGGCGCCGCACCGTTCGTCATCGGGCAGAATCCGGCCAGGAGCGGACCTGGCGTTGCGCCAGTCGATCCGGATGGCTCATCTGTTCATGTGCTGATTCGTTAGTGGAGGCGATTTTGACCCCAGCTGATTTCGACGGCCGCAAAGAGCTTCACGCCAGTTGCCATTGCGGCGCCGTGAAGTTCACTTTGCTGTTGACCGATGGATTGCGCAGCGCGCGCCGGTGCAACTGCTCGTACTGCGGCATGCGGGGCGCGGTAGCAGTCTCTGTCAACCTGGATGACGTTCATGTGCATGCGGGTGAGGACAAACTGACGCTCTATCAATTCAACACCGGACAGGCCAAGCACTATTTCTGCTCCGTGTGCGGGATATACACCTTTCACTCCCGGCGTTCCGTGCCCACGCAGTATGGTGTGAACGTCGCCTGCATCGATGGGCTCAGCCCGTTCGACTTTGACGAGGTGCCTGTGCTGGAAGGTCGCAGCCATCCCAAAGATCGTCCGGGCGGCGTGCCGACCACCGCGGGCTGGATCACTTACCGCGCCAACTCCGATCACCACAGCTGAAGGCCTGCCCCTGCATCAGCCGCCTGGCAGCTGACAGCCCGCCATTCTTCGAGAGCGGGACCGCTCCTGCCGCGGTCTACGGTGCAAGATTGCTTTAGGCCTCACCGTACGCATGGCGTCACCCACACCCAGCGTCACAGTCGCCCGAGGAGAGGCATGTGCCCTGGTTGCCGAGATACAAGCGCCGTCAGGGCTGCGCAGGCTTGGTGGAGCCGGCCCCCTCGCTCAGGCGGAGCGCCGGGGCGGCTATCGGCTCACATCCTCGGCGGCTTGCCGACCGGGTCATCGTCCTCGTTCTCAACTTCGCCCTGGTAAGGATCTGGACCGGAGCCATCGGGCAGCTGCGGTGGTGGTGGCAGGGTCGGCGGTTCGGTGCTGGGCGGCAGATCGCCCGGGGGCAGAGGAAATTCCTCGGGGACTCGGTGGGCGGGGTGTTCGTTGGGGTCTGTGGCCATGGTGCGCTCCTTGGGCAGAAAGCCCATTGGGCGCCGTACCGTGGCCTGCTGCCGTAGGAGGCGGGCCACAAACCAAGCCCGCCAGAGGATGCACTCCGATGGGAGAGCCGTAGTTCAAAGCACCACGCGCCAGGCCGGATGTCGTGCTCGACCCAGCCCATCGCGCGCATCTGAACCCGGACATTCGCAACCAACGCACGGCCCCAGGCGTGAAAGACGTCCGGGCGGGGGCCGATCTTGGACCACCGCGCCCTGCTTCCGGCCACGAAGGCGTCCTCTAAGATAGCCGCGTGTCCACACCACCACCATCCCCTCCTCTGCCCGCCGCTTCCTTTTCAGAGCCTTCCGCCAGCGTGCTGGCGCAAGCGCTCGGGTTGCCCGTCTTCACATCGCCCTGGCACACGCCGCACTACCCTGATGGTGCCGTGGGTCCCTGGCGGATCAGGCGTGGTGGCGTCGGGCTGGACTGCGGCTACCACAGCGGCCCGTGTGTCGCCTCGGGTTCAGCCGTGCTGATGCGCGAGAACGGCGAGGGCGGGTGGGACACCTGGATGTCGCTCTCGCCCATGGAAATCGAAAGCCAGGAGCTGCCCTTGCGCCATGTCCGCGGCCACGTCGTCGTGATGGGGCTGGGCATGGGCTGGGTTGCGGCCAACATGGCGCTGCAGCCGGCGGTGGACCGCGTGACGGTGGTCGAGCGGGACCAGGACGTGCTGCAGCTGTTTGGCCTGTGCCGTGTGCTGGAGGGTCTGCCCGATGCCGCCGCGCGCAAGGTGGCACTGGTTCAGTCCGATGCGCTGCAATGGCAACCCCAGGGCGCGCCCGTCGATTTTCTGTATGCCGACATCTGGCTCGGGCTGGCCGAACCCCAGGCCCTGGCGGATGTGCAGCGCATGCAATCGAACGTGCACGCGCAGCAGGTGTACTTCTGGGGCCAGGAACTGGTGCTGGCAAAGATGGCCCGCAGCCAGGCAGAACCTGGAACCCCGCAGTGGGCCCCGGCAGTCGGGCACGCGGTGCGAGAGACGGGCTTGCCCTTGCTGGCGCACGCCGAGCCCGGCTATGCCGAACTGGTGGCGCGTGTGCTGCAGTGGCGCGAAGGCCGGGGTTCGGCCACCGGGTGACCGGCGGGCAGGCAGGCCCACCGCAGGCCTCCCATCTCCTGGGGCGTGGTCGTCATTTGAGCCACTTGCGCCGGGCACGCGGCTGGACGGTGATGTCCACGGTCTGGTGCACGGCGGGTTTGCCGCTGGCGGTATCGGTTTCCACGACGTCTTCCAGGTCGATGTCCTTGACATCGGAATCGGTGGTTTCTTCGAGGTCTTCCAGGATGGCGCTGACCTTGCGTTCAGCCTCGTCGACTTCGGATTGGGGCAGCGGGGGAATGCGCATGGGCGACTCCTGTAGGGACTGTGGTGGGTATATCGATCGGTGCAGCGTCCAGGGGACGGCCAGCGCTCCTGCCCCCGGCGCGGGGCCGCGCCCGGGCGGGCATCGGGGATGCCAGCGTGCCATCCCTCCATGGCTTCCACGGTAGAAAAGGCGGCGGCGCGATGACGTAGGCCGCCGCGAGGTTCGGGTGTGGGAATCGCGGTAGCACAACCCATGCATCGCCCGCGCCGGGCCGCCATCGGGTGGGCAAGGGATCGGAGAGAGGGGCCGCGCCCGCCAGACTGGAGCCTGTCCGCGACGGAACCGTCGCGGCGGGCATCGCCCGCCGTGTCAGGCCGGATGCGGCGCGGCGTGCCCCGGTGCGGCGGACCGCCCCGCCGTGAACGCGCTTCCCATCGACGCCGCCACGATGCAGCCGATGGCCAGCCATTGCAGCAGGCTCAGGTGCTCGTCCAGCAGGCCCACGGCCAGCACGGCGGCCACGGCGGGCTCCATGCTGATCATGATGCCGAAAGCCTCCTTGGGCAGGCGCTTGAGCGCCATCATCTCCAGCGAGATCGGAATGGCGCTGGAGACCGCCGCCACCGCCACCCCGATGAGCAGCAAGGCCGGCGACAGCAGCGCAGCGCCCGCATGCGCCACGCCCACCGGCACCACCACCAGCGCCGCCACCAGAAGACCCAGCGATACCGAATGCCCCGCGTGCAGGTGCCCGGCGCGCTTGCCGAACACGATGTACAGCGCCCAGAACACGGCCGCGCCCAGGGCATACAGCACCCCCACCGGGTCCAGCGTGCTGCCGTTGAGCCCCAGCGGCAGCAGCATGCCCAGCCCGGCCATCGCCAGGGCCACCCACACGAAATCCACCGCGCGGCGCGACGACCAGATGGCCACCGCCAGGGGCCCCGAGAACTCGATGGCCACGGCCAGGCCAAACGGCAGCGTGCGCAGCGACATGTAGAACATCAGGTTCATCCCCCCGAGCGCCGCGCCATAGCAGGCAAGGGCTGCGGCATCCGCGCGCGACAGCCGCCAGCGCCACGGCCGCCACAGCAGCAGCACCAGCACGGCGGAAAAACCCACGCGCAAGGCGGTCGTGCCCTGCGCGCCCACGGCGGGAAACAGCAGCTGCTTGGCCCAGGACGTGCCAATGCCCAGGGCGGTGACGGAGCCCAGAACAGCCAGGAAGGGAAAGAATCGTTGAAAGCGCGACGCGGTCATGGGTAAAAATATAGTTCGACCCGTGCGTGCTTTTTTCTCTTATTTCGGGCCGTGCACGCAACTTTCGCTCGCTGCTTGAGAGGATTCCATGCCCACCCCGCCCCCGCTCGACCGCTTCGACCTCGCGATCCTGGACATCCTGCAGACCGACAACACCACGCCCCAGCGGGTGATTGCGCAGGCGGTGAACCTGTCGGCGCCCGCCGTGCAGCGGCGCATCCGGCGGCTGCACGACAGCGGCGTCATCCGCGCCAACGTGGCCGTGCTCGACCCGGTGAAAGTGGGCATGCCGCTGACCATCGTGCTGGAGGTGCACCTGGAGAACGAGCGCCCCGACCGCACCGCCCCGCTGCGCGCGCGCATCGCGGCCGAGGGCGCGGTGCAGCAGTGCTACAGCGTGACGGGGGAGGCCGACTACCTGCTGGTGGTCACCGTGGCGTCGATGGCGGACTACGAGGCCCTGACGCAGCGGCTGTTCGAGGGGGATGACAATGTGCGGCGCTTTCGCACCTCGGTGGCGCTGGGCAGCCTCAAGTCGGGGCTGCGGGTGCCGCTGGACAAGGCGCTGGCCTGACTGGTCACAGCCCCAGCGCCCGCCGCATCTGCTTGCCGCTCAGCCGCTGGCGCGGGCCGCCGAGCAGTTCGCACATGCGCGCGTTGAGCGGTGCCTGTGCCCCATGCTGCGCCGCCAGCCGCACCACCGCGCCGCTGAGCGCATCGATCTCGGTCACGCGCCCGGCTTCCAGGTCGTCCCACATCGACGAGCGCGCCTTGGCGTCGATCTGCAGCATGCGTTTGGCCAGCCGGGTGAACAGCCAGTTGGGCAGGCGCAGCACATGGGGCAGCAGCGTGGGCGACACGGCGGTGACCTGGGCGGGGGTGATGCCCGCGCGCGCCATCACGCGCAGCGCCTCGGTCTGCAGGGCGGCGAAGACGCGGCGGCAGTCGCGGTCGAGCAGTTCCTGCCGCAAGGGCAGGTCCGACAGCGCATTGACCGGGTTGTTCAGGTTGAGCAGCAGCTTGCCCCACTGCACCGCGCGGATGTCGGCGGGCAGCACGGTGGCCAGGCCCGCCGCATCGAACACCGGCGCGATGCGCTCGGTGGCGGCGTCGCGCTGCAGCTGCAGATGCCCCGCGGTGGCGCGGTGCACCTGGGCGCCACGCAGCACCACGTTGTACGGCACCATGCCCGCCAGCACGTTCAGGCCGGGGGCCAGCGCCGCCACGCGGGCCACGTTGTCCACGCCGTTCTGCAGCGAGATGACGGGGGTGCCGGCCGCGCAGGCCGCCGCCAGTTCGCGCGCGGCGGACTCGGTGGCGCCGCTCTTGACGCACAGCAGGATGATGCTGTCGGCACCGGGGGCGGCGTCGGCCAGCGTGGAGGCCAGCCGCAGCGCAGACACGGGCACGGTGCGGTCGAACCCGTCCAGGTCCGTCACCTTCAAGCCCTGCTGGGCGATGGGCTCCAGCGCATGCGGGCGCCCCACCAGGCAGACCGGCTGGCCGTGCGCTGCCAGGCGCCCCCCCACATAACAGCCAATGGCGCCTGCGCCGAGAACGATGAAGTGCATGCGGGTGCTTCCTTGGGCAATGGGAGACGAGGGCGCCACAGTGGGTGCGGCGCCTGCGCATTGTGCGGCGGCGCGCCCACGGGGCCTGGCGCAGAGGCGACGGTGTCTGCGGACACCTCCAGCCTTCAGATTTTGAGTGTTTTTGGCCCTCAGCGCTTATCCATCAAGCGCCAAAAGCTATTAAATTTGAAGCACCATCAACCCATGGCGCCTGCGTCCAGGGGGTTTGCCGCCAGCAGACCTGCACCAAACCGCACGGTCACCAGCAAGCCGCCCAGGCGCGGCGAGGCCCCCAGTTGCACGGTGGCGCCATGGCCTTGCGCGATGGCCTGCACGATGGCCAGGCCCAGGCCGCTGCCGGGAGCGCCATCGGCGGTTTCGCGCACAAAACGCTGCATCACGCGCTCGCGGTGTTCGGGGGCGATGCCCGGGCCGCTGTCTTCCACCGTGAGCACGGCATGGCCGTTGTCGGCGCGCACCTGCAGGTCCACCCGGCCGCCGGGCGGGGTGTATTTGATGGCGTTGTCGAGCAGATTGCGCGCCAGCATGCGCAGGGCCTCGGCGTTGCCGGGCACGGTGGCGGCGTCGGAATCGAGCAGGCCCACATCCATGCCGCGCACCTGGGCGGCGGGGGCCACGTCGGCCAGGGCCAGCTGGGCCACGGCGCGCAGGTCCACGGGGTCGGTGGCGGCCGTTCCGGCCTCTTGCCGGGCGAGGGTGAGCAGTTGCTCCACCAGGCGCGTCGCACGGTCGATGCCGGCGGACAGGCGTTCGATGGCGGCGGCACGCGCCACATCGTCGCCCGCGCGCTGCAGGCCCTGCAGCTGCAGGCGCAGCGCGGCCAGGGGTGAGCGCAGCTCGTGCGCCGCATCGGCCACAAAGTGCTGCTGGGCGGTGAAGGCGCGCTGCACGCGTTCGAACAGCAGGTTGAGTTCGCTCACCAGCGGCTGCACTTCGTCGGGCAGCTGCGCGTCGCTCACCGGCGAGAGGTCGTCGGCCTGCCGCTGGGCCAGCTGCCGGCGCACACGCTCCACCGGGGCCAGCGAGCGGCTCACGCCCCACCACACGGCCAGCACCAGCAGCGGCGCCATGATGGCCAGCGGCGCCAGCGTGCGCAGCGCCAGGCTGCGGGCCATGTCGCGCCGCGCGGCCATGTTCTGCGCCACCTGGATGACCTGCGAGCGCGTCTGCATCGAAAACACCCGGTAGGTGCCGCCGCGCGCCTGCACGTCGGTGAAGCCCAGCACGGCGATCTGCGGCAGGGCCGCGCCCACGGCCGATTCAAAGATGCGCAGGCCCTCGTTGGTCCACACCTGCACGATGAATTCGTGGTTCTCGTCCTCGGGGTCCAGGCCCGGCCCCAGGCCCTGCGCATCCACCGGCAGGCCCGAACGCAGGGCCAGCGCGGTCTGCTGCATGTGGTAATCGAACAGCGCATCGGCCTCGGCCAGCGCCCCCCGGTAGGCCAGCGCGCCCTGCACCGCCCCGGCCAGCACGATGGCCGCGAGCAGAAACACCAGCAGCCGCATGCGCAGGGATCGGGGAAGCAGCCCCTGGAGGGCCTGGGTGAGCTTGCGGGTCATGCCTTGGGTACGAGATAGCCGACGCCGCGCACGTTGAGCAGCACCTCCGCGCCGAGCTTCTTGCGCAGGCCGTGGATGTAGACCTCCACCGCGTTGCTGCTCACCTCGTCGCCCCAGCCGTAGAGCTTGTCTTCGAGCTGCTGGCGCGACAGCACCATGCCGGGCCGGGCGATGAGCGGCTCCAGTACCGCCCATTCGCGCGCCGAGAGCACGACGGGAACACCCTGCACCGTGGCCTCGCGCGTGGCGGGGTTGATGCACACGCCCTTGTGCTCGTACACCGGCTCGGCCCGCCCGGCGGCGCGGCGCAGCAGCGCGCGGATGCGGGCGAGCAGCTCGTCCAGGTCATAGGGCTTGAGCACGTAGTCGTCGGCCCCGGCGTCGAGCCCTTCGATGCGCTGGGCCACGGCGTCGCGCGCGGTGGCCACCAGCACGGGGGTGCGGTTCTTGCGGGCCCGCAGGTCGCGCAGCACGGCCAGGCCGTCGCGCTTGGGCAGGCCCAGGTCCAGCAGCACAAGGTCGTAGGGCTGGGTGCGCAAGGCGGTGTCGGCCGCATCGCCGTCGCGCGCCCAGTCCACGGCGTAGTGCTCGGCGCGCAGCAGGTCCTGCACGGCTTCGCCGATCATGGGGTCGTCTTCAACAAGCAGGAGGCGCATGGCAATGGGTTCAATGGATCGAGGGGAATCGCCCCTCAAAGGATAGCGGTGGCGCCACGGCCCACCGCCATGCGGAGCATCCCGTTCGCCGTTTTTCTGTCACATCACTGTCACAATCATCGTGCGTCGGGCCCACTGCCCGACCCTCAGTTCGATCCATACCAACAGAGAACAAGGAGCAAGATCGATGGCATTCCACAAGATTCGGTTCATTTCCGCCGCGGCCGTGCTGGCCGCGCTGTCGGCAGGCGCCCAGGCACAGGGCGCGGTCAACGCGCTGTGCAGCACCGACGCCCCCTGGTGCGAAGCCGCCGCCAAGGAGTTCACCAGGAAGACCGGCATCAAGGTCAACCAGGCCCACAAAGGCACGGGCGAGATCGCGGCCCAATTGCGCGCCGAGGCCAACAACCCCAAGACCGACATCTGGTGGGGCGGCACGGGCGACCCTTTCCTGCAAGCGGCCGAGCAGGGCCTGCTGGCCGAATACCGCCCGGCCTACCTGCATGACCTGCACGGCTGGAGCGTGCGCCAGTACGCGATGTCGGGCCACCAGGTGGGGGGCTTCTACAGCTCGGCCATCGGCTTTGGCTACAACACCGAGACGCTCAAGAAGAAAAAGCTGCCCGAGCCGCAGTGCTGGGCCGATGTGATCAAGCCCCAGTACAAGGGCGAAGTGGAAATCTCGCACCCTGCTTCCAGCGGCACGGCCTACACGGTGATCGCGGGGCTGGTGCAGCTCATGGGCGAGGAGAAGGCCTTCGACTACCTCAAGGCGCTGCACAAGAACACCACCACCTACACCCGCAGCGGCCAGGCGCAGGCACCCAACGTGGCCAAGGGCGAGGTGGGCGTGGGCATCACCTTCATGTTCAACTTCGAGAAGTGGAAGGCCGACAAGTACCCGGTCAAGACCCAGGCGCCTTGCGAAGGCACCAGCTACGAGGTGGGCGGCATCGCGCTGGTGAAAGGCGCGCGCAACATGGAGAACGCCAAGAAATACTACGACTGGCTGATGAGCCCCGAAGGCCAGGCCGTGGGCGCCCAGGTCGGCAGCTACCAGGTGCCCGCCAACAAGAGCTTCAAGATGGACCCGCGCATCCCGACGCTGGACAACGTCAAGCTCATCAAATACGACTTCGAGAAATACGGCAAGGCCGCAGAGCGCAGGCGCCTGATCGACCGCTGGACCAAGGAAGTGGAGGCGCTGCCGCGCTGATGCGCGCAGCCCGCCGCAGGATCTTTTCCGACGGCGGGCCTCCCCCACGGCTTACCCCAGGCGCACCGGCACGAAGATCTTGTCGCCGTTGCGCTCGATGAGCAGCGCCACCGACTTGCCCGCCTTGGCCATGGCCGTGCGCACCTGCTCGATGTTCCGGGCCGGCGCGCCGTTGATGGCCAGCAGCACATCGCCCGGCTGCACACCGGCCGCCGCGGCGGGGCCCCGCGCCTGCTCGATCACCAGGCCCTCGCTCACGCCCACCTCGCGGCGCTCCTGCGGGTCCAGCGGGCGCAGCGACAGCCCCAGCTGGCCCTTGCCCACGGCATCGTCGTTGCGCCCCTGCTTGCTGGCCTTGTCGCTGGAATCACCCAGCGTGGCGGTCAGCTCCAGCGGCTTGCCCTGGCGCCACACCGAGAGCCTGGCCTGCTGGCCCGGCTGCGCCTGCCCCACCCAGGCGGGCAGGTCGCCCGAGGCCACGATGGGCTGGCCGTCCACCTGGCGGATCACGTCGCCGGCCTGCAGGCCCGCCTTGTCGGCCGGGCTGCCCTTGCTGACGCTGGCGACCAGGGCGCCCTCGGGCTTGTCGAGCGCGAACGATTCGGCAAACGCCTGGTTCACCTCCTGCACGGCCACACCGAGCTGCGCGTGGCGCACCTTGCCGGTGGCGACGATCTGGTCCTTGATCTTGGCCGCCAGCTCGATGGGGATGGAGAAGGACACGCCCTGGTAGCCGCCCGAGCGGCTGTAGATCTGCGAGTTGATGCCCACCACCTCGCCGCGCGCATTGAACAGCGGCCCGCCCGAGTTGCCGGGGTTCACGGCCACATCGGTCTGGATGAAGGGCACCAGGCTGTCGTCGGGCAGCGAGCGGCCCTTGGCGCTGACCACGCCCGCCGTCACGCTGTTCTCGAAGCCGAAGGGCGAGCCGATGGCCAGCACCCATTCGCCCACCTGCAGGTCGCGCGTGCTGCCCAGGCGCACGGTGGGCAGGTTCTTGGCGTCGATCCTGAGCACGGCCACGTCGGTCTTGGGATCGGAGCCCAGCACCTTGGCCCGGAACTCGCGCCGGTCGGTGAGCTTGACGATGACCTCGCTCGCGCCCTTGACCACATGGGCGTTGGTCAGCACCAGGCCGTCGGGGCTCACGATGAAGCCCGAGCCCTGGCCGTGCGTGGGCACGTTGGGCTGGCCCTGCGCACCCCCGCCGGGAAAACCGAACTGGCGGAAGAACTCGTAGAACGGATCGTTCGGGTCGATCTGCGGGCCCCGGCGCTGGCGCGCTGTGGGCTGCCCTTCGTCATCGTCCTCGTCGTCATTGGCCATCGCCGTCTTGGTGCTGCCCGTCACGCTGATGTTGACGACGGCAGGGCCGTTCTGCGCGGTGATCTGCGCGAAGCTGGGCAGCGCGCCGCCCGGGGCCGCCGGGGTCTGGGCCACGATGGGCGCGGAGGGAGTCAGGGCCCGGGCCTGGTGCCCCGTGATGAGGCCCGCGCCGGTGGCACCCACCGCGCCTGCGGCCACCAGGGCCAGGATGAGGCGGCGGGGGGTGGAGGTCAGCGTCGTGGTGTTCATGGTGTGGTGCCTTTCCCATCGGAGTTGCGATGGAGGGCAGTGTGGGCACCAACACTTAGACGAAACTTAGAGCCGGGGACGCGCCAGGCTCGGCGCGTCGAACGTTGCCGCCTGTTGTGGTGCTCATCCTCGTGCTGCCTGCGACACGGCGCCCGGCCAGAACCGCTTCGGCGGGCTTTGCGAGCCGCTTCGGGGCGACCCAGGCTACACCGCCCCGCGCCCCTTCTGGCTCTCGAAGTACACCACCTTGCGGGCGCGCATCACGTCGCCCAGCGGCCGGTGCGCCGCCAGTGCCTGCCAGGGGTCGAAAACGGCGGCCTCCACCTCGGCGGCCAGCGCGGGGTCGGCCGCAGGATCCTGCCGGGGCAGGGTCAGCCGGGCCACGGTGGTGTAGGGTGTGGGCCAGTCCACGCTGGCATCTTCGATGGGGGTGGTGGCCTCGTCCACGAAGGGCTGCAGTTGCAGGTCCCACACCAGGTCCTGCTGGCGCAGGCGGGCCGAAAACTCGGCGTTCCAATCGTCCTGCACCTGGGTGACCGGCGCGCCATTGGCGACATGGGGCACCAGACGCACGCGCACCGCATAGGGCCCACACGCGATGGGCGCGGCACTGTGCACGGCATGGGCGGCAAAGCCGCCGAAGGGCCGGCCGAAAGTCTTGGCCGTCTTGGCGATCTGCCTGGCGGCCCCCAGCAGCCCGTGGCGCTGCACCAGGAACTTGATCAGCGCGCCGCCGCCATGCGAGGCAGCCACCACAAAGTCCACGAACTCGCCGCTTCGGGGAAAGGCGAACTTCTCCTGGTTGATGAGCGTGAAGTCCTGGCTTTTGGCGGGCCCGTTGCCCAGGGCGGAATCGCCCTTCACCCCCAGCACGCTGAACGAAAAGCCCCGGATGTCGGGCTTGCGGTCGGAGGCCTTGTCCATGCCGCCATTGCTCAGCCGCACCCGCACGTCGTACTGTGCGGGCTGGGCAAACAGCCCGTGGGACGCAAACGCAGGCAGATCGCCCAGCACCTGCAGCTGGCCCCGCGCGGCGGTGAGCTGCTTGCGGTGCAGGCCACGGCCATTGCCGTACTTGTGCGACTTGCGCGCCTGTAGTTCGGCGAACTGGCGGGCATACCCGGCAAAGCGCCGGGCTTCGTCGGGCGCCACCACTTCCTTCCAGTCAGTGCTGGGTGCAACGGTTGTATCCATGAGCGACCTCGGTTGAAAGCCAGGTGGCATGGTAGCGCGACCTGCCGAAAATCGGGGCCCTCGCCGGCCACCGCGCTCAGAGGCCGCGAAACCGGTACACGATCGCGCCCCGCACCACCTCCCCGGGCGCCAACCAGCGCATGGGAAAGGCGGCGTGGTTGGGCGCATCGGGGTACTCCATGGGTTCCAGGCAGATACCGTCACCCGGCTGCCAGAGCCAGTTGCCCTGCTGCGCGCCACGGCCTCGGTCCCGCGCCGGGTCCGCCTTCAGGCCATGGCCCGCATAGACTTGCACGCCGGGCGCTGTGCTCCAGACCTCCATCGCACGGCGGCTGACGGGCTCGCTCAGCAGCGCGGCCAGCCGAAGGCCTGACGGGGTGATGGATGACACGGGCGGCGCACGGGATGCATCCGGCTCGTCCAGCACCAGGTAGTGGTCCAGCCCGCCGGCCTGGGCCAGTTGTTCGCTGGGCTCCGCCACAGCATCGCCCACATGGCGGGCCTCGCGAAAGTCGAATGGCGTGCCCAACACGCCAGCCCGCGCACCCGTGGGGCACACGTCGGCGGCCAGCGGCACATAGCGGCTGGCGGGCACCTGCAGGGTGTGGCCGTGGGTGCTGCCACGGCCCGCCAGGTTGAAGAACGCATGCCCGGTGAGGTTCAGCACGGTGGGTGCGTACAGCGCCTCGGCCGTCCAGGCCATGTGCAGCGCGTTGTCGGCCGTGACCTGCAAGCGAAGCTGCAGGCGCACCGTGCCCGGCACACCGTCGTCTTCGGTGCGAAAGGTGTGGCCCAGGGTGAGTGCATCGGCCTGCACCTCCTCCACCGCAAACACCTGGAAGCGGCTGCCCCGGGGACCGCCATGGTGGTGGTGGGGACCGCTATTGGTGGGCAATTGCAAAGGCGAACCCTCCGGCAGAGTGAGCGTGCCCGCACGCAACCGCCCCGCCCAGCGGCCGATGAGTGCGCCCATGGACAGCTGGCCGTCCAGGTAGCCCTGCAGGCTGTCGTAGCCCAGCGCCACATCGGCCAGGCCACCCTGCCCGTCGGGCACCGCCACCTGCACCAGGCGGGCGCCGTAGTTGCTCACGGCCACCTGCAGCCCGCCCGCGCCACGCAGGGTGAACAGGTCGGTGCGCTGGCCGTGGAGCTCTTGTTGAAACGCTTCGCGGGAAAGGGAGTAAGCCATGGCCGCAAGTTTAGGGGGCCTCTATTTGGCGGCGGGTGGCGCGGCTGGCGCATCGCGCGTCACCAGCCAGATGCCCGCGCACACCAGCACCAGGGCCAGCAGGTTCTTCCACTCCCACAGCGCCTCGCCCAAAAACAGTGCCGACAGCGCCGCGCCGAACACCGGCACCGTGAAGTTGAACACCGTGACCTGGCTCACGCGGTTGTGTTTGAGCAGGATGCTCCACAGCGAGAACGCGGCCGACGACAACAGCGCCAGGTACACCAGCAGCGCGGCCGAGCCCCAGGTGAAGCCCGAGAGCGAGCCCCCCAGGCCCCAGCCGAGGGCCAGCAGCGCGGCGCCACCCAGTCCCAGTTGCCAGCCTGTCATCACCACAGAGTCCATGCGCTGCGAGACCTGCTTGCCGTAGATGCTGGCGGCAGCCAGCACCAAGGCCGCGATCACCACGAAGCCTTCGCCCAGCAGCGTGAAGTCCATGTCCAGCGTACCGCGCCCCAGGTTGACCACCATGACGCCCGCGAATCCCACCACACAGCCCCAGAGCTTGGCGTGGCTCAGGCGGTCGTTGTGATAGACCCAGTGCGCCAGCAGCACGCTGAAGAACGTGCCCGTGGCATTCATGATCGAACCCTTGACCCCGGTGGTGTGCGCCAGCCCCACGTAGAAGAACACGTACTGCAGCGTGGTCTGCGCCAGGCCCAGCACCACCAGCTGTCGCCCTGCTGCAAAGCCCAGGCTCCAGACGGCCTTGCGCATGGCCACGGCCCAGGCCAGCAGGATCAGCCCCGCCCCCAGGAAGCGCCAACCGGCGAATACCAGCTGCGAGGGAATGTCGCTCCTGGCAATGCCAAACCAGGCGTAGCCGGTCTTGATGGCAGGGTACGAGCTACCCCAGAGCAGGCAGCACAGCAGCGCCAGCGCCACGACGACCTTGCGGTCGGAAAATCGGGTGTGACCCATGTGAAATCGTGTCTCTCTAGTGAAACAGCCCGCGCTAAGACGGGCTGTTGAGGGGTGTTCAAGCGCTCAGGGACGCAGGCTGCAAGAACGACATTTCAATGATTTATTTACCTATGTGTCACCCCGCCGCATGCAACGGGCGCGAGCCAAGCCAGAGCTCCCGTGCAAGGGCCGCCCCGCCGCGCTGGGAGCGTCCCCCTCCCGCATTGCGCAGCAATGCGAGAGAGGGGGAAGGCGCGAAGCGACTCAGGGGGTGTCACTTCAAGTCACCGGCGCGGGATTGAACAGCACCAGCGCGTTGTGCAGCTTCCACTGCTCGGCCCAGGTCTTCTTGCGACCGCTGGCCACGTCGAGCAGCAGGTGGAACATCTCCCAGCCCAGGTCTTCAATGCTGGCCTCGCCGTCGGCGATCTTGCCGGCGTTGATGTCCATCAGGTCATTCCAGCGGCGGGCCAGGTCGGTGCGCGTGGCCACCTTGACCACGGGGCATTCGGCCAGGCCGTAGGGCGTGCCCCGGCCGGTGGTGAACACGTGCAGGTTCATGCCAGCGGCCAGTTGCAGCGTGCCGCAGATGAAGTCGCTGGCGGGCGTGGCGGCGTACACCAGGCCGCGCTGGTCATGGCGCAGTTTCTCGCCGGGGGCCAGCACGTGCGAGATCGGAGCGGTGCCGCTCTTGATGATGGAGCCCATGGCCTTTTCGGCGATGTTGGACAAGCCACCCGCCTTGTTGCCCGGCGTGGTGTTGGCGGCGCGGTCCACGCGGCCCCGGTCGAGGTACTGGTCGTACCAGCCCAGTTCGCGCACGATGGCCTGGGCCACTTCGGGCGTGGCGGCGCGGCTGGTGAGCTGCTCCACCGCATCGCGCACCTCGGTGTTTTCACTGAACATCACGGTGGCGCCGGCGCGCACCAGCAGGTCGGCGCAAAAGCCCACGGCCGGGTTGGCGGTGACGCCCGAGAACGCATCGCTGCCGCCGCACTGCACGCCCAGCACCAGCTCGCTGGCGGGCAGGGTCTCGCGGCGGCGGGCGTTCAGCCGCGTGAGGTGCGGGCGCGCGCTTTGCACGATGTGGTCGAGCATGGACATGAAGCCCACATGCTCTTCGGCCTGCAGGCACACGGTCTCCGGGCCCAGCGCCGCATCACGCTCGTCGCTGATGGGAAAGCTGCCCGGGGGCAGCAGGCGGTCGGGCTGGAGCTTTTCGCAGCCCAGGCTCACCACCATGACCTCACCCCCAAAGTTGGGATTGAGGCTGATGTTGCGCAGGGTGCGGATGGGGATGATGGCGTCGGGCGCATCGATGGCCACGCCGCAGCCATAGGTGTGCTCCAGGCCGATCACGTCATCCACCTGCGGGTACAGCGGCAGCAGCTCCGTCTTGATGCGGCGCACCGCCAGGGCCACGACCCCCGCCACACACTGCACGGTGGTGGTGATGGCCAGGATGTTGCGCGTGCCCACCGAGCCGTCCGCGTTGCGGTAGCCCTCGAAGGTGTAGCCCGTGAGCGGTTCCAGCACGGGCGGCTTCACGGTGGCCATGGGCAGGCCCTCCAGCGCGCGGGCCGAAGGCATCTGCAGCAGGCGCTCGTGCACCCAGCTGCCTGCCGGGATGGGCTTGAGCGCGTAGCCGATGGGCACGTTGTAGCGGCGCACCACCTCCCCTTCGGCCATGTCCGTCAACGCCACCTTGTGGCCTTGGGGCACCTTGTCGCGCAGGGTGACGCCCGCGCCCGGCACGCCCTCGGGCAGCACCGTGCCTGCGGGCAGGCCACCGTCGTTGGCGACGATGGCGACGTTGTCGTCCGCGTGCATGCGGATGGTGAGGGGTTCTCGCATCGGGTCGTTCACTTCATGTCCGCTTCGTGTTTTGCACGGCCGTGCTCATCCACCGGCCTTCAGCACCAGGTCCGGCAACCACATCGAAAACTGAGGCACGTAGGTCACCAGCATCAGCGCCACGATGAGTGCGCTGTAGAACGGCCAGATGGTCTTCATCACCTCGCCCACGGAGATGCCGCCGATGGTGCAGCCGATGAACTGCGTGGTGCCCACCGGCGGCGTGTTCAGGCCCAGCGCGCAGTTGATGAGCATGACGATGCCGAACTGCTCGGTGGTCATGCCGAATTGCTGGCAGATGGGCAGGAAGATGGGCGTGCAGATGAGGATGGTGGCCGCCATGTCCAGGAAGGTGCCGAGCACGAACAGGATGATGTTCACGCACAGGAAGATCACCCAGGGCGAGGTGCTCATGGACTTGAGCGCATCGCCCGTCAGCTCGGCCACGCCGTACAGGCCGATCAGGTAGCCGAACATGGACGAGATGCCGATCAGCAGCAGCACGGTGCCCGTGGTCTTGACGGCCTTGGAGGCGGCCTTGAGGAACTGTTCGCGCGTGAGCTTCTTGTAGACGAAGACCGACAGCACCAGGGCCCACACCACGGCCACCGAGGCAGATTCGGTGGCCGTGAACGCCCCCGACAGAATGCCCGCGATGATGATGACCACCACCGCCAGCCCGGGGACTGACGCTCTGAAGGAGATCCACACGATCTCCCAGCCGGGGAAAGTGCCCGCAGGGTAGCCGCGCTTGACGGCCACCAGGTAGGCCGCCAGCAGATTGCACACCGTGAGCAGCAGCGCCGGCACGATGCCCGCGAGGATCAGCGCCGCGATGCTCACCTTGCCGCCCGCGGCCAAGGTGAAGATGATCAGGTTGTGCGACGTGGGCATGAGCGCGCCCACCAGCGAGGCGTGCGTGGTCACGTTCACCGCATAGTCGGCGTGGTAGCCCTCTTTCTTCATCTGCGGGATGAGCACGGCGCCCATGGCGGACACGTCGGCCACGGGCGAACCCGACACACCGCCGAACAGCGTGCAGGCGAGCACATTGCTCATGCCCAGACCGCCGCGCACATGGCCGGCCACGCTCTTGGCAAAGTCCACGATGCGGTCGGCGATGCCGCCGTACATCATGATCTCGCCCGCGAAGATGAAGAACGGGATCGCCAGGAACGAAAACGGATTCATGCCCGAAATCATCTGCTGGAAGCCCACGGCCAGCGGCAGGCCTTCATACAGGATGGTGGCCAGCGACGACAGGCCGATGGAAAACGCCACGGGCACGCCCAGCAGCAGCAGGAGCGTGAAGGTCACGCACAGAATGGTCAACGCCATGATGGTGGAATCTTTACAGGAACGTTAGGGTGCTGGGCGGTACGCTGGGATTGCTTCGATCGTCCCCGGGGCGCTCCGCATGCGGCGGGCGTGACCCAGGCCAGGGCAGCCGAGCCAGGGCCGCCCCGCCGCGAGGGCTGCGTCCCCCTGCCCGCGTGGCGCAGCCATGCGAGAGCGGGGGGAAGCGCTGAAAGCGCTCAGGGGGGTGTGCTTCATCTCAATGCCAGGCGGGCTCGACCTCTGTCCCGCGGACCAGGGCGATGATGTGCTCCAGGGAGAACATCGCCACCAGCACGCCAGCGAGCGCGGGGGGAACGTACTTGAACGCTTCGGAGATGCCGAGCGTGGGAATCTTGTAGGGCGCCACGGACTCGGCCAGCACGCCGCAGTTCCAGGCCATGACCACGCCGAAGACCAGCACCAGCACGTGGATCACGATTTCCAGCTTGTGGCGCAGCCAGTCGGGCGCCAGTACCAGGAACGATTCGAGGCCGATATGGCCCGCGTCACGCACACCCACCGCCATGCCCAGCATGGTGACGTACAACACCAGCAGCACCGCGCCGCTTTCGGCCCAGGTCGGCGTGTTGTTGAAGATGTAGCGGCCGATGACCTGGTAAAGCACGGCGCAGACCAGCAGCACCAGCCCCGCCACCCCCAGTTGCAGACAAGAGCGCGCGATGAAGGCGCAAAGACGCGTGTACATAGAGAACATTCGGAAGACGGAAGGAGGGACCCGCCGCAGGACGCACGGCCCTGCGGCATGGAACGCCAGGATTACTGCACCGCGTCGATGCGCTTGACCATGTCCTGGAGCTTGGGGTCCTTCAGGAACTTGTCATACACCGGCTTCATCGCGGTCTTGAAGGCCGCCTTGTCGATCTCCACGATCTGTGCGCCGCCGGCCTTGACGGTGGCCAGGGACTTTTCTTCACGCTCGTCCCAGATCTTGCGCATGAAGCCCACCGATTCCTTGGCGGCGGCGCGGATGGCCTTCTGGTCGTCGGCGCTCAGCGTGTCCCACACGCGCTTGCTGAACAGCAGGATCTCGGGCGCCATCGAGTGCTCGGTCTTGTTGAAGTACTTGGCCACTTCGAAGTGGCGCGAGCTTTCGTAGCTGGGGTAGTTGTTTTCGGCGGCGTCCACCAGGCCGGTCTTGAGCGCGGTGTAGACCTCGCCGAAGGGCATGGGGGTGGCGTTGGCGCCCATGGCCTCGAGCAGGGACACCCACAGGTCGCTCTGCTGCACGCGCACCTTCAGGCCCTTGACGTCGGCCAGGGTCTTGACGGGCTTCTTCACGGTGTAGATCGAGCGCGCGCCGCTGTCGTAGAAGGCCAGGCCCACGAAGCCCTGCGATTCGCAGTCCTTCAGGATCTCGTCACCGATGGCTCCGTCGAGGACCTTGCGCATGTGTTCCTTGTCGCGGAACAGGAAGGGCATGGTGGGCACCATGGTGGCGGGGCAGATGTTATTCATGGGCGCGACGTTCACGCGCGTCATGGCGATGGCGCCCAGCTTGGTCTGCTCGATGGTGTCCTTCTCGATGCCCAGGGAGCCCTTGGCGTACACCTTGATGCTGTGCTTGCCGCCCGTGGCCTTGGACAGTGTCTCGCCCATGTGGCGCACGGCCAGCACGGTGGGGTAGTCCTCGGGGTGGATGTCCGACGAGCGGAATTCCGTGGCCTGCGCGGTGAGGCCGCCGAGCACGATGCTGGCGGCAAACGCCACGCGGCCCATCAATTGGGGAATTTTCATGGTTGTCTCCTGGGTTGAAGTGTTGTGAATGGGGGAGAGTTCCGAAGCCTGTTGTCTTCAGGCGCTCCGATAGGGTGTTTCCGGCAACCCCGCCACGCCGGGGCGGGTGGCAAAAATGGCGCCGCCCAGCGCCACGTCGTCGCCCTGGGGCTGCCCGGGGCGGATGGAGGTGATGAACAGCACGTCCAGCCCCGGGCCGCCGAAGCTGCACATCGAGGGCTTGCTGGTGGGCACGGCGATGGACCGGTCCAGCCGGCCGTCGGGCGTGAAGCGGTGCACCACGCCAGCGTCGTTGCCGCAGATCCAGTAGCAGCCGTCGGCATCCACCGCGCCGCCGTCGGGCCGGCCGGGCAGATCGCGCATGTCCACGAACAGCGAGCGCTCGCCCAGGGACCCATCGTCGTGCAGCGGCAACTGCCAGATCTGCTGCACGCTCGGGTGGCTGTCGCTCAGGTACAGGGTCTTGCCGTCGGGGCTGAAGCCCAGGCCGTTCTGCGTGACCAGTCCCTGCACCTGCGGTGCCGACAGGCCGCGCTGTCCGTCCATGCGGTACAGGCTGCCCGCGGCCTGCGCCAGCGACATGTCGCGCACCATGGTGCCCGCCCAGAAGCGGCCCTGGCGGTCGCAGCGGCCGTCGTTGAAGCGCATGCCGGGCCGGGGGTGGTCCACGCCGGCCAGCAGGGTGGCGGCCAGGGTGCCCCCCACTTGGGGCTGCAGGTGAAAGACGCCCGTGTCCATGCCTGCGATCAGCCCGCCGGCCGCATGCAGCGCGATGCAGGCGGGGCGCTCCACCGTCTCCCAGCTTTGCACGCGCTGGTCCGCATAGGTCCAGCGGTGCAGCTGGCGGCCTTCGATGTCCACCCAGTAGAGCGCCTGCTCGGCGGGGCTCCAGACGGGGCTTTCGCCCACCTGGTCGCGGTGGTCGGGCAGCAGCAGGTCCACGGGGGACGTCATCGGGGCGCTCATTCGAAGGGACCCGTGCGCACGAACGGGCCGCCCTGGTAGATCACGGCGGGGTCGGTCAGGTCGGGGTGCGGGTCGGCCGCCTCGACCTTGGCGCGGAAGGGCTCGGAGCTGTCCTGCGGCCGGTAGCCGATGTGGCGCGCCAGCGTGTTGTCCCACCAGGTGGTGGTGTTGTCGCCCATGCCGTAGATGGTGCTGTGGCCCACCACCGGAGCGGTCAGGCTGGCGACCACCAGGCGCTCCAGGTCGTCATAGCTCATCCAGGTGGCGAGCATCCGGCGGTTGCGGGGTTCCGGGAACGAGGAGCCGATGCGCAGGCACACCGTCTCGATGCCATGGCGGTCGAAGTAAAAACGGGAGAGGTCTTCGCCAAACGCCTTGGACAGGCCGTACAGGCCGTCGGGCCGGGCCGGGTCCTTGAGGCCCACCACCTCGTCTTGCCGGTAGAAGCCGGTGACGTGGTTGGAACTGGCGAACACCACCCGCTTGACGCCCTGCTTGCGCGCCGCCTCATACAGGTTGTAGGCACCGATGATGTTGGCCTGCAGGATCGGCTCCCAGGGCTGTTCGGTGGACACGCCGCCCAGATGCACCACGGCGTCGACGCCCTCCAGCAGCGCGAGCATGGCACCGGCATCCTCCAGCCGCGCGGGGCGCACCTCTTCCCCCGCGCCTTCCTGGCCCAGGTCGGCCACGTCGGACAGGCGCAAGGTACCGCAGTAGGCTTTCAGGCGCGTGCGCAGCTCGCGCCCCAGCCCCCCGGCCGCCCCGGTCAGTAACAAGCGTTGGAAACGGATGGGGGTGGGATGGCAAGGCATGGCGGTTACAAAGGCGGGGGTTCTTGGTACAGTGGCAACAGATTCTGTTGAACGTCATCAGTTGTCGTACAACAAAAATGCAATGTACTGCTTCTCCCCACGGCGCCACATAGGGATAACACCAAGAGATGAACACCGATACCGCGCTTCGCCGCAAGCCCCGCACCCTGGCCCTGGAACTGGTCGATTCCCTGGGGGACCGCATCCGCGATGGCAGCCTGGCACTGGGCGACAAGCTCCCCACCGAAGCGGCCATCATGGCCGAGTTCAGCGTCAGCCGCACCGTCGTGCGCGAGGCGATTTCCAAGCTGCAGGCCTCCGGCCTGGTGGAAACGCGGCACGGCATCGGCACCTTTGTGCTGGGGCTGGGGCAGGCACCGGGCTTCAAGATCACCCCCGACCAGTTCAGCACGCTGCGCGACGTGATCGCGGTGCTGGAGCTGCGCATCGGCGTGGAAACCGAGGCGGCCGCATTGGCCGCCCAGCGCCGCACCGAGGCCAACCTGAAGGCCATGCGCGAGGCGCTTGATGCGGTGGCCGCCGCCGTGGATGCCGGCCGCGACGCGGTGGCGGCGGATTTCCAGTTCCACCTGGAAATTGCGCGCGCCACGCAGAACAGCCATTTCGCCGAACTGATGGGCACGCTGGGCAGCATGATCATCCCGCGCGCGCGGCTGGCCTCACCGGATTCGGGGGACGATGAACGGCGCCAGTACCTGCGCCGCGTCAATGGCGAACACGAAAGCATCTACGACGCCATCGTGGGCCAGGACCCCGACGCCGCGCGGGCCGCCATGCGCACCCATCTGGCCAACAGCCGCGAGCGCAGGCGGCGCGCGCAGGCCGAGGCGAGTTGACGCGCCCGCGCCGTGGGCATCGGCCCTCTCCTCTGCCAGATGCGAAGTGCCCGGTTGTCTCATCAGTACTAACCCGCAGGTCTGAGAGGTCTCAAATGTTGTACGATGACATACAACAAGACTTTCAAGCCCCTTGGCCGCACGATGGCAGATGGCGGCGGGCACCTGCGGGCGAGCTGCCCGCGCCGCGCCACCGCCACCCGGCCTTGCGGTACGCTGCGCAGCCACAGCCCGTCGGCGCCCCGCCACGGGCCCTGGGCGCGGTGCGGCATTCCGCCGAGGGCAGGCACTGCCTTCCGCACACCCTTTTCACTTCACTCACCAACCCACCACAGCCATGCATGCAAACCTGATCGGCGGCGCCTGGACAGACGGCGTCCGCACCTATAGCAACACCAACCCCTCGGACACCCGCGACGTGATCGGCGACTACGCCGTGGCCAGTCGCGAGCAGGCGCTGGAGGCCGTGTCGGCAGCCCACGCGGCCTTCCCGGCCTGGAGCGTGTCCACGCCCCAGCAGCGTTTTGACATCCTGGACGCGGTGGGCAACGAGATCATCGCCCGCAAGGCCGAGCTCGGTGACCTGCTGGCACGCGAAGAAGGCAAGACCCTGCCCGAGGCGATTGGCGAAGTGGGCCGCGCGGCCGCCATCTTCAAGTTCTTCGCCGGCGAGGCGCTGCGCCCCGGTGGCGAAGTGATGCCGTCCGTGCGCCCCGGCGTGGGCATCGAGATCACGCGCGAGCCCCTGGGGGTGATCGGCATCATCACGCCGTGGAACTTCCCCATCGCCATCCCGGCCTGGAAGATCGCCCCGGCACTGGCCTATGGCAACTGCGTGGTGTTCAAGCCCGCCGAAGTGGTGCCCGGCTCCGCCTGGGCGCTGGCCGACATCCTGCACCGCGCGGGCCTGCCGGCCGGCGTGTTCAATCTGGTGATGGGCCGCGGCTCGGACGTGGGCCAGGTGCTGCTGGAAGATGAGCGCATCGCGGGCGTAAGCTTCACCGGATCGGTGGGCACGGGCCAGCGCGTGGCGGCGGCCTGCGTGCCGCGCGGCGCCAAGGTGCAGCTGGAGATGGGCGGCAAGAACCCCTTCGTGGTGCTGGACGACGCCGACCTGACCGTGGCCGTGGGCGCGGCCGTCAACAGCGGCTTCTTCTCCACCGGCCAGCGCTGCACCGCCAGCAGCCGCGTGATCGTGACCGAGGGCATCCACGACCGTTTCGTGGCCGCCATGGTCGAGAAGATGAAGACCCTGAAGGTGGACGACGCGCGCAAGGCCGGCACCGACATCGGCCCCGTGGTGGACGACCGCCAGCTGGCGCAGGACCTGGAATACATCGGCATCGGCCAGCAGGAAGGCGCCAAGCTCGCCTACGGCGGCGAGGCCCTGGAGAAGAACGCCGACGGCGCACCCGGCTTCTACCTGCGCCCGGCCCTGTTCACCGAGACCACGCCCGGCATGCGCATCAACCGCGAAGAGATCTTCGGCCCCGTGGTGAGCGTGTTGCGCGCGAAGAACTACGACGAAGCGCTGGCCCTGGCCAACGACACGCCCTTCGGCCTGGCCAGCGGCATCGCCACCACCAGCCTCAAGCACGCCACGCACTTCAAGCGCCACGCGCAAGCCGGCATGGTGATGGTGAACCTGCCCACGGCCGGCGTGGACTACCACGTGCCGTTCGGCGGCCGCAAGAGCAGCAGCTACGGCCCGCGCGAGCAGGGCCGCTACGCCGCCGAGTTCTACACGACGGTGAAGACCGCCTACACGCAGGCCTGAACCGGGGGCCTTCCCGCATCACCGGCCTTGCGGACGGTGGTGCGCGGGCACGGCGCACCACCCGCCGGGTTTTGAGCAAAATGGCTCGCAAGCGCTCATGGGTAAAGCGCTGACAGCTATTCTATTGATAGCAAACAATGCCCATGCTGGTGGCGGCGCGCCCGGCAACCGGGTGCGAGAACATGCCAGGGGCGGCACGCCCACCGTCTGCAAGCCGCCACGCGGCAGGGCCCGGCAAAGATAAAGCCGCAGGGCGGACTCCAAAAATGTATCCAATGGTTACACTGACGATGCCGCCTTGTTTCACGGGCGGCAGTGTCCATCCCTGCCCTCTCTTCTTCACCCCCCGCACGGGGAATCTGCGCCATGAAAATCTCCCCCCTCTTCGCCGCCCTGGCCCTTGTTCTTTCGGCCAGCAGCGCGGTGCACGCCGCAGATGACTACAACCGCCCACCCGCGGGCGACGCGCAGTTTCGCCAGTGCCTGAGCCATTCCGCCAAGGTCTACCAGGGTGGCAACGAAGCCAGCCCCATCAAGGGCCAGACCAAGGCCCAGGCGTGGTGCACCTGCATGTGGAACGAAACGCCCGAGGACTTCAAGGGCAACCTGGTGACCTTCTCCGAAACCCGCAAGGGCAAGGAAACCAACAAGCTGTGCGAGAAGCACGCCGACTGGAGCGAATGAACGAGCGCCCGGGCACTGCTCACAGGCCCCATGAACAAAGCCGCCCTCGGGCGGCTTTGTTCATTGCGCAGATGACCGGAACATGCTGACGGCCTCAGGCCCGGCTGCGCAGGGTGCGGCTGAGCAAAATCACGGGAACCAGCCCCACCGCCACCAGCGCCAGCGACGGCAAGGCCGCCTCGCCCAGCCGCTCGTCGCGCGCCAGCTGGTAGGCCACCACGGCGAGGGTGTCGCTGTTGAAGGGGCGCAGCACCATCGTGGCGGGCAGCTCCTTCATCACGTCCACGAACACCAGCAGCGCGGCGGCGGCGGTGGAACGCTTGAGCAGCGGCCAGTGCACGCGCGCCAGCAGCCCGCGGCTGCCGACACCCAGCATGCGGGCCGAGTCGTCCAGGCTGAGCGGAATGCGCGCGTAGCCGCTCTGCATGGACTGCAGGGCCACCGCGCAGAACCGCACAAGGTAGGCCCAGACGATGCCAAACGCCGTGGCGGTGACGAGCGCGCCCACGCCCCACTGCGGCATGGCCGCCTGCAGCCAGCCCACGGGCAGCAGCAGGCCCACCACGATGACGGCGCCCGGCACCGCATAGCCGACGCTGGCCAGCTGCACCACGCCGCGCGTGACGGGGTCGGGCTGGCGGCGCACCGCAAAGGCCAGCGCCAGCGCGATGGCCACCGCCAGCGCGGCCGTGATGCCGCCCAGGCGCACGCTGTGCCAGGCCCATTCCATGAAGCGCTCCCACGGCAGCACCGACCAGTCGGCCGCCAGCGGCCGCAGCATGAAGGCCACTGGCGCCACGAAACCCATGACCACCGGCACCGTGCAGACCGCCCATGCCGCCCAGCGGCGCGCTCCGCGCAGCGCCAGGGGCTGCGCCTCGGCCGAGCCCGCTCGCCCGCCGCCGGTGGCAAAACGCATGCGCTTTTGCGCGCGGTGCTCCATGTGCAGCAGCACCATCACCACCACCAGCAGCATGGTGGCCAGTTGCGCGGCCGCCAGGCGGTTGTCCATGGACAGCCAGGCCTTGTAGATGCCGGTAGTGAAGGTCTGGACGCCGAAATAGCTCGCCACGCCGAAGTCGGCCAGGGTTTCCATCAGCACCAGCGCCACGCCGGCGGCGACGGCGGGGCGCGCCAGCGGCAGGGCCACCGCGCGGATGCGGCGCGGCAGCGGCGCGCCCAGCAGGCGCGCGGCCTCCATGAGGTGCGCGGCACGCTCGCCCAGCGCCGTGCGCGCCAGCAGGTAGACATACGGGTACAGCGAGAAGATGAACACCCACACCGCGCCGCCCAGGCTGCGCACTTCGGGCAGGAGGCGGCCTTCGAGGCCGAAGGTGCTGCGCAGGCCCACCTGCAGGGGGCCGCTGAACTGCAGGAAGTCGGTGTACGCGTAGGCCGTCACATAGGCGGGCATGGCCAGCGGTAGCAGCAGCAGCCACTCCAGGGTGCGGCGGCCGGGAAAGTCGAACAGCGTCACGGCCGCCGCGGCGCTGGTGCCCACGATGGCGGCGCCCAGCGCCACCATCACGCTCAGCTGCAATGTGGTCCACACATAACCGGGCAGCACGGTGGCGGCCATCTCGCGCAGGATGGCCCCGGCCTGGGCGTCGCCCTGGCCCGAGGGCGAGAACGGAAGCCACGAGGCCAGCACCGCCAGCACGGGCAATGCCAGAAAGCCTGCGAACAGGACCAGGGGAATGGTGCGAAAGGCGAAGGGCGTGCGGCGCAAGGGGCGGGAGCTCGGCAGAGGGGGTGGGAAGAAAACGCACACCCGCACGGACGGCAACCGGGCAACGCTCAGGAATGCAAATGCGAATTTTAAGCATTCACTCCCCTACCCCATAAAATGCAGACATGTTTCTTGAGGTCTCCCAACTCGAAGTGCGCTATGCGGGCCGTGCGCAGGCCGCGGTGCAAGGTGTCACGCTGGGCCTGCACGCAGGCGATATCGGCGTGCTGATCGGCCCCTCGGGCTGCGGCAAGACGACGCTGCTGCGCGCGGTGGCGGGGCTGGAGCCGGTGAGCGGCGGCGAAATCCGGCTGACCAAGGGCCTCGTGAGCAGTGCCGCGCTGAGCGTGCCGCCCGAACTGCGGCGCATCGGCATGGTGTTCCAGGACTACGCCCTGTTTCCGCATCTGTCGGTGGGCCGCAACGTGGCGTTCGGCATCCACGCGCTGCCCCGGGCCGAGCAGGCCGCGCGCGTGACCGAGGTGCTTCAGCTGGTGGGGCTGGAAGGCAGCGAGAACCGCTTTCCGCACGAACTCTCCGGAGGCCAGCAACAGCGCGTGGCGCTGGCACGCGCCCTGGCGCCGCGCCCGCAGCTCATGCTGCTGGACGAGCCCTTCTCCAACCTCGACGTGGACCTGCGCGAGCGCCTCGCGCACGAGGTGCGCGGCATCCTCAAGGCCGCGGGCGCCACGGCGCTGTTCGTCACGCACGACCAGTTCGAGGCCTTTGCCATCGGCGATGTGATCGGCGTGATGCACGAGGGCCGCCTGCACCAGTGGGACGACGCGTACACCCTGTACCACCGCCCCGCCACGCGCTTCGTGGCCGACTTCATCGGGCACGGCGTGTTCGCCCCCGCCACGCTGGTGCAGCGCGGCAACAACGTGGTGGCGCAAACGCCCCTGGGCGAACTGACCGACCTGGACGAATGCCCCCTGCCCGGCAGCTACCCGGGCGGCGAATGCGATGTGCTGCTGCGCGCCGACGACATCGTGCACGACGACGATGCGCCGGTGCAGGCGCAGATCGTGCGCAAGTCGTTCCGGGGCGCCGAATTCCTCTACACGCTGCGCCTGGCCAGCGGCCAGACCATGCTGGCCCACGTGCCCAGCCACCACGACCACGCCCTGGGCGAATGGATCGGCATCCGCGCGCAGGTGGACCATGTGGTGACCTTCCCCCGCGAGTGACGGCGTGCGCGGCCCGATGCCGCGTCAGTCCAGGAACCGTGCGGCCATCCCGGGCGCGGGCACCAGGCAGGTCTTGGAGCGCCCCCATATCCGGTAGCGATTGCGCGCCACCCGGCGGTAGAGCGCGTCGCGCACGGGCGCGGGCACCAGCCATCCCAACCAGGCCAGGCGCCAGGGCCACCCCAGGCGGTGCAGCACGCGCAGGATGGCCGCCGTGTGCTGCCAGTTGCGGCCACCCTCGATGACGAGCAGGGTCTGCAGCCCATCCACCTGCAGGCCCGCGCCGGCCAGCAGCCGCCGGCCGGTGGCGCCCTGCATGGAGGCGAAACGGATGCGCCCCGCGCGGTCGTGCCGCAGCAGGAACCGCACCCAGCCGTTGCACAGCAGGCACTGCGCGTCGAACACCACGATCATGGAGGAAGCCTCTCGGTGGCTGGCACGACCAGGTGGCCCCGGTAGTGAACCACCCGCCCCACCCACGGCACGGTGGCCTGCACGTGGAAATGCAGGGTATCGCCCCGCCCGGTCTCCTCGGCCACCACGCGCGGGCGCAGCCACGCGGGGCAAGGGATGCCCAGGAAATGCAGGTGCTGCAAGCGCATGATCAGCCGGCCCTGCTGTTCATCGAGCACGAAGCCCAGCCGCGCGGCCCCCAGATGCTCCACCACCCGGCCGCCGGATTCGCGCAGGGTGGAGCGCATGGTCCGCGCGGGGAAGCAACGCGTCCACACCTCGGCGCCGGGGGTGGCATCCAGCTCGAAGACGATGTCGCCCTGGACCGGGCGCAGCGGCGCCCCCAGCGCCCACGCGAGCAGGCGGCCCATCGCGCCCGCCGGAGCCTCGACCACCACCTTGCCCCGAAGCCTGTGCCGGCCCGACAGGCTGTGAAACCGCGCCAGCGCGGGCGCCAGGCGCCCGAAGGCCGGGCCCATGGCGCGCTGGTACAGGGAAGCAAGGGTGGGAGCAGGCATGGGAAGGGGCTGGAAGATCTGGCGGCGCGCAGCGTCCGGCCGCACCGGCAAGGGAAACGAACCGGCAGGGCCCGCGCCTGCCCGCCAGTCTAGCGCGCGGACACCGGTTGCTTCGCAGGCCCGGACACGAAAAAAAGCCGGCGCGTGCCGGCTTGCCTGTGCAGGGGGCACGGTGCCCATGCCCGGGGCGTGCGCCGCGTACGCCGGGACGTCAGAACTTGCCCTTGCGCTGCAGGCCCTCCAGGCCATTGAGGTCCACCTGGCCCAGGATGCCTCGCAAGTCCTTGACGCCCATGTGGTCGCCCTCGACGCTGACCACCAGCCCGTTCTTCAGGATGGCCTTGAACTCGGCATGGCTGCCGTCCTTCTCGTAGCGCTGGTGCAGCGTGCGGCCGCCCTCCTGCCACGTCTTCTCGGCGCTGGTCTGGTCTTCCTTCTCGCCCTGGGCCATGCCCATGGCCATCACCGCCATCTGGCCCAGGCCGCCGATGTCGGTGATCTCCAGGCGCACCTGCTTGCTGTCGCTGCCGTATTGCGCGCTGGCCTGGCTGGTGGGCAGGCCCAGCGCCGCGCCGTCCTGCACGTCGAAGCCGGTGCGCGGCAGGCCCGCCAGGCTTTCGGGCAGCGCGGCCTTGAGCGATTGCGCGGCAATGGCCTGGCCGCCCCCCAGCGCGCCCGCCGCGGCCGCTGCGGCCTTGCCGGTGGCGGCCGCGATGGCGGCGGGGTCCTGGCCCTTCTGGGCCTGCTCCAGCTGGCGCGCGGCTTCTTCCATCTTCTTGCCGGCAGCTTCCAGGCCGGCGGTGTCGATGGACACCGACCCCTTGGGCGTGTTCAGGGTGACGGCAGGCGCCGCGGCGCCGCCGAACAGACTTCCGCCACCGGGCATGAAGACCGAGCTGAGGGCACCGATGACCACGCCCATGACGATGGCCGCGATGATGACGACCACGGTGTATGCCACCGACTTCTCCGGTGCGCTCTTCATCAGCACGGGCAGGCCGGTGTAGAGCAGGTAGATGGAATACAGCGCCGCCAGCAAACCCAGCATGGCCAGCGCCGGCAGCAGGCTGAACACCCCGCCCAGCATGGCGGCCGTGCTGGCATAGACCGCCACCTTGAGGGCCTGGATCTGGTTCTTCTGCCCCCCGAACGCAGGGGCGAGCGCATCAATGATGAGCGCGAGCACGAACACGCCCACCAGGCTGAGCACGTACGACACCACCATGTTCACCAGGCCGGAAACCAGGGGCACGCGAACGGTCACGCCAAAGCCGCCGAAGCCGATCAGCGACAGGCCGATGAAGCCGCAGACCACCGGGATCGCGGCCAGGATCATGTAGTAGCGGGTGAAGAGGGTCGCCGCATCGGTGGATTCGGATTCGATGGCGACCCAGGCCTCCTTGGGTTGCAGAAGAATGCTCTTGGCGCGCTCAATCAGGTTCATGGTGCCCTCCCGGCAGTGTGAGTGGTGCCTGCTGCCGCCGTGCCGCAGGCCGAAAGACGCGGACGATACGGGAAATTGCCCGCAATTGGGCGCTGTTGCCACACCGTCGCCGCCGCAAACGTGGAATATGCACGTTTTTGGGCCGCAGAACCACCCCGCTTGCGCGCCGCGCACGCGGGAGGAGCGGCGCGCCTGGCCCGCCCGCCGCTGCCGCCGCCTCAGGTTTTCCGCAACTGGTCGACGGTGTCGTGCAGGTGCTGCGCCCATGCGCGCCGGTCGCGGCCTTCGGCCGGCTGCGGGTCGCCGTAGTGCACCACGGCGTCGATGGACGGCGCGCACAGCGTGCGCCAGATCGAGCCCACCAGGGTCTCGTCGCCGATGTAGCTGGGCGCGAAACTGGTGGCGCCGGTGGCCCTGTCGGCAAAGCGCAGGCCCACGGGCTGCACCGGCGCGCTGGCGGTGACGGCGGCCTGCAGCAGGTTGGCATGAAACGGCAGCATCTCGCGGCCATCGCCCGTGGTGCCCTCGGGAAACACCGCGAGCACCTCGCCGCGCTCCAGCGCCTCGTGCATGGACCGCACCATGCGCAGCGCATCGCGGCGCGAACTACGCTCGATGTAGAGGGTGCCGGCGGCGGTGGCCAGCGTGCCGATCAGCGGCCAGCCCTGCACGTCGGACTTGGACACGAAGCGGCAATGCCGGGCCGCGTGCATCACGGGAATGTCAAGCCACGAGATGTGGTTCGCGACCAGCATCACCGGCCCCGCCACTGGCGGCTGCCCCACGATGCGCAGGCTGATGCCGGCATGGGCCAGCAGTTGCAGCGACCACACCTGCACCCGCGCATGCTGCTGATCGGGCGACAGCGCCGGAAAACGCAGCGCCACGATGGCCAGCCCCTTGGCGATGTGGCCCAGCAGGCGCAGCAGGCGCCAGCAGGCGCGCAGATGCCTCATCTCAGCCGTCCGTGGCGATTCGCCATGCCCATGGCCCACGCAACGGGCCTGGCCGATGCCGGTGCCACCGTGGAACCGGCCCTGCCGGACCACCGGCGGCGTCCCCCTCGGGGGATGGCGCGAAGCGGCACAGGGGGGTCACCCGTACGCCACCTGCCCGCCCACCAGCGTCATGCGCACCCGGCCTGGCAGCTCGTAGCCGGAAAACGGCGTGTGCTTGCCCTGGCTGCGCAGCGCATCGTCCTGCACGGTCCACGCGGCCTGGGGGTCGAAGATGCACAGGTCGCCCACGCCGCCTTCGACGATCTGGCCCACGCTGGCCTGCAGCGTGCCCAGGGCACTGCCCAGCACGCGCGCGGGTTCGGACGTGACCGTGGCCAGCGCGCGCACGAGCGGCACGCCGCTGTCCTGCGACCACTTGAGCGCCAGGCTCAGCAGCAGCTCCAGGCCCGTGGCACCGGGTTCGGCCTCGGCGAACGGCAGGGTCTTGGCGTCTTCATCAACAGGGGTGTGGTCGGACACCAGCGCATCGACGGTGCCATCCAGTAGCGCCGCGCTCAGGGCATCGCGGTCGCGCTGCTGGCGCAGCGGGGGCGTCAAGCGCGCGCGGCTGTCGAAGAAGCCAATGTCGTTTTCGGTCAGGTGCAGCGTGTTGATGCTGATGTCGCAGGTCACGTTGAGTCCCTCGGCCTTGGCCCGGCGCACCAGCTCGACACCGGCCGCGCTGCTGAGGCGGCACAGGTGCACGCGCGCACCGGTGGTCTTGAGCAGCTCGAAGATGGTGTGCAGCGCAATGGTCTCGGCTGCCACGGGCACGCCCGACAGGCCCAGGCGCGTGGCCAGCGCACCGCTGGCGGCCACGCCTTTGCCGAGGTGCATTTCCTGCGGGCGCAGCCACACGGTGTAGCCAAAGGTGGCGGCGTACTGCAGCGCGCGCTGCAGCACCTGGGTGCTGGCCAGGGGCACTTCGGCCTGGCCGAAGCCCACGCAGCCCGATTCGGTCAACTCGGCCATCTCGGTCAGCACCTCGCCGGCGAGGCCACGCGTGAGCGCACCCAGCGGGAACAGGCGCGACTGGTGCAGCTTCTCGGCGCGGAACTTGAGCATCTCCACCAAGCCCGGCTCGTCGAGCACGGGGTCGGTATCGGGCGGGCACACCAGGCTGGTCACGCCCCCGGCCACGGCGGCCGCCATCTCGGATTCGAGCATGCCCTCGTGCTCATGGCCGGGCTCTCGCAGGCGCGCGGCCAGGTCCACCAGGCCGGGCAGCACGATGCAGCCCGTGGCGTCCACCACGCGCTTGGGCGCAAAGTCGGGCGGCACGCGGTTGACGCCGACGATGCGGCCCGCCGCGATGGCGATGTCACAGGTCTGGTCGAGGCCCGAAGCGGGGTCGATCACACGGCCGTTCTGGATCAGTATCTTCATGATTTGAAGCCAAATTGGCTGCTAGCGCTTATTGGATAAGCGCTAGCAGCTATGAAAACAGGAGTATTCATTCCGAGCATCACGCCTCGTTCCCCGCCACTATGGACATGACGGCCATGCGCACAGCGATGCCGAAAGTCACCTGCGGCAGGATCACGCTCTGCTTGCCATCGACCACGGCGGAGTCAATCTCGACCCCCCGGTTGATGGGGCCGGGGTGCATCACGATGGCATCGGGCTTGGCCAGCTGCAGCTTGTCCTGCGTGAGGCCGAAGCTCTTGAAATACTCCTGGCTCGACGGCAGCAGCGCGCCGCTCATGCGCTCGTTCTGCAGGCGCAGCGTGATGATCACGTCCGCGTCCTTGATGCCTTCTTCGAGCGTGTGGCACACACGCACGCCCATCTGCGCCATGTCGGACGGCACCAGGGTGCGCGGCCCCACCACGCGCACTTCGGCGCAGCCCAGCGTGGTCAGGCCATGGATGTCGGAGCGCGCCACACGCGAGTGCAGCACGTCGCCCACGATGGCCACGGTGAGGTTGGAAAAATCCTTCTTGTAGTGGCGGATGGTGTACATGTCCAGCAGCCCCTGCGTGGGATGAGCATGCCGGCCGTCGCCCGCGTTGATCACGTGCACATGCGGTGCCACGTGCTGGGCAATGAGGTAGGGCGCGCCCGATTCGCTGTGCCGCACCACGAAGATGTCAGCCGCCATCGCGCTGAGGTTGGCGATGGTGTCGAGCAGGGATTCGCCTTTGCTGGCCGAGCTGCGCGCGATGTCGAGGTTGATCACGTCGGCCGACAGGCGCTTGGCCGCGATCTCGAACGTAGTGCGCGTGCGCGTGCTGTTCTCGAAGAACAGGTTGAACACGCTCTTGCCGCGCAAGAGCGGCACCTTCTTGACCTCGCGGTCGTTGACGGAGACGAAGTTGGCGGCCGTGTCGAGGATGTGCGTGACGATGTCGCGCGGCAGGCCCTCGATGGACAGCAGGTGGATGAGTTCGCCGTTGCCGTTGAGTTGGGGGTTGCGCTTCTTCAGCACGGTCAGGCCTCTTTGACTTGGAAGTGGAAGGTACCGCTGTCGCCACGCGCCAGGGCCAGCGACTGGGCGGCGGGCAAGGCCACGCGGGCCGCGGCGAAGTCGGCCTGCACGGGCAGCTCGCGCCCGCCCCGGTCCACCAGCACGGCCAGGCGCACGCTGGCAGGGCGGCCGTAGTCGAACAGCTCATTGACCACCGCGCGGATGGTGCGGCCCGTGTAGAGCACGTCGTCGAGCACCAGCACGTCGGCGCCGTTCACGTCGAACGGCAGCGAGGTCTGCGCACTGGCCGAGAGGCCGCGCTGGGCGAAATCGTCGCGGTGCATCACGGAAGACAACACGCCGGGCGCGCCCTCCAGGCCCAAGTCCTTCTGCAGGCGCTCGGCCAGCCAGGCACCGCCCGAGGCGATGCCCGCCAGGCGCGTCGTGGGGGTCCACAGGCTGCGCACGCCGCGCAAAAGCTCGCGGTACAGGGCCTCGGCATCCAGCACGAGACTGCCGGACGCGCCGGGGGATGGGTTGCTGCTCATGGGAGGTTCCTCAAAAACTGTTCCAGGATGATGCAGGCCGAAGCGGCGTCCGCATCCTTGGCACCGCCGGCGATGGCCTCGGTGGTGCTGTAGCGCTCGTCCACCTCGAACACCGGCAGGCCGAAGCGGCCGCGCAGCTGGCGCCCGAACTTGAGCGCACGTTCGGTGTTCTCGTGGCTCGCGCCATCGGGGTGGTAGGGCACGCCGATCACCAGCGCGTCGGGCTGCCATTCCTTGATGCGCTGCGCGACCTGAACAAAACGCGCGTCGCCTTCGGCCTTGATCGTGGCTTGCGGCGTGGCGCTGCGCAGCATGCGGTTGCCCGTGGCCACGCCCGTGCGCTTGAGGCCAAAGTCGAAAGCAAGAAAGGTCTGGAAGTGCGCGGGAACGGCGGGCTGAGCGGGCAAGCCGGTCATGCGTGCCCCGCCTCGGGCGACAGCATCCAGGCCTTGAGGCCCAGCAGCGACAAGGCGCGGTCGTAGCGCTCGGGCACCGGGGTGTCGAAGATCACCGACAGGTCGGCCGCCACGGTGAGCCAGGCGTTTTCGGCCAGCTCGGACTCGAGCTGGCCCTCGCCCCACGACGAGTAGCCCAGCGTGATGAGCACCCTGCGGGGCCCCGCGCCCGTGGACAGGGCCTCGAGCACGTCCTTGGAGGTCGTCATCTCCAGCCCGCCCGGAATGGTCATGGTGGAAGCGTAGGCGGATTCGTCCGTTTCGGCCGTGTCCATGAGCATGGGCTCGTGCAGCACGAAGCCGCGCTCGGTCTGCACGGGGCCGCCCTGGAACACGGGTTCCCGGCTCAGGTCCTCGCGCCGCAGGGACAGGTCGACCTTGTCGAAAAGCCCCTTGAGCGTGATGTCGGTCGGCTTGTTGATGATGAGCCCGAGCGCGCCGCGCTCGCTGTGCTCGCACAGGTAGACGACGCTGCGCGCAAAAGACTCATCCTCCAGACCAGGCATCGCGATCAGGAAGTGATGCGTCAGGTTGATGGGCGCAGAATCGGAAGACATCTGCCAATTTTAACGGTGAACATGGCGCACTCTCCAGAGCCTTCCTACCCCAGCGGCCTTGTCTGGTTCCGGCGCGACCTGCGGGCCCATGACCAGGCGGCCCTGCACCACGCGCTGACGCAGTGCCGGCAGGTGCATTGCCTCTTCGTTTTCGACCGCGAGATTCTCGATGCCCTGCCCCGGGCCGACCGGCGCGTGGAGTTCATCCGGGAGGCGCTGGTGGAGCTGGACGAGGCCCTGCGCGCGCTGTCGGGCCACGCGCAGGGAGGGCTCATCGTGGCCCACGCGGCGGCCAGCGAGTCCGTTCCCGCATTCGCGCGCGCGCTGAACGTTCAGGCGGTGTTCGCCAACCACGACGACGAGCCGCAGGCGCTCGCGCGCGACAGCCTCGTGCGCACCCGGCTGGCGGCCATGGGCAAGGCCTTCCACACATCCAAGGACCACACGATCCTTGAGCGCAGCGAGGTGCTGACACAGAGCGGCACGCCCTACAGCGTGTTCACGCCCTACAAGAACGCGTGGCTGAAGAAGATCGACGCGTTCCACCTGACGGGCTACCCGGTGGAGCGCCACGCGCACCGGCTGGCGCCCCGGCCCGCGGAGCACTGCAAGCCCATTCCCGGCCTGGCGGCACTGGGCTTCGTGCCCGCCGCAGGCACAACAGCGCAGCCAGGGCTGCCCACCGGCGCCAGCGGGGCCCGGCAGCTGTTCGACGACTTTCTGGGCCGCATCGCGCGGTATGGGGTCACCCGAGATTTCCCGGCGGTCAAGGGCCCGAGCTACCTGAGCGTGCACCTGCGGTTTGGCACCATCTCGCCGCGCCTGCTGGCGCACGCGGCCCACCAGCTCGCGGCCCAGGGCAATCCGGGCGCCGCCACCTGGCTCAACGAGCTGATCTGGCGGGACTTCTACTTCCAGATCCTGCACCACCACCCGCACGTGGTGGGGCATGCCTTCAAGCCGGCCTACGACGCCATCGACTGGGAAACCGGCCCCCACGCGGACGCCCTGTTCGCGGCCTGGTGCGCGGGCCGCACCGGCTACCCGCTGGTCGACGCCGCCATGGCGCAGATCAACCAGACGGGCTACATGCACAACCGCCTGCGCATGGTGGTGGCCAGTTTTCTGGTGAAGGACCTGGGGATCGACTGGCGCCGGGGCGAGGCCTATTTTGCAACCCACCTCAACGACTTCGACCTGGCCGCCAACAATGGGGGATGGCAATGGGCCAGCTCCAGCGGCTGCGATGCGCAGCCGTACTTCCGGATCTTCAACCCTGTCAGCCAGAGCGAAAAGTTCGACCCGCAGGGCAAGTTCATCCGCCGCTACCTGCCGCAGCTCGCCGGATTGCCCGACAAGGCCCTGCATGCGCCCTGGACGGCGCGGCCCCTGGAGCTGCAGGAGGCGGCCGTGCAGCTTGGCCAGAACTACCCCCTGCCGATCGTGGACCACGCGGCGGCACGCCAAAGAACGCTGGAGCGCTACGCGGTGGTCACCTCGGCGGCGGCCTGAGAGGCCGCCCCGCGCCAGCGCGGCCCAGCCCCCGCGCGGCGTGGCGTGGCATAGCGCACACGGTCGGCTCTGCCATGTTCAGGGGGTGCAGCGCTCTGCCGGGCACCACGGCTGCACCAGGAAGGGCAGGAAGTGCGCCACGGGCCCGCCCCGGGAAGGGCAGGCCGCGAGACGCGCGATGGGTCAGGCCTCCACCGCGGCTGCGATGCGTGCGTAGTGCTGAATGAGGCTCAGCAGTTCTTCGTCGGAGTACGGCTTGCCCAGGTAGTGGTTGACGCCCAGCTCCATGGCATGTTCGCGGTGCTTCTCGGCGATGCGCGACGTGATCATGATGATGGGGAGGTCGCGCAACGCACCGTCCGCGCGGATGTTGCGCGCCAGGTCGAAGCCGTCCATGCGGGGCATTTCGATGTCCGACAGCACCACCGTGGGACGCTCTTCCTGCAGCCGCTCGAGCGCCTGCAGGCCGTCGGCGGCCAGCGCCACACGGTAGCCTTCGCGCTGCAGCAGGCGCTGCGTGACGCGGCGCACCGTGATCGAATCGTCCACCACCAGCACCAGGGGCACCTGGCTGGGGCCCGCCAGCTGGAGCGACACCACGGATTTGCCGCCAGCGCCCGAACCATCGGCCTCCAGCACGGGAGGCAGATCCACATGGGCTGCCCGCACCTGATCGCCGTACACCGTGGCCAGCGCCACGGGGTTGTAGATCAGCACCACGGCACCCGAGGCCAGCACCGACATGCCCGCCAGGCCCGGCAGGCGGGACAACTGGGGCCCGAGGTTCTTCACCACGACTTCCTGGTTGCCCAGCACTTCGTCCACGTGCATGGCGATGCGCTGCGATGCGCTGCGGAAAATCACCACAGGTCGCGTCTTGCCAGCCGGCTCGTTGCTGCGCGCAGAAGCCTGCAGCAGCGCCCCGGCCCAGAAGAACGGCAACTGCTCCGTGCCATCGTCGAAATGGCCGGTACGGTATGCAACTTCAAGGTCTGCCGCCGAGGTGCGCCGCACGATCTCGACCACGTTGGCGGGCACGCCGATCGCCAGATCGCCGGCACGCAGCATCACCACCTGCGTCACCGCCGTGGTCAGTGGCAGCACCATGCGGAAGGCAGCGCCCTTGCCGGCCTCGGTCGAGGTCTCGATGCGCCCGCCCAGTGCATTGATCTCCGAGCGCACCACGTCCATGCCGATGCCCCGGCCCGCCAGGCCGGTCACTTCGCTGGCGGTACTGAAACCGGGCGTGAAGATCAGGTTGGCCGCTTCGGCATCGCTCAACTGCGCATCGGGTTCGATCAGGCCCTGGGACAGTGCCTTTTCCCGGATGCGCGGCAGGTTCAGGCCGGCGCCATCGTCACGGAATTCCACAGACACGTCGTTGCCTTCGTGGTGCAGATCCACCGTGATGGTGCCGGACGCCGGTTTGCCCGCGGCGACCCGGTCCTCGGGGTTCTCGATCCCGTGGGCCACGCAGTTGCGCAGCAGATGTTCGAACGCCGGGGTCATGCGGTCCAGCACGCCACGGTCCATCTCGATGGAGCCGCCGGTGATATCGAGCTTGATCTGCTTGCCGGTTTCCTTGGAGGCCTGGCGCACCACGGCGTACAGGCGCTCGGCAATGCCTTCGAACTCCACCATGCGGGTGCGCAGCAGGTCGCGCTGCAGTTCGCGCGCCTGGCGGCCCTGGGCGATCAGGTCGTCTTCAGCGCCTTCCATGGTGCGCTGCAGGTTGCGCTGCACGGTGGCCACGTCGTTCACCGACTCGGCCATCATGCGCGTGAGTTCCTGCACGCGGGTGAAGCGGTCGAACTCCAGCGGATCGAAACCAGCGGCCGAATCCTTGGACAGGGCCAGGCGCGACTGCATCTGCGATTCGGCCTGCACCTCGATGTCCCGCAGCTGCTGGCGCAGGCGGTCCAGATTGCCCGACAGGTCGGCCAGCGAACTGCGGAACTGGCCCAGCCGCACGTCCAGGCGCGATCGGCTGATCATCACTTCGCCCGCCTGGTTCACCAGGCGGTCCAGCAGCTGCGCACGTACACGCACCGACTGGTTGGACGCCACGCGCAGCGGCGCAAGCTGGGAGGGTGCCGGCAGGCGCACGGCAGGCGCCGATGGCGGCGTTGCCAGCGCCTGTGCAGGCGCATCCACCGGCACTGCCGACAGGTCCACCGGGGAACTGGCGCGCACGGCCTCGACCGGCAGCGACACCACCGTGTCGGCGGGGCTCTGCCCAATGGTCCGCAGGGCTTCGAAGTTGGCCTGCAGGCCGTCAAAGCTGGCCTGCAGGGGCTCGATCTGGTCGGAGGTGACCGTCTCGGCGTCCAGTTGCTCGATGGCGGATTCGAGGCGGTGGGCCATTTCGCCCAAACGCATGGCACCCGCCAGGCGCGAGCTGCCCTTGAGGGTGTGCAATGCCCGCAGCACCTCGCTGCGCGCACCCAGGTTGTCCGGGCGCGAAGCCCACTGGCGCAGGGCTCCACCGAGCTGCGGCAGCAATTCCGCGGCCTCTTCCTCGAAGATCGGGAACAGGTCCGGATCGATGACGTCGATCGCATCGATGTCGTCATCCACGTCCGAACCCAGCGCCACGGCATGGGCAATCGCGTCGTCGACCATCTGGTCGTGGTCGTGCACCACGGCGGACAGCGCGGGCGCCACATGCCCCTTGGGAACCGGCACGGGCGTCAGCTCGGCGGGGACATCGGGTACGGGTTCGGCTGGGGGCAGCGGCTGCGCGGCTTCCGCGCCGATCGGTGCCACCGACTCCACCGCCAGCCCGTCTGCGGCTTCCGCATCTTCTTCGGGCGGCGACAGGGTGTTGTCCACCTCGGTCTGCAAGATCTGGCGCAGTTGCTCCAGCACTTCCTGGCTGGGCTCCTTGAGGAAACCGGCCGCGAACTGGTGCAGCAACCGGCGGATATCTTCCGCCGCCGCCATGAAGGCCTGGGCCTGTTCCTGGGTGCCGCCGGACTGCAATGTCACGTGCTGGAGCGCATGCTCCAGTACGCGCGCCATTTCGGACAGGGCATTGAAGCCCACGGTGGCGGAGCTGCCCGCGAGCGAGTGCGACAACGCCACCGCGATGTCCGGCAGGGGCTCGTGCAGTTCCAGCGACCATTCCTGCAGGCAGGTCACCAGGCGGCGGGACCATTCATCGGCTTCGTTCAGATAGACGTTGTAAAGCGGAATGCCAATGCGCAGCGTGTCAATCACCTTGACCGCTTCGTCGCTGCTGCTGTCCTCCAGCGGCAGGGCCTCGGCCAGTTCCGGCGTTGCAGCAACGGGCTCGGCGTCCACGGTTTCCACCGCTTCGGCAGGCACGAGGGCTTCGGGCTCGGGCGCACCGGCCTCCGGCAATGGCTCCAGCGCCTCCAGTTCCCCCGGCTCCGGAGCTTCCAGCGGCTCGGCGGCATCCAGGGATTGCGCCGACAGCAGCCCGGCCACTTCGTCCTCAGTCAGTTCGTCGGACAACGCGGGCGCTGGCGCCGGAAGTTCGGCCTCAGGCGCCGCCACGGCGGGTTCCAGGTCGGGCAGTTCGAGATCCAGCACGAAGTCGGCACTGGAAGGATCGATCACCGCGGCGTCTGCGGGCGCTTCGTCCAGCGCGGCTGCAAACACGGAGAAATCGATCTCCTCGGCCACCTCGGGGGAGGCCACGGCCTGATCCGCCGGCACTTCGGGTGCGTGGTCGAAGATTTCGGTGGCTTCGAAGTCGGGGATGGCCAGCGCCTCTTCCACCGCCTGTGGGGCGTCTGCAGCTTCTGGCTCCAGAGATTCGATGGGCACGCCGTCCAGGGCCGCAGCTTCCTGCATCTGCTCCTGCACGGGCGCAGCCTGCGGGGGGCTGTCCTCGCTGGCGAACGGGGTGGCCAGCGGCAGCAGGGTGCCGTCGAGCCGCATGGCATCCGCGGACTTGCAGAATGCGTCTGGCTGCCAGCCCGAAGCCTGGCCAGAGGCGATATCGTCCGCCCAGCGGCTGAATGCCCGCAGCGCGTCCGAGGACAGCTGCAGCAAGCTGGGCTGCATCGGCTTTTGCTCTGCCAACCAGGCGTTGAGCACCTGTTCCATGGACCAGGCCGCTTCACCGAAATCGTTCAGCCCGACCATCCGCGAACTGCCCTTGAGCGTGTGGAAGGCACGGCGCAGCGTGGTCTGTTCGCTGAGGTTGCCCGGCTCATCCTGAAGCACGTCGATGGCGGCCAGGCCATTGACCACCACTTCGCGGGCCTCCTCCAGGAAGACCTCCAGCAGTTCATCCTCGATCTCCGGTGCCTGCGCCGCTGCGGGCGCGGGCGCTGCCGCCTGGGACACCGGCGCGCCGCCGCCCTCTGTGGCGACGGGCAGATCAAAGGAAATGTCGGGTGCGAGCGACCCCGGATCCACCGGCGCCAGCTGCGCAGGGGCCACCTCGGACGGCATGTCCGGCAGGGAAGGCAGGGATCCGAAATCCGTGGGCTCGCCGAAGGGTTCCGGCACGGGAAAACGTGGCACCACGTCGGGCAATGGGATGGCGGCCCGCTCTTCCAGCTTGGCCGGCGCCTCTTCCACGGCATCCGACGCACGCGGACGGGTCTTGCCCATGAGGATGCGCAGTTCACCGAGCTCTTCGTCGTACACGAACAGCTTGCGGGCCATGGTGCGCTGGTAGCTGAGCATGTCGATCAGGAACCCCAGCGCGCCGAGGCTGTTGCCCAGCTTCTCGAAGACACCCTGGCGATCGGCCTCGGGCACCTCGTTGATGAGCAGGCGCTCCACCATGTCGCGCATGCGAACCACCGCGAGCGACGCCTGGTCCAGGCCCAGCACGGACAGCACACCGCGCATCTGCGCGAGATGGCCGGGGACGGTCGCCAGGACCGCCGTGTCCTGCGGATTGCGGAAAAACTGATCCAGCGCCTTCTCGGCTTCGCCGAGCGTGGAGCGCAGTTCGTCGACAACGCTGCCCATGGTCTGGTTGTCGCTGACCCGGCGGTACAGCTCCTCCATCCACTGTTCCAGGGGCTCGGGCTCCGCGCCCGCACCGACGGCATCCAGGCGCTGCGCGAGCCTGCCCGCGCGGATTTCCATCTGGTCGTCGCCCGCATCCAGCTCTTCAAAGGCCGCCTGCAGGTACAGGACCGAGGTTGCCACTTCCATGGCCAAGGCGGCCGAGGGCGGTTCGCCGGAACGGGTGGTGGATTCCAGTGCGCGCGTCAGGGCCTGCGCAAGGCTTTCGCTTCCGGGATGCAGCTTGCGCAGCGAGTCGCACACCAGGCTGAATTGATCCGCCGCGGGCTTGAGCTTGTTGCGGTCCCCGCCGGCCAGCGCGGACCAGGTCTCGGTGGCCGCGGCGATCCGCTTACGTGCCTGCGCCAGCATGGCGGGGTCAAAACGGCCGAACCGCGCAGCTTCATAGTCGACCGGCTTGAACCGGTCCAGCGCGAAGGCCTGCCGCACGGCCTGCAGCGAGGGCACGTCGCTGGCGGCCGCATCGGCCGGCCTGGCCTGGGAACAGAAGAACAGCAGGTCCTGCACCAGGCGGTCTGCAATGGTCGTGTCGCCCTTGGCCAGGGTGGCGTACTGCATCAGCACACGGGACGCCACGCGCTTGACGTAGACATCCGCGGGCAGCAGGCCGGAGCCAAAGGCCTCGAAGAAGCCCGCGCAGATCTTCCAGAAAGCGCGGGACTGGCGGTCCGGCTGGGCCGCCACGAAGCCCAGGCAGGTGTCCCTCAGGCTCAACGAGGCCCGCAGATCACCGGATTTGACGATTCGCAGCACCGCGGCGTCCAGGCGCGCGCGCGCTTCAGGACCGTACGGCAGCGGCGTGACCGACACTGCACCCTCGGGCTCGCGAAACCTGCGCTCCACAGGCCACAGGTCGGCAGGATGGACGCGGTCCGCGCCGGCCAGCGCCTGCGCGTCGCGGTACTGGGGGAACAGCGCAACAGGCGAAGCCGCCTTGCCCGCCAGAACGGTTTCCAGGTATTCGATCAGCGCAAAGCTCGCACGCTCAATGACGGCCGCGGCGTCGTCGCTGCAGGTCTCGGGCCGCTGCACGAACTTCTGGACCGCAGACTCCATGGCCCGCAGGACCAGCGCCGGCGGGCCCATGCCCACCATTTCCAGGGCCCCGCACGCCTGGTGCAGCTGCTGCCGGGCAATGCGCAGCGGGCCGGCATCGAGCGCCGCGAGATCCGATTCGCGGGCGGCTTCCGCATCGCGCACAAAGCGGCGCATGGCCTTGACAGCACCGTCAAGGGATTTGCGCAGTTCGTCAAGCACCCACGCCAAAGGACCCAGGTCCTGATCTCCCTGGGTCCCATCCGCGGCCGGTGCATTGTTGACATCAATAGATGACATGGATTCGTCCCCGGCTGCTATGAGCCAGCTGGTTGATGACTACAGCGTCAGGCGATCTTGAACCGTGCCACCGATTGGCGCAGTTCTTCAGCCATGTGCGAGAGCTCGCGCACCTGCTGCGCTGTGGTTCGGGTACCTTCACCCGTTTGCTCGGTCACCGCAAAAATGTGCTGGATGTTGTCGGCCACTTCGTTGGCCAGAACGGCTTCCCGGGATGTTGAGGACGAAATCTGCTCAATCAGTTCGGCAAGGCGGCGCGACACGCGGTCGATCTCGGTCAGTGCGGTACCGGCGCTGTCGGACAGGCGCGCCCCTTCCACCACACCCTGCGTGGAGCGTTCCATAGCGGCCACGGCATCCTGCGTGTCGGTCTGAATCGCCTTCACGAGCGCCGAGATCTGGCGCGTGGCGTCTGCGGAACGTTCAGCCAGCCGCTGCACTTCTTCGGCCACCACCGAGAAGCCTCGGCCGGCTTCACCGGCGGACGCTGCCTGGATGGCAGCGTTCAGGGCCAGAACGTTCGTCTGCTCGGTAATGTCGGAAATCAGTTCGGTGATTTCACCGATCTCCTGCGAGGATTCGCCCAGGCGCTTGATCCGCTTGGAGGTGTCCTGGATCTGGTCGCGGATGGAGTTCATACCGCCGATGGCGTTCTGCACGGCCTGCAGGCCCGAGTCGGCAGCTTGCAGCGATTGACGGGCCACCGTGGCGGACTCTTGCGCTTGTGTGGACACCTCGTTGATTCGGGTGGCCATGTCGAGCACCGAACGGCCGGTTTCACGAATTTCGCGCAGCTGCTCGGTGGATGCCGCCAGCAGCTCCGTGGACGTGTTGTCCACCTGGGCCGTCGTCTGCGCCACCCGCGTGGCCGTGTTCTGCACGCTGCCCACCAGCTGGCGCAGTTCTTCCACCGTGTAGTTCACCGAGTCGGCGATGGCGCCCGTGATGTCTTCCGTCACGGTGGCTTCCTGGGTCAGGTCACCTTCAGCGACCGACTGCAGTTCGTTCATCAGCCGCAAAATGGCGGCCTGGTTGGCGTCATTGACGCGCTTGGCTTCCTGCTCCTGGCGCTTGGCGTCCTTCTGCTGCATTTCGGCAGCAGCCTGGCGGCCACGGCTGTCCAGCAGCTGCACGCGCGAGATGCCCACGCCGCAAAAGATCACGAACAGGCCGGCGAGGGCCAGGGCAGCGAGCTGTCCACCACCCACACCCGTCTGGGCGGACAGTTTGCTCTGCAGGCCTTCGAGCTGGCGGCGCAGGGGCTCGCTGTCGGCAATGATCGCCGACTGGGCTTCGCGGGCAGACACCAGACCTTGCAGGTTGCCCAGAATGGCGCTGGCTTGCGTGCGGGTCTGCTCATAGAGCTTGACCAGGGCTTCGAGCTGTTCGCGGGTCTGGGCATCCTTGGTGGCGGCCAGGCGCAGTTCAGGGCTGCCATCGAGCAGGCCCTGGGCGATTTCCTTGAACGAATTCAAGTCCTTGCCCAGCAGGAACACGGCCTCGGGGCTCACGCCTTCCATGGTCTGGAATTCGTTGGCCGACTTGCCGATACGCTGGGTCAGCATCACGAGCTGGCCGGCGGCGGAAATCTCGGCGGCAGGCGCGTTCTGCTGCAGCTTGAGGGACGACACCGTCTCGGCGATTTCCAGCAGGTCGGACGATTGGCGGTTGATGGTGCGCAGAGCGTCCCCCACCTGCGTCAGGATCTTCTGCTGGCCCATCACCACGCTGGCATTGCGCTCGGCACGTTCCATGAGCGGGTTCACGGCGTCCAGATCGGGCTTGTAGGGCTCGCCCAGCGATTCCACGCCGAGTTCGCCATCACCTGCATTCAGGGCGCGCACATTGCGCGCCAGCACGCCGGAGCTTTCCACCACGTCCGGGAAGGCCTGCGGACTTCCCACCAGCGCCTGCGACACCGACTTCGCCAGGCGCTGCGACTGCATGAGGGACTGGCCCGTTGCAGCAAGCTGCTGCGCGGAGCGGTCGGCCTGCCGCAGCACCCAGGCAGCGATCAAGGCGAGGACGATCACGCCCACAGCCAGCAGGCCGAGCAGGCGGCGCTGGTGGGCTGCAGCGGTCGAGCGGCCCAGCAGTGGCAGGGAGATGAGGTCTTCCTCCGCGTCCTGGGCAGACTGCTCGGGGGCATAGCCGTCCGGGTCACCCTGAACACTGTTCATGGCTTCGGCCTGGTACGCGTCGCGCAATTGCGCGCCGTCCAGCGAACCCGTGGCAAGAATATCCTGCCCGTCGTCGGCCGTGCCGGCAATCGCGCCTGCATCCGGTGTGGCAGGTTTCCGGTTGAACAGTTTTCCAAATTGATTGACGACGGACATGGTGCAGCCTTACAGAAAAACTCAAGCACTGATGCTCAGGAAAGCGGGATGTTGGGACAGGATCTGCAAGTTCAGTTCCTGCCAGCGCGCGCCGCTGGAATCGATATACGTGGTGCCGAAGAATGCAGGGGAATCCTCGGCCGGAGGCTCGGAGGACACGAACGCATCGGTCCCGCGCAGGCCGGCCAAGCGGTCCACCAGCAAAGCGGCATTGACTTCGAGGGCCGCGTTGAAAGCCAGGAGGCTGGCCTCCGACAGGGCCTGTTCGGTACGGGGCGCCGCGGAGCCCAGGAGCCCCGCGAGATCCACCACGCCGACCAGCCCGCCGCGCAGGTTGGCAACGCCCAGGAACCAGCTTTGGGTATAGGGCACCGCCTGGATCGAGACCCAGGGGAAAATCTCCCCCGACTGTCCAAGGGGCAGCAAATAGAAACTCCCGGCGGACTCGACAGCCAGCCAGGATGACACAGAGGTCCCTTCGGTTCTTGCGGCCTGAAGGCGGCTGGCAAGTCGGGTCTGGAGCTCTCGCAGGGCTTCGCGGTTGGCCATGAACGCGCCGCAGCCTCAGTTCAGGGCGTCGATTTTGGCCTGCAGTTCGGCGGGATCGACGGGCTTGGTGATGTAGCCCCGCGCACCCTGCCGCATCCCCCAGACGCGATCCGTTTCCTGGTTCTTGCTGGTGCACATGATGATGGGCACGTCGGCATACAGCGGGTCGCGGGTGATGGCGCGCGTGAGCTGAAAGCCATTCTGGCCGGGCATCACGACATCCATGAGGATCAGATCGGGCTTTTCTTCCGCCAGGCGGCGAAAGGCTTCATCGGCATTTTCAGCGGTGCGTACCTGCATGCCTTTTTTCTGAAGCAGGTCCGTCAAAAACATCAACTCGGTCTTCGAGTCGTCGACGACCAGTACTTTCTGGATGGGCATTTACATCGCTCCTTGTTGGGAATTGCCAAACTGCTGCACTGCCTGCAGCAGCTGGTCTTTGGTAAACGGTTTGGTGAGATATTCCTGGCAGCCGACCATGCGCCCGCGCGCCTTGTCGAATACGCCGTCCTTGGAAGACAGCATTACCACCGGAGTATCTGCAAAACGGGCGTTGCGCTTGATGATGGCGCAGGTCTGGTACCCGTCGAGCTTGGGCATGAGGATGTCGCAGAAAATCAGCTGAGGCTGGTAATCGTTGACTTTGGCCAAAGCATCAAAGCCGTCGTCGGCCAACAAGACTTCGTGCCCCCCCTGCTTGAGAAAAATCTCGGCGCTTCGACGGATGGTGTTGCTGTCATCCACCACTAGCACTTTGAAAGATGCGCCTGTTGTAGTCAATTGTTACTGCTCCCGATGGAAAAATAAACAACGCGGCAGCACATGATGCTGGTGCGCCTCAAATCTGAACCATCTCGAAGTCTTCCTTGCGGGCGCCACATTCAGGGCAGGTCCAATTCATGGGAACCTGATCCCATGGAGTGTTGGGTGCAATGCCGTGCTCAGGTGAACCCTCTGCTTCGTCATAAATCCAACCGCAAATCAAACACATCCAAGTTTTAGAGTCGGTCACAGCTTAAAGGGCCTTCACATAGAATGCAACGATTGTATCTAGTCATCTCCGCGGGCCACGGCGCCGGTGCCGCCCCTCAAGCAGGATCTGGTCCATGACCGCCAAAGCATCCCCTCCCCCCCCAGAAATCATAGATCTCGAAGATGACGGTTCGGAGGACGCAAGCCCTGCGTGCGTGCTCGTCTTCAACGCCAGCGACCCCAGCGGCGCCGGCGGACTGACGGCCGACATCACCACCATCGCCTCCGTGGGCGGGCACCCGATCGCCGTGGTCTGCGGCGCGTACGCCCGCGATACCGCGGAGATTTTCGACCACTTCAGTTTTGACGACGAGGCCGTGGCCGAGCAGGCCCGCGCCGTCCTGGAGGACCTGCCGGTACAGGCCATCAAGGTCGGTTTCGTGGGCAGCCCGGAGAACATCAGCACCATCGCCGAGATCACGACCGACTACGACGAAGTGCCCGTGATCGCCTACATGCCCAACCTGTCCTGGTGGCGCGACGAGCTGATCGACGAGTACCTGGACGCCTTCCGGGAATTGTTGTTACCGCAGACCTCGGTGTTGGTTGGAAACCACAGCACCCTGTGGCGCTGGCTGCTGCCGGACTGGACCAGCGACCGCAGCCCGACCGCGCGCGACATCGCCCGGGCCGCCTCCGAGATGGGTGTGCCCTACACCCTGGTCACCGGTATTCCGCTGCCCGAGCAATTTGTCGAGAACGTGCTGGCCTCGCCCCAGACCGTGCTGGGCAGCGGCAAGTTCGAGTTGTTCGACGCCACCTTCTCCGGCGCTGGCGACACCTTGTCCGCCGCGCTCACCGCCCTGGTGGCCAGCGGCAACGACCTGGGCGAGGCCACCAGCGAGGCCCTGGGCTACCTCGACCGCTGCCTGGACGCCGGCTTTCGCCCCGGCATGGGGCACATCGTGCCCGACCGCATGTTCTGGGCCCAGCCCGACGACGACGAGGCCGACGGCGATGAAGAAGAACCCCCGATTGACGAAGCACAGGCCCTCGAAGGCTTTGTGATGCCACCCCATGACACCAAGCACTGACCTCAACATCCCCCTGTTCGAACGCGCCAAGGCGCTGATCCCCGGCGGCGTGAACTCGCCCGTGCGGGCCTTCAAGGCCGTGGGCGGCACGCCGCGTTTCGTGAAGCGCGCCCAGGGCGCCTACTTCTGGGACGCCAACGACCAGCGCTTCATCGACTACATCGGCTCCTGGGGTCCGATGATCCTGGGCCACGGCCACCCCGCCGTGCTCGAAGCCGTGCAGAGCGCAGCGCTCGAAGGCTTCAGTTTTGGCGCGCCGACCGAGCGCGAAGTGGAGCTGGCCGAGGAAATCCTGAGCCTCGTCCCTTCGATGGAGATGATCCGCCTGGTCAGCTCGGGCACCGAAGCGGGCATGAGCGCCATCCGACTGGCGCGCGGTGCCACGGGCCGCAGCAAATTCATCAAGTTCGAGGGCTGCTACCACGGCCATGCCGACTCCCTGCTGGTCAAGGCCGGTTCGGGCCTGGCCACGTTCGGCAACGCCACCAGCGCAGGCGTGCCGCCCGAGGTGGTGCAGCACACCCTGGTGCTCGAATACAACAACGTCGCCCAGCTGGAAGAAGCCTTTGCCCTGCATGGCAAGGAACTGGCCTGCGTGATGATCGAGCCCATCGCGGGCAACATGAACCTGGTGCGCGCCAGCGTTCCGTTCATGAAGCGCTGCCGCGAGCTGTGCACCGAATACGGCGCGCTGCTGGTGCTCGACGAGGTGATGACGGGCTTTCGCGTGGCCCTGGGCAGCGCCCAGAGCGTGTACGCCCGGAGCATCCCGGGCTTCAAGCCCGACATCACGGTGCTGGGCAAGGTGATCGGTGGCGGCATGCCGCTGGCCGCCTTTGGGGGCCCGCGCGCCATCATGGAACACCTGGCACCGCTGGGGGCCGTGTACCAGGCGGGCACGTTGTCGGGCAACCCGGTGGCCACGGCCTGCGGGCTGGCCACGCTGCGCGAGATCAGGAAGCCGGGTTTCTTCGACGCCCTGTCGGCCACCACGCGCTCGCTGGTCGATGGGCTGGCTGCCGCGGCGGCGGCCGAAGGCGTGCCCTTCAGCACCGACAGCGAAGGCGGCATGTTCGGCTTCTTCCTGATGCCCGAGCTGCCCCAGAACTACGCCCAGGTGCTCAAGACCGACAGCGCGCGTTTCAACCAGCTGTTCCACGGCCTGCTCGATCGCGGTATCTACATCGCGCCGGCGCTGTACGAGGCGGGCTTCGTGAGCGCGGCACACACCGCCGACGACATCGCCGCCACCGTGGCAGCCGCCCGCGAAGTCTTCAAGGAACTATCAAAATAATAGCTGCCAGCGCTTACCCATCAAGCGCTTTCGGCCATTTTTATGGGTATTCCCGCTTGCTAACTCGACGTTGGCATTCGTTCACAGCAGCCCCCGCAGCTCGCGGGCGGCCTCCTGCAGCAGTGGCAGCATGTCGCGCTGCAGGCTGCGCTCGTCCACCTGCTTGGGCGACGCCACCACATTGAGCGCGGCCACCGTGTCGCCCTGCAGATTGCGCAGGGGCACTGCCAGCGCGTGCACGCCCAGCTCGTGCTCCTCCACCGCCAGGCAATGGTCGTCGCGGCGCGCCTTGGCAATCACCTGCCGCAGCGGGCCGACCTGGGTGATGGTGTGGGGCGTGAGCCGGTGCAGCGGGCAGGCCTTGAGCCACGCCGTCAGCGCCGCCGGTGGCAACGCGGCCAGCAGCACGCGCCCCGTGGACGTGGGGTGCGCCGGCAGCCGCGCCCCCAGGTGCAGGCCATAGGCCAGCACGCGCGAAGGCGCGCCGTACACCCCGCTGCGCGCCACGATCACCACCTCGCCGCCATCCAGCACCACGGCCGAGAATGACTGCTGCGTCTGTGCCGCCAGCCGGTTGAGCGTGGGCTGCAGCACCCGCGGCAGCCGGGCCGATGCCAGGTAGCTGCCCGAAAACCGCAGCACCTTGGGCGCCAGCCAGAAGTAGCGGCCATCCGTCTCCAGATAACCCAGGTGCGCCAGCGTGAGCAGGTGGCGGCGCGCCGCCGCGCGCGTGAGGCCGGTGCGCTGCGCGGCCAGCGTGGCATTGAGCCGCTGGCGCTCGGTGTCGAAACTCTCCAGCACCGCCAGGCCCTTGGCCATGCCTTCGATGAAATCTGCCTTGGCGATGGGAACGGTGGTCATGCGGGGGTCCATGGTCGGCCGGTCGATGCCCGGGGTGCGGGCGCCCGATGCGCCGGGGCTGTGGAAGATTGCGCGATGATCGCACATCACGTCCACCCACCGCGCGCCAGGGCGCCGGGCGGGCGCCGCGTTGACATGGATCAACCTACGCTTGGCGCTGTTGTTTTAGCGCTTTCCAGCGCCCTTGTTTGCTTTGTGAGGTTGTCCACCATGCGTACCCAGGTTGCCATCATCGGCGCAGGCCCCGCCGGCCTGCTGCTCGGCCAGTTGCTTTACAAGTCCGGCATCGACGCCGTCATCATCGAACAGCGCAGCCCCGACTACGTGCTGGGCCGCATCCGCGCCGGCGTGCTGGAGCAGGTCAGCATGGACCTGCTGGACCAGGCGGGTGTCGGCGCCCGCGCCCATGCCGAAGGACTGCCACACGACGGCATCGAGCTGCTGTTCAAGGGCGCGCGGCACCGCATCGACCTGCACGCGCTGACCGGCGGCAGCCGCGTGACGGTGTACGGCCAGACCGAAGTGACCCGCGACCTGATGGACGCCCGCGCCGCCGAAGGCCTGACCACGGTGTACGACGCGCAGAACGTGAGCGTGCACGACTTCGACGGCCAGCAGCCGCGCGTGACCTACGAGAAGGACGGCCAGACGCACGAGGTGCTGTGCGACTTCATCGCAGGCTGCGACGGCTACCACGGCGTGTGCCGCGCCAGCGTGCCCGAGGGCGCACTGCGCACCTACGAGCGTGTCTACCCCTTTGGCTGGCTGGGCGTGCTGGCCGACGTGAAGCCCGTGTCCCACGAGCTGATCTACGCCAACACCGAGCGGGGCTTTGCGCTGTGCAGCATGCGCAGCAACACGCGCAGCCGCTACTACCTGCAAGTGCCATCGACCGACAAGGTGGAGCAGTGGAGCATCGAGCAGTTCTGGGCCGAACTGGGCAACCGCCTGGACCCCGAGGCGCGCGAGAACCTTGTCACCGGCCCGGCGCTGGAGATGAGCATCGCCCCGCTGCGCAGCTTCGTGGCCGAGCCCATGCGCTTTGGCCGCCTGTTCCTGGCGGGCGACGCGGCCCACATCGTGCCGCCCACCGGTGCCAAGGGCCTGAACCTGGCGGCGAGTGACGTGGGCTACCTGTGGAATGCGTTCGCCGACTACTACAGCGAGAAGTCGAGCGCCGGCATCGACACCTATTCCGACCGCTGCCTGCGCCGCGTGTGGCGCGCCGAGCGCTTCTCGTGGTGGTTCACCTCGTTGATGCACCGTTTTCCAGAGACTGGCGAATTCGGCCAGAAGATTCAGGAAGCCGAGCTGGAATACCTGGTGCACTCGCGCGCAGCCTCGGTCTCACTGGCCGAGAACTACGTAGGGCTGCCGATGAACTTCGGAACCTGACTCTCTCCCCGTTCCGAGAGTACCTCACAAAAAAAAGCGGCTTCCCAGGAAGCCGCTTCTTGCATGGCGCCCCGCCGCCCGAATCAGTGGCGGAAGTGGCGCACCCCGCTGAACACCATGGCCACGCCGCGCTCGTTGGCGGCATCGATCACTTCGTTGTCGCGCATGGAGCCACCGGGCTGGATCACGCAGGTCGCACCTGCATCGACCACCACATCGAGGCCGTCGCGGAAGGGGAAGAATGCGTCGCTGGCCACCACGGTGCCCTGCAGCGTGAGGCCCGCGTGGCCCGCCTTGATGCTGGCGATGCGGGCCGAGTCCAGGCGGCTCATCTGGCCGGCGCCCACGCCCATGGTCATGCCGCCCTTGCAGAAGACGATGGCATTGCTCTTGACGTACTTGGCCACCTTCCAGGCGAACAGCAGGTCTTCCATCTCTTCCAGCGTGGGCTGCTTGTGCGTGACCACCTTCAGGTCGATGAGCGACAGCTCGTGGTTGTCCGCGGTCTGCAGCAGCAGGCCGGAGCCGATGCGCTTGGCGTCCATGGCGTTGCGGCCGCGCTGCCAGTCGGTGAGCTGCTGCGCCTTGCCGGCATGCGGCGGCAGGGCGATCTTGAGCAGGCGCACATTGGCCTTGGCCTTGAACACCTCCAGCGCCTCGGGCGTGAACTCCGGCGCCATCAGCACTTCGACGAACTGCTTGGCGATCTGCTGGGCGGCGCCGCCATCCACCGTGCGGTTGAAGGCGATGATGCCGCCGAAGGCGCTGGTGGGGTCCGTCTGGAAGGCCTTGCCGTAGGCATCGAGCGCGTCCAGGCCCACGGCCACGCCGCAGGGGTTGGCGTGCTTGACGATGACGCAGGCAGGCGCCTCGAAGCTCTTGACGCATTCCCACGCCGCATCGGCGTCGGCGATGTTGTTGTACGACAGCTCCTTGCCCTGCACCTGCTCGGCCGTGACCAGCGAGCCGGGCGCGGGGTACAGGTCGCGGTACAGCGCGGCCTGCTGGTGCGCGTTCTCGCCGTAGCGCAGGTCCTGCACCTTGGTGAAGATGCCGTTGCTCTGGCCGGCGAACTGGGCACGCGCGGGCACGTAGGTTTCGGACAGCTTTTCCTCTTCGAAGGTGACGGACGAGAGGTAGTCGCTGATGGCGCCGTCGTACTGCGCGATGCGGTTGAACGCGGCCACCGACAGCGCGAATCGCAGCTTGTCGGAAAGCTTGCCCTTTTCCTTCAGCTCGGCCAGCACGGCCGGGTACTGCGAGGCGTCGGTCAGCACGCCAACGTCCTTCCAGTTCTTGGCGGCACTGCGCACCATGGCCGGGCCGCCGATGTCGATGTTCTCGATGGCGTCGGCCAGCGTGCAGCCCGCCTTGGCCACGGTGGACTCGAAGGGGTACAGGTTGACCACCAGCAGGTCGATGGTGTCGATGCCATGCTCCTGGAGCGCGGCCATGTGCTCGGGCAGCTCGCGGCGCGCCAGCAGGCCGCCGTGCACCTTGGGGTGCAGCGTCTTCACGCGGCCGTCCAGCATCTCGGGGAACTGGGTGACCTCGGCCACCTCGGTCACGGGCAGGCCCTGGTCGGCCAGCAGCTTGGCGGTGCCGCCGGTGGACAGCAGCTTGATGCCCAGCGCATGCAGGGCCTGTGCAAATTCGACGATGCCGGTCTTGTCGGAGACGGAAAGAAGTGCGTTCATGGCAGTGGTGGTGGGGAGAGTTTGAATAAAAACAGGGCCTGGCGCTTTATGGATAAGCGCCAACAGCTATACATTTAATAGCAATCGTGCGCCGGTCAGAGCAGCTTGTGCAGGGCCAGCTTCTTGCGCAGCGTGTTGCGGTTCAGGCCCAGCCATTCGGCGGCGCGGGACTGGTTGTTGTCGGCATGGGTCATCACCACTTCCAGCAGCGGTTTCTCGACCACGCGCACCAGCATGTCGTACATGCCGTCGGGCGTCTCTCCGCCCAGGTCGCGAAAGTAGCCTTGCAGGCTCTCGCGCACGCATTCTTCTATGTGTTTCTTGCTCATGCAGCCATTCCCTCTTGTTCTTCTGGTTCTGCGTCCGTGCCGGTGGCGGCGGGCAGCCGGTCCATCTGTTGCGCAAGGGCATCCAGGTGGTCGGCCACGGCCTGCCACTGCGCGGCGCAGTCCTCGATCGTATTGATGTGTTGCCTGAAGGCCTCGCCGCCCGGCAGCGCACGCAGGTACCACGCGATGTGCTTGCGCGCACTGCGCACCCCGGTCAGCTCGCCATACAGGCCGTAGTGGTCTTGCAGGTGGTCCAGCAACAGGCGCCGCACCTCGGCCACCAGCGGTGGCGCCAGGTGCTCGCCCGTGGCCAGGAAGTGGCCGATCTCGCGGAAGATCCACGGCCGGCCCTGTGCGGCACGGCCGATCATGATCGCGTCGGCCCCGGTGGCGGCCAGCACGTCGCGCGCCTTCTCGGGTGAAGTGATGTCGCCATTGGCCACCACGGGCACCCTCACCGCCGCCTTCACCGCCGCGATGGTGTCGTACTCCGCATGGCCCTTGTAGCCTTGCTCGCGCGTGCGGCCGTGCACGGTGAGCATCTGGATGCCCACGCCCTCGAACGCGCGGGCCAGCGCCACGGCGTTCTTGTGCTCCTGGCACCAGCCGGTGCGCATCTTCAGCGTGACGGGCACGTTGAAGGGCGCGCACGCCTGCACCACGGCCTCGGCGATCTCCACGGCCAGCGCCTCGTTCTGCATCAGGGCGGAGCCCGCCCACTTGTTGCAGACCTTCTTGGCCGGGCAACCCATGTTGATGTCGATGATCTGCGCGCCGCGCTCCACGTTGTAGACCGCGGCCTCGGCCATCATCGGCGCATCGGTGCCTGCGATCTGCACGGCGATGGGCCCGGGCTCCCCTTCATGGTTGGCCCGGCGCGAGGTCTTGAGGCTGTTCCACAAGTCCTTGCGCGAGGTCACCATCTCGCTCACCGCGTAGCCCGCGCCCAGCGCCTTGCACAGCTGGCGAAACGGCCGGTCCGTGACGCCCGCCATCGGGGCGACGAACAAGCGGTTCGCCAGAGGAATGTGGCCGATGTGCATGAAGGGGCGCGGTAGGTGCAGCAGCGAATGCTGAAAAAGGAGGCAGGATTGTACCTGCTCAAAATTTCAGCAAATGAAATGTTCCGCCCACTGAAATGACGCCCCTGTCCACCCCGATGCTCTCCGGCGCGGCGACGCACGGCCGCCACGGTCAGCGCGCGGCGAGGTCGGTTTCCGCCGTCGGTGCAGGAACCCGGGCACGTTGCGCAAAGCGCCACCAGGCATCGGCGGCATTGTCGAATTCATGGCGCGCCATCAGCGTGCGCAGCCACTGGCGGTTGTGCAGCACATCCGGCGAGAAGCCCCGCGCGGCCAGCTCCGCGCCCCCCTGCCTCACGCCGGCGGGCGTGCCCATGTCCACATCGTGACCATCGGCCAGGGGGCCGCGCACGACCTTGCTGGCCTTCATGCCGTCCACCACCCGAACCCGCACCACCCATTCGCCGGCGACGACGGGGCAGGTGGCTTCAAGTGCCATGCCTTGCGCCTGCAGCTCCCGGGCCACGCCATCCAGCGCGGCGCGCCCACCGGGCATCTCGCTGCAGCCGCTACCGCTGCCGGCATGTGCGTGCGAAGCCGGCGGCAGTGAAGAAGACACAGGGGGCACCGCCGCCTGCGGGCTGTGCACGCAGGCGGCCAGCAGCAGCGCCAGGGCCGCTGACGACCAGCGGGTGCCCACCGGCACGGCGGCAGGTGCCGGGCGGGCGATGGCAGGGATTGCGAAACAATGCATGAAGCCTCCCGGGGTAAATTCATTCAGGGACGGTGTTGCTTCACGATACAAATAGGCGCCGCCCACGGCCATGCGCGGATGGCGCACCCCTGCGTAGGACAGCGCCCCCTGGCATGAAAGCGATGCCGCCGCCGCCCTACACTTCCTCCCATGGAAATCTGGATGCACCAGCTGCTGGAATGGCTTGCGCTGCCGCAGTTCGGCCTGAGCACGGTCTTTGTCGTTTCGTTCATCTCGGCCACGCTGCTACCCCTGGGCTCGGAGCCGGCGGTGTTCGGGCTGATCAAGATCAACCCCGAACTGTTCTGGCCCGCGATCCTGGTCGCCACGGTCGGCAACACGCTGGGCGGTGGGGTGAGCTGGTGGATGGGCCTGGGGGCTCACAAGGTCGTGGACAAGGCCCGTGGCAATGCCACCGACGTGCGCGCGCTGCACTGGCTCCAGCGCTTTGGCGCACGCGCCTGCCTGATGAGCTGGCTGCCCGTGGTGGGCGACCCGCTGTGCGCCGCGGCCGGATGGCTGAAACTGCCGTTCTGGCCCTGCCTGGCCTATATGGCCGTGGGCAAGTTCTTCCGCTATCTGCTGATGACGAGCGTGCTGCTGCACTTCATGCCGGGGCACCTGGCGCTGTGACTTCTCACCCGGTGTTTCGTTGAGGCCGCTTGGCGCCAGCAATGACAAGGGTGTGCAACTGCCGTCCCCAGGCGCCCCTCTCCCGCATGCCCACGTCTCACGACAGCGGTGCGTGTGCGCCGATGTCGGACAACAGCGAATCGCCACGGGCCACCGGCTCCTCGACCACCACCTGGTTGCGCCCGCCTTCCTTGGCCATGTACATCGCGGTATCGGCCCGCGAGAAGAACTCCAGCACCGACTCTCCCAGCACGTACTGGGTCACGCCGATCGACACCGTCACCCGCCCCTTGAGAAGCCCGGTCCATGCATGGATCTCGACCTGGGCGCGGATGCGCTCGCAGGTATTGAGCGCAGGCAGCAGGGATGTGGCGGGAAAGATGAGCAGAAACTCCTCGCCCCCATAGCGCCCGAACACATCGCCTGCGCGCACCCCCTGCTGTGCCACGCGGGCGAACGTGCGCAGCACCTCGTCACCCCCCAGATGCCCCAGTTCATCGTTGATGCGCTTGAAATGGTCGATATCCACCACGGCGAGGCACAGGGGAATGCCGCTTTCATCCGCCAGCTGCTTTTGCTCCTCCAGCGCGGCCAGCACGTAGCGGCGGTTGAAACATCCGACCAGGGGGTCGCGCTGGGCGTCTTCCTGGATGTTCTTGATCTTCCGGCTGGCGTGGTACAGGCTGCGGTAGAGGCGCTGGACCCTGCCCATCAGGAGGATGTAGGTGGGCAACGATAGCGCCAGGGCCAGCCAGTGCAGCGCTTCCAGGCGCAGCAGCGCGTCATTTTTCTGCTCCACGTAATGGAGCCCCACCACCACGGCGTACAGGCACAGCATGCAGGCCGCCAGCGCCAGCAGCGCGGGCCGCGGCACGGTGAAGATCCCGTAGGCCACCGCCACGAAGGTGAACGGGACCAGCAGGATCTGCGTGACCGGCGCCAGATAGAACACCCCGACCATGCAGGCCAATGCCGTGGCCACAATAGCCAGCTTCAGGTGCCTGTGCCGCACCTTCTTGTGCAGGCCCGAACTGAAAATCCCCCAGAAGGCCCCGCATCCCAGCACCACCAATACGGCCAGGACGGCGAGCACCTGCACATCCACCATGCCCAGCGCATAGAACCCGGCCATCGCCAATACATACAGGCCGATCAGCCCCCCGGCCAGCCGCCATTTCTGCCCCGCGCTGCGCCCGCTTCGCGGCCCCAGGCCATCCATGGCCCTGCGCGCGGGACGCGCCATGGCCGACGATGAGTCATCGAATTCCATGACGGCGTCGGACAGCGGAAAGGCGTCCGTCGCCGAAAACGGATTCTTGCGGCCAAAGAACATGCGGAGGCAGGCGTGGGCCCGGGTTCGTTCGGGTGACAGGTTCACCGAAATACACAGTCCGCCAGCGCTGACGCCCGGCAGACGGGCCCGCGCATCTTACGCAGAACTGACACGGAAGCGCTCCGTGTTTTCCAGTAGCTCGCGCGCTGCAGCGCACCCTGCGGGCGGCGTTTGGCGCCGCGCACCCCGCCTTGCGGCCACTGTTTGCGCCCGGAAAAAGATGCCTCTTCAGGCCGCCGCAACCTGCCGGCGTGTCCACCAGCCTTCCAGGCTGTAGACCAGCAACGCAGTCCAGATCAACACAAACCCCACGAGGCGCGCAGGCTGGAAGGGTTCATGGAACAGCCACACGCCCAGCGCAAACTGCAGGCTCGGGGAGATGTACTGCAGGATGCCCAAGGTGGACATCGGGATCAGGCGGGCACCCGCGGCAAACAGCAGCAGCGGAACGGCCGTCATGGGGCCCGCGAGCAACAGCCATCCCACGGCGGCTGGCGACCCCTGGACCAGTGCGCCCTCGCCCTGCCAGGCCCACCAGCCCAGCATGATGGCGGCCACCGGCGCGAGCACCAGGGTTTCCAGCGCCAGCCCCTCCAGCGCGCCCAGCACGGCAAGCTTGCGCAGCAACCCGTAGAAGCCAAAGCTCAGGGCCAGCACCAGCGCAATCCAGGGCAGGCGGCCCGCCTGCACCGCAAGCCACAGCACTCCCGCGGCAGCCACGGCCACCGCAAGCCACTGGCCCGGGCGAGGCCGCTCTTTCAGGAACACGAAGCCCAGCGCCACGTTCACCAGCGGCAAAATGAAATAGCCCAGGCTGGCATCCACCACATGCTGGTTCTGCACCGCCCACACATAGGTGAGCCAGTTGCCCGACAGCAGCATCGCCGACAGCGCGAACGCGCCCAGCACACGGGGCTGGCGCAGCACGGCGCCCAGCCAGGACCATTGCCTGCGCACCATCAGCACGCCAAAGACAAACACCAGCGACCACACCGTGCGGTGCATCACCACCTCCAGCGAGGGCACATCCGCCACCTGCTTGAAATACAGCGGGAACAGGCCCCAGGCGGCATAGGCCAGCGCGGCGTAGAGGATTCCAGTGTTCATAGAAATCGGTGGTGCCAGGGGCGCGAAGGCCCCTTCGAACGGTCGAAAAAAATCCCTGCATGCCAGGGGCCGTGCAGGGATGCGATGCCATCGGGCCCATGGCCCGGCGGAGCTTTCAGCCCCCCAACCCCTAGACGTTGAACAGGAAGTTCAGCACGTCGCCATCCTTGACCACGTACTCCTTGCCTTCGGCTCGCATCTTGCCTGCGTCCTTGGCGCCCTGCTCGCCCTTGAGCGCGATGAAGTCCTCAAACGCAATGGTCTGCGCACGGATGAACCCGCGCTCGAAGTCGCCGTGGATCACGCCGGCCGCCTGCGGCGCCGTGTCGCCGATGTGGATGGTCCAGGCGCGCACTTCCTTCACGCCCGCGGTGAAGTAGGTCTGCAGGCCCAGCAGCTTGAAGGCGCCGCGGATCAGCCGGGCCAGGCCGGGCTCCGTCTGGCCCATCTCGGCCAGGAACATGTCGCGGTCCTCGTCGCTCATCTCGGCCATCTCGGCTTCCATCTTGGCGCAGATGGCCACCACGGGCGCGTTCTGGCTGGCGGCGTATTCCTTCAACCGGTCCAGGAAAGGGTTGTTCTCGAAGCCGTCCTCGCTCACGTTGCCCACGAACATCGCGGGCTTGGCGGTGATCAGGCACAGGGACTTGAGCAGGGGCTGCTCTTCCTTGGTGATCTCCACCGAGCGGGCAGGCTTGCCCTCGTTGAGCGCGGCCTGGATGCGCGTGAGCAGCGCCACCAGCTTGGCGGCATCCTTGTCGTTGCCCGACTTGGCGGCCTTGGTGTAGCGGTTGAGCGCCTTCTCGACGGTGCCCATGTCGGCCAGGCACAGCTCGGTCTGGATGACTTCGATGTCGGAGATCGGGTCCACGCGGCCGGCCACGTGGATCACGTTGTCATCCTCGAAGCAGCGCACCACGTTGACGATGGCGTCCGTCTCGCGGATGTGGGCCAGGAACTGGTTGCCCAGGCCTTCGCCCTGGCTGGCGCCCGCCACCAGGCCGGCGATGTCCACGAACTCGACGATCGCAGGCACGATGCGCTCGGGCGAGATGATGCTGGCCAGCTGCTGCAGGCGGGGGTCCGGCACCTCCACCACGCCCACATTGGGCTCAATGGTGCAGAAGGGATAGTTTTCGGCGGCGATGCCGGCCTTGGTCAGCGCGTTGAAAAGGGTGGACTTGCCGACGTTGGGCAGGCCCACGATGCCGCATTGGAGGCTCATGGCAGGGCTTTCTGGAATTCGGAGACAAACCGCCGATTTTACGGGCCTGCCGGCAACCGCCGTTCGGGGGCCGGTTCACGCCTCAATCGAAGCGCAGATCCGCCCCCACCCGCTGCCCCACGCGCAGCATCTGGCCCGCGCCCCGGGCCACGATGGCATTCATGCCGAAGGTGATCGCACCATCGAGGCGCTTGTCCTGGCGGTAGGTCCGCAGCATGTCGCCCACTGCGGGGGTGCTTTCGGCCGTGGCGGGGTCGATGTCGGGGATGGGGCATCGTGAACACGGCTTCACGGGCTGCAGGTGGATCCCGCCTTCCGGGGCCTCCACCCGAATCATGTCCACACGGTCTTCGTCATGGGCATCCACGCCGGCCAGCACCACATTGGGCCGGAACCGCTCCATCCCCACGGGGGCATGGCCTGCCGCCTGCAGCCGCGCATTCAGCTCCTGCATGGAAGCCTCGCTGGCCACCAGCACGGGAAACCCGTCGGCGAACTGATTGGGTGCCTCGATCCCACCCGTCCACTCCATGCTGGACAGGCGGCGGTGCTCAGGGTCGAAACGGACAAGCCGGCACGGCTGACCCAGGAAATCCGTGAACCACTGGGCGGCCACCGCGCCCATGTCCCAGGCGAGCACCGTATCCCGCCACACGGTCACGGTGGCAGGCGCCTCGACCGCATCGATGGACACGTGCAGGGCCAGCATGCCGGGCGCGCGCAAGACCATTTCGTCGCTCTTGAGCTGCGGCCGGATGAGCGCCATGCGGGGCAGGACGCGCTGGGTCAGGAACATGCCCTTGGCATCCACCACCATCCAGGCGCGGTCCAGGTCCAGCCCGGTCTCCGTGAGCAGCGCCTCCTGCACTTCAATGCCGGCGCACGACTTGACGGGATAGACGAACAGCCGTGCGATGGTGCCCGACAGATCGGAATCAGGGTTGAAGCTCACGCCGGGGTACTCCTTGAAAAACGGGCGGGGATGCGGGCCCCGATTCTGCACTGCGCGCGCGGGCACAAGCCCCCTCCTACAATGCCGCCATGGCCCAAACCTTTGATATCTGTATTCGCGGCACCGGCATCGTGGGCAAGACCCTGGCGCTGCTGCTGGCCCGCGAACGGCTGAAAGTGGCCCTGCTGCCGGCCCCCGGCCCCAGAGGCGCCGCAGCCGCCGATGTGCGGGCCTACGCGCTGAATGCGGCCTCGCGCCATCTGCTCGAATCGCTGCGCAGCTGGCCGGACGAGCAACACGCCACGCCGGTGCGGACCATGCAGGTGCAGGGTGACCACGACGGCGCCGTCCATTTCGACGCGGCCACCCAGGGGGTGGATGCCCTGGCCTGGATCGTCGACGTGCCCGCCCTGGAAGCACGCCTCACGGAAGCCGTGCGCTACCAGCCGCAGGTGGAATGGGTGGAGTCGCCCGTGCCCGCGGCGCTGACGGTGGTGTGCGAGGGCCGCGCCAGCAGCACGCGCCAAGAATTTGGCGTGGATTTTCAGGTGACGCCCTATCCCCAGCACGCCATCGCCACCCGCTTGGAGTGCGAACGTGCGCATGGACAGGTGGCGCGCCAGTGGTTCTTGCCCGACGGCATCCTGGCTTTTTTGCCCTTGGGCGGACCCCAGGGGAACTCCGTGGCGGTTGTATGGTCCGTCTTGCAGGACCAGGCGGCGCCGCTGATGGCCTTGCCGCCTGAAGAATTCGCGAAAAAGCTCCAGGCGGGCAGCCAGGAGGTGCTGGGAAAGTTGGTGCTGAGTGCGGAGCGCGCAGCCTGGCCCCTTCAGCTTGCCAAGGCGGATCGCTGGTGCGGGGCCCTGCCCGCCAGCGGCAAGAACCCGCGCAGCTGGGTGCTGGCCGGCGATGCGGCGCACAACGTGCACCCGCTGGCGGGCCAGGGGCTGAACCTGGGCCTGGCCGATGCGCAGGCCCTGGCAGGCATGCTGCAGGGACGCGACTACTGGCGCAGCGTGGCGGATGTGCGGCTGCTTCGGCGCTATGAAAGGGAGCGCAAGGCCGCGCTCCTGCCGATGAGTTTGGCGACGGACGGGCTGCAGCAGCTTTTCTCCCGCCACGAGGGCCCCCTGCAGGCATTGCGCAACTGGGGAATGAAGGGCTTTGAACTGAGCGGCCCCTTGAAGAACTTCGTGGCCCGCCAGGCCATGGGTATACATTGACCACATTGCGGCCTCCACCGGGAGGCCGACAGATCTCCGGAACAAGAACACCATGAAACTGATTCCCACCCTGCTCGCCGCAGCCGCCCTGGCTTCAGGCATTGCCGCCTCCGCGCAGGAGGCAGATATCCGGAAGGCCCTCGCCGAGCGCATTCCGCAAATGGACAAGATCGACGAAGTGCGCCCCACGCCCATGAAGGGCCTGTACGAAGTGCGCATCGGGACGGATCTGTTCTACACCGATGCCAAGGGCAACTATGTGATCCAGGGCGAGCTGATCGATGCGAAGGCGCGCCGCAACCTGACGGAAGACCGCATCGCCAAACTCACCGCGGTCGAGTTCTCCGCCCTGCCCCTCAAGGATGCCTTCACCATCGTGCGGGGCGACGGGAAACGCAAGGTGGCCGTTTTTGAAGACCCCAATTGCGGGTACTGCAAGCGCTTCGAACGCGACCTGCAGAACGTGGACAACGTGACGGTGTACCTGTTCCTGTACCCCATCCTCAGCCCAGACTCCGCCGAAAAATCGCGCAACATCTGGTGCGCCAAGGACCCTGTGACCGCCTGGCAGGACCTGATGGTGCGGGACAAGCCCGCGGCTGCGGCAAGCTGCGACACCAGTGCCTTGCAGCGCAATCTGGCCTTTGGGCGCAAGCACAAGATCACGGGCACCCCCACGTTGATCTTTGCCAACGGGGCCCGCGTGCCGGGCGCGATCGGTGCGAAGGAAGTGGAAAAGCGCCTGGCCGAGGCCAGCAGCGAACCCTCCGCAGCGAACTGACCCGCGTTGCGCCGCCGTTGACGCCCTCTCCCACGGGCTGTGCCATCTGCCCGCAAGCCTGAACCTGCAGCTGCCCATGCCCTCTTCCCGCACGCCAGAACCCGCCGCCATCCACTACCGCGTCGAGCCCTCCGACCTGTACGCCCATCTCTTTCGCGTGGCACTGACGATCACCCGTCCCCAGGCCCTGCAGGAGGTCTCGCTGCCGGTCTGGATTCCGGGGAGCTATCTGGTGCGCGAATTCTCCAAGAACCTGCAGGAGCTCAAGGCCCACCAGGGCAAGCGCGAGGTGGCGCTGATCCAGTTGGACAAGCACCGGTGGCAGGCGGACTGCAGCGTGGACAAACCCCTGGTGCTGACCTATTGCGTCTGCGCCTACGACACCTCCGTGCGCACGGCCTGGCTCGACACATCCCGGGGCTTTTTCAATGGCACCAGCCTGTGCCTGCGCGTGCATGGACAGGAAAAGCAACGCCACACCCTCGACATCGCCAGCACGCCCGCCACGGCCGGATGGTCGGTCGCCACCGGGCTTGCCGCGCTCAAGGCCGACAAAAAGGGCTTTGGCCTGTATGCCGCCCAAGACTACGACGAGCTGGTCGATTGCCCGGTGGAGATGGGCATGTTCTGGATCGGCCGGTTCACGGCCGGCGGCATTGCGCACCGCTTTGTGGTGGCCGGGGCGGCGCCATCGTTTGATGGCAAGCGCCTGCTGGCGGACACCCAGAAGATCTGCGAAACCACGATCCGCTTCTGGCATGGCGATGGCAAGGCTCCCTTCAGGAGCTACCTGTTCATGCTCAATGCCGTGGGGGACGGCTACGGGGGGCTGGAGCACCGCAACTCGACCGCGCTCATCTGCGGGCGCCGCGATCTGCCGCGGCTCGGGGAAACACGCGCCGCGGAAGGCTACACCACCCTGCTGGGCCTCATCAGCCATGAGTACTTCCACACCTGGAACGTCAAGCGGCTGCGCCCGTTCGAGTTCACCGAGCACGACTACTCGCGGGAGAACTACACGCAGCTGCTCTGGTTCTTCGAGGGCTTCACCAGCTACTACGATGACCTGCTGCTGCGCCGCGCGGGGCTGATCGATGAGTCCACATACCTGAAGCTCGTCACCAAGACCATCAACCAGGTACTGCAGACCCCCGGCAGGGCCGTACAGACGGTGGCACAGGCCAGCTTCGATGCCTGGGTCAAGTACTACCGCCAGGACGAGAATACGCCCAACGCGACCGTCAGCTACTACACAAAGGGCTCGCTGGTGGCCCTTTGCCTGGACCTCGCCCTGCGCCGCGAAAGCAAGACCAGCCTGGACGAGGTCATGCGCGCGCTCTGGACACGCTGCCATGGCGGCCCCATGGCCGAGGACGATCTGCGCACGGTATTGGAAGAGCTGGCCGGCCGATCCTTTGATGCCGAACTGGCGCAGTGGGTGCACGGCACCACGGAGCTTCCGCTGACGGAACTGCTAGCGGCCCACGGCGTGCACCTCAAGGCCGAAACACCCCAATGGGCCCAGCGGCTTGGGCTGCGGGTGGGAGAAAGCCACAGCGTGCACATCAAGACCGTATTGCGCGGCGGTGCCGCGGAAAAGGCGGGCATGACGCCAGGCGACGAATGGCTGGGCATCGAGGTGAACCAGCAGGGATGGCGCATCAGCAAGCTGGAGGACGTGGCGTTCTATGCAGGCACCGAGACGGCATTGACGGCCCTGGTGGCGCGCGATGGCCGCCTGCTGCGCCTGGCGCTGGAACTCCCGTCCCGGGGCCCGTCCTCCGCGCCCAGAAAAACCGCCCGCGGCCCCGTGCCAGCCCCTGCCGTTCCTGACACGATCAGCCTGTCGGTTGCCAACGCGGCCGCGGTGGGGCGCTGGCTGAACTGATTCCCGCTGCGCGGTACGGTGTTCTACCTACCTCCGCGCGCTGCAGCCTCGCTTGGGTATATTCGTTCACGCCGTCATAACCACCTATAAATCCAGGAGATTTCCATGTCCTACGAAACCATCGAGGTCCGCACCGAGGCGGACAAGGTTGGCATCATCACGCTCAACCGCCCCAAGCAGCTCAACGCGCTGAATGACCAGCTCATGAACGAACTGGGCACCGCGCTGAAGGCCTTCGACGCGGACGAGAAGATCGGCTGCATCATCGTCACGGGAAGCGAAAAGGCGTTCGCGGCGGGCGCGGACATTGGAGCGATGGCGAAGTACAGCTTTGCGGACACCTACAAGGGCGACTACATCACCCGCAACTGGGAGGCCATCCGGTCCATCCGCAAGCCCGTGATCGCCGCCGTCAGCGGCTTTGCATTGGGGGGCGGCTGCGAGCTGGCCATGATGTGCGATTTCATCATCGCCGCCGACAACGCCCGGTTCGGCCAGCCTGAAATCAAGCTGGGTGTGATCCCTGGCGCGGGCGGCACGCAGCGGCTGCCGCGCGCCGTCGGCAAGGCCAAGGCCATGGACATGGCCCTGACGGGCCGCATGATGGACGCCGCGGAAGCCGAACGCGCCGGGCTGGTCAGCCGCGTGGTGCCCTACGACAAGCTCATGGACGAGGCGCTGGGCGCCGCGATCATCATTGCAGGCTTCTCGCAAATCGCCGTGATGGCGGCCAAGGAGTCCGTCAACCGCGCCTTCGAAGGCAGCCTGTCGGACGGCGTCATGTTCGAGCGCCGCCTCTTCCACGCCCTGTTCTCGACCCAGGACCAGAAGGAAGGCATGGACGCTTTCATGAACAAACGCACCGCGAACTTCACACACCAATAATTTTTGTTCTATAATCTGGGGCTACGGTCGTATAGCTCAGTTGGTTAGAGCGCAGCATTCATAATGCTGATGTCGGTGGTTCAAGTCCACCTACGACCACCACATCCAACCCACAGTGCGGCAACCCACTGTGGGTTTTTCTTTGGTGCCGGGCTTTCGTGTTGCCTGGGCTGGCCCTGACAATGCGCAGGCCCCTCCACAGCCGATGGGGTCATTTCCCGCCTCGGACGGTTTGCTGGCTCACGCACCCCCAACGGCAGGTCCGCCCTAGAATTCTCCCTTCAGCCCCTGGATGTAAACCATGAATCGCTGCACTGTTCCCCACCGCGTTCCCGCACGGAACCTACGCCATCACATCGTCGCCGGGCTCGCTTGCGCCCTCGTGTACGCCGCTCTGCCCGCCACCGCCCAGGTACAGCCTGGCCTCGGAGGCATGCGCACGTTCCCTGATGCGGCCCTGCGCGGCACCTTGACCCTCAATACGGTGTCGGAAGCCACGCTCAACGGCCGCAACATCCGCATGGCACCCGGCATGCGCCTGCTGAGCCCGCAGAACACGCTGGTGATGGCGCACACGGTGCTGGGCCAGAGCTACAAGGTGAACTACGTCATCGAAAACAGCACCGGCATGCTGATCACCGCCTGGATCCTGACCCAGGGTGAAGCCGAACAACCCCGCAAGGGCAGTGACACGGTCGAGCGCAACTACCGCGCGGAATCCGACCCCATCAAGAAGTAACACGGCGGCTGCGCCCTGCGCAACGGCGCAGCCGATTGCATGCTTGCGGAGCGCCGGGCGCCCCGCCTTATCCCTTTCCCGATCGCGAGCCCGCCATGGCCAAAAAAGTCTTTATCAAAACCTTCGGCTGCCAGATGAACGAGTACGACTCGGACAAGATGGCCGACGTGCTCAATGCCGCCCAGGGCTACGAGCCCACGCAGAACGTGGACGAAGCCGACCTCATTCTGTTCAACACCTGCTCGGTGCGCGAGAAGGCGCAGGAGAAGGTGTTCAGCGACCTGGGCCGCATCAAGCACCTGAAGGCGCGCGGCGTGAAGATCGGCGTGGGCGGCTGCGTGGCCAGCCAGGAAGGCGCCGAGATCATCAAGCGCGCGCCCTATGTGGACGTGGTGTTCGGCCCGCAGACCCTGCACCGCCTGCCCGAGATGCTGAACCAGCGCGAACGCCTGGACAAGCCCCAGGTGGACATCAGCTTCCCCGAGATCGAGAAGTTCGACCACCTGCCCCCGGCGCGGGTCGAGGGCGCGAGTGCCTTTGTCTCCATCATGGAAGGCTGCAGCAAATACTGCAGCTACTGCGTGGTGCCCTACACGCGCGGCGAAGAGGTCAGCCGCCCGTTCGACGATGTACTGGTGGAAGTGGCGGGCCTGGCCGACCAGGGCGTGAAGGAAATCACCCTGCTGGGCCAGAACGTGAACGCCTACCTGGGCAAGATGGGGGGCACGGCAGAGATCGCCGACTTCGCGCTGCTGCTCGAATACGTGTCCGACATCCCGGGCATCGAGCGCATCCGCTACACCACGAGCCACCCCAACGAATTCACGCCCCGCCTGATCGAGGCCTACGCCAGGCTGCCCAAGCTGGCCAGCCACCTGCACCTGCCCGTGCAGCATGGCAGCGACCGCATCCTGATGGCCATGAAGCGCGGCTACACCGCCATGGAATACAAGAGCACGGTGCGCAAGCTGCGCGCCATCCGCCCCGACCTGGCCATGAGCAGCGACTTCATCGTGGGCTTTCCCGGCGAGACGGAGGACGATTTCAACAAGATGATGAAGCTCATCGACGACATCCACTTCGACAACAGCTTCAGTTTCATCTTCAGCCCGCGCCCCGGCACGCCCGCCGCCGGCCTGCACGACGACACGCCGCACGACGTGAAACTGCGCCGCCTGCAACACCTGCAAGGCGTCATCAACGCCAACATCAAATCCATCAGCGAAAGCCGCGTGGGCTCGGTGCAGCGCATCCTGGTGGAAGGCGCCTCCAAGCGCGACGCCACTGAGCTCATGGGCCGCACCGAATGCAACCGCGTGGTCAACTTTGTGGGCCAGCCCCGCCTGGTGGGGCAGATGGTGGATGTAACGATCACCGAGGCCAAGGCCTATACCCTGCGCGGCGAAGTGCGCACCCACGAGGCGGCATACGCCGCCTGAGACGCAGCAGACACCCGTGGCAATGCCTGAACACCTGCCACACGCGGATTCGCAGAAGGTCGACGGCCCTCTGCACGGCCTCTCGTTTCAGCAACTGCTGCTCCTGGCGTTCCTGCTCATAGCGGGCCTGCTGGGCGTGAGCTCCCTGCGGGCGCTCTATACGCTGGAACAGCTCATGGTGCAAAGCCGCCACGGCGGCGCGGAGGCAACAGCCCTGAGCACGGCCGCCCAGGCGCTGAACCAGCGTGGGCAGGCGCTGGAGCGCGCGGCCCGCCAGTCCCTGGTGCTGCGGGATGCGCCGCTGCGCCGCAGCTTCAACGAGATGTCCGTGGAGGCGCTGGCCGTTCTCGACCAACTGCACAAGGGTGGACTCCCCGAAGAGCAGTCCGCGCAATGGCGCAGGCATCTGGACGCCGTCAAGGATCTGCTCGATGCCCCGCCAGAGCGGGCGCTGGAGAACGAGCGGCTGGTGGCGGAAGAATTCGTCACGCTGGAGGCGCTGCACACCACCATTGCGCAATCGGTGCAGGACATCAATGCCCAGCGCAACCGTGAACTGCAGGACCGGGTCGAGGCGAGCCGCCGCAGCGTGACCCACCAGGTGGTGGGGGTGATCGTCCTGGCCCTGGTGCTGGCCCTGGCGCTGGGCATCTGGCTCGCCCGCCCCTTCAAGCGGCTCGAAGGCACGATCCGGCGGCTGGGAGAGAACCAGCTCGAGGCGCCCGTGGTGATCTCGGGCCCCGACGACGTGCGCCGGGTCGGTCAGCAACTGGAATGGCTGCGGCTGCGGCTGCTGGAGCTGGACGCCGACAAGGCCCGCTTTCTTCGCCATGTCTCGCACGAGCTCAAGACCCCCCTGGCCGCGCTGCGGGAAGGCGTGGCGCTGCTGCAGGACGGCGTGACCGGCGAGCTCAACGCCGGCCAGCGCGAAGTGACGCAGATCCTGCACCACAACACGCTGGTGCTGCAGGGGGAGATCGAAGCCTTGCTGCGCTTCAATGCCGCGGCGTTCGAGGCACGCCAGCTGCAGCGGCGCGACACCGATCTGCTTGCGCTGCTGGAGGCCCAGGTGGAGGCCCAGCGCCTGCAATGGCAGGCCCGTGGCCTGCGCGTGCTGGTGGAGGGGCCGGCTGTGTCCCTGCAGATCGATGCCGACAAAATCGCCTCGGCCGTCAGCAACCTGCTGTCCAACGCCATCCGTTTCTCCCCCAAGGGCGGAACGGTGCGGCTGTCCCTCTCGCGCCACGCCGACCACGTGCGCGTGGATGTCTCCGACCAGGGGCCCGGGGTGGCCAGCGCCGACCGCGACCGCGTGTTTGAACCCTTTTACCGGGGCATACGCCAGCCCGACGATGCAGTGCGAGGCACCGGCATCGGGCTTTCGATCGTCCACGAGTACGTTGTTGCCCACGGTGGCCGCGTGCGGCTGGTGGAAGACGGCGTCCACTCCTTTTTTCGCATGGAACTACCACATGCCGCCTAGTTATGTCCCTTGCCGCCCTGCCGGCCAGCAAGCGCTGAATTCCCCTGCATGGATCTTGCCGCTGGCCGCAGCGCTCGTGCTGACGGGCTGCAATGCCACCTCGCCCAAGGCGGCAGCAGCGGCGGCAGGAGCGCCCGCCCCCATCGTGGCGGTTGCCGCCCCGGCCCCGGACGCACCGGAGTCCTTCCCGGCGGGCGAGGCCGCGGCCGCCGGCACAACCCAGGCCGCCGAACCGGTGCTGCAGGTGCTGGCCCAGGCCGACCGGACGCTGCGCATGCCCGCTGCAGAACTGGCCAGGGAAATCGCCCGCCTCGGCGAGGCGGAAGACGCGACGGCGGAAACCCCGCTTCTCCTGGCTGTTGCGCTTGCGCAGACACGCCAGCCCGTCGATACGGCACGTGCCCTCGGGCTGGTGCAGCGCGTGATGGGCAACACCGCTGCCGCGGCGCAGCCCCTGCATCCCCTGGCGCGCCTCATGGAGGCACGGCTGCTGCAGCAACGCCGGCTTGAAGACCAGCTGGAGCGGCAGGCACAACAACTGCGCGATGCACAGCGCCGCAACGACCAGCTCAACGAACGGCTGGAGGCCGTGCGCGCCATCGAACGCAGCCTGACCACGCGCCCCGCCCCGCTTCCTGCCACACCGGCATCAACCCCAGGCAGCAGCCCGCAGCGCCCGGCACCCTGAGCTTGCGAGACAACGACCATGGCAGCCGCTCCCCGCCCCTCCCGCGCAACGCCCGCCGCCCGCATTCTTGTGGTGGACGATGACGCCGACATGCTGCGGCTGTTGTCCCTGCGGCTCCATGCCGCCGGATACGACGTGGTGGCCGTGGGCTCGGCCGAGGCCGCGCTGGCCCAGCTCGACATGGCGCGCCCCCAGCTCGTGCTGAGCGACGTGCGCCTGCCAGGACGCGACGGACTCGCGCTGTTCGACGAAGTGCGTGCACGCCACCCCTCGCTGCCGGTCATCCTGCTCACCGCCCACGGCACCATTCCCGATGCGGTGGAAGCCACGTCGCGCGGGGTGTTCACCTACCTCACCAAGCCCTACGACGGCAAGGAGCTGCTCGAGAAAATCGCCCAGGCCCTGGCGCTCAGCGCCCCTGCGGTGGCACATGCCCATGCCAACGAGGCATGGCGCGCCGAGATCGTGAGCCGCTCCAACCGCATGACCGACCTGCTGGCCGAAGCCTACATGGTGGCCCAGTCGGATGCGAGCGTGCTGTTGCTGGGCGACAGCGGCTCGGGCAAGGAGCTGCTGGCCCAGGCCATCCACCGCGCCAGCCCCCGTGCGAGCCACCCCTTTGTGGCGGTCAACTGCGGCGCCATCCCCGAGGCCCTGCTGGAGTCCGAACTGTTTGGCCACGTCAAGGGCGCCTTCACCGACGCGGTGAGCAACCACAAGGGGCTGTTCCAGGCCGCCGAAGGCGGCACCTTGCTGCTGGACGAGATCGGCGACATGCCCCCCGCACTGCAGGTCAAGCTGCTGCGGGTGCTGCAGGAGCGCGCGGTGCGCCCCGTGGGGGCCAGCCAGGCGATCCCGATCAACGTGCGCATCATCTCGGCCACGCACCGCGACCTGGAGGCGGCGATGGCCACGGCCCAGTTCCGCGAAGACCTGTACTACCGCCTGAACGTGGTCACGCTGATGCTGCCCACCCTCGCAGACCGGCGCGAGGACATCGCGCTGCTGGCCAACCACTTTCTGGACAAGCTGGCGCGCAAGTACGACAAGCGCCTGTCAGGCTTTGCGCCCGAGGCGCTCAAGGCCCTGACCCTGGCCGCCTGGCCCGGCAATGTGCGCCAGCTCTACAACGTTGTCGAGCAGGTGTGCGCGCTGTCCACCACCCCTCTGGTGCCCCTGACGCTGGTGCAGCGCGCGCTGCGCACGCCGTCCACCCAGGTGCTGAGCTTTGCCGAAGCCCGGCAACGCTTCGAGCGCGAGTACCTGGTGGGCCTGCTCAAGATGACGGACGGCAACGTGGCCGATGCGGCGCGCCTGGCGCAGCGCAACCGCACGGAGTTCTACCGGCTGCTGCAAAAACACGCGCTGACCCCCGGAAACTTCAAGAATGACGCCCCGGACAACGACGACGTCGCCGATGGGCGACACGACTAAGCATTTGATTTATCTGGATTTTTTAGCAGCGACCCCATTCGCTGTCGCCAGATGGCGACAAAAAGCCGGTATTTCGGCTCCCATGGCGGGGTTGCACATCTGCTTACATGCAGTTGATGGCCTAAGCATTTGATTTAGAACAGTTTTTTCAAGCTGGCACAGGGTTTGCCCTAGTTCCAGCATGCAAGCTGTTTTTTCTCTCCGTTCACGCGCCATCGGCCGCCTCCCGCGGGCCGTGATGGCGCTGGCCGCCGCCCTGCTCGCAGGCACTGCGCAGGCGCAAGGCTTCGATTTCGACAGCGTCACCCGCCTCGCCCGGGAGCGGGCACAGAAGCCGTATCGCGCATCCAGCGACAAGCTGCCCGCCGACCTCGCAAAACTCAACTACGACCAGGTGCGCGACATCCGCTGGCGCTCCGACCGCGCCCTGTGGCGCACCGAGAAGCTGCCGTTCGAGGCCATGTTCTTCCACCTGGGCCTGTACCAGAAAGAGCCGGTGCTGATCAACGAAGTCACGCCGCAGGGCGCGCGCCACATCGGCTACAGCCGTGCGGACTTCGACTATGGCAAGAACCAGGTGCGGCCTGAGGCCTGGGGAGACCTGGGCTTTGCAGGCTTTCGCCTGCACAACCACCTCAACTCCAGCGCCTACAAGGATGAGCTGGTGGTCTTCCAGGGCGCGAGCTACTTCCGCGCGCTGGGCAAGGGCCAGCAGTACGGCCTGTCGGCCCGGGGGCTGGCCATCGACACCGTGGGCGGCAGTGGCGAGGAGTTCCCGCGCTTCACCGAGTTCTGGCTGGTACGACCCGACCCCTTGTCCACACAGGTCACGGTGTACGCGCTGCTGGATTCGCCCCGCGCCACCGGCGCCTACCGCTTCGACATCCAGCCCGGCGCGCAGACCACCACCACCGTGCGCAGCCGCATTTTTGTGCGGCCCGGCTCCGGCAAGCCCATCGCCACGCTCGGGGTCGCGCCGCTGACCAGCATGTTCTTCTTTGGCGAGAACCAGCCCCGCAAGGACGACTTCCGGCCCGAAGTGCATGACTCCGACGGCCTGATGATCGCCACGGGCGAAGGCGAATGGCTGTGGCGGCCGCTGCAGAACCCCAGGCAGACACTGGTCACATCGTTTGCCACCCAAAACCCCAAGGGCTTTGGCCTGATGCAGCGCGACCGCCAGTGGTCGAACTATGAGGACGTGGAAGCCCGGTATGAGCGCCGCCCCAGCGCCTGGGTGCGCCCCCTGCACGACTGGGGCGCTGGCCGCGTGGAACTGGTGCAGCTCCACACCCCCGACGAAACGCACGACAACATCGTGGCGTATTGGGTTCCGGCCCAGATGCCGGCCCCCGGCCAGCCCCTGGAATTTGCCTATGAGCTGAGCTGGCAGGGCGACGAGCAGCAGCGCCCCCCCGGGGCCTGGGCCACGCAATCGCGCCGGGGCATGGGCTACACCAAACAAACCGCCGAGGCCCTGCGCCAGCAGGCCCAGTACGTGGTCGATTTCGACGGCCCCGCCCTCAAGGCCCTGCCCGCCGACGCCACCGTGAAGGCCGTGGTGACCAGCGATGCCAACGGCAAGGTGCTTGAAAACATCGTCTACCGCAATCCCGCCACCGAGCAGTGGCGCATGACCGTTCGCGTACAGCGCCAAAAGGCCGATCGCCCGATCGAGCTGCGCGCTTTTCTTCAACACGACAACCACGCTGTGAGCGAAACATGGACGCACATCATTCTTCCCGAGTAAGCCCCCTACAGCAGCACCGGACTGTCGGCATCCCGCGCAGCACGCTGCGCGAGGAACGGCACCCCAATGCCGTGACCGCGCCCCCCGTCAACCGGGGCTCCATGGCACCGCTTCCCTGGCGCGGCTTCTGGAACAGCATGGGCACCGCCCTCCTGCTGCGCCTGACAGGCCGCAGCGCAGCGCCCCACCCGGCCCTGCCCGCGGCCCCCGCCGTGGCCCAGGCCTGGGAGGGCGCGGCGCAGCGCCGCCGCTGGACCTTTGCCGTGCTGACCGCGTTGACCACGGCCCTGGCCAGCTTTCTGTTTGCGGGCGTGCAGCCCGACTATGAAAACGCCTGGCTGGGGTACGGCCAGATCGCGCTGTTTGCGCTGCTCTCCGCCTGGGTGGTCACCGGTTTCCTGACCGGCCTGATGGGTTTCTGGGTGATGCTGCGCGGTGACCGGCACGCGCTGTCCGTGCGCAGCGTGCTGGAGCACGAACTGGCGCCCGACGCGCGCACGGCCATCATCATGCCGATCTGCAACGAAGATGTGGCCACGGTGTTTGCCGGGCTGCGGGCCACGTGCGAGTCGGTCGCATCCACCGGCCACGGTGCCACCTTCGACGTGTTCGTGCTGTCCGACAGCTACGACCCCGCCATCGCCCAGGCCGAGCGTGCCGCATGGGAGGCGCTGCGCGATGCCCTCGCCCAGCACGGCCAGCAGCCGCAAGTGCAGGTGTACTACCGCCTGCGCACCCGCCGCACGCACCGCAAGGCCGGCAATGTGGCCGACTTCTGCCGCCGCTGGGGCAAGGACTACCGCTACATGGTGGTGCTGGACGCCGACAGCGTGATGAGCGGCGACTGCATCGTCTCGATGGCCAAGCTGATGGAAGCCAACCCCAGCGCCGGCATCATCCAGACAGCCACGCAGGCCATCGGCCACGTCACGCTGCACGCCCGCGCGCAGCAGTTCGCCTCGCGCGTCACAGGCCGCCTCTTCACCCTGGGCATGCAGTACTGGCAACTGGGCGAATCCCACTACTGGGGCCACAACGCCATCATCCGCGTAGCTCCTTTCATGGAGCATTGCGCACTCGCACCCATCAAGGGCAAGGGCGGTCTGGCGGGCGGCATCATGTCGCACGATTTCGTGGAAGCAGCCCTGATGCGCCGCGCGGGCTACCACGTGTGGCTGGTGGCCGACCTGGTCGGCAGCTACGAGCAACAGCCTCCCGACCTGCTGGCCGAACTGCAACGCGACCGCCGCTGGTGCCAGGGCAACCTGCAGAACGCTCGTCTCATGGCCGAGCCCGGCCTCCACGCCGTGCACCGCTCGATGTTCATCACGGGCGCCATGGCCTACCTCTCGGCCCCATTGTGGCTGGCCTTCCTCACTCTGGGCACGGCGCTGTGGCTCTCGGGCGCCAAGCTCGTGGCCGACTGGCACATCCTGCCGGCCGAACTGCTCTCGCTGTGGGCATGGACGCTGTGCATGCTGTTCCTGCCTCGCATCCTGGGCGTGGCCGCGGTGTTCATGCGCCGCGAGCAAAAGGAGTACGGCGGCGCCTTCAGCCTGCTCAAGAGCGCCGCGCTCGAAAGCGTGCTGGCCATCCTGCAGGCCCCCATCCGCATGCTAGCGCATTCGCTGTTCGTACTGATAGCGCTCACGGGCCTGAAGCTGGAATGGAAATCGCCTCCGCGCGAGGCCCACGCCGTGCCCTGGCTCCATGCCGTGCGCCAGCTGGCCCCCATGAGCGTGGTGATCGGCCTGCTGGCGCTGGGTGTTGCGCTGATCGACAGCAGCGCCCTCCTGTGGCTGATGCCCGTGGGCCTGCCGCTGGCGCTGGCGATTCCGCTGGCCGTGCTCACCAGCCAGATCGCGCTGGGCAAGGCGATGCGCGCACAGCGCCTGCTGCTGATTCCCGAGGAGTCCTGGTCGCCCCCCGTGCTGCGCCGCGCATGGCTGCATGCCAGCCGCCTGGCACAGCCGATGCTGAAGGCAGCCTAGTCCGTCGCCTCCTCGCGATCACATCGCCCACAAAAAAAGCCGGCATGCATGCCGGCTTTTTATTTTGCTATATTTTTTTTAGCTTTTCGCGCTTTATCCATCAGCGCCAGAGGCCGAAATGCCTCTATCTCAGAAGGGCATCTTGGGCATGCCGCCCCCGCCCAGGCCCTTCATGCCGCCCATCTTCTTCATCATCTTCATCAGGCCGCCGCCCTTCATCTTCTTCATCATGCCCTGCATCTGCTCGAACTCCTTGAGCAGGCGGTTGACTTCCTGCACATGCACGCCCGCGCCGTTGGCGATGCGTTTCTTGCGCGTGGCCTTGATGAGGTCGGGCTTGCGCCGCTCCAGCGGCGTCATGCTCTGGATGATGCCCTCCTTGCGCTTGATGTCCTTCTCGGCCTTGTCCATGTCCATGGCGCCGGCCTTGGCGGTGAGCTGGGACGGGAGCTTGTCCATGAGGCTGGAAAGCCCGCCCATCTGCTTCATCTGCTGGATCTGGGAAAGAAAGTCGTTCAGGTCGAAGCCGTCACCGCTCTTGACCTTGGCCGCCAGCTTTTGCGCCGCCTCCATGTCCACGCCCGCCGTGACCTGCTCCACCAGCGCCACGATGTCGCCCATGCCCAGGATGCGGCCCGCGTGGCGCTCGGCGTCGAACACCTCCAGGCCGTCGAGCTTCTCGGACACGCCCGCGAACTTGATCGGCGCGCCCGTGATCTGCCGCACCGACAGCGCCGCACCGCCGCGCGAATCGCCATCGAGCTTGGTGAGCACGATGCCGGTGAGCGGCAGCGCCTCCTTGAAGGCCTTGGCCGTGTTGATCGCATCCTGGCCCTGCATGGCATCGACCACGAACAGGGTCTCGACCGGGTTCAGCGCCGCGTGCAGGTCCTTGATTTCCTTCATCAGGGCTTCATCGATGGCCAGGCGACCAGCGGTATCGACCAGCAGCACATCGAAGTAGTGCTTCTTGGCGTAGTCGAGCGCGGCGTGCGCGATATCGAGCGGCTTCTGGTCCGGCGTGCTCGGGAACCACTCGGCACCGGCCTGCTTCGTCACCGTCTTGAGCTGTTCGATGGCCGCCGGGCGGTACACGTCGCCCGAGACGGTGAGCACCTTCTTCTTGCGTTTTTCGATCAGGTGCTTGGCCAGCTTGGCCGTGGTGGTGGTCTTGCCCGCCCCCTGCAGGCCGGCCATCAGGATCACGGCCGGCGGCTGCGCAGCCAGGTTGATGTCGGCCACGCCTTCGCCCATGGTGGCGGCGAGTTCGCGGTTGACGATGCCCACCAGCGTCTGGCCCGGCTTGAGCGAGCCCAGCACCTCCTGGCCCAGTGCCTTTTCCTTGACGCGCGCGATGAAGTCGCGCACCACGGGCAGGGCCACGTCGGCCTCGAGCAGGGCCATGCGCACCTCGCGCAGCATGTCCGTGACGTTGGACTCGGTGATGCGGGCCTGGCCACGCATCTCCTTGACGAGGCGCGTGAGTTTGTCGGTAAGGGCGGAGGCCATAGGAGAAGTTCCGGTATTGCCTGCGCGCCATCAACGCTGTCGTTGTGCACGCGGGCCCGCCAGGGCGCTGGCGGTGGGGCGAAAGGCTAAACTGTACCCATGATTTTACCCAGTGCTTCCCCCGTCAGCTGGCTGCTGGCCCTGGCCGCGGCCGTGGCATACGCCGTGCCCGCCGCAGCCGCCTCGCGGCTGGGGGCCGCGGCAGCACGCAATGCGCTGCTGGTCGCCTGGATACTGCATGGCGCGGTGCTGGTGTGGGGGCTTTGGGGCGAGGCGCCCCGCTTTGGCTTTGCCCCGGCCCTGTCGATGACGGCCTGGCTCGTGCTCACGGTGTATGCGGTGGAACGGCAGCTGTTTCCGCAGATGCAGGCCCGGTGGATCCTGGCCGCGCTCGGCGCCATCGCCGTGGTGCTGGCCTTGGTTTTCCCTGGCCAGCCCCTGCATGTCGCGGCCTCCGCCTGGCTGCCCCTGCACCTGGCGCTGGGCATCGCCTGCTACGGCCTCTTTGGCGCCGCCGTGGTGCATGCATGGCTCATGACCCGCGCCGAGCGCCATATCCGGCAGGCCGAAGATCCGCACAGCGGCATTCCGTTGCTGACCCTCGAACGCCTGACCTTTCGCTTCGTGACCGCGGGCTTCATCCTGCTGACCGCGACCCTGCTGGCGGGCTGGCTGTTTGGCGACACGCTGTATGGAAGGGCCTGGCGGTGGGACCACAAGGCCGTGTTCTCCCTGCTGTCCTGGCTCACGTTCGCCACCCTTCTGGTGGGGCGTGCGCGCTTCGGGTGGCGGGGCCGCAATGCGGTGCGCGTGCTGTACGCAGGCTCGGCGTTGCTGCTGCTGGCCTACGTGGGATCCCGCTTTGTCATGGAAGTCGTTCTGGGCCGCAACGCATGAAATACCTGGTCTTGCTGGTGGTGCTGGTCGTTGCCATCGGTATCTGGCGCGGACGCCGCGCGACCGGCGCGGAGTCTTCCAGCCCCCCGCCCCTGGCGCTTCCGCAAGACATGCTTGCCTGTGCCCACTGCGGCGTTCACGTTCCCCAGGCCGAAGCGCTGATGGTCGGCCCCCAGGCCTACTGCTGCGCCGAGCACCGGCGCTTGGGCCCGGCCTGAGACCGGCCATGCCAGCGCTGTCCGCCAGCACCTTCACATCCGTGGTCGATGCGCCGTTCGTGCGGCTGTGGCGGGGATTCCTGACCGGCCGCGTCATGGTGGCACTGGCTCTCCTCGTGCTGCAAGGTGCGGGTCAGGCCATCAACCAGGCCACGGAGCCGACCGTGCTGGTGGTGTGTGCGCTGTATCTCGCGGCCACCACCTTGCTGCGCATCCTGGCAAGGCACCGCCCCCCGTCGCCGGGGGCCGGCCCGCAATGGCTGCCCTCCATCGGGGTGGACCTTGCCGCCATCGCCGCGCTGCAATTGCTGCATGCGGGCACCATGAACTACACCCCCCTGTTTGGCCTGCCCATCCTGATGGCGGCCGTGCTGGGGACCCTGACCCTGGCACTGGGCACCACGGCGGGCGTGACGCTGCTGCTGCTGGGCTGGGCCTGGTGGATGGGCTCCGGCACCGCGGGCGACGATGCGCCGCGCTACCTGCAAAGCGCGCTGACTGGCACGGGCTACTTCATCGTGAGCTACCTCGTGCACCAGCTCGCGAGCCGCCTGGCCCGCGAGCAGGAAGTGGCGCAGCAAAGCCAGGTCGCCGCCCGGGTGCAGACCCAGGTCAGCGCGCTGGTCATCCAGAACCTCACCGACGGGGTGCTGGTGGTGGACGAAAGCGATGTGGTGCGCATTGCCAATCCCGCCGGGCTCCAGCTTCTCGGCGGCTCGGCCCTGCCCGAACTGCCCTTCATCCTGTCGTCCGAGACGCCCTGGAACCCGCTGGTCACGCTGGCACGGAGGACTTTCCGCCAGGAACATTCCCAGACCGCGGACGTGGACCTGCTCCATCCTGGACAGAGCCCCACCGGACTGCATGTGCGCACCTGGCTGACCTCGACGCGCGAAGCCGCGCGCCAGGCGCAGACCGAGCGCCTGTGCGTGATGTTCCTGCACGATCTGCGGGAGATGGAAGCCCGGCTGCGCACGGAAAAGCTCGCCGCCATGGGCCGCATGTCCGCCGCCGTGGCGCATGAGATCCGCAACCCGCTGGCCGCCATCGTGCAGGCCAACGCCCTGCTCGAGGAAGACCTGCACGACCCCGCCCAGAAACGCCTGGCGCGCATGGTGCAGCAGAATGCGGACCGCCTGGCCCGCATCGCCGAAGAGGTGCTGGACATCGCCCGCGTGCAGCACCAGATCAGCCACGCGCCGGCATCCACCTTGCCGCTGGATGAAACCGTGGCGCTGGTCTGGAATGACTGGCAGGCGCAGGACCCCCTGCAGCGCCGCGCGGTGGTGATGCTCGAAGCGGGCAATACCCAGGTGGAATTCGACACGGAGCATCTGCGCCGCGTGCTCGTGAACCTGTTGGACAATGCGCTGCGCTACATGGGCCAGGAGCCCGATTCGCTCACGGTGACCACCCGGACCCTGCCGTCGGGACAGATCAGCCTGCAAGTCTGGAGCGACGGCGCCCCCATGGACAAATCGGTGGAGCGCCACCTGTTCGAGCCCTTCTTTTCATCCGAAAGCCGCTCCAGCGGCCTGGGCCTGTATATTTGCCGCGAGCTGTGCCAGCGCCATGGGGCGTCCATCAGCTACCAGCGGCTTACCCGCACCACCCTGCGGGGCGAGGTGGGAGGCAACGCCTTCACCGTGGGCTTTCGCCGCACCACACGCCCCACCGAAGCCGCCACGCTGTTTGACACCATCGTGGTCTGAAACGCATTGCCATGAACGCCCCTGCCGCCTCCATCCTCGTCGTGGACGACGAACCCGACCTGCGCACCTTGTACGAGCTGACGCTGCTGCGCGAAGGCTATCGTGTGGAGACTGCGTCCAGCGTGCAGGAGGCACGCGAGCAGCTCAAGGCCCACCGGTTCGATGCCGTCATCACCGACATGCGCCTGCCCGACGGGTTCGGCATGGAACTGCTGCAGGACCTGCGTGACCAGCAACGCCGCGAACGCTGCGTGGTCATGACGGCCTACGGGTCGGCCGAGAACGCCGTGGAAGCCCTGCGCTCCGGCGCGTTCGACTACATGACCAAGCCGGTGGACCTCAAGCAGTTCCGGTCGGTTGTCGCCTCCGCGGTGCAGGGCACGGGTGGTGTCCCCGCGCCCCGGGCCGCGCGCAGCGGTGGAGTGCAAGGCCGGCCGGCGCCGGCCGGCGCGGATCCCCTGGCGGCGGGCACCGCCCTGGACCGGCTGGTGGGCACCTCCGAGGCGATCCGCAACGTCAAGCAGCGGGTGGCCAAGGTCGCGCGCGGCATGGCGCCCGTGCTGATTCACGGTGAATCAGGCACGGGCAAGGAACTGGTGGCGCAGGCCCTGCATGCCAGCAGCCAGCGCGCGGATGGCCCGCTGGTGGCCGTGAACTGTGGTGCCATTCCCGAGAACCTGCTCGAGGCGGAGTTCTTCGGCGCCCGCAAGGGCTCCTACACCGGCGCCGCCCAGGATCGCGACGGCTACTTTCAGGCGGCCCGTGGCGGCACGCTGTTTCTCGACGAGATCGGCGACCTGCCCCTGGCCATGCAGTCCAAATTGCTGCGTGCGATCCAGGAGCGCAGCGTGCGGCCCCTGGGCTCGACGCAGGAGGAGACGGTGGATGTGCGCATCGTCAGCGCCACGCACCGCGACCTGGCCGCCGATGTGCAATCGGGCCGCTTCCGGCAGGATCTGTACTACCGGCTCAACGTGATCGAGATCCTGATCCCCCCTCTGCGCGAACGGCGCGAGGACCTGCCGGTGCTGTGCGCCGCGCTGCTCTCGCGCATCGCGCAGGAATCGGGCATGCCGGTCCCCCCGCTGACCGACAGCGCGCTCCACGCCATCGCCGCGCACCCGCTGACCGGCAACGTCCGGGAACTTGAAAACCTGCTGCACCGGGCCGTGGCGCTCAGCGATGGGGAAGAGCTGCATGTGGACGGGCCCTCGGGGGGGACCGCCGAGTCCCCGAGGACACGGGCGGCGCCAGCGCCCGCGATGCCGTCCCCCGCCGACCCGCAGAGCACCTACCCGGCCGCGCCGCCGCCCGGCGCGGGCAGCCTGGTGACGCTGCCCAGCGATCTTCAGGCATGGCTTGACCAGCAGGAGCGCGACATCCTGATCCGCGCCCTGCGCGAGGCGGGCTTCAACCGGACCGCCACCGCCGCCCGGCTGGGCATCAGCCTGCGCCAGATACGCTACAGGATCGCCCGGCTGAACATCGCCGTGCCCAACGACCAGGACCCGCATGACGACGTGGGCTGAGGAGGCAGCGCCGGCGGACCCACCGCCGTGGGACGGCGGCTGGCACCGCGCGGCCACGAGGCTCCCATCCCCCAACCATGGCACGCGCCCGGCAGCGGCCAGGTCCGCCATCGACCTGATCGTGGTGCATTCCATCAGCCTGCCGCCAGGCGAGTACGGGGGGGGTGCAGTGCAACAGCTGTTCACCAACACCCTGGACTGGGATGCCCATCCCTACTACCAGAGCATCCGCGGACTGGCGGTGTCGTCGCATTTCTTCATCGAGCGCACCGGTGCGCTCTGGCAGTTCGTGGATTGCGATCTGCGGGCCTGGCACGCAGGCCAGTCGGCCTACCGCGGGCGCAGCCAGTGCAATGACGACTCGATCGGCATCGAGCTGGAGGGCCTGGAGGGCCTGGCGTTCGAACCCGCCCAGTACCGGACGCTGGCCACTCTCTGCCAGGACATCGCGCGGCGCTATCCCATCGCGCACATTGCGGGACATGAGCACATAGCGCCCGGGCGCAAGCAGGATCCCGGCCCCGGCTTCGACTGGGTGAAGGTACAAAAGGCATTGCGCTGGCCGCCGCACCGTTTTCCCGCGGCGACCCGGCCCGCCATCCTGGCCGCCAGCTGAACGCGCTGTCGCAGCGCCGCGTCACAGCAACTTTTTCTTTGTGCAACCGCACAAAGCCGCATCGCCAAGCTCCACGCGGCCTCGCGAAGAAAAACCGCCCGTATCGCCCGCCGCGGCGCGGATTCGCTGCTGCTTTTTCGGTGGGACAAGGGATTCCAGCGGGGTCATCGCAAGAACTCGCAGCATTGAAAACATGCTGTTTCCCTTTTCCCAGGGGTTTGGGGCGGTACACTACCGGTAGTGTCTTGAATGCACCTGACACACCATATATAGTGTGCGGCAGACAGAAGTCCGGCCCATCACTCACACCTTGCGATGGCTTCACGCCCCGCGCCACACATCCCAGACAGCCCACAGAAGAGGACACCCATGCAAGCTGCTTTGACTACGCCTTCCACCACCCACGCCAACCCAGCGCAAGCTCCGGCTTCGCAGCCCGCGCCAACGTCGGCGGCCAACTCGCTGGCGCACTACCAGATCATCCGCCGCAACGGGGCGGTGGTGCCGTTTGAGCCGCAAAAGATCGCGGTGGCGATGATGAAGGCCTTCCTGGCGGTGCATGGCACACAAGGCGCCGCGTCCGCCAGCGTGCGCGAAGTCGTGGACACCCTGACCCAGAATGTCACCCGCGCCCTGGTGCGGTCGCGCCCCGGAGGCGGCACCTTTCATATTGAAGATGTGCAGGACCAGGTGGAACTCGGACTGATGCGTGGCGGCCACCATGAGATTGCCCGCGCCTACGTGCTGTACCGCGAGCGCCGCACCCAGGAGCGTGCACGCCAGGTCGAGCAGCAGGCTCCGTCCGCCCCCGCTCCGCTGCTCCACGTGCTGGACGGCGGAGAACGCGTTGCCCTCGACCTCCACCGGCTGCAGGCATTGATCGAGTCGGCCTGCGTGAATCTTGGCGCGGACGTCAGCGCAGACCCCATCGTTGCCGAAACCATGCGCAACCTGTACGACGGCGTTCCCATGGACGAGGTCTACAAGGCCTCCATCCTGGCGGCCCGCACGCTCATCGAAAAAGACCCCGACTACACCTACGCCACCGCCCGCCTGCTGCTGCACACGATCGTGCGCGAAGTCCTGGGCCGCGAGGTGACCCAGAGCGCGATGGGACAAGCCTATATCGACTACTTCCCCGAATTCATCAAGAAGGGCGTGGAAAACGAGCTGCTGGACGAGCGCCTGTTGCAATATGACCTGCAGCGCCTGGGCGCCGCCCTGCAGGCGGACCGCGACCTGAAGTTCGACTACCTCGGACTGCAGACCCTGTACGACCGTTACTTCCTGCACGTCAAAAAGACGCGCATCGAGTTGCCCCAGGCTTTCTTCATGCGCGTGGCCATGGGCCTAGCCCTCAACGAAGTCGACCGCGAAGCCCGCGCCATCGAGTTCTATGAAGTGCTCTCGTCGTTCGACTTCATGTCCAGCACGCCCACGCTGTTCAACAGCGGCACGCTGCGCTCGCAGCTGTCTTCGTGCTACTTGACCACGGTGCCCGACGACCTGGACGGCATCTACGAGTCGATCAAGGAAAACGCCCTGCTGTCCAAGTTCGCGGGCGGCCTGGGCAACGACTGGACCCGGGTGCGCGCGCTGGGCAGCCACATCAAGGGCACCAACGGCGAATCGCAAGGCGTGGTGCCTTTCCTCAAGGTCGTCAACGACACGGCCGTGGCCGTGAACCAGGGCGGCAAGCGCAAGGGCGCTGTCTGCACCTACCTGGAATCCTGGCACCTCGACATCGAAGAATTCCTGGAGCTGCGCAAGAACACGGGCGACGACCGCCGCCGCACGCACGACATGAACACGGCGAACTGGATTCCCGACCTGTTCATGCGCCGCGTGATGGAAAAGGGCACCTGGACCCTGTTCTCCCCTTCCAACGTGCCCGACCTGCACGACCTCTTCGGCGCCGACTTCGAGAAAGCCTACGTGGCCTACGAGGAAAAGGCCGCGCGCGGCGAGATCAAGCCTTCCAAGACGGTGCAGGCCACCGACATGTGGCGCAAGATGCTGACCATGCTGTTCGAGACCGGCCACCCCTGGATCACATTCAAGGACGCCTGCAACGTGCGCTCGCCCCAGCAGCACGCCGGCGTGGTGCACTCGTCCAACCTGTGCACCGAGATCACGCTGAACACCAGCGACACCGAGACCGCCGTGTGCAACCTCGGCTCGGTCAACCTGCTGCAGCATCTGAAGGACGGCCAGATCGACCATGACAAGCTCAAGAGGACCATCAAGGTCGCCATGCGCATGCTCGACAACGTGATCGACATCAACTACTACGCCGTCAAGAAGGCGCGCGACTCCAACCTGCGCCATCGCCCGGTGGGCCTGGGGGTGATGGCGTTCCAGGACAGCCTGTATGAGCTGCGCATTCCCTACGCGTCGCAAGAGGCCGTGGAGTTCGCCGACAAGTCGATGGAAGCCATCTGCTACTACGCCTACTGGGCCTCCACCGAACTGGCACGGGAACGCGGCCAGTACTCCAGCTACAAGGGCTCGCTGTGGGACCGCGGCATCCTCCCGTTCGACACGCTGGACATGCTGTCGGATGCCCGGGGCGGGTATGTGGAAGTGGACCGCTCTTCCACCCTGGACTGGGACGCCCTGCGCAAGAAGATCGCACAGGACGGCATGCGCAACTCGAATTGCGTGGCCATCGCGCCCACCGCGACCATCTCCAACATCATCGGCGTGGATGCATCGATCGAGCCCTCGTTCGGCAACCTGTCCGTGAAGTCCAACCTGTCGGGCGAATTCACCGTCATCAACGGCGGCCTGGTGCGCGACCTCAAGCGCCTGGGACTGTGGGATGACGTGATGATCATGGATCTCAAGCATTTCAAGGGCTCCCTGCACCCCATCGATCGCGTGCCGCCAGACATCAAGGCGCTGTATTCGACCGCCTTCGAGGTGGAGCCCCACTGGCTGGTGGAGGCCGCATCGCGCCGCCAGAAATGGATCGACCAGGCGCAGAGCCTGAACATCTACATGGCTGGCGCATCGGGCAAGAAGCTTGACGACACCTACAAGCTGGCCTGGGTGCGCGGTCTGAAGACCACCTACTACCTGCGCACGCAGAGCGCCACGCACGTCGAGATGAGCACCGTGAACACGCGCCAGCTCAACGCGGTTTCGTCCGGCAACGACGGCGGTGCGCCACAGGCCTCCGCGTCCCCGCAGGCCAAGCCCAGCGCGCTGGAAGCCGCCGCGGCAGCGGCCGCCGCGCAGGCCGCCGCGCTGCCCGCCACGGACATCAAGTTCTGCGCAATCGACGATCCAACCTGCGAAGCCTGCCAATAAGGACTTCGCGCGCAACGCCTCGACACATCCGAGGCGTTGCGCATGTGCTGTGAAGCAACAAATCGTTGCCACACAACGCTTCAGTGCTTTTCTTTTCGCAGCACTGCTTTCATAATCCGAACACTGGAAAATCTATGTTGACCTGGGACGAAGAAGTCAAGCCCTCATCGCAAAATCAACTGGACGGCGGTCTGCAAAACAACCGCCCGGCGGGGCAACCGCCTCTGTCTTTTCAGTCCCCCTCGCTGCACCCCGTTGCTGCGACCGCAACGGCCGCGGCCGGCCCGCAAGTGGCGGAGTCCACTGTAGTGCATCGGCGCGTCAATGCCGCCGACAAGCGCATCATCAACGGCCAGACCGACGTCAACCAGCTGGTCCCGTTCAAGTACAAGTGGGCGTGGGAAAAGTACCTCGCCACCTGCGCCAACCACTGGATGCCGCAGGAAGTGAACATGACGCGCGACATCGCGTTGTGGAAGGACCCGAACGGCCTGACCGATGACGAGCGCCGCATCATCAAGCGCAATCTCGGCTTCTTCGTGACCGCCGACTCGCTGGCCGCCAACAACATCGTGCTGGGCACCTACCGCCACATCACGGCGCCCGAGTGCCGCCAGTTCCTGCTGCGCCAGGCCTTTGAAGAAGCCATCCACACGCACGCCTACCAGTACATCGTGGAGTCGCTCGGACTGGACGAGTCCGAGATCTTCAACGCCTACAACGAAGTCCAGTCGATCCGTGACAAGGACCAGTTCCTGATCCCTTTCATCGAAGCGATCATGGACCCCAACTTCCGCACCGGCACCCCCGAAAACGACCAGACGCTGCTCAAGTCGCTGATCGTTTTCGCCTGCCTGATGGAAGGCCTGTTCTTCTATGTCGGCTTCACGCAGATCCTGGCGCTGGGCCGGCAAAACAAGATGACCGGCGCTGCCGAGCAATACCAGTACATCCTGCGCGACGAGTCGATGCACTGCAACTTCGGCATCGACCTGATCAACCAGCTCAAGCTCGAGAACCCGCACCTCTGGACCGCCGAATTCAAGGCCGAGATCAAGGCGCTGTTCCTCAAGGCGGTCGAGCTGGAATACCGCTACGCCGAAGACACCATGCCCCGCGGCGTGCTGGGCATGAACGCGTCCATGTTCAAGGGCTACCTGCGCTACATCGCCAATCGCCGTGCCACGCAGATCGGACTGGAAACGCTGTTCCCCAACGAAGAGAACCCGTTCCCGTGGATGAGCGAGATGATTGACCTCAAGAAGGAACGCAACTTCTTCGAGACCCGGGTTATTGAATACCAGTCCGGTGGTGCGCTGTCCTGGGACTAGCGCCTTTCGCATCACACCACCATGGATTTTTACACCACGCCCCACACAGACAGCGCCGCAGAGCGTTGCCGTGCGGGGCGTTCCCGTGTTCATGGCGATGGGGGTTTTCTCCATCGCCATGGATCGCTTCGTGTCCACTGCAGACACGAAGTGCTCTTTGCAAATTGACCCAAGGAGAACATGATGGCAACTGCGAAAAAAACGGCCGCCAAGAAGGCAGCCCCAGCGAAAAAGGCCGCATCGGCAAAGCCCGTAGCGGCAAAGAAGGCTGCACCGGCCAAGAAGGCCGCTCCCGCCAAGAAGGCAGTAGCAGCGAAGAAGGCTGCACCTGCCAAGAAGGCAGCAGCGCCAGCCAAGAAGGCCGCTCCCGCCAAGAAGGCAGTAGCAGCGAAGAAGGCTGCGCCCGCCAAGAAGGCAGCAGCACCAGCCAAGAAGGCCGCTCCCGCCAAGAAGGCAGTAGCAGCGAAGAAGGCTGCACCTGCCAAGAAGGCAGCAGCACCAGCCAAGAAGGCCGCTCCCGCCAAGAAGGCAGTAGCAGCAAAGAAGGCTGCGCCTGCCAAGAAGGCAGCAGCACCAGCCAAGAAGGCCGCTCCCGCCAAGAAGGCAGCAGCAGCAAAGAAGGCTGCACCCGCCAAGGCCGCCCCCGCGAAGAAAGCTGCACCGGCCAAGAAGGCCCCCAAGGCGCCTGCCCCTGCGGCCGCTCCTGCAGCACAGACTACCCTGAACCCTCAGGCAGCCTGGCCCTTCCCTACGGGCAACAAGCCGTAATCAGCACGTATTACGCGCTCAACCCGGTGCCGTTGCACCGGGTTTTTTTATGCCCGCCGAGACACGCGCTTCGGGCAAAGCGGCACCTCGAACCGAAGCCGCCCCCACCCGCCTGCCCCGCAGGCACCGCACCCTCAACCCTCACGCGGGAGTGAAATCCAGCGTGTAGTTCTGCGGGCCGCGCTGCGCAATCTTGAGGGCCCCGACCCGGTTGCCCAATTCGGCGCAGCGGGCCAACGGCCAGCCCTTTTCCAGGCCGAACAACAGCGCGCCACGCCAGGCATCGCCACAACCCGTGGGCTCGACCACGGCGGCCGGCTTCGCGGCCGGCACATGCTCGCGCTCGCCGTCAATCCAGACTTCGCAGCCTTCCGCAGCCAGGGTCACGACCAGCCCGCGCACGCGCCGGGAGATGTCGGCCAGGCTCCAGCCCGTGCGCTGCGAGAGCATTTTCCCCTCGTAGTCGTTGACCACCACCCAGCTGGCAAGATCCACGAAATGCGCAAGCTCCTTGCCGTCGAACATGGGCAGGCCCTGGCCAGGATCGAACACAAAGGGAATATCCGCCGCCTTGAATTGCTCTGCATGCTGCAGCATCGCCTCGCGCCCGTCGGGTGCGACGATGCCAAGGCGGATGTCTCCGCGCGCGGCAACGCGCGTGATGTGCGCCTGCTGCATCGCCCCGGGATGGAAAGCCGTGATCTGGTTGTTGTCACGGTCGTTCATGATCATGGCCTGGGCCGTGAAGCTGTCGTCCACTTGCCGCACAAATTCGGTGCTGATGCCCAGCGTTCGCAGCCGCTGCAAGTAGTCCGCGCCGTCGCTTCCCAATGTCGCCATGGGCAATGGTTCGCCGCCCAGCAGCTTGAGGCTGTACGCGATGTTGCCCGCGCACCCCCCGAAATCACGGCGCAACGAAGGCACCAGGAAAGAGACATTCAGGATGTGCAGCTGGTCCGGCAGTATCTGCTCGGCGAAGCGGCCCTCGAAGGTCATGATGGTGTCGAATGCCAGGGAACCGCAAATAAGGGCAGCCATATCAGAAAAGTAGGTTGGTAGAAATCAGTATCAGGGATAGAACGCCAGCAGCCGATAGCCGGCCACACGCGCCCCGCCAGTGGTCACGATCACCGACACCGAGGCGCTCCATTCACCGCGCGCCGGCAACTCCATCGGAGCTCCCAGATCGGCCGGCAGCAGGACACGCCGGAGAACGGGCTGGTCCTGCGCGTCCGTCAGGGTCAGCTCCACGGCGGGCATGGCCAGGGGTATCGAGGCCTTGCTCTTCATGGCCAGGGCCAGCTGATAGCTGTCACCCCGGGCCTTGTTGAAGGAGGAGCTGTCGATGACCACATCCGCAATCTGGCGTTGCGGCGCAATCTGGCATTGCAACGGAACGCACAACGCCATCAACCATGGCCTTGTGCGCGGATCCATCGCCGCCACGCGGTCACGCTCCTGAATGGCGACCTGCAGCGCGAGCGCCGCGACCGACAACAACAGCACGAGGGCAAGCCCCACGCGCACCATCGGCTTGCGCCAGAACGCCTTTCGCCGCGCCGCGACGACAAAGCTGACCTCCTGCCCGGCATCCACTCCCTCGTCCTCGTCGTCATCCAGGTCTGGCGCGTCCCGGGGCGAATTGCGCGAGGGCGCCAGCAAGACGGCTGCGGGAGAACGGTCCTCCACGAGCGCCAAGGCCTCCGGCCCGGGCACCACGGACTCCCGCACAAACTCCACTGGCGGCAGGGGCTCTGCGGCGCCGTCCGGCGCGGCGGGTGCCACCTCGACGCCACCGTCCTCCTCCGGCGCGGAGGCGGCCGCCGGTTTCACAGGCAACTCGAGCGCTGGATAGCCCATGTCGGTCAGGGCCGCTGGCGAAACCGGTTCAGGCTCCTCCTCGGGGTCTCGCAACGCGGCGTACGGCAATTCATACCCGCCCGGCACGGACTCAACGGCCACATCCGGCCGTGCGGCGGGCAAGGGATCCGAGACCACGGGGGAGGAAGGCGGCACCGGAGCCGGTGCCGCGCCATCGGGACTGCCAGGCGACGAAGAATCTTCCGGACGCCACGCAAATCGCGTCAGGCGCGCCATGCGGGCGTCCTCGCCGTCAGCCACGTCCCCGCTTGCCGCGGCAAGAAAGGCAGGCACCGCCGGCTGAGGGACATCCAGGACAGGGGTCGCGGGCAATTGCGGAAGCGCGGCCTGCGCGGGCCCGCTTGCCGGCGACACCGCCGGAGACGGTGAAGCAGGCGGTGGAGAGAAAGGCTCGCCCCATGCGCGCTCGGCATCCGCCCTGCGCGCCACGGGCACCGGCGGCGGACGCACGTCGGTCAAGGACACATCCGGCAAAAGCGCGGGAGGGGCCGCTGGCAGCAGATGCGCCGACGCATCGAAAACCTCTTTGCATTGGCCGCAGCGCACCCATCCTTCGGAGATGCGCAATTGGTCTGCCACCACCTTGAAGGAGGTAAGACAGGACGGGCAGCGAGTGATCTGGCTCATCAGCGATGGATTGTAGATAGCGGCGCACGCAACCCCGCCGGGCGTGTGGCTCTGCCTACGCCGCCTCGTCGCGCCGTGCGGTCATCAGGATCCAGCCGTCCTCCAGGTCGGCCACCTCGAGCCGAATCCAGGGTGCATAGGCTTCTTTCAGCTCATCGGCCTGGCGCTCCAGGATGCCCGCCAGCACCAGGTGCCCGCCCGGCATCACATGCCCGCACAGGAGGGGCGCGAGCACCCGCAAGGGGGTGGCAAGTATGTTCGCCAGCACGGTCTGGTATGCGCCCCGGGCCTTGTCGGGCAGGCCGGCATGCAGCTGCACCTCATTGGCTTGCGCGTTCAGCGCCGTGGATTCCACGGCGGCAGGATCGATATCCACCGCATCAATGTCCGTGGCGCCAAACTTCGCCGCGCCAATCGCCAGGATGCCGGAGCCGCAGCCATAGTCCAGAACCCGGCCCAGCGGATTGCCCATGGACGACTCGGTGGCACCGTTGCGGGCAATCCAGCGCAGGCACATGCGTGTCGTGGGATGGGTGCCGGTGCCGAAGGCCAGGCCCGGGTCCAGCCGGATGCTGCGCTTCGCCTGCGCCGGCAGTTCATGCCAGGTGGGAACGATCCAGAAGTCCGGGGTGATGTCCACGGGTGCGAACTGCGATTGCGTCAGGCGCACCCAGTCCTGGTCGGCCACCTGGGACACACCCAGGACCTGGCAGCCGGCAAAGAAGTCCTGCACGGCCAGCAGCTGCTGCGCATCGCGCGCAGCCCCTTCGGAGGGGAAGAGCGCCGTCACCCGGCTGCGCTGCCAGCCATCCTTGGGCGGCGGCATGCCAGGCTCGCCGAACAGGGCCTGTTCGGCATCGGTCTGCGCATCGGCATCCTCCACCGACACGCTCAGTGCATCCAGTGCATCCAGGGCATCGCTGACCGCTTCGATCCGGTCCTCGGGGCACATCAGGCTCAGCTCAAACATAGGCGCCTCTCAGAAAAAATGAAATGCTGGCACCCGTCGCCAGGAGCCAGCATGCGAATGACCGTGCGCAGCCGCAATCTCAGCGCTTGTGCTGCGACAGCCACTCTTCCAGATAGTGGATGTTGGTGCCGCCAGCCATGAACTTGGCGTCCACCATCAGCTCGCGGTGCAGCGGCACGTTGGTGTTGATGCCTTCGATCACGGTCTCGTTCAGCGCCGTGCGCATGCGGGCCAGGGCCTGCTCGCGCGTGTCGCCGTGCACGATGATCTTGCCGATCATCGAGTCGTAGTTGGGCGGCACGAAGTAGTTGGTGTACGCATGTGAATCCACGCGCACGCCGGGGCCGCCCGGTGGGTGCCAGGTGGTGATGCGCCCGGGCGAGGGGATGAACTTGTAGGGGTCTTCCGCATTGATCCGGCACTCGATGGCATGGCCCCGGATCTCGATCTGGCGCTGGGTGAACGGCAGCTTCTCGCCGGCCGCCACCATGATCTGCGTCTTCACGATGTCCACGCCGGTGATCCACTCGGTCACGGGGTGCTCGACCTGCACGCGCGTGTTCATCTCGATGAAGTAGAACTCGCCGTTCTCGTACAGGAACTCGAACGTGCCCGCGCCGCGGTAGCCGATCTTCTTGCAGGCCGCCACGCAGCGCTCACCGATCTTTTCGATCAGCTTGCGGGGGATGCCGGGTGCCGGCGCCTCTTCGATGACCTTCTGGTGGCGGCGCTGCATGGAGCAATCGCGCTCGCCCAGGTAGACCGCGTTGCGGTGCTTGTCGGCCAGGATCTGGATCTCGATGTGGCGCGGGTTCTGGAGGAACTTCTCCATGTACACCGCAGGATTGCCGAAGGCGGCGCCCGCTTCGGCCTTGGTCATCTGCACGGCATTGACCAGGGCGGCCTCGGTGTGCACCACGCGCATGCCGCGGCCACCGCCGCCGCCGGCGGCCTTGATGATCACGGGGTAGCCCACGGCCTTGGCAATGCGGCGGATCTGCACCGGGTCATCGGGCAACTCGCCCTCGGAGCCGGGCACGCAGGGCACGCCCGCGCGGATCATGGCCTGCTTGGCCGAGACCTTGTCGCCCATGATGCGGATGGACTCGGGCGTGGGGCCGATGAACTGGAACCCGCTCTTTTCCACGCGCTCGGCGAAGTCCGCGTTCTCGGACAGGAAGCCGTAGCCGGGGTGGATGGCCTCGGCATCGGTCACCTCGGCGGCCGAGATGATGGCGGGCATGTTGAGGTAGGACAGCGGGGACGGGGCGGGGCCGATGCACACCGCTTCTTCCGCCAGCTTGACGTACTTGGCGTCGCGGTCGGCCTCGGAGTAGACCATCACCGCCTTCACGCCCAGCTCATGGCAGGCGCGCTGGATGCGCAGCGCGATTTCGCCGCGATTGGCAACAAGAATCTTCTTGAACATGAGCGCCTTATTCGATCACGAACAGCGGCTGTCCGTATTCCACGGCCTGGCCGTTTTCGCCCAGGATGCGGGTGACCGTGCCCGACTTGTCGGCCTCGATCTCGTTGAGGATCTTCATCGCCTCGATGATGCAGATGGTCTCGCCTTCCTTGACCTGGCTGCCCACTTCGACAAAAGCCTTCGCGCCGGGGCTGGAGGAGCGGTAGAACGTACCGACCATGGGCGACTTGACGATGTGGCCCGCAGGGGCTGCGGGTGCGGAAGGCGCAGGCAGCTCGGCCACCTGCGCGGCGGCGGGTGCGGAGGCGGCAGGCGCCTGCACCGGGGCGGGCACATACTGCTGAACCACGCCCCCCACGCTCTTGACGATGCGGACTTTGCCCTCGGCCTCCGTGATTTCGAGTTCGGATACGTTCGACTCGGACACGAGATCGATGAGGGTTTTGAGTTTTCGCAGATCCATGGGAGCTCCAACGGCTATAAAACTGAATAGGGCGCGAATTTACTCCAATTTCGGCCTATCACCGTCTTCCACGGGTATTTTTCATGAACTACATCATGCCAATAACCGCCGGATATCCCAGCGGAACCGCCAGACGGCCGGTGCGAGGGGTCAGCGCAAGGCAGCCCAGCGCTGCAGGTCCTGCGGGGTGATCTGCCCCATTTTACGGTGCAGGACACGGCCGCTGCCGCCCAGGACCACGGTGAACGGCAAACCTCCCGTGAGATTGCCCAGCGATCTGCCCAGGTCCGTGCCGCCCAGGCCGGCCAGCCCCACAGGGAATTCCAGCGGGATGCGCTGCAGGAATTTGCGCACGGCGGACGGCTGGTCGATGGCCAATCCAAGAACTTGCCATCCGTTCGCTCCATGTTCGCGGTAGAAGGCATTGAGCATGGGAAGCTCCTCTACGCAAGGCGGGCACCACGTCGCCCAGAAGTTCAGCAACAAGGGTTTGCCGGCCAGCGACTTGAGCGCCACCGAGCCGCCTTCCGGTTTTTCGAATTCCATGGTCCAGAGCGCTTGCTCGGCCCCCTGCTCCATCGCGTGGGGCTGGAATTTCCACCAGGCCAGGCCCGCGCCGCCCAGCGCGGCGGCGCCCGCCACGCCCGCATAGAGCAGGCGCCTGCGGGAGGCTACGGGCGCAGTGCCAGAGACGGGGGCCGCAGAGGCAGGGTGATCGGAAGAAGGTGTCGTCATGGGGCTGGGGTTTCCTGGAGCAGGCGCCGTACGGCAGTCATGTCGCCCCGCGGCACACGTCCCTTCGCGTCCGGGCGCAAGGCGCCGCGCAGGTCGTCAAGGTCATAGATCAGCAGGTGCACCCCGATCATCTCATTGAGTTCGGGGGATTTGCTGCCCAGGCTCAATGCTTCGACCGACTCGCCATGGAAACCGGTCACCGTGCGCGGTTCATAGTCGACGTGGTGGTCGATCAGGGCTATTTCTGCCGATTTCGGGTCATCGCAGAACAATTGCAGATAAATATCGGACAACCGCGTGGCCGTTCCATGCCAGACCGCGCCTGCCAGATGGGGGCGGAAGGCCGCCATGCGCTCCATCCACACCAGGGCGAGCTGGCGCAGCGCCCGCAACTCGCGCGGCTGGGTGTCGGCACAGAAAAGCTGGATGTACTCCCGCACCGCGGCCTCGACCTGGTCGTTGTCCGGCAGGGGGGTGCGGGCGGGCAGCCCCATCTGGCGCAGCGCCCGGCGCTTGGCCGGGCCCCATTCAAGCCCTTCCTCCACCACCAGCCGGGCCGTGGTGTGGGCGATTTCGTCGCTCAAAGGTGTGTGCATGGCAGTGGGAAGGCGGCAAGGAACGAAACCGCATTGTGGCCCGAACCGCCCACCAGGACTACGGGTTGACCCTAGTCTCCACTCCGGCCACACCCGCATTTACTATATTTTTCATAGCTTCTTGCGCTTGCCAGCCAAGCGCTGGAGCCCCGTTTTCTGTTGAACCTTAGAATCTGCGCCCATGCATATACACATACTGGGCATTTGCGGCACGTTCATGGGAGGCCTCGCCGCACTCGCACGCGAGGCGGGCCACAAGGTGACGGGCTGCGATGCGGGGGTCTATCCGCCGATGAGCGACCAGCTCCGCGCGCTGGGCATCGACCTGATCGAAGGGTTCGGGGCCGACCAGCTTGACCTGCAGCCCGATGTGTTTGTGGTCGGCAACGTGGTCAGCCGGGTTCGGCAGCCCGATGGATCGCCCAAGTTTCCCCTGATGGAAGCCATCCTGGACGCCGGCCTGCCCTACACCAGCGGCCCCCAGTGGCTGGCCGAACAGGTGCTGCAAGGCCGCCACGTGCTCGCGGTCGCGGGCACCCATGGCAAGACGACGACGACCTCGATGCTGGCCTGGATCCTGGAAAGCGCGGGCCAGCAGCCGGGTTTTCTGATTGGCGGCGTACCCCTCAATTTCGGGTTGTCGGCCCGGCTGGGCGCACCCCGGCGCCCGGTGCCCGCGCCCTCGCCACTCGGTGCGGCGCCGCTGTTCGTGATCGAGGCGGACGAATACGACACCGCGTTCTTCGACAAGCGCAGTAAATTCGTGCACTACCGGCCCCGCACCGCCGTGCTGAACAACCTGGAGTTCGACCACGCGGACATCTTTGACGACCTGGCAGCCATCGAGCGGCAGTTCCACCACCTCGTGCGCACCGTGCCCCCGTCGGGCCGGGTGGTCGTCAACGGCCTCGAGGAAAGCCTCGCCCGCGTGCTGCACACGGGTTGCTGGAGCGAGGTGGCCAGCTTTGGGGAGGCCGTCAGCGACTTTTCGGCCGAGGGCGATCCCCAGGCGTTTGATGTGCTGCACCAGGGGCGCAAGGTGGCCCGGGTGGAATGGGCGCTGACCGGCGTGCACAACCAGCTCAACGCGCTGGCGGCCATTGCCGCCGCGCACCATGTGGGCGTCAGCCCCCAGCAGGCGGCCACGGCACTGGCGGCCTTCCAGAATGTGAAGCGGCGCATGGAGCTGCGCGGGACCGTGCACGGGATTGCCGTGTATGACGACTTCGCGCACCACCCCACCGCCCTGAGAACCACCCTGGACGGCCTGCGCCGCAGCCTGGGCCACGGCGTGCGCATCCTCGCGGTATTCGAGCCCCGCAGCAACACCATGAAGCTGGGCGCGATGAAGGCGCAGTTGCCGTGGGCGCTGGAACCCGCCGATCTCGCGTTCTGCCACACGGCCGGGCTGGACTGGGATGCAGCCGAAGCCCTCGCCCCCCTGGGCGTGGGCCCGGGCCTGCGGGCACAGACTGCCGGCGACATCGCCACCCTGGTGCAGCAAGTCACCGCGGCAGCCCGCCCGGGTGACCACATCGTGTGCATGAGCAACGGCGGATTTGGCGGAATCCATGCGAAGCTGCTGGATTCGCTACAAAATAAATAGCTGCCTGCGCTTGTATGACAAGCGCTAGGACCCTGTTTTATTCAAAAGGGTCAGAACGACACGGCCATGCCCGGCACGTCCACGCGCACCACCGGCTTGGCCAGGGCGGCGCTGGCGGCCCGCGCAAAGTCGCGTGACCATGCCGGATCGGCCAGGAGCGAGGCCCCTGCCGCGCGTGCGACGGTAAGCACCTTGTCGGCCAGCAGCACCTTGCCGCTGGCGCGCAGGGGTTCGCAATCGAGCGCGGTGAACTGGTCGTCGAGCCAGCGCCTTCCGGCCTCATGGCCCATGGGCTCGGCGCCCTCCAGATCGAAACGGAATTCCTGGTTTCCGGCCAGATGGACCGACACTTCGCTGTGCATGATGGTTTGCCTTTCTTCTGAAGCCGTGGTGCTTCCCGTGCGTCATCGCACGGGCCGCCACAGGCTTGCAGTTTAGGGCCTCCCGCCTGCGGCGCGGACCATCGGCCCGTCCGCCGTCAACGCGCGCGGCGCGCCTTGACCGCGTCGGACAGCTCGGCGAGCGACACCAGCGAGTCATCCCACCCCAGGCAGGCGTCCGTGATGCTCTTGCCGTACTCCAGCGCGCCGGGCTGGTCCTTGCCGGGCGAGAACTTCTGGGCACCGGCGATGAGATGGCTTTCGATCATGAGACCGAACACGCTGCGCGATCCGCCGGCGAGCTGCGCCGCGATGTCGCGCGCCACGTCCAGCTGCTTTTCATGCTGCTTGCTGCTGTTGGCATGGCTGCAGTCCACCATCAGCGTGGCGGGCAGCTTGGCGGCCTCGAGGTCCTTGCAGGCAGCGGCCACACTGGCGGCGTCATAGTTGGGAGCCTTGCCGCCCCGCAGGATCACATGGCAGTCCTTGTTGCCCTTGGTGTTGACGATGGCCACCTGGCCGTTCTTGTGCACCGACAGGAAGTGGTGGCCCCGGCTGGCCGACTGGATGGCATCGGTGGCGATGCGGATGTTGCCGTCCGTGCCGTTCTTGAAGCCAATGGGCGCCGAGATGCCGGACGCCAGTTCGCGGTGCACCTGGCTCTCGGTGGTGCGGGCACCGATCGCGCCCCAGCTGATGAGATCGCCGATGTACTGGGGCGAGATCACGTCCAGGAACTCGCTGCCCGCCGGCATGCCCAGTCGGTTGATGTCGATCAGCAACTGCCGCGCGATACGCAGCCCTTCGTCGATGCGGTAGGTCTCATCGAGGTAGGGATCGTTGATGAGGCCCTTCCACCCCACCGTGGTGCGCGGCTTCTCGAAGTACACGCGCATCACGATTTCCAGGGTGTCGGCGTACTGCGCGCGCACGGCCATCAGGCGGCGTGCATATTCCAGGGCAGCGGCCGGATCGTGGATGGAACACGGCCCGATGACGACCAGCAGGCGGTCGTCCTTGCCCGCCATGATGTTGTGGATGTTCTTGCGGGTCTGGGTGATCAGCGTCTCGACCGGCGTGCCGCGGATCGGGAAAAAGCGGATCAGGTGCTCTGGAGGAGGCAACACGGTGATGTCCTTGATACGTTCGTCGTCGGTCTGGCTGGTTTTCTCGACGCTGCGGTACCAGGCATCGCTGGTGGGGGTGGTAGGGGCCGTCATGGTTGCTTCCTCGTGGAGTCGGTTGAAGTGGATGGAAAAACGGGAGGGCGGAAAAACAAAAACCGCCGGGCTTTGCAGCGTCGGCGGTTGGTATGGGAAGGTTGTGTCAGCTTGCGCGTTTTCCTCTCATCCGCCGGGGACCGAGATAAAAAACCAAAAATAAAACGCGCTGCGAACTTGCATGGCGACCAATGTAGCACAGGAGTGCGGCAGTGCAGCAAGTTTGAAATGTTGTGAATTCACTACAAGCCAGCAGCATGGCCGCGGCCAAGCTTCTGGTTTACCGCCCCCAGCCGCGAAGCCATTCGCGTGCGCGCTGCAAGGCGGACGGCTTGCGCCGTGGCGCGTCTGGCAGATCACTGAGGGGATCGCTTTGGTGTTCATACATATCGATGAGCAAAAGCGCCTCGCCCAGCGTGCGCCAGGCCAGGAGTTCGAAGTGATCGAAGCTGGCGCCTTCTTTGGCACTGCGGCGCTCCAACATCTGCTGCCAGGCTGCAATGGCGTTCCGCAATTCCCGCAACGCACGCTGATAGGCGCCAAACTCATACAGTGCGTGCCAGGCCGATCCCAGGCCGGTAAGAAGCAATTGGTGTTCGCGCAGCGCCCGAACCAGCGTGGCCACACACGAAAGGATCGCCTGGGGGTCAGCGCCTCCCCGCCGGGCCCTGACGGCCTCGTCAATGAGTTGCGACATCAGCCCGAGACTTTCGCGCAGCTCCCGCGACTCCTCGTCAGCCACCCCCTCCCGCAAGAAGCGGCTGAGGTCACCGAACGACTGGCCCGAATACTGCGAGCCAAAACGCGTGGAAGTCATGGACGTATTGTGCGCGAGCCGGGTCGTTTGATTGAATCTCGCAAGAAGCCCACCACTCTGGCCTCAGAACAAACAGCCCTGCCCCATGCCGCGAAAACGCGATCCGGCGGAGGCTATGGCGCCCGCCGCACCGCACTCAACTTTTTGGACACTTCAGAAAAAATAGCTTTGGCGATCACGGCATTGCCCTTGTCTCCAAAATGAAACTGATCCAGGAACATGTCATCCTTCGCCGAGTACCGGTCGAAGATGCCGGACAAATCCACAAAAGTGAAATTATCCAATTTCAGGTTCGAGAGATTTGAAGACATGGCCTTATAGCAGTCAATGTAATAATCTTTCGAAGCCGAAATGAAGTCTCTTTCACGCTGGGTCAGATCCTTCTTCGTCACGGAAAGAGTGGGCTGCAGGAAAAATACCCAATCCACTTTACTTTCCTGCAGTGCATACGCACCCAAGCGTGCATTCTTTTCAATCCGGCGGGCTACGATTTGCGGCGACACCGGCTGAGCGGCCGGACGCGCATTGACCAACTCGGGCAACTCCTGCCTTCCAGCCACCTTCAGGGCGATGTTCACCAGAGACCGGTAGTAGTCATCGGCGAATGCGCTGAACCACAACACATTTCGCCCCGCATCAGCCCAGAAAACATCGTTATTTCCCGAGAGGGAGATGACCAGATCTGGTTGAAGCTCGGAAAGATAGTTCTCAATGGCAATGCGCTCATGGGTAGAAGACCATGCGGGGTTCGCGAACGTGAAAACCTCGAAGCGGGCCTTGTCCTTCTCCGTTGCATTCGCATTGAGAAGATCACCAAGAATACTGCCAATAGTCTGTTCCTGGCTCGGAGAACCAGAACCAAAAGCGGTTGACCCCCCCGTCAGGAAAATGCGATAGGACCCATTGGGCTTCGGATTCACCAGCTCCTGCTGGCTCCGCATCTGCCAGGAGTTGATATGGGCATTGTGGTGCTGCCCCGGTGTCGGGGCCGTCCCTACAAAAGGCGTGGGCTGATTAGGAACCGACCAGCTGATCTTGCCGGTATCGACAGACGGGTCGCTATAGGCATTGCGATAGTTGTTGCGTTGCTCGTCTGTCAGCTTGGTGGCAGACAACACGCCCGCCAAGGTTTCACCTTGTTCCACCCAGCGAATGGTTCGCTCGAATTTTCCCGCCGCGACATACCCTCCTGCCCAGTATCCGACAGCCACCAGCGAGCACAGCAGAAATGAAGGAAGGAAGAAATATAGAAATTTCTTCATCGTTCAAAATAAAGTATAAATAAACGGAGCTATTACCGATCCTTGACCGAACACGAGCAGAGCCCCCAGCAGCAACAGGACCGCCAGCACGGGAATCAACACATACCTCTTGTGCTCGCGGAAAAATAAAATAAGCTCCTTGATAAGTTCCAGCATCAGAATTGGCGCTCCATGTGTTCAGGTTTTCGGGGCATCTTGTTAATTCGATATGTCTGCAAATCGCCATTCCACTTCTTCTGCAGCGTATCCTTGCCAAGGAGACGCATCAAAAAACCTAGCGGAAAAAATACTAAAATATAAACAATGCCCAGGATGATTCGGGTGTTGATCCAACCCAGCACGTCGCCGACGCGCATCCAGTATTTATAAACCAGGCTCAGCGCAACAGGAAAAACAGTAGCTACCAGGAAAAATATGCCCGCAACGATCCAGGGCCAGTGGGGCCATCTGGCCGACCACAACCAGGGAAGCAGCAAGCCGAAAATCAGGGCAACGAAGCCCCCCATGACATAGCCGAATTTGCGCAGCTCCTGCTTGCGCTCATTCATGCTTTTTTCCAGAGCTGGTTTCATCATATGAAGAATACTCAATCCAGGGCGAGCGCACCCTTGCGCTGACCTACCAACGCATTGTTCTGCGCATCCTTGGACAGCAGTACATTGCCCAATACGAGATAATCCATGTCTGTTCCCATAAAACAGCGATAGGCGTCCTCCGGCGTGCACACGATGGGCTCGCCCCGGACGTTGAAAGAGGTATTCACCAGAACCGAGCACCCCGTCTGGCGCTCAAAAGCGCTCAGAAGCTGGTAAAACTCTGGATTGCTAGTCCTGCTCACCGTCTGGACCCGCGCGGAATAATCCACATGGGTTACCGCAGGAATATCCGAACGCACCTGATGCAGCTGCGCCAGGCCTTGCAGGGATTGATCGGGTTTTCGTTGAATATCTTCATTCACCTGTGCAACAAGCAACATGTAGGGGCTGGGCCGGTCAAGATCAAAATATTTTTCTACATTTTCCTCTTTGACGGCAGGTGCAAACGGGCGAAATGATTCGCGGAATTTTATCTTCAGATTCAGTTGCGATTGCATCGCCGTCGAACGGGGGTCCGCCAATATGGATCTGGCGCCCAGCGCCCTTGGTCCAAATTCCATCCTGTTCTGGAACCAACCCACCACCTTTTCATCTGCGAGCAAGCCTGCAACCGTCTCGTACAGGCCCGTTTGATCCAAGACCGTGTAGCTTGCCCCCAGAGCATCCAGTTTTTCAACAATATCCAGCTGCGCGAACTTGGGCCCCAATAGAGACCCCTGCATCTGATCCACTCCGTTGAAATACTTCCGTTCTTCTTTTCTGAATTTGTGGAAGGCGGCATAAGCGGCACCCAGCGCTCCGCCGGCATCCCCTGCGGCTGGCTGAATCCAAATGTCCTTGAAAATGCCTTCCCGCAGCAGCCGCCCATTCGCAACACAATTCAGCGCCACGCCCCCCGCCATGCACAAGTACTCCGCGGCGGTTTCTTTCTGCAGCTGCCTCGCCAACTTCAGTACAACCTCTTCCGTCACCACCTGTATGGACGCAGCTATATCCATGTCGCGCTGGGTCGGGGCTGTTTCGGCACCACGGGGCGGGCCACCAAACAAATCGGAGAATTTCCGATTGGTCATCTGCAGGCCCGTGCAGTAATCAAAATACTCCAGATTCAGGCGGAATGACCCATCTTCCTTGACATCGATCAGGTTATCAAAAATCAGATCGACATACGTTGGCTTGCCGTATGGCGCCAAACCCATCAGCTTGTATTCTCCAGAATTCACCTTGAACCCAAGGTAATAGGTGAACGCAGAATACAGCAATCCCAGGGAATGCGGGAAATTGATCTGCCACAAGGGAGTCAATTCTGGACCATCCCCCAGCCAGGCGGACGTCGTTGCCCACTCACCGACCCCATCCAGGCACAATACCGCAGCCTTCTTGTACGGACTCGGATAAAACGCAGAAGCCGCATGCGATTCATGATGCTCTGCAAACAGGATCGGCGGCAGGTCGGATTCCTTGCACGACAGCAGGCCGGCAAGCTCCCTCTTGAGAGTTTTCTTTAAATACAGCTTTTCTTTCAACCATATCGGCACCGCAGTGACAAATGATTGAAATCCACGGGGTGCATAGCTTAGATACGTATCCAGCAAGCGCTCGAATTTTAAAATAGGCTTATCGTAGAATACGATGGAATCCAGATCATGCGAGCGCACCCCTGCTTCTTGCAGGCAATATTCAATAGCATGCCTGGGAAACTGCGCATCATGCTTTTGCCGCGTGAACCGTTCTTCTTGCGCCGCAGCAATTATCCGACCCGACTGCAACAGCGCGGCGGCACTATCATGGTAGTATGATGATATACCCAATATATTCACAACGTACAAGCCTTTATATCAAAATACCAGAACAAGTGCCGCAAACATAAATAATGTGCGCATTTTACACATGGCCTTTCAATACACCGGGGCGCATGCGTAGCCTCGGCATGCCCCGCCATATCCGTATGTCCAGGGGAAGTACTTCTGAAGCTGCCTGTCGATCAAATCACCAGGCTTGCAGCAAGGCACTCTCTCGAGCGCTTCCGTGATGGGAGTCGAGTTCTGCCGTTTGGATTTCACTTTTTTCCACACCACGCTCTGAAGGTTTCCTATCGCAGCCCTGCCCACAAGCGCCTGGTACGCTCTTGCACCCAGGTGAAATTGACCATACTCATTGAAGTGGACCCCTCCGGCCACAAGATGCTCCGCGAAATCGTCCGTGTCCACAATGCCCACTTGCGGCAAGCTCCGCGCCACATCCATCTGAGCGGATCTCACGTATTTTCTATATGTCCAGGCAGGATTGTCTTGGATTCTACCAATAATCACAGGAAATTCCATTTCATCGGAACATCCCATATCACTCACATCCCGCCTTATTCTTGTAATAAAGTTTTTTAGATTATTTTTATAATTTTTCGCCCATACCTCATTTAAAGCATCAGTTTCGCCTTGCATGAAAAAGAGCCCTCCCACCCTGAGCCGCACATTTGCCCGTTTGGAATTATAAGCATCTGCAATCACTGCCAGCAATTCATGATACAAGCGACCTCCGGGCATCCAGCTATCAGCAGATGCAGTGTAGTTCAACGATGTATTTGAAATCGCCAATTTGGCAATATAATGATCGCGTGGTGGCTTGTTGTTTAAGAAATGAGCAAGATACAATTCCGGGCCAAAAAAGTCCGTGGATTTTGTACCAAATGGGAATAATTGAGAATTGCCAGCCAGATTTTTATACCCAAAGCCTGGGCCTGCGACTCTCCATCTGGCAAAGTAACTCCAATTGATCGCCCGGGATCGCACAGCGTCGTCATTCCCTGCCACCCCAGGAGGCGCACCATAAATTCCATAAATACTTACATTGGAATAAGTAGTATTCTCTTGGGCATACCTTTCCCCCCTGGAATCAATGTCCTTGACAGACGCCAATCCAACAGCATTCGACTGTCCAGCAACGACATATAGCTGCCTGGGTGGCGCGGACGGATTGGCAGTCTGCGTCATGCATGTTTGAGCATGCGCAGACATAGCGGGAAGGAGCAGCCCAAAAAGGCAAGCCAGGCGCCTCAGGAAATCAGCAGCCTTGCTACTATTCGCCCCCCCGGGTTTCATGCCTTCTTTTAAAAATGCAACGCGGCCGGATGCCGATATTGACCGATCAGGCAAGGCTACTCCAACCGCAAGCAAACCACTAAATTGCGCATGCATGAGCCGTGGCTACCAGGAATACTGCGTCAGTCAGGCCGTGCCGCCCACCGTCAGCCCCTCGATGCGCAAGGTAGGCTGGCCGACGCCCACGGGTACGCTCTGGCCTTCCTTGCCGCAGGTGCCCACGCCGCTGTCCAGGCGCATGTCGTTGCCGATCATGGTCACCTTCTTGAGCGACTCGGGGCCGCTGCCGATGATGGTGGCGCCCTTCACGGGGTAGAGGATCTTGCCGTTCTCGACCCAGTAGGCCTCGCTGGCGGAGAACACGAACTTGCCCGAAGTGATGTCCACCTGGCCGCCGCCGAAGTTGCTCGCGAACAGGCCTTTCTTGATGCTGGCCACGATCTCCTGGGGATCCTTGTCGCCGCCCAGCATGTAGGTGTTGGTCATGCGCGGCATGGGGATGTGGGCGTAGCTCTCGCGCCGTCCGTTGCCGGTGGGCGCCACGCCCATCAGGCGTGCGTTGAGGGAATCCTGGATGTAGCCCTTGAGGATGCCGTCCTCGATGAGCACGTTGCGCTGGCTGGCGTGGCCTTCGTCGTCCACGTTGAGCGAGCCGCGGCGGTCGGCGATGGTGCCGTCGTCCAGCACCGTGACGCCCTTGGCCGCCACGCGCTGGCCGATCCGCCCGCTGAATGCGCTGGAGCCCTTGCGGTTGAAGTCGCCTTCCAGCCCATGGCCGATGGCCTCGTGCAGCAGGATGCCAGGCCAGCCAGGGCCCAGCACCACGGTCATTTCGCCAGCAGGCGCGGGGCGGGACTCCAGGTTCACCAGCGCGGCATGGACCGCTTCGTCCACGTAGCGGCCCATCTGCTTGTCGTCGAAGTAGGCCAGGCCGAAGCGGCCACCGCCGCCGGCGGACCCCATCTCGCGGCGGCCGTTCTGCTCGGCGATCACCGTCACCGACAGGCGCACCAGGGGGCGCACATCGGCCGCCAGCGTACCGTCGGCCCGGGCCACCAGCACCACGTCGTACTCGCTGGCCAGGCCCGCCATCACCTGCGCCACGCGCGGGTCCTTCGCGCGCGCGCGCTGTTCCAGCTTCTCGAGCAGCGCCACCTTGGCGGTGCTGTCCAGGGAGGCGATCGGGTCCACGCCGGGGTACAGGCTGCGGCCAGCAGCTATCTTTTTAGTAGCTACCCGCGCTTTCCCCGCCTGCGCTGCAGACGAAATGGATCGCACCGTGCGGGCCGCATCCATCAAGGAAGCCTGCGAGATGTCGTCCGAGTAGGCAAACGCCGTCTTTTCCCCGCTGACCGCCCGCACCCCCACCCCCTGGTCGATGCTGAAGGAGCCCGTCTTGACGATGCCCTCTTCCAGGCTCCAGCCCTCGCTGCGCGTGTACTGGAAGTACAGGTCCGCATCGTCCACCTGGTGGGTGCGGATCTCGGCCAATGCCCGTGCGAGATGGCTCTCATCGAGCCCGAAGGGGGTCAGCAGCAGTTCGCGAGCGACGTCGATGCGCTGGCTGGTGGCCGCGCGCTGGGGCGCGGCAGTGGTGGAGCGGGAAGTCATCGGGGCATTTTAGGCGCGCGGCCATGCCCGGCAGGGCACGAGGCGGTATGTCCCTATGCCGCATCACGCGGCCGCCCCGATGCTCAGGCTGCCGTCTGATCGTCCAGGCCGGCCTGCGGGGCGTGCGCCTGCACGGATTCGATGCCCGCATCCCGCGCCTTGGCGCCGGAGTACATCTGGCTTTGCCCGATGACCTGGCCATTGCCCGCCTTGAGCGTGAAGTAAGGGGATCCGTCCTTGGCGCTCAGGCGTCCGAACCGGCCGCCCTCGGGCGCGTTCTTGCGCACGGCCTCGATCCCGCCCAGCGCGCTGGCCCGGGATTCGTACAGCTCGCTGGTCAGGATCACCTGGCCGTTGGTGGCCAGCAGGTTGAAGACAAATTTATCGTTCTTCGACTTCTTCAGCTCGAACTTCGCCGCCATGGGGAATCCCTTCGGTTGCTCTGAGGCCAAGGCACAGTTGGCCTGCCGGTTTGTACCCTCTTGCGGCGGCCCGCGCAACGCCCGGGCAGAGACCCTGGGCCTTGCCAAGATTCATCCGGGGCCACGCCGCCCCGGCGCGGTGCGCTACAGCGCGGGACGCGCGTCCTTGGGTTCCTGCTTCTGGGCGCGGGCGACCGACATCAGGATGCCCAGTGCCAGGCCCAGCGTGACCATGGCGGTGCCGCCATAGCTGATGAAGGGCAGTGGCACGCCCACCACGGGCAGTATTCCGCTGACCATGCCCATGTTCACGAAGGCGTAGGTGAAGAAGATCATGGAGACCGCCCCGGCCATGAGGCGCCCGAACAGGCTCGTGGCCCCCGCGGCGATCGACAGCCCGCGCCAGACCAGCATCAGGAAGCAGACCAGCAGGAAAAGGTTGCCCGCCAGGCCGAATTCCTCGGAAAACGCGGCAAAGATGAAGTCGGTGGTGCGCTCCGGGATGAACTCCAGGTGCGTCTGCGTGCCCGCCATGAAGCCCTTGCCCCACATGCCCCCGGAGCCGATGGCGATCATGCCCTGGATGATGTGGAATCCCTTGCCCAGCGGATCGCGCGTCGGGTCCAGCAGGGTGCAGATGCGCTGCTGCTGGTAGTCATGCAGCACCGACCAGCGCACGCCGTCCGCGCACAGCTGGTCGCCCAGGAGCACCAGCGCCAGCACGCCAATGCCCCCCAGCAGCACCGGCGGAAGCACCAGTTTCCAGGACAGGCCCGCGAAGAAGATCACCGACAGCCCCGCCGCCAGCACCAGCAGCGAGGTGCCCAGGTCGGGCTGCTTCATGATCAGCCCCACCGGCAGGGCCAGCAGCAGCCCCGCGGCGGCAAAGTCGAGCGGGCGCAGGGTCCCTTCCCGCTTCTGGAACCACCACGCGAGCATCAGCGGCATGGCAATTTTCAGGATTTCGCTGGGCTGGATGACGATACCGACGTTGACCCAGCGCTGCGCGCCTTTTTTGGTGATGCCGAACAGCGCCACCGCCACGAGCAGCGCCACGCCCGCCGCATACAGCGGCACGGCGAACACCATGATCTTCTGCGGCGGCACCTGGGCCACCATGAACAGGATCGCCCCCGCGATGAGCATGTTGCGCCCATGGTCCATGAAGCGCGTGCCGTGGTCGTAGCCCGACGAATACATGGCCAGCAGCCCGGCGCATGCCAGCAGCACCACCACCAGGAGCAGCGGCAGGTCGAACCCGCGAAACAGGGGAAGAAAACGCTGGGCGAGCGTGGGTTTCTCAAAAACAACGGACATCGCGGGATTATCGTGGCCCCGGGGCCCGCCCGCACCAGGCGGCGTTCACCCCGCCTGGCGAAAGGCCATCACCGCCTGGTTGCGCAGGGTGCGCAGCAGCCCGAGGGCCTTGTCGTCCACGACGATGCCCCCGGCCATGGACTGATCGGCGTAGATGAGCGCGAAGGTCTGGCCCTTGATCTGCAGCGGAAGCAGCAGGAACGAGGGTGCGTTGAGCCCCGTGCGGTACCACTCGGGCAGGCGGGACTGCATCCTGGGCTCGGTCGCGTCGTTGATGAGCGTGTCGGCGCCGCGCAGGCAGACGGCGGCGAACAGGTCTCCCTGGGCCTTGAGCGGCACTTTCATGGCACGCACGGCGGCCTCGCTGCCTTCGCCCAGGCCGAAGCGGCCGGTCAGCAGGTCAGTGCGCGCCTCGCGCAGGCAAAACACCATGCGCCGGAACCCCAGCGCGCGAAACATGGTCTCCAGGATCATGCGCAGCACGTCGTTGAGCTGAAAGCTCTCGACCATGGCGTTGGTGACATCCTGGATGCCCGCGGCCAGCACCTCGTTGACCTGCGCCACCGACACCGCGCCGCCGGCCTGGGACTCGAGCACCGCGGGCAGCGGCTGGGTTTCGCTGGCCCGCAGCTCGTGCGAGCCCAGGGGGTCGTCCTGCGGCATGGCGGCACCCGTCGGGGGCGGCAGCTTCAGCAGCCGCGCGGCGGGCGTGCCCGGGTCCACGCGCAGGTCCAGCGCCTCGGCCAGCGCCACCAGCTTGTGGCGGGCACGCAGGGTGGCATCGGAGATCGCGTCGGCGGACAACGCCAGCGTGCGCGAATAGCGCGTGCCGATCTGGCCAAGGCGCCCTTCCAGCGCGGCCGGCTCGCTCAGCAGCAGCGTGCTGGCCACCTCGTTGGCCGCCATGGCCACCCACCGCAGGCGCTCCACCCCCTGTTCCGGGGCGCGCTGCATCGGCGAGCCCAGGGGCTTTCGCATGCAGCGCTGCAGGCTCTCGGGCAGCCCCCAGACGCGGGCCACGCCCACGCCCAGGTCCTCGAACCCCAGGCCCAGCACCTGCAGCGCGGCGGCTTCTTCGCCGCCCTCCACGCGGCCCGACGCCAGCAGGCTGCGCACCTGCCGCGCCTCTTCCGGAAAATAGAACTCGCACAGCATGCGCCCCAGGTTCTGGAACATGGCCCCGATGAAAGCCTCCTCGGCCGCCTGCGCCGATGCGCACAGTTCGGCCGCCACCGAGCCGGCCATCATGGCGCGCAGGAACTCCTCGCGCATCTGGCTCGCATGGGCCTTGTCCTGCATGTGGTCCAGCAGCACCAGGCTGAGCGCCATGTTGCGCACGGCGTTGAAACCCACCAGGCTCACCGCCCGCGACACGGTGCTGATCGTGCCGCGCCCCGCATGGGCGTAGTGCACGCTGTTGACCAGGCGCAGCAGCTTGTTGGTGAGCGCCACGTCCTTCAGGATCTCGTGCGTGAGGTCGCTGATGCTGTCGTCCTCGGAGTTGGCGACGCGCTGGATGCGCGCCACCGAATCGGAGAGCGCCGGGAAATCGCTCTTGTGGCGCATGCGCCGCAGCAGGAAGTCGAGCGTGGCGTTGCTGGCCGCCGTGGGCGCGCTCGCGGGCGCGGCCCAGGCGCGCAGGGCATCGCGAAACTCCGCCGCCGAGGCGTAGCGCCCGCCCGGCTCGCGGGCCAGGGCGCGCTGCAGGATGGCCCGCAGCCCGTCGTCCACGCCCGGGCCCAGGTCCTGCGGCAACTGCAAGGCTTCATTGGCGATGTGGTACAGCGCCTGCCAGGTGTCTTTCTGGTGGACCAGCGGATGGCCGGTGAGCATCTCCACCAGCACCAGCGCCGCGGAATACACATCCATGGCGGGCGCGGGCGCCGCGCCCGCCGCGGCCTCGGGCGCCAGGTAGGCCGGGGTGCCGCTGGCCATCTGGGCATCCGGCGTGGCCTGCATGGGCGCCGCCATGCCGAAGTCCATGACCCGGGCGTGGCGCTGGGCGTCGATCATGATGTTGGACGGCTTGAGGTCGCGGTGCACGATGCCCGCCTGGTGCGCAGCCTGCAGGCCGTCGAGCACGTCCACCATCAGGGCCACGGCATCGTGGGGCGTGCAGCGCCCCTGCTGCGCCAGGTGTTCGGCCAGTGTCCTGCCCGGCACGTACTCGAAGACGATGTAGGGCTGGCGGCCCTGCACGTCCGCCTCGAACACCGGCACGATGAAGGGGTGCGCGAGGCGCCCCACGTGCCGGGCCTCGCGCAGCCAGTGCTCGAGCACCGACGGGTCCTGGTCCTGCACGGGGCGCATGAGCTTGATGGCCACCTCGCGCTGCAGGCGCGGGTCCAGCGCCAGCCACACCGTGGCCTGGGCGCCCCGGCCCAGAAGCCTTTTCAGCTCGAACCTCCCCAATGAAGCGGACGGCTTCTCGGCGGATCCCAGGGCCCAGCGTTTGGCGGTGGAAAGCGGGGCAAAATCAGTCATGGTGGGGATCAAGGCTGCGGGCTCCACCGTGTGGCGCCCATGCCACGCATCTTATGTCTGGGCCACCGCCCTTTGCAGCAGTGATTCCCCTGCCTTGTCGTTTTCCCCCTCCATGACCACCACCCACCTCCTGTACCTGCACGGCTTTCGCTCCTCTCCCCAGTCCGCCAAGGCCCGGCAGATGGCGGCGTACGTGGCGCTGCACCATCCGGGCGTCACCTTCTGGTGCCCCCAGCTGCCGCCGTCGCCCCGGGCGGCGATGGCGCTGGTGGCGCAGGGCATCGCCCACTGGCCCGGCGCGGCCATGGCGGTGGTCGGCTCGTCGCTCGGCGGTTTCTATGCCAGCTGGGTGGCGCACCACAAGGGCTGCCCCAGCGTGATGCTCAACCCCGCCGTCCACCCGGCGCGCGACCTGGAGCGCCACATCGGCGAGCAGACCTCCTGGCACGACCCGGCACAGCGGTTCTACTTCCAGCCGGAGTACATCGGCGAGCTGCGGGCGCTGGACACTTCGGACCAGCCCCCCGCCGCCCCGGAGATGGCCATCATCGCCAAGGGCGACGAAGTGCTGGACTGGCGGGAAATGGCGGCACGCTACCCGCATGCGCGGCGGATCGTGCAGGAGGGGGGCGAACACGCCCTCGCCAATTTCAGCGACCACCTGCCCCAGGTGGCGCAGTTCCTGCGCCTGGCCTGACCACCAGCGCCACGCGGGCGCCTGTGCTCAGCGGGCGCGGGACGCCCCGGCGCCACCCGCCCCCATCCAGCGGGCATGGTCGTCCGGGTAGGCGATGCGGTAGCGCTTCATGTGGAACGCGGCTTCATCGTCCTTGCCCAGCATCACGGCGCTTTCGATCAGTGCCTCGATGACGCGGGGCTCGGGAGAGTAATGGAGCAGCTCGTGGGCCAGGGCATTCATCTGCTGCGCGTTGTCCCGCGAGAGCGCCATCGTGGTGAGGCGCGCGAAGTCCAGCTGGCTCGCAAACATCACGGAAGAGGACACCCGGCCAGGGAGGTCATCCCGGTACGCCGGGGCCCTTTGCGCGCTGGGCTTGTAGAACTGGCTCACGCGGTGGTAGTCCCAGGCGGCAACGCCGCACACGGCGAGGACCGCCACGGCCACCACCAGCCCCGCAAGCCCCGCCCCCGGCGCGGGGCCGCCCGCCGCCCGCCGCGGCCAGGCCAGCAGCGCCACCGACAGCAGGGCCACCAGCTGAAAAGGCCCGTACCACAGCGGGTACTCCAGCATGCTGTGCAGCCCGATGATCGCCAGGGCACCCCAGGCCAGCTGGCGCGCGGGATCGGTCTCGCGCCACGGCCGGGCGTGCACGCACCAGGCCACGAACGCCCCGCACAGCGCCAGGGCCGCCGGCAGGCCCAGCTCCACGGCCAGGTGCAGGGGCAGGTTGTGCGCGTTGTCCAGCAGCACGCAAAAGCGCTCGCCGGGGAACAGCGTGATGTAGTGCGCATAGTCCAGCTCCCCCCAGCCCCAGCCCAGCCAGGGCTTTTGCGCGATCAGGGTGAACATGTTGGACCACAGCACCCGGCGGCTGGTGCACGCGTGCGCGCCATCGGTGAAGCGATGGAACAGCGCATCTGCACGGACGCCCTGGAACTGCCAGAGCAGCTCGGGCAGCAGCCATGCGGCCGCGAGAAAAATCGAAAGCCCGACCGCGCCCATGCGCAGCGCGCTGTCCCTGCCGGGCCCCCGCCACAGCACCAGCAGCCCCAGGATGAGCAGCCACTGCACGGCGACTGTCCGCGACGCCGTGGCGGCCTCGCCCACGGCGATCCCCGCCAGCGCTGCCGCAGCAAGCACGTTCGAGAGCGCGGTGGATGGCGGCCACCGCCCCGGGCCCGGCGCTTCCCCGCCGCGTTCCCCTGCGTGGGACGGCCGGGCATGCAGCGCCCACCACAGCCAGGCCCATGTGCCCAGGCTGAGCAAGGTCGCCTGCTGGTTGCGCTGGCGCAGATTGCCCACGGCCTGCCCGGGCACGGAGGCGTGGATCCAGGGGCCCAGGCCCACATCGCCCGCCACGTACTGGACAAGTCCGATGGCGCTGGCCACGACCGCGGCCGCGCCCAGCCCGCCCGCCAGCAGCATTCCCCACCAGGCGCGCCCTCCGCGCCGGGGTGCCTCCGCGTGCACCGACCAGGCCCCCAGCAGCAGGAGCACGGCCACGCACACCCACGACACCAGCACGGGCCAGAAATTGGAGATCGGGGAGTCGGTGAAGGCGAAGAGGAACGGCAAGACCACTGCGAGCAACGCCAGCGGTGCGGCAATGGCATCAAAAAGCATGTCGATAGAACCGTGCCATCATGAAGGACCCTGGATCATAGGGGCTGGTTTCGCACCCCGCACCCCGCGCGCCGCCGCCTGCCCGCACCTGCCCTGCCGTCCTCCCGCCTGGCGGGAGCTCCCGGGCCGCCGGTAACATCTCCACCAGGCAACTTCCTCGCACACCCCATGAGAATCGCCCTGCTTTCCGACCTGCACCTGTCCGTGCAGCCCCTGGCCCTTGCCGTGCCCGACACCGACGTGGTGGTGCTGGCCGGAGACCTGCAGCGGCCCGCGCAGGCCATGGCGTGGGCACGGCAGCTGGGACTGCCCACGGTCTTCGTGGCGGGCAACCACGAGTTCTACGGCTCGGACCTCGTGACCACCATGGCGCAGTTGCGCGCGCATGCCGAGGGCAGCGGCGTGCGGGTGCTCGAACGTGGCGAGTGGCGCCACGGCGGCGTGCGTTTCCTGGGGTGCACGCTGTGGTCGGACTACCGGCTTTTTGACTCGGCGCAGCAACGCGACGAGACCCTGGCCAAGGCCGTGGAGCTGGTGCGCGACTTCACCCGCATCCGCGTGGCGCCCGAATTTCCCCAGCCGTTCACCCCCGCGGTGTCGCAGATGCTCTTCGACCAGTCCGTCGCCTGGCTGGAAGAGCGTTTTGCCGAGCCGTTTGACGGCCCCAGCGTGGTCGTCACGCACTTCGCGCCGGCGCGCGGCAGCATTGCCAGCCAGTTCGCCGGCTCGCCGCTCAATGCCTGCTTCGTCTCCGACCTGGAGGAGCGCATCCTGCGCTGGCAACCCCGCCTGTGGCTGCACGGCCACGTGCACGACAGCTTCGACTACACCATCGGCGCCACGCGCGTCGTCGCCAATCCACGGGGCTACGCGCCCCAGGGCGTGGTGGAAAACAAGGCGTTCGCTCCCGGACTGGTCCTGGAGATCTGACAATCGGCGCCCGGCGCCCATGGGAGAATGCCGGCCATGCATGCATTGTTTGAAGAAGCCGGCAAGTTCATGGCCGGCCGTATCCTGTCCGAAGCCGACACCTCCGCCCAGGTCGAGCTCGACTCGGGCAAACGGGTCAAGGTCAAGGCCGCCAACCTCCTCCTGAAATTCGAGAAACCGGCTCCCGCCGAGCTGGTCGCCCAGGCCCAGGCCGTGGCCGAGACCATCGAGCTGGACCTGGCCTGGGAATTCGCGCCCGAGGACGAATTCGGCTTTGCCGACCTGGCGCGGGACTATTTCTCCGACAACGCCACGCTGGCCCAGCAGGCCGGTGCGCTGTTCCGCCTGTACGACGCGCCCCACTATTTCCGCCGCGCGGGCAAGGGCCGGTTCAAGAAGGCATCGGCCGAGATCCTGCAGCAGGCGCTGGCGGCCATCGAGAAGAAAAAGGCCGTCCTCGCGCAGATCGACGAATGGGCCGCAGCGCTGGGACGCGGCGAATGCCCGCAGCCGATCCGCGACCAGCTCTACAAGATCCTGTTCAAGCCCGACAAGAACGCGCCCGAATACAAGGCCGTGGTGGACGCCAGCCGCGCCACGCACACCGCGCCGCTCGATCTGCTGCAAAAGGCCGGCGCCATCGACTCGGCCTACCAGTTCCACTGGAAGCGCTTCTTGTTCGAGAACTTCCCCAAGGGCACGGGCTTTCCGGCCGTCACGGCGCCCGCCATTGCGGACGAGCTGCCGCTGTCGCCCGCGCAGGCGTATTCCATCGACGACTCGCAGACCACCGAAATCGACGATGCGCTGTCGGTGCAGGGCCTGGGTACGGGCACCGTGGTGCTGGGCATCCACATCGCGGCGCCAGGCCTGGCGATCCAGCCGGGCAGCGCCATCGACCAGCTCGGCCGCGCCCGCCTGTCCACGGTGTACATGCCGGGCTACAAGATCACCATGCTGCCCGACGACGTGGTGCAGACCTACACGCTGGACGAGGGCCGCGCCAACCCGGCCGTGTCGCTGTACGTGACCATCGACGAGGCCACGCTGGAGTTCAAGAGCTCCGAGACCAAGCTCGAGCGCGTGCACGTGGTGGCCAACCTGCGCCACGACCAGCTCGATGCGGTGGTGACCGAAGAATGGCTGTCCAACCCGGCGTTCGAGCATCAAAACGACCCCCAGCGCTTGTCCGACCTGCGCCCCCAGCTATCATTTTTGCACCGCCTGGCCAAGGACCTCAAGGCCCGCCGCGAAGTCGTGCGCGGCAAGCCCGAGAACTTCAACCGGCCGGACTACAACTTCCGCCTGGTCGGCAACAACGGTGCCGAGCCCACCGGCGACGAGCAGGTGCAGATCAGCGTGCGCCAGCGCGGCGCGCCGCTCGACCTGATCGTGGCCGAGGCCATGATCGTGGCCAACAGCACCTGGGGCAGCTGGATGGCCGAGCTGGGCGTGCCCGGCATCTACCGCAGCCAGGCCAGCATGGCGCCGGGCGTGAAGGTGCGCATGGGCACCAAGGCGCTGCCGCATGCGGGCATCGGCGTGAAGGCGTATTCATGGGCCACATCGCCCCTGCGCCGCTACACCGACCTGGTCAACCAGTGGCAGATCATTGCCTGCGCCCGCCACGGCAAGACCGCCGCGCTGGCCGCGCCCTTCAAGCCCAAGGACGCCGACCTGTTCTCCATCATCAGCAGCTTCGACGGTGCCTACAGCGCCTACAACGGCTACCAGGCCGGCATGGAACGCTTCTGGACGCTCAAGTATGTGGAGCAGCACGGCATCACCGAGCTGAACGCCACCGTATTCAAGGAAGGCCCGGGCGGCAGCTTTTTGGTGCGGGCGGACGACATTCCGCTGGTCTTCCCGGTGCTGGGCGCGCAGAACCTGCCGCGCGGCGCGCGCCTCCTGGTGAAGCTGGGCGAGGTGGACGAGATCACCCTGGACATCCACGGCACCGTGATCGAGCGCCTGGACGACCCGGCCGATAGCAGCGACGACGGCCCGGTGGAGGACGCCGAGGAAGAAGACGACACCGTGGCGGGGCCCATCGCCATCGCCGTGGATGTGAACGAGGCCGAACCCGCCACCGCTGATAATCCCACCCCGTGAACATGGCCCCCACGCTCCCCGGCCCCGTCTGGCCGCGGCCCCCCGAGGGGGCCGCGTTGGATCCGGGGGCATCCCTGAAATGAAACTGCCCGCCTTCCTTCGCACCTTCAGCACGCTGCAGCTGGCGCTGGGCGTGTCCATCGCCGTGCACGCCGCGCTGATCTCGGTGCGCTTCATCGACCCCGAAGGCTTCAACCGCGTGTTCCAGGACACGCCGCTCGAAGTCATCCTGGTCAACGCCAAGTCCAACGAGCGCCCCGACAAGGCCCAGGCCATCGCCCAGACCAACCTGGCGGGCGGCGGCGATGCCGACAAGGGCCGCGCCACCAGCCCCCTGCCGTATTCGGCGCTCACGGCCATTGGCGACGATTTCGAGGAAGCGCAGCGCAAGATGGATGCGATGCAGGAGCAGCAGGCGCAGCTGCTGGCCCAGCTGCGCAAGCAGCTGGCCACCCTGCCCGAGCCCGACCCGCGCAAGCCCAGCCAGAGCGCCGAGCAGGCCAACGAGCAGGAAAAGCGGCGCCAGCTCGTCAAGCTGCTGGCCGAGATCGAAAAGCGCATCAACGAAGAAAACTCGCGCCCCAAGAAGCGCTACATCAGCCCCGCCACGCGTGAGGAAGCCTACGCCGCCTACTACGACACGCTGCGCCGCAAGGTGGAAGACAAGGGCACCGAGAACTTCCCCGAACAGGGCGGGCGCAAGCTGTACGGCGAGCTCACGATGATCGTCACCGTCAACCACGACGGCCGCGTGCTGGAGACCGAGGTGGTGCAAGGCTCGGGCAACACCACACTCGACCGGCGCGCCGAGGCCATTGCCCGCGCCGCAGGGCCCTTTGGCGCCTTTGGCACCGACATGCGCAAGAAGGCCGACCAGATCGCCATGGTGGCGCGCTTCAAGTTCACGCGGGACCAAACCCTGGAAACCAGTGTTCGGTAACCCCCCTGAGTCGCCTGCGGCGCCTTCCCCCCAGGGCGACGCCGCCTGCCGCCTGGCAAAGCCAGTTCCGCGGCAGCCCCGGCCTGACCCCGCTCCCTGCATGCAGCCCTTGTTGTTCCCATGACACCTTCGCCTCTCGCCCCCGACCTGTACTGCGTGATGGGCAACCCGGTGGCGCACAGCCGCTCGCCCGCCATCCACGCCCGCTTCGCCGAACTGACGGGCGAGCACATCGCCTACGAGCGCCGCCTGGTGCCCATGGATGGTTTTGCGCAGGGCGTGCGCGACTTCGCGGCCCAGGGCGGGCGCGGCTGCAATGTCACCGTGCCTTTCAAGACCGAGGCGCCCGGTCTCGCCACCGAATGCAGCGAACGCGTGCAACTGGCCGGTGCGGCCAACACCCTGACCTTCCGCGCCGATGGCGGCATCTATGCCGACAACACCGACGGCCTGGGCCTGGTGGCCGACATCACGCGCAACGCGGGCATCTCGCTGGCGGGGCGCGATGTGCTGCTGGTGGGCGCCGGTGGCGCCGCTGCGGGCGTGCTGGGCCCGCTGCTGCGGGCCGGTGCGCGCCACATCACCGTGGCCAACCGCACGCTGGCCAAGGCACAGGCCCTGGTGCAATCGCACAGCACGCTCGCCTCGCTACAAAAATCAGAGCTGCTAGCGCTTATCCCACAAGCGCTAGATGCCAATTTTGATGTCATCATCAATGCCACGGCCAGCAGCCTTGCCGGTGCCGAGGTGCCGGTGCCCGCCCACGTGCTGCGCCCGGGCTGCCTGGCCTACGACATGATGTATGGCCCCGCAGCGCAGGGTTTTCTGGACTGGGCCCGGCGCCACGGCGCCGTGCCGCGCGACGGCCTGGGCATGCTGGTGGAGCAGGCCGCCGAAGCGTTCCTGCTGTGGCGCGGCGTGCGCCCGCCCTCGGCGCAGGTGCTGGCCGAACTCCAATCCGCCCTCTGACTGAACCCACGGAACAAGGACACGCTGCGATGAAAGCCGTGCTGCGCTGGCTGGGACTGGTGGTGCTCGCCTTCGTGGCGCTGCAGCTGTTCTTCGTGGTCCGCATCGCGGCCATGGTGGCCATCGACCCGGAATCCACCAGCTTCCAGCGCTCCGAGGCCTGGGCGCAGCTGTCCAGCACGGGCCAGGTGCGCTGGCGCCAGCAATGGGTGCCCTACGCGAGCATCTCGGACTCGCTCAAGCGCGCCGTGATCGCGTCGGAAGACGATGGCTTCGTGAGCCACGACGGCGTGGACTGGACGGCCATCGAGAAGGCCTGGGAGCGCAACGCCAAGGCCGAGGCCCAGGCCAGCAAGGCGCAGGCCCGCGCCCCCGACCGCCCCGTGCGCGCCCCGAAGATCCGGGGCGGCTCGACCATCACGCAGCAACTGGCCAAGAACCTGCTGCTCTCGGGCGAGCGCACGCTGCTGCGCAAGGGCCAGGAGTTCGTGCTGACGCTGCTGCTGGAGCAACTGCTCTCCAAGCAGCGCATCCTGGAGATCTACCTCAACAGCGTGGAGTGGGGCGAAGGCGTGTTCGGCGCCGAGGCGGCCGCGCAGCACTACTTTCGCAAGAGCGCCAGCAAACTCACCGCCGGCGAGGCCGCGCGCCTGGCGGTGATGCTCCCGGCCCCCAAGCGCTTCGAGAAAACACCCGGGTCCGCGTATCTGGCGGGCCGGTCGCGGACGATTCTGGCGCGCATGGGCAGCGCGGAGCTGCCGTGACGGGGCGGGCCCTGCGCCACCGCAGGGCCTGGGGGCACCTGGCCCTGCATCCGACCGGGCGGCGCGCCTAGCGCCGCCGCGCCAGCCGCACCATCACCGGCCCGTCAGGCCGCAAGGTCACGTGCAGCCTCGGCGCGCACGCGGGCGCCCCACCCGGCAACCGCAGCTGATAGCGCTGCAGCAGCATGGCCGCGAGCAGCGTCATCTCCAGCATCGCGAAGTGCTGGCCAATGCACACGCGGGGGCCCACGCCGAACGGTATCCATGCACCCTTGGGGATGGCCGGGGCATCGTCCAGAAAACGCTCGGGCACGAACCGGTCGGCCTGGGCAAACCAGCGTTCATCCCGGTGCAGCACCCAAGGCGTGATGCGCAGCATCGCGCCCTGGGGCACGGCCACGCCCCCCAGCGTGATGGGCGCGGTGGTGCGCCGGGTCATCAGCGCGGCAATCGGCGGGTACAGGCGCAGCGCCTCCTTGAGCGTGGCGGCCAGAAAGGGCAGCCGGGCCAGGTGCTCGGGGCCGGGCGTCTGGCCCGGGGGCAGCACGCTGTCCACCTCGGCCTGCGCGCGCTGCGCGGCCTCGGGGTGTTCGGCCATCAGGCGGCTCCACCACAGCAGCGTGGTGGCGCTGGTTTCGTGCCCGGCCTGGAAGCTGACCATGCACTGGTCGAAGACCTCCTGCGGCGACAGCGGCTCGCCCGTGGATTCGTCGCGCAGCGCCAGCAGCATGTGCAGCAGGTCGGTGCGCGGCGGAGCGCTCGCCGGGCCGCCCTCTTCCCGCCTGCGCGCATCGATGTGGCGCTGCACCAGCCCCCGGAGCGCCTTGAGCGCGCGCCGCTTGGCGGACTTGCCGGGCAGGGGCAGCCAGTCGGGCAGCGTGAAGGGCATGAACATTTCGCGGAACGCCGTCTCCGACAGCGTCTGCGTGGCCCAGGCGGCGTCGCGCGCATCGGCCTTTGCCGACTCGCTGAACAGCGTGCGCAGGATCACGTCCATCGCCACGCCGGTCCACAGTGTGTCCATGGGCACCAGCGCCTCGGTCTGGCCGGCGGGCACGGCCGCATCAAGCGCGCTGCGGGCGGCATCGGTCATCAGTTGCGCGTAGCCCGCCACGCGCCTGGGGCTGAACGCGGGCATCAGCATGCGGCGCTGGCGCTGCCAGGTGTCGCCCTCGGTGACCAGCACGCTCTGGCCAAACACCTGCTCGAACACGGCAATGCCGCGCTCCCAGCGGATCAGTTGGTCGGCATGGGTGACCAGCGCCTCGCGCACCAGCTCGGGCGACATGAGGTCCCATGCATCCTCATGAACCAGGCGCATGCGGGTGAGGTCGCCATGGCGGCGCTGCAGCCGCACGACAAAGCCCAGGTAGTCGGCGCGCATGTCGCGCAGCAGGGGCAGCCCCCACCAGCGGCGGGCAGGGCCGCCAGGCCGTGCGGCCTGGGCGGTGGCGGGGGGTATCGGAGCGGTCGCGGCGGGAGTGGTGGTCGTGGTGTTCATGCCGTGCATGGTGCAATGCAGCAGCCGCCGGGTATTGAACGAATTCGACATCGCCCCTGGCCTACACTCGCGCCCCATGGCAACCCTGGTCCCACCTTCCGCACGGCATCCACAGGGGCTGATCCCCTCGGGCCAGCTGTGGCTGCCGCGCGCCAGCCTGTCGGCCTGCCTGCGCGGTGCCATGGTGCGCAGCACGCTGGGCTACGCGCTCCGTGACGAGCAACGCATCAACCGCTTTCCGGCCACGCCCCTGTGCAGCCTGAGCTGGTGGTTTGAGGGTCGCAGCGAATGCCTGGTGCCCGAGCGCCCCGACACCATGCCCGGCCTGCACAGCCCGCGCGAGGCCTACCCCGGTCGCTGGGTGCTGACGGGCCCGCACACTCGGCCCAGCACCAGCTATTGCGCCCATCCCACCCACGCCATGATGGTGATGTTCATGCCCGATGCGCTGCACCAGCTCATCGGCCTGGAGCCCGAGACGCTGACCGACCGCATGGTGGACGCGCAAACCGTGCTGCCGCCCGACTGGATCGCGATGTGCGAAGCCGTGCAGCACCAGCCCGACGACGCGGCCCGCATGGCGTGCCTGGAAGCATTTCTGGAGCCCCGCTGGCAAGCCTGCCGCCCCGCGCAAGCGCTGCAGGCGCAGCGCTATGGCGACTGGGCCATGCACCTCGCGCAACGCGCCGCCGTGTCGGCCCCAGGCCGCAGCCTGCGCCAGCTGGAGCGCCGCATCAAGCGCTGGGCAGGGCTGCCGCTGCGCGAGCTGCGCGGCTTCGGCAAGGCCGAGCAGGCGTTCTTCGACACCATCGCGGCCGAGGCTGTCCACGGCACGGTGAAATGGGCCGATGTGGCGGCGGGCGCAGGTTTCTCGGACCAGTCGCACCTGTGCCGCGTTACCCGGCGCGTCACCGGCTACGCACCGCAGGCACTGTATGACGGCATCTACGGCGACGAAGCGTTCTGGGCGTACCGCATCTGGGTGTAGGTGCAGCGGGGGTGGCCGCCCGCCCGCAGTCCGCCACGGCGGCGCACGCCGCAGGGCGCACGCCACGTATCATCCCCGCCATGCTTGCCAAGTTGATGAGTCTTTTTCTGCTGGGGATCGTGCGGTTTCTCACCGGCTCCCAGGCCCGCTGGTATGGCTGCCCGCCCAAGGCCGAACAGCGTATCTACTTCGCCAACCACCAGAGCCATGCCGACATGGTGCTGATCTGGGCCGCGCTGCCCGAGGAGCTGCGCAGCATCACCCGCCCCATCGCGGCCAAGGACTACTGGACCAAGACGCCCTTGCGGCAATGGATCACCACGGCCGTGTTCAACGCCGTCTATGTGGACCGGCAGGCCACGCCCGCGCGGCCGACCGCGGCCGTGGCGGCGGAGCCCGGGGGCGCGCCCGCGGCCCCGGCCGATGCCGACACCGCCATGGCCGGCGGCCCCGACCCCTCGCCCGAAGCCCCGCCCCGCCCGCCCAGCCCCGAGGCGCTGCGCGCCGCGCTGCCCGAGTCGGACCCGCTGGCGCCGCTGGTGCGCGCGCTGGAGAGCGGCGACTCCATCGTGATCTTCCCCGAGGGCACGCGCGGCCATGGCGACGAGCCGCAGCCGTTCAAGTCGGGCCTGTTCAAGCTGGCGCAGATGTTCCCGCAGGTGGTGCTGGTGCCCGCCTGGATCAACAACGTGCAGCGCGTGATGCCCAAGGGCGAAGTGGTGCCCGTGCCCATCCTGTGTTCCGTGACCTTTGGCGCACCCGTCCAGCTCGAAGCGGGTGAAGAACGCCGTCCGTTCCTGGACCGCGCACGCCGCGCCGTGATCGCGCTGCGGGAAGTCTGACCATGACGATCCCCAAGCCCCTGCCCTCGCCTATCGCCGCGCCCCCGGGGGCGGCACGGACATGAACAACTTCCTGCGCAACCTCACCGCCACCCAGCAGATCGGGGCCCTGTTCCTGGTCGTGTTCGGCATCCTGTCCATCGTCACCGTCTGGGCCTTCGTGCGCAACCTGCGCGAGCACGCGGGCGACGATCCCGAATCCGAGGCGCGCGCGCTGGAGGCCAAGCGCTTCTGGGGCCTGCTCAAGACCTCGTGGATGATGGCCACCGTGTTCTGGGTGGGCTGGGTGCTGGGCGATACCGTGGCCACCGTGCTCTTCGCGATCGTGGGCTTTTTCGCGCTGCGCGAGTTCATCACGCTCTCGCCCACGCGCCGGGGCGACCACCGCAGCCTGGTGCTGGCCTTCTTCGTGGTGCTGCCGCTGCAGTTCTGGATCGTGGGCAGCAAGCACTTCGACCTGTTCACGGTGTTCATCCCCGTCTACGTGTTCCTGGCCCTGCCCGTGGTGAGCGCGCTGGCCAACGACCCGCAGCGCTTCCTGGAGCGCAACGCCAAGCTGCAGTGGGGCATCATGGTCTGCGTGTACGGCATGAGCCATGTGCCCGCGCTGCTGCTGCTCGACTTTCCGGGCTACCGCGACAAGGGCGCTTTCCTGGTGTTCTTCCTGGTCTTCGTGGTGCAGACCTGCATGGTGGTGCAGCATCTCCTGGGCCGGCGCTTTCCGCACAAGCCCGTGGCGCCGCAGGTCAGCCAGAGCTTCCAGTGGGCGAGCTGGCTGGCGGGCGTGGGCGTGGGCGGGCTGGTGGGCACGCTGCTCACCTTCATCACGCCCTTCAAGCCCGGGCAGGCGCTGGGCATGGCGCTGCTGGCCTGCGTGGCGGGCAGCCTGGGGCACCTGGTGATGAAGGCGCTCAAGCGCGACCGTGGCATCACGAGCTGGGGCATGCAGGGCATGTCCGTCACCGGCGCGGGCGGCCTGCTCGACCGGGTGGACGCCCTGTGCTTCGCGGCGCCGGTGTTCTTCCATTCGGTGCGCTGGTACTTCGGCCTCTGACAATAAAATCGGCCACCAGCGCTTTACCAACAAGCGCCGGTAGCTATCAAATAAATAGCAAATGCGCATTCTCGGCATCGACCCCGGCCTGCAGACCACCGGCTTCGGCGTGGTGGACATGGACGGCCACCAGCTCAGCTACGTGGCCAGCGGCACCATCCGCACCACCACGCTGGCGCTGGGTGACCTGCCCGGGCGCCTGAAGATCCTGTTCGACGGCATCACCGAGGTGGCCGCGCGCTACGAGCCCGATGTGGCCTCGGTCGAGATCGTGTTCGTCAACGTCAATCCACAGTCCACCCTGCTGCTGGGCCAGGCGCGCGGCGCCTGCATCACGGCCCTGGTGGCCAGCAAACTGCCCGTGGCCGAATACACCGCGCTGCAGATGAAAAAGGCCGTGGTCGGCCATGGCCGCGCGGCCAAGAGCCAGGTGCAGGAGATGGTGCGCCGCCTGCTGCGCCTGCCCGGCCTGCCGGGCACCGATGCGGCCGACGGCCTGGGCATGGCCATCACCCACGCGCATGCCGGTGCGGCCATGGGGCGGCTGGGGGAAGCGGCCACGCTCAACCGGCGCCAGCATGCGATGTACAAGGGCGGGCGCAGCTACTGACCCCGGGCGCCCGCAAGACGGCGCCCCGCTGCGGCTTCGACCGGCCACCCGCCGGAATGCCGGCGTGCCACAGGCAAAAAAATACCGCGCCCGAAGGCGCGGTATAGCCCCACCAGGGTTTCTGCGGCAATGACAGGGTCAGGCCACCTGCGTCTTGAGCCGGTCGGCACGCTCCTTGGGCGAGGGGTGCGTGGACAGGAAGCTGGTGGAATCCCCGCCCGACATGGCGGCGAGCTTTTCCAGGGCCGTCACGCAGGCCGCGGGCTGGTAGCGCTTGGCCTTCATGAAGCCCATGGCGTAGTCATCGGCCTCGCGCTCATTGCCTTGCGAGTGCTGGGCGCGTACCACCTTCTCGAACAGGTCACCCAGCTGCGAGCTGGCGATGGCACCGGCCTTGCCGTTGCTCGACGCCACGGCGTTGCGCAGCGCGCTGGTGCGCAGGGCGGTCTGGATGCGGGCCTTGGTGTGGCCGGCCTTGACGTGGCCGATCTCGTGGCCGATCACGTAGCGCACCTCGTCGTCGGTGAACTTGTCCATGAGGCCCGAATACACGCGGATCGTGCCGTTGGCCATGGCGAAGGCGTTGATCTCGGGCGTGAGGTAGACCTTGAAATTCATCTTGAGGCCGTCGTGCGTGCCCAGGCCCGAGGTGAGTTTGGTGAGGCGGGTGGCGTAGGGGTTGCCTGCCGGGGCCACCTTGTTCTGGCGGTCCATCTCGGCGGACATCTGGTCGAACGTGCTCTTGAGTTCCTCGTCCGACAGGCTCTCGGACTTGGCCAGGTCCTTGCCCGCATCCAGCATCTTGCCCAGGTCGAACTGCGCCCACACGGGCGATACGGCGCTCACGCCGGAAGCCAGGGTCACAAGCGTCAACAATTTACGGCGGTCCATCGGGGTTCCCTCTCTGACGTCAGTCAGTTGATTGATCTTGGTCTGATTGTTTTTTTGCGCAACCAACCGCAAGCAGTGGTGGGCGCGCGCCGAAGGATAGCCACGCCAGTGCCGTTTCCGGCCCCTGGTGATGTCTGCAGATGTAAGAACTGTGTGCCGATGCTGGCGGCGGGCGCGGCGGCGCTGATGGCCGCAGCCATTGCCGTGCCAGAACAGCCGGGAATGTGAAAAAACGCTCCAGGCGCTTACTGGTCAATCACATCACGCTGCACAAAACATAGCATTCGACGGTATTGGTCAGCCGCTGTGCCGCGCCCAGTCATGCGGCTGCCCCCGGGATTCAGCGCCCCAGGCCCCGCTTGAGCTCCTTGAGCAGCAGCAGCACCTGGTTGGATGCGTGGCGGCAGCTTCCGTTGAGCAGCTGCACGGCCTTTTGCTGCTCCCCCGCCTGGAACAGGGTCACGACATCGGCCGCCTGCTGGTGGAAGTACTTGTGCCGCGCCACCAGCATGTCGAACGCCGGAAAGTGCCCCAACCGCACGCGCCCCGTGCCGTAGAGCCAGCGGCCCAGGTCGCAGCGGTCGTCCTGGCAGATGCGGTCGGGCCGCATGACCTCCTGCGAGCGGCCATTGATCATGTCCTGCAGCTGCAGGCGCCAGCGCTCGTGGCTGGCGATGGCCGCGTCGATGTCGATCTCGGTCATCAGCATGGAGGCGTATTCGGCGTCCAGCACCAGCTCGCTGCCGTTGTCTTCCATGGCCCAGGTGGTGTCGGGGCTGGCAGGGTCTTGCTCCCGGATCTTGAACAGGCGGCTGAAAAAACCCATGCTTGGTCCCAGTAAAGGCCTCGTGCGGGAAACCGGAAATCGTCCCGGCAGAAATGCCTTGAAACATTTTGTGGGTGCGGCGCATTTTTGGCTACCAAAAAATCGCCTCTCCGCGCACGCGGCCCAGGGCAACCCTTCAGCCGCTGCCAGCTCTGGCACCCGGCCTGCACGAATGTGGTGGCCGCCGGACAATGCACCCATGACTTCCACCGCCACCCGCCCCGCCCTGTCCATGCTCGACCTGGTCGCCGTCCGCGAAGGCGGCACCGTCGCCGACGCGCTGCAGATTGCCCTGCGCACCGCGCAGCACGCCGAAAAACTGGGCTTTGCCCGCTACTGGCTGGCGGAGCACCACAACATGGCGGGCATCGCCAGCTCGGCCACCGCCGTGCTGGTGGGGCACATCGCGGGGGGCACCTCGCGCATCCGCGTGGGCTCGGGCGGCGTCATGCTGCCCAACCACGCGCCGCTGGTGGTGGCCGAGGCCTTCGGCACGCTGGCCGAGCTGTACCCCGGCCGCATCGACCTGGGCCTGGGCCGCGCGCCGGGCACCGACCCCACCACCATGCGCGCATTGCGCCGCAGCCGGGTGGAGACGGCCGACGACTTTCCGCAGGACGTGGCCGAGCTGCAGCGCCTGCTGGCACCGGCAGAACCCAACCAGCGCCTGATCGCGATGCCCGGCGCAGGCACCAATGTGCCCATCTGGCTGCTGGGCTCCAGCCTGTTCTCGGCGCAACTGGCGGCGGAGCGCGGCCTGCCCTATGCCTTTGCCTCGCACTTCGCGCCGCGCCTGCTGCACCAGGCCATCGACCTGTACCGCAACCTGTACCGCCCGTCCGCCGCCTGGCCCAAGCCCTATGTGGCGATCGGGGTGCCCCTGATTGCAGCGCCCACGGACGAGGAAGCGGAGTTCCTGGCCAGCAGCACCTACCAGCGGGTGCTGGGCATCCTGACGGGCGACCGCCGCCGCCTGCTGCCACCCATCGAAAACTACGCCGCGCGCCTGCAGCCGCAGGAACGTGCGGCCATCGGAGACTTTCTGGCCGCCGCCGTCATCGGCGGGCCGGACACCGTGCGATCGGGCCTGGAGCAACTGAGCGAGGCCACGGGCGCCGATGAGCTCATGCTGGTGAGCGACGTGTACGACCCGGCGCTGCGGCTGCGCTCGCTGGACATCGCGGCGCAGGCCCACGGCACCCTGCGGGCCACAGGCATGCCTCTGCCAGCCTGAATCACCACACACCCCTGTCGCCCAGGCTTCACCGCGCCAGATATCCGCCATCCACCGGGTAATACGCCCCGGTCACAAATGACGCCTTGGCGGACGCCAGCCAAGCCACCAGCTCCGCCACCTCTTCGGGCTGCCCCAGGCGGCCGATGGGGTGCGCGCCCACCAGCATGGCATTGACGCCTGCGTCCTGCTCCAGACCGCTGATCATCGGCGTGTGGATAAAGGCGGGCCCCACGGCATTGATGCGCACGCCATGGGCCCCGTATTCAATGGCTGCCGCCTTGGTCAACCCCACCACACCGTGCTTGGCGGCCGTATAGGCCGGCGCCGTGGCAAACCCCACGGAGCCCAGGATGGACGCCATGTTGATGATGGCGCCACCGCCGTTCTTGAGCATGGCCGCGATCTGGTACCTCATGCCGTAGAACACGCCCGACAGGTTGATGTTGATGACCTGCGTCCAGCCCTCCAGCGGATAGTCGGCCGTGGGCGCCTGCGGGCCGCCGATGCCAGCGTTGTTGCAGGCAACGTCCAGACGGCCATAGTGGGCAACCGTGCGGTTGACCAGCGTTTCGCAGTCTGCGGGCTTGCCCACGTCGGCGGCCACAAAAATGGCGTCGCCGCCCGCCGCACGCACCAGCGCAGCCGTTTCCTCGCCCGCCGGCACGTTCACATCCGACACCACGACCTTGGCGCCTTCGCGCGCCCACACAAGCGCAATGGCACGCCCAATGCCCGACGATGCCCCCGTGACCAACGCCACCTTGTTCTTCAGCATGAAAGACTCCTGGTTCATTCAGAACACCTGCAACCCGATGCCACAGGTCCGTTTTTTTCATTCTGCGCGCCCGGGGTGCCGGCGCCTTGACCTGGATCACGCCTCCGACAGCGGGACCCACGGCGCGGCAAGTGGCCTCGGGTAGCGGCTACCATCTCGGACTGCAGGGCATTTCTGCCTCCACCCACCGTTGTGTGATTTCCTGACGCCCACGCCTTACCGCCCACGCCCGCATGCCCGCTTTTTCCTTTGAAGCCCTGGACGCCCAGGGCCAGACCCGCAAGGGCCTCATGGAGGCCGACACCGCCAAGGCGGCGCGCAGCCTGCTGCGGGCCCAGGCCCTGGTGCCGCTGGCCGTGGAACTGGTGCAGACCGGACAGTCGCTGGACGGGAGCGCCGCCAGCCTCGGCCAGCGGCTGTTCACCCGGCCGGTGTTCGGTGCCACCGCGCTGGCCATCTGGACGCGCCAGATCGCCGGGCTGGTGTCGTCCGGGCTGCCGCTCGAACGCGCCCTCACCGCCTTGTCGGAAGAGGCCGATGACGAGCGCCAGCGCCACCTGGTGGCCGCGCTGCGCGCCGAGGTGAATGCCGGCGCCACGTTCGCCCGCGCGCTGTCGCAGCACCCGCGCGAGTTCTCGGACATCTACTGCGCCGTGATCGGCGCGGGCGAACACAGCGGCAACCTGGGCCTGGTGCTGGAGCGCCTGGCCGACGACCTGGAAGAGCGCCAGGCGCTCAAGGCCAAGCTGGTGGGCGCTGCGCTTTACCCGGCCATCGTGACCATCGTGGCCATCGTGATCGTGCTCTTCCTCGTCGGCTACGTGGTGCCCCAGGTGGCCAGCGTGTTCGCGGGCACCAAGCGGGCGCTGCCGTTCCTCACGGTGGCCATGCTGGGCATCAGCGCTTTTGTGCGCAGCTATGGCTTGATGGTGCTGATTGCTTTTGTCTTGATGGTTTTTGGCGCACGCTGGGCACTGACCATTGGGCATATCCGTGAAAAATTCGATGCCGCCTGGCTCAACCTGCCCCTCGTGGGCAAGCTGGCGCGCGGCTACAACGCGGCGCGTTTTGCCGGCACGCTGGCCATGCTGGCGGGCGCGGGCGTGCCCATCCTGAAAGCCCTGCAGGCCGCCGCCGAAACCCTGAACAACCGCGCGCTGCGCGCCGACGCGCTGGACGCGCTGGTGCTGGTGCGCGAAGGCGCGCCCCTGGCCTCGGCGCTGGCGCAGAAAAAGCGTTTTCCCGGCCTGCTGTCGATGTTCGCGCGCCTGGGCGAGCAGACCGGGCAGTTGCCGGTGATGCTGCAGCGCGCCGCACGGCAGCTTTCCACCGAGGTGCAGCGCCGCGCGATGGCGCTGGCCACCATCCTGGAGCCTTTGCTCATCGTCGGCATGGGCATGATCGTGATGCTGATCGTGCTGGCCGTGTTGCTGCCCATCATCCAGCTGAATCAGTTTGTGAAGTGACTTTATGGCCGTGACCCTGGACGACAAGCTGGTGGTGGCGATCTCCTCGCGCGCGCTGTTCAACTTCGAGGAAGAAAACCGCGTCTTCGAACACGAGAGCGATGACCGCGCCTACGTGGAGCTGCAGCGCCAGCGCCTGGACGTGCCCGCCGCACCTGGCGTGGCGTTCTCGCTGGTGCGCAAACTGCTCGCCTTCAACACCTCGGAGCACCAGCGGGTGGAGGTGGTGCTGCTCTCGCGCAATGACCCGGTCAGTGGCATGCGCGTGTTCCGCTCCTGCAACGCCCATGGCCTGCCGACCATCCAGCGCGGCGTGTTCACCCAGGGGCGGGACCCGTTTCGCTATCTGCGTCCCCTGGGCGCGCACCTGTTCCTGTCGGCGAATGAGGCCGATGTGCGCGAGGCCCTGCACCTGGGCTACCCCGCCGCGCGGGTGGTCACCGAGTCGGTGCGGGCCGGCGACGCGAACCCGCAGGAAGTGCGCATTGCCTTTGACGGCGACGCCGTGCTGTTCTCCGACGAGGCCGAGCGGGTGTACCAGGCCGAGGGCCTGGCCGCGTTCCAGCAGCACGAGACCGACAAGGCGGCCCTGCCCCTGCCCGACGGCCCCTTCAAGCCCCTGCTCGCGGCGCTGCACCGGCTGCAATCCGCCGGAGAATTCGGCGGCGCCACCGGCATGCGCATCCGCACGGCCCTGGTCACGGCGCGCAGCGCACCCGCGCACGAACGCGCGATCCGCACGCTGATGGACTGGAACATCGACGTGGACGAAGCCATGTTCCTGGGCGGCCTGCCCAAGGGCGAGTTCCTGCGCGAGTTCGAGCCGGACTTCTTCTTCGACGACCAGACGGGCCATGTGACGTCGGCAGCGCGCCATGTGCCCGCGGGACATGTGAACAGCGGCATCTCCAACCCCCTGCGTGCCGGGGGCGGCTGAGGCAGGGGGTGGCGATGGTCCGGGCTCTTGCCGCGAAAAGTTCTGCAAAGTCCTGCAACGCCGGGTGAAAGCCTGCAAAGCCCCGGTTGCAATCCGCCGGCGGCCCACCAACTGTGCCAACATCGTCCCCCGAACCCCACTGAAGGAAGATGTGTTGCGCAAGAGAATTTCCCTGGCCGCCTGCCTGATGGGCGCCGTGCTGGCCACCATGGGCTCCGCCGCGCTGGCCCAGGCCCCTGCCGCACCGCCGCCAGAGCCTGCGGCGAGCGCGCCCGCCGAGCCCGGCACGGGGCAGACCAAGGGCGAGATCAAGGCCATGCGCGATTTCAAGATGCTGGACTTCAACGGCGACGGCAAGCTCAGCCGCACCGAGGTCAAGCTCTTTCCCCGCCTGGCGGCCGCGTTTGACGAGGCGGACACGGACGGCGACGGCTACGTGTCGTACGAAGAGGTTCGCGTCTTCGCCGCCAGATACCGCGCGGAGCGGGACCGCAACAAGGCAGCCCAGGCCGCCCGCCAGCCCGCCTCCGGCAGCCAGCCCTGAGCCCGCCCGGGTGGACGGCTGACCATCCCTCTCCCGCAGGCAAGCGCGCAGCGCGGGCAGCCAGATCCGGGGTCAAATAGGTGTTTTGCGCTTGCTGGATAAGCGCCTTCAGCTATATTTTCAGGAGCATCACCCCGCAGGCGCCGCTGGGGGTGGAAAGCCGATCCGCACAAGGGACGGGCTGCGGGCGGCAGCATTGCGCGCCACCGGCCAAAAAAATGCAAAAGAAGCAAGGAACAGCCACTGCGGGCAGCGCGGTACCGGTGCCACCGGCCCAGCACGCAGCGCAGGCGGCGGCGGGCTAGAGGCCGCCCGTGCGCTTGATCTTGGGGTCCGAGTACGTCAGCGGCTCGTTCTTGACCTGCTGGGCCAGGCGCTCCTGCAAGGTCATCCGGTTGATGTCCTGCGCCACTTCCACCGCACTGCCGCTGGCCCGCCACATCGACTGGATGAGCTCCAGCAGCTGCTTGTAGATTGGCTCCTTGGGCGGCTCTGGCGGTTCTTCCACGGTGTCCTTTTTTTTCACCTCGGTCCAGTCCCGGTTCGCCACGTCGGGCGCCGACGGCTTGTCGGGCTCGCGCACGATCGCGCCCTCGCCCATCCGGTCCATGGACTCGACGGGGTTGGATGCGTTGATGGGACGCACCGGTGGCGCGCCAGAGGCGCCAGTGGAATACAAATCAGCGCCCTGAGGACGCCAACTCGGCGATCGATCGACAGGTGGCATTTGCATGGCAATGGCCCGTAGTTGAGATGAATGACAGAGGGTCTTTTGGCCTCTTCGTACATTCATTACGGCAAAAAGAAGGGGAAATTTAGGTCTTTTTCAGCGATTGCCTAAAATTAAGGGTTTTCACCTACCTTTGTCGCGATTTTCAGGCCGCCAAAGGGCCTGATGAATGGCCGGGCACGCGGATTGAACACGCAGGCGGTGGCAACCACGCGGGTTGCGTGTTGCTTTTTGGGGTGGAATGCCGCCGGCAGGCGCCAGCGGCGGGCCCGAAACGCCCACCATGGGCTACCGGCGATCCTGTGCGGGAAGGGCCCCGGCATGGCGGGGCTGGCGCGTCAGAGGAAGCGTTCGAGCAGCCGGCGCGAATGCCGGTCCAGCGCGGTGGTGTCCTGGACCCGGAACTGGACCCCGTCCCCGCCCGCGATCAGCAGCCGGGTGCGCCCCCCCAGCCTGCGGATGTCTTCCTCGGCCTTGAGCACCAGCTTGGCGGGTCCGCGATCGGTCTCCACATCCCAGGTGCTGGGGGTCGAAAAGCTCGACACGGCAACGATTTTTTCAATAGTGGGCACAAACTCGCGCACTTCCAGCTCTTCTTCGATGAGCTGGCGCGCGGTGGCCTCCAGCTGGTCGAGCCGGTCGATCCACAGCAGCTCGTGGCCATCCGAACCGATCAAGGAGAGCCCGTGCGCCGGCGCGGCAATGGGGAAGGCCCGCACGGGGGTGATGCTTTCGTGGACGGTGCCATCGGGCAGGGTCAGGACCAGCCGGCCGTGCGGGTTGCGGGCCAGGGTGAATTCAGGCTGCGACACCAGGGTGAAGGTGGTTGTGTTCATGGCGGTTCCCACGGTGGCGGTCACGAATTGCCGGCCGGGTGGGCCGGGTGCAGCAGGCTGCTGTCGATGATGACGCCGGCGGCCTGCGCGTCTTCCTCGGCGCGGCGGGCCTGGGCTTCGTACAGCCGCCAGTAGGCGCCCTGTTTCTCCATGAGTTCGTCGTGGGGGCCCACTTCCACCACCTCGCCGCGGTCCATCACCACCAGGCGGTCGGCCTTGCGCAGGGTGGACAGGCGGTGGGCGATGGCGATGGTGGTGCGGCCCTGCACCAGGTTGTCCAGTGCCTTCTGGATTTCCTTCTCGGTCTCGGTGTCCACGGCCGAGGTGGCCTCGTCGAGGATCAGGATGCGCGGGTCGATCAGCAGCGCACGCGCGATGCTGATGCGCTGGCGCTCACCGCCCGACAGGCCCTGGCCGCGCTCGCCCACCAGCGAGTCGTAGCCGTGCGGCAGGCGCAGGATGAACTCGTGCGCGTGGGCCGCGCGGGCGGCCGCCACGATCTCCTCGCGCGTGGCCTCGGGCTTGCCGTAGGCGATGTTCTCGGCGATGGTGCCGAAGAAAAGGAAGGGCTCCTGCAACACCAGGCCGATGTGGCGCCGGTAGTCGGCCACGGCGAAGCGGCGGATGTCCACGCCATCGACCTGGATGGAGCCGTCGCTCACGTCGTAGAAGCGGCTGATCAGGTTCACCAGGGTGCTCTTGCCCGAGCCGCTGTGGCCCACCAAGCCGATCATCTCGCCGGGGCGGATATCCAGGTCCAGCCCCTTGATGACCGCGCGGCTACCGTAGCGGAAACCCACGTTGCGCATGGCGATGGCGCCCTGCACCTTGTCCACCTTCACCGGCTGGGCCGGGTCGGGCACGTTGCTCACGTGGTCCAGGATGTCGAAGATGCGCTTGGCGCCGGCCGCCGCCTTCTGCGTGACCGAGACGATGCGGCTCATGGAGTCGAGCCGGCTGTAGAAGCGCCCGATGTAGGCGATGAAGGCCGTGAGCACGCCCACCGTGATCTGGTTGCGCGAGACCAGCCAGATGCCGAAGGCCCAGACCACGAGCAGGCCGATCTCGGTGAGCAGCGACACCGTGGGGGTGAACAGCGACCAGGTCTTGTTGAGCTTGTCGTTGACCTCCAGGTTGTGCTGGTTGGCATCACGAAAGCGCTGGGCCTCGCGCTTTTCCTGGGCGAAGGCCTTGACCACGCGGATGCCGGGGATGGTGTCGGCCAGCACGTTGGTGACCTCGGACCAGACGCGGTCGATCTTCTCGAAGCCGGTGCGCAGGCGGTCGCGCACGGTGTGGATCATCCAGGCGATGAAGGGCAGCGGCACCAGCGTGACCAGGGCCAGCCAGGGGTTGATGGAGAACAGGATGGCCGCCGTCATCATGATCATGAGCACGTCGGTCACGAAATCCAGGGCATGCAAGGAAAGGAAAACGTTGATGCGGTCTGTCTCCGAGCCGATGCGCGCCATCAGGTCACCGGTGCGCTTGCCCCCGAAATAGTCGAGCGACAGGCGCAGCAGGTGCTCGTAGGTGGTGGTGCGCAGGTCGGCGCCGATGCGCTCGGACACCAGCGCCAGGATGTAGGTGCGCGCCCAGGACAGGCCCCAGGCCGCCAGGGCGGACAGCAGCAGGCCGCTCAGGTACAGCAGCACCAGGCCCGGTTCGATCTGCTTGCCGTTCTGGAACGGGATGAGGATGTCATCCATCAGCGGGATGGTGAGGTACGGCGGCACCAGGGTGGCGGCGGTGGAGGCCAGCGTCAGCCCGAAGCCGGCCGCCAGCTGCTTGCGGTAGGGCCGGGCAAAGCGCCACAGGCGCAGCAGCACCCAGGTGGAGGTCTGGGGCGGCTGGGCGCGGGCACAGGCCGGGCACTCCTCCGTATCGGGGGGCAGCGGCGTGTGGCAGGTGGGACAGGTGGGCTCGTCGGCCTCCTCGGCGGCGTCCGCCTCGCCCCGCGCGCTTTGCTGCTCGAAACGCTGCACCAGGCGCAGTGCCTGGGCATGCTGTGACAGGGTGAAGCGCCACAGGGCCAGGCGCGCCCGCGCATCGTGCAGTTCCAGCGAACCCACGCCCCCGTGGTCCTGCAGGCGCAGGGCCAGGCCGTCGCCCAGGGGCCAGCCGCGCCAGGCGGTGGTACCCGGATCGCAGGCCAGCAGGCGCTCGGACGTCACCACCACCCAGCCCGCCGCGAAACGCAGGGCCGTGCTCAGGTCAACCTGGAGCGCTGCCAGTACGTTCTCTTTGGGAGCGAGCATGGCCCGCAAATCGGCCCCCACGGGGCCGGAAAAGACACCCGAGGCGTCCACAGAATGGTGATGTTGCATTTTTGGTTGGTATTTCCGCCCCCGGCAGCCTGCGGTGACCGATCTCGCGAAAGCGCGAATTCTCCCCCATACTGCGCCCCACGGCGCGGCGGCGTCCCGCTGTAACGTGTGCGGCAGTCATCTGGCTGACACCGCATCCCGGCTCCAGTCTGGCGCACAATCATCGTCCACAAAGTCACCTTTTCCCAGCAAGGCCCGCAAAAGGCCGGAAACACACCCGCTGCAATCCATGGCGAAACTCAACGATATCCAACTGCTTCGCATCAACTACCTGCGCGGCCCCAATATCTGGACCTACCGGCCCGTGCTGGAGGTCTGGCTGGACCTGGGGGAACTGGAGGACCATCCCTCCAACCTCCTCCCCGGCTTCAACGAGCGCCTCACCGCCTGGCTGCCCGCGCTGATCGAGCACCACTGCGGCGTGGGCGAGCGCGGCGGGTTCCTGCAGCGCCTGCAGGAAGGCACCTGGTGCGGCCACGTGCTGGAGCACATCGTGATCGAGCTGCTGAACCTGGCGGGCATGCCCACCGGCTTCGGCCAGACCCGCAGCACCTCGCAGCGCGGCGTGTACCGCATGGTGTTCCGCGCCCGCGACGAGCAGGTGGCGCGCATGGCCCTGGCCCAGGGCCATGGCCTGATCATGGCGGCGATCAACGACGAGCCCTTTGACGTGCAGGCCGCCGTGGCCCGCGTGCGCACCGAGGTCGATGACCAGTACCTGGGCCCCAGCACCGCCTGCATCGTGACGGCCGCCACCGACCGGGGCATCCCGCACATCCGCCTGAACGACGGCAACCTCGTGCAGCTGGGCTATGGCGCCAGCCAGCGCCGCATCTGGACGGCCGAGACCGAATTCACCAGCGCCATCGCCGAGGGCATCGCGAGCGACAAGGACCTGACCAAGAGCCTGCTCAAGTCCTGCGGCGTGCCCATTCCCGAAGGCCGCGTGGTCAACAGCCCCGAGGAAGCCTGGGAAGCGGCCGAGGACATCGGCCTGCCCGTGGTGGTCAAGCCCTCCGACGGCAACCACGGCCGGGGCGTGACGCTGGACCTGCGCAAGAAGGAAGACATCGAGGCGGCCTACCACGTGGCCTACCCCGAGGGCAGCGACGTGATGGTCGAGAGCTTCATCCCCGGCGACGAGCACCGCCTGCTGGTGGTGGGCGGCAAGGTGGTGGCCGCGGCGCGCGGCGAGGTGGTCAGCATCACCGGCAACGGGCGCTCCACCGTCAAGGAACTGATCGACACCCAGCTCAACTCCGACCCGCGCCGGGGCTATGAGGAAGAGTACCCGCTCGAAATCATCGACCTGGCGACCGACACCAAGGTGCAGCTCGAGCTCAAGCGCCAGGACCTCGACGCCAGCTCTGTGCCCGCCGCCGGCCGCCAGGTGGTGGTGCAGCGCAACGGCAACGTGGCCGTGGACTGCACCGACGACGTGCACCCCGAGGTGGCCTACATCGCCCAGCTGGCCGCCAAGGTGGTGGGCCTCGACATCGCCGGCATCGACATGGTGGCCAGGGACATTTCCAAGCCCCTGCACGCCCAGGGCGGCGCCATTGTCGAGGTCAATGCGGGCCCGGGCCTGCTGATGCACCTCAAGCCCGCCGTGGGCGCGCCGCGCCCGGTGGGGCAGGCGATCGCGGAACACCTGTTCCCGTCCGAGGACGGCGATGGACAGGCCGGCCGCATTCCGGTGGTCGGCGTGGCCGGCACGCGCAGCACCTCGACCATCGCACGCGTGGTGGCGTGGCTGCTGCACCTGGGTGGGCACCACACGGGCCTGGCCTGCCGCGAAGGCCTGTTCCTGGACCGCCGCTGCGTCGAGACCACGGACTGCGCCCACTGGGAAGCCGCCCACCGCCTGCTCATGAACCAGATGGTGCAGGCCGCCGTGATCGAAAGCGACGCGCGCACCATCCTGCGCGACGGCCTCGCCTACGACCGCTGCCAGGTGGGCGTGGTGACCGACATGGACGGCGTGGAAACCCTGGCCGAATTCGACGTGCACGAGCAGGACCAGATGACCAAGGTGATGCGCACCCAGGTCGACGTGGTGCTGGCCGAGGGCGCCGCCGTGCTGAACGCGGCCATCCCCCAGGTGGCAGACCTCGCCCCGCTGTCGGATGGCGCCGTGGTGCTGTACGCCCAGGACGCCACGCTGCCCGTGATCGTGGAGCACCGCGCCACGGACAACGGCCGCGCCGTGATCGTGAAGAACGGCCGCGTGGTGCTGGCCACCGGCAGCGCCGAGCACGTGCTGGGCTCGCTGTCGGACCTCACCTTCGGGCGCAACGCCGTGGTGCCGGACACCGATGCCCTGCTGGCCGCCATCGGCGCGGCGTGGGCGCTCAACATCGCCCCCGACCTGATCGGCGCGGGCATCAAGACCTTCGAGCCCGACCTGCCGGCGCCAGTGGGCCTGCCTTCCTGATCCGCCCGTAGAGAACCGAACGCCCGCGACTTGAACGGGGCCCGCGAGCCCCGAACGATTACTGAAAGAGACCCCATGGATGTATCCCGCACCCGGGCCCTGCGCGGCCCCAACCTCTGGAGCCGCCACATGGCCATCGAGGCCGTGGTTGCCTGCACCGAAGCCGAACGCGCCGTGGGCCAGATGCCCGGATTCGAAGCGCGGCTGCGGGCCCTGTTCCCCGCCATCGGCGTCCTTCATGCCGAAGGGAGCACCGACATTTCCCTGGCGCACGTGCTGCAGACGGCCGCGCTGAACCTGCAGGCCCAGGCCGGCTGCCCCGTGACCTTCGCGCGCACCACCGCCACCACCGACGCGGGCGTGTACCAGGTCGTGGTCGAGTACAGCGAAGAGGCCGTGGGCCGCCAGGCGTTCGAAGACGCCCAGCAGCTCATCCAGGCCGCGCTCGGTCACGGCGGCTTCGATGCCGATGCGGTGATCGCCAAGCTGCGCGAGCTCGACGAAGACGAGCGCCTGGGCCCGAGCACCGGCTCCATCGTGGATGCGGCCGTGGCGCGCGGCATCCCCTACCGGCGCCTCACGCGCGGCAGCCTGGTGCAGTTCGGCTGGGGCTCCAAGCAGCGCCGCATCCAGGCCGCCGAGGTCGACTCGACCAGCGCCGTGGCCGAATCCATCGGCCAGGACAAGGACCTGACCAAGCGCCTGCTGCATGCGGCCGGCGTGCCCGTGCCGCTGGGCAAGCCGGTCGAGACGCTCGACGAGGCCTGGGAAGTGGCCCAGAAGGTGGGCCTGCCCGTGGTCGTGAAGCCGCAGGACGGCAACCAGGGCAAGGGCGTGACGGTGAACATCACCGACCGCGCGCAGCTCGAGGAAGCCTTCCGCACCGCGGCCGAATACGGCACGGTGATGGTCGAGCGCTTCCTGCCGGGCCACGATTTCCGCCTGCTCGTGGTGGGCGACCAGCTCGTGGCCGCCGCGCGCCGCGAGCCGCCCCAGGTGCTGGGCGACGGCCAGCACACGGTGCGCGAACTGGTCCACCAGGTCAACCTGGACCCGCGCCGTGGCGAAGGCCACGCGACCTCGCTCACCAAGATCCGCCTGGATGACATCGCCGTGGCCCGCCTGGCCATGCAGGGCCTGACGCCCGACTCGGTGCCGCCCAAGGGCCAGCGCGTCATCCTGCGCAACAACGCCAACCTGTCCACCGGCGGCACCGCCACCGACGTGACCGACGACGTGCACCCCGAGGTCGCCGCGCGCGCCGTGGCCGCGGCGCAGATGGTGGGCCTGCACATCTGCGGCGTCGACATGGTGGCCGAAACCGTGCTGCGCCCGCTCGAAGAACAGGGCGGCGGTTTCGTCGAGGTGAATGCCGCCCCCGGCCTGCGCATGCACCTGGCACCCAGCTACGGCAAGCCGCGCAACGTGGGCCAGGCCATGGTGGACAAGCTGTACGCCCATGGCGACGACGGCCGCATTCCGGTCGTGGCGGTCACGGGCACCAATGGCAAGACCACCACGGCGCGCCTGATCGCCCACCTGTTCACGGCCCAGGGCCTGCGCGTGGGCATGACCAACACCGACGGCGTGTACGTGAACGGCCGCCAGATCGACAGCGGCGACTGCAGCGGCCCCAAGAGCGCGCGCAACGTGCTGCTGCACCCCGAGGTGGACGCGGCCGTGTTCGAGACGGCGCGCGGCGGCATCCTGCGCGAAGGCCTGGGCTTCGACCGCTGCCAGGTGGCCGTGGTCACCAACATCGGCGCGGGCGACCACCTGGGCCTGAACTACATCACCACGGTGGAAGACCTCGCCGTGCTCAAGCGCGTGATCGTGCAGAACGTGGCCACCACGGGCTATGGCGTGCTCAACGCCGCCGACCCCATCGTGGCGGCCATGGCGCCCGCCTGCCCCGGCAAGATCATCTTCTTTGCGAGCGACCGCCACCACCCCGTGATGGCCACGCACCGCGCGCAGGGCCACCGCACCGTGTACGTGGACGGCGACTCCATCGTGGCCTCGGAAGGCTCGTGGCGCGAGACCATCCACCTTCGCGACGTGCCCATCACGCGCAACGGCAAGATCGGCTTCCAGGTCGAGAACGTCATGGCCTCCGTGGCCGCCGCCTGGGGCGTGGGCATGCCCTGGCAGACCATCCGCCGCGGCCTGTCGGGCTTCGTGAACGACAGCGACAACGCGCCCGGCCGCTTCAACATCATGGACTACCGGGGTGCCACCGTGATCGCCGACTACGGCCACAACCCCGACGCCATGCGCGCCCTGGTGGGTGCCGTGGACGCGCTGCCCGCCAAACGCCGCAGCGTGGTCATCAGCGGCGCGGGCGACCGCCGCGACGAGGACATCCGCGACCAGACCGTGATCCTGGGTGCCGCGTTCGACGACGTGATCCTATACCAGGACGCCGCGCAGCGCGGCCGTGCCGACGGCGAAGTGATGGCCCTGCTGCGCGAAGGCCTGGTGGGCGCATCGCGCACCACGCACGTGGAAGAGATCCGCGGCGAATTCATCGCCATCGACGCCGCCCTGGCGCGCCTGCAGCCCGGCGACCTGTGCCTGGTGCTGGTGGACCAGGTGGAGGAAGCGCTGGCCCATCTGGCACAGCGCTGCGCCGACGCCGGGGCCACGGCGTGACGAAATCATCCACCGCCACCAGCCTGCGCCGTGCCCGCCGCTGGGCCATGGCGGCGGCGTGCGCACTGGCCGTGGTGCTGCCGGCGCTGGCGGCCACGGGCGAGAAGATCGGCACGGTGGACACCGCCTTCCAGTGGCTGGGCCGCGACCACGACATCATCGTGGAGGCCTACGACGACCCCGGCGTGCAGGGCGTGACCTGCTACGTCTCGCGCGCGCGCACCGGCGGCATCAAGGGATCGCTGGGCCTGGCCGAGGACCGGGCCGAGGCCTCCATCGCCTGCCGCCAGGTCGGGCCCATCAGCTTTCCGGAGCCGCTCAAGAAGCAGGAAGAAGTCTTCAGCGAACGCATGTCCATCCTGTTCAAGCGCCTGCGCATCGTGCGCATGGTGGACGCCCCGCGCAACACGCTGGTGTACCTGACGTATTCAGAAAAGCTGGTGGACGGATCGCCCCAGAACAGCGTGACCGCCGTGCCCGTGGACCGCGCCACGGCCATCCCGCTGCGCAAGTGACACGCAGTCACCGTCCGTCGCCGTAGCGGGACGTACGTCACCACCAACAGAAAAGGGGCTTTGAGCCCCTTTTCTTTTGATAAAAACAGCCTCTACCGCTTGACTGGCAAGCGCGAACAGCTATTAATCCAATAGCATCACCTCATCCAGCCTGCTGCGCCGCAATCTGCCGCAGCGCCTGCTCGAACACCTCCACCGGCTGGCCGCCCTGGATCAGGTGGCGCTCGTTGATGATGATCGCCGGCACCGAATGGATGCCGCTTTGCAGGTACAACTGCTCCCGCTCGCGCACCTCGTCCGTGAAGCGATCAGATGCGAGCAGTGCACGCGCCTCGGCCACGTCCAGCCCCACCTCGCCCGCCACACGCGCCAGCACCTCGTGGTTGCTCGGGTCCTGCCCGTCGGTGAAGTAGGCCTTGAACAGCGCCTTCTTCAGCGCGGGCTGCACGCCCTTCTCTTCGGCCCAGTGCAGCAGCCGGTGCGCATCGAAGGTGTTGTAGATGCGGCTGCGCTTGTCCATGCTGAAGGTAAAGCCCAGCTCCGCGCCGCGCGCCGCGATGGCCTCGCGGTTCTTCTGGCTCTGCGCGGGCGTCGCGCCGTACTTTTCTTGCAGGTGCTCGCCGATGTCCTGCCCCTCCGGGCCCATCTGCGGGTTGAGCTCGAATGGCTGAAAGTGCAGGTCCAGCGCCACCTCGTCCTTGAGGCGGTCCGCCGCCTGCTCCAGCGACCGCAGGCCGATGATGCACCAGGGGCAGGAGACATCGGAGACGAAATCGATCTTGAGGGTGGTGGGGTTGGGCATGGGAGGGCCTTGGGAAGGGAAGAAGGACGGGATGGTAGGCGGGGTGGGATAACCGTGGTGGGAGGGGGTTTACTGAGCAGGTCAGCGCCGCCGACTGCGAAGCGATCAGTGATGTCGGCCCCCTGAGCTCACGGTCCAGGTCACGCGGCGGTCATGCATGCGCCAGTGACTTCTCGGACCCAGCGGCCGGTTGCAAAGGGCTGCAGGCCCTGCCATCCAGCCGGTACGTTCACCATGCCTGAACGTCCGCTGACCCGGGCCAATCCAGCGTGAACCTGCATGCGGCCTATTGAACCCGCAGCACCTCAAACTGCTGTCGGATTGGAGCGACCTGTATCGACACCTCATCCCCCTCGCATTTGCCCAGCATGGCCCTGCCCAGTGGGGCTTCGCTGCTGATGACCTGAACGGGCTGGGCGCCGTTGACCAGCTTCATGCTGCCCCCATCCGGACCGAGAAAGAGCTGCTGCCGCTTGTCGTCGGAATCGACCAGGCAAACCAGTGCGCCGAGCTGTATACCTTTGCTGGCGTCGTAGGGTCGCGGGCGGAATTGGCGCCAATTGGCCATCGCCTGGCGGATGGCTTCGGCGCGCCGGGCTTGGCCGGTGGCCAGGTAGGCGGCTTCGAGTCCCAATGTGTCGTATTTGTTTTCGGCGATGTTTTCTTCGTGGGTCGCCGTTTCATGGGCCGCACGCACTGCCTGTTCGGCTTGCAGCAGGTCTTCGGCGAGCCGTTCCAGCACCTGCTGCCGCAGCAAGAATTTATCCATGATGAAGGGTCGGCATCTCGAACAAGCGGGGGTGGGTCTTGATTGCGAAGGGCTCCGGGCTCCACCAGCCTTGGACGCTTCTGTTGGCTGCGGGTTGACTTCAGCCCTGGGCACTGTCCTGTCGTCCATTTCGGTGCATCGAACGGCAGGAGCTGGCCGATGGTACCCATTCGCGAAAGTGGGGCGCATGCCCGCAACCCGCCTGAAGCTGCGGCCCGCCAAAGCCGAGCGATCTCTAGGCGCGTCCCCTCAACTCCGTCTTCAACACCTTCCCATAACTATTCTTGGGCAACCCCTCCACCCACCGATACACCTTCGGCCGCTTGAACCGCGCAATGTGCTCTCCGCACAGCGCATCCAGCACCGCATCCCCCACCGGCCCGCCCTCGCCCGCCACAAGATACGCCACCACCACCTCGCCCCACTCGGCATCGTGCTGGCCCACCACGGCCACCTCGCGGACCTGGGGGTGCAGCAGCAAAACCTCTTCCACCTCGCGCGGGTAGATGTTGCTGCCGCCGGAGATGATCACGTCCTTCGACCGGTCCTTCAGGGTCAGGAAGCCATCGGCATCCAGCACGCCCAGGTCGCCGGTGTGCAGCCAGCCGCCCTGCAGCGTGCGCGCGGTGGCGTCGGGGTTGTTCCAGTAGCCGGGCATGACGGTGTCGCCGCGCACCAGCACCTCGCCGGTCTCGCCCGTGGGCAGGGGCTGGCCTTGGGCGTCGGCCACGCGCACCTCCACCAGCGACTGCGCCACGCCGACCGAGGCCATGCGGTCGGCCCAGCGGAGGTGGGTGGTGTCGGCCAGGTGCGCGCGTGACAGCGCGGTGATGGTCATGGGGCTTTCCCCCTGGCCGTAGATCTGCACGAAGCGATCGTCGCCCATCACGGCCATGGCGGCGCGCAGATCGTCGGCATACATGGGGCCGCCGCCGTAGATGATCGTTTTGAAGCCCGACACGTCGGCACCCGCGGCGCGCACGTGGTCCACCAGGCGGTGCACCATGGTGGGCGCGGCAAACAGGGTGAGCTGGCCCACCGATGCGGCCAGCTGCACCAGCTCGGCGGGGTCGAAGCCGCCGGACACCGGCACCACGTGCCGCCCGCCGCGCAGCACCTGGGCGTAGTTGTACAAACCCGCGCCGTGCGACATGGGCGCGGCGTAGACCATGGCGTCGCCGGGCAGCACGTCGTCCACGTCGGTGAAGTAGCAGGCCGTCATGGCCAGCAGGTTGCGGTGCGTCTGCATCACGCCCTTGGGCCGGCCGGTGGTGCCGGATGTGTAGAACAGCGATGCGATGTCCTCCGGGGCGCGGTCGTGCACGTGCATGGGCGCATCGTGCTGCACGGCGGTATCGTAGGCGGCGCAGCCCAGCACCAGGGTGGCTGCGGGGTCTGCGCCCGCCTCGCGCGCGGCGGGGTGCAGGGCCTCGGACACCAGCGCCACGCGCGCACCGGAGTCGGCCAGCACGTAGGCCAGCTCCTTGGCGTGCAGCTTGTAGTTGACGGGCACGGACACGGCGCCGGCCCACACGATGGCGTGCAGCGCCTCCAGGTACTCGGGCGCATTGGCGGCGTAGATGGCCACGCGGTCGCCGGGCAACACGCCGTAGCGTGTACGCAGGCTGGCGGCCAGCGCGGCGGTGCGTGCGCCCAGCGTTTGGTAGTCGAAGAGCACACGGTCGCCGTGCAGCACGGCGGGCTGGTGGGCATGCAGTTGCGCGCTGCGGCGCAGCAGGTGGGCGATGTTCATCGGACGCCCCGCGCGCCGGGGATGGCGGTGCCTGCCCTGCTGGTACTGCCCGTACTGCCCGTACTGTTTGTATTGCTTGCCCTGCTGGTCGTCGCCGCTTGCCGCATGCCTTGCCTCCTTGCCATGAGACAGCCACTGTACGCAAGAGAGGCCCGGGCGCACAGTCGCTCCACTACGCAAGGGGAAACCCGGGTGGGCCGCAGGGCTGGCAGCCGGCGCCGCGATGCACCTGGTTACCAGATGCCCGCAATTCCCCACAAGCCGTGGCGTTGAAAGCGCGCACCCTAGACTGCACCTGACTCCGCACGCCGCCCCACCGCCTTCTGGCACGGGCAGCGTGACAGCCCCCTCCATTTCATGGCCTTGCAGGCCCGCACCGCATGACTCCAGAACAGCAAAAATCCATTCTCACCATCGCCTTGCTGGCCGCGTTTGCGGACGGCACCAAGGACGACGCCGAGCGTGAAGAGATCCGCCGCATCGCCCAGTCGCTGGCGGGCGACAGCGGCATGGCCGACCTGCCGCGCATTTACCAGGACGTGCTGCTCAAGCGCACCACGGTGCAGGCCGCAGCCGCCGCGCTGACCGACCCCGGCCACCGCCAGCTGGCCTACGAGATGGCGGTGTGCGTGTGCGACGTGGACGGCCGGCAGACGCCGGCGGAGGCGCAGTTCCTGGCCACGCTCAAGTCCGCGCTGCAGCTGGGCGCGCAGCAGACCGCCGCCTTCGAGCACGAGGCCGATGCGCTGGTGGACGCGGCCGAGAAGGCGCCACCCTCGGCCGTGCCCTGGGGGGTGGCGGGTGCTGCCACCGGTGCTGCGGCCTATGCAGCCGCCGCGTCGGCGCCTTCTTCTTCGTCGTCTGCATCCGTGCCGGTGCCCGCACCCGCAGGCCCGGGCGATGCCGAGCTGGACAAGTCCATCCTGAACTACGCGATGCTCAACGGCGCTCTGGAGCTGCTGCCGCAGTCGTGGGCGTCGATGGCCATCATCCCGATGCAGGTGAAGATGGTCTACGGCATCGGCAAGGCGCATGGCGTGGAGCTGGACCAGGGCCACATCAAGGAGTTCATCGCCGCGGCGGGCGTGGGCATGACGTCGCAGTACCTGGAGCAGTTTGGCCGCAAGCTGCTCGGCGGCCTGCTGGGCAAGGTGGCGGGCCGCACCATTGGAGGCGTAGGCAGCGCGGCCACCGGCATGGCGTTTTCGTTTGCCACCACGTATGCGCTGGGCCAGGTGGCCAAGCGCTACTACGCGGGCGGCCGGGTGATGAGCACCGCCATGCTGCGCGACAGCTTTCAGAATCTGCTGGGCCCGGCCAAACAGATGCAGTCGCAGTACCTGCCGCAGATCCAGCAGAAGGCCGCCACGCTGGATGTGGGCAAGATCATGGCCATGGTGCGCGGCGCCTGACCCACGGGGCCCGGCAAGATTGCTATATTTTTAATAGCATTCAGCGCTTGACAGGCAAGCGCTAGCGGCTCATTCAAGGCCCGATCCCGGGGCCCGCCGCATGCGCGCAGGGGCGCCGGCGCGCGGCGCGGGCCCGACGGCGCTGCAGCCGCGCCACGCGCGCGCACAGGCCCTGTGGCGCCAACACCGGCCCATGACAGAATCGGCCCATGCTCGACCACACGGATCCTGTCGCCTCCATCATCCCGGCCATGTCGCTCGATTCACCGTCCGACAACGCCATGACGGCGCTCTCCCGGCTGGCGCTGGGGCCCGTGAACACCGCGTACTACCTGGCCGTCTTCGAGCGCTTTGACAACACCGGCCGCACCACCACCACCTGGAACTGGGCCGCGTGCCTGGCCACGCTCAACTGGATGCTGTTTCGCCAGTTGTGGAGCGCCGCGCTGGTCTACGTGGCGGCCGCCGAGGGGCTGGCGCTGATCGTGTTCGGCGTCGGCCGCTCCTTCCTGCAGTGGCCGCCGGGCGTGGAACTGGGGGTGCTGGGCGCCTTCGCCGTCCTGGCCTTCGCGGTGCCCGGCCTGTATGGCAACGCCATCCTGTATGCCGACATCCGCAAGCGGGTGGCGCGCGCGCTGGCCGCCTCCCGCACCCTGCCCGAGGCCAGCGCGCTGCTGGAGAAGCAGGCCAGCTCGCGCAAGCGGCTGCAGGCGCTGGTGCTGGCCAACCTGGTGCTGGCGGCCGCGGCGGCGCTGGCCTACCTGGCCTGGGCCCCTTCGGCCACCAGGCCCCTGGCACTGGAACCGGCGGTGACCGTCGCCCAGGCCACCGCGACAGCCGCGTCCAGGCCCGGCGCGGCGGCGTCTTCTGCACCAGCACCAGCACCAGCACCAGCGCCCGCCCCCGCACCGGCACCGGTACCTGCATCCACGCCCGCTGCCTCGGCCCCCATGCCGAGCACCTCCGCCGCCGCGTCCACGGCGGCGGCACCGCCCGGGGCACCAGCGGCCGCGCCGGCAGGCAAAACCCCGCCACCGGCCACCCAGGCAGCGCCCGCCACCGCGAGCCCTTCCGTACCCACGGCCCCCACGGCGCCGCCGGCCGCCAGCGCGCCAGTCTCCTCGCCGGCCACCAAGGCCACCTCCAAATCCCCGGCCAAGGCAGCACCCGGCGCGGCCAGCACACCGGCGCCCGCCGCCGAGCCAGCAAGCCGCGCGGCCTCCACCGCGAAGCCTTCCAAGGCGGCCAAGGCACCACCCGCCCCAGCCGCTGCTCCAGCGGCCTCCACCACCCAGCCCACCGTGGGCACCGCGGCGGGCTACTACATCAACGTGGGGCTCTTTGCCGACGAAGCCAACGCCCGCAAGGCCCAGGCCCGGCTGCTCAACGAAGGGCTGCCGGCCTTCCGCCAGGAGCTGAACAGCGCCAAGGGCCGCCGCATCCGTGTCCGCGTGGGGCCCTACGAAAGCCGCGCGCAGGCCGACGCGGCGGCCGGGTCGATCCGGGCGATGGCGCTGGAAGCCGTGGTCTTCAGGCAATAGACAAATAAATAGGCGCGGGCCCGCGCGCAGCGGCCCACCCCGGCGCCGGGCGCGCCGTCCTACGCACCGGGCACGCTGGCGCCGACGCCCGCAACCCAGGCGCACCGGTAGGCTGCATGCACCACACCGCCGCCGCCATGAACCGCACGCTCCGCCCTGCCCTGCATCTCTCCACGCGCCGCCTGGCCACCATCGCGGCCGTGGCCGCGGGCGCGTTGCTGGCCACCGCCTGTGCGCCATGGCGCATCTGGACGGTGGCGGAGCTGGCCCGTGGCGCGCGGCCCTTCACCGCACACCCCGCCCAGCCGGACAAACGCCTGCTGGTCGTGGGCGACAGCACCGCCGTCGGCACCGGGGCCAGCACGCCCGCGCAAAGCCTGCCGGGCCTGATCGGCCAGCAGCACCCGCGGTGGCGCATCGACAACCTGGCGGCCAATGGCGCACGGTTTGCCGACGTGGCCGCGCAGCTGGAGCGCGCGGACGGTGGCTACGACATGGTGCTCGTGCTCGCGGGTGGGAACGACGTGATCCGCTTCACGCCCGCGGACACGCTGCGCGCCGAGCTGCAAAGGACCATGTCGCTGGCCCTGCAGAAAGGGCGCCGCGTGGTGCTCATGCCCTGCGGCGACGTGGGCCATGCACCGTTCTTCGCGCCGCCACTGTCCTGGGTCATGTCGCGCCGTTCGAAGCGCCTGCACGCCCTGGCGCAGGACGCCGCCGCGGACCACGGCGCGCACTACGTGCGCCTGCTCAGGCCCCGGGACCAGGACCCCTTCGTGTCCCGGCGGGACACCTTGAATGCCGCCGACGGACTGCACCCCAGCAGCGCGGGGTACCAGGAGTGGTACCGCGCGCTGGTGGCCCAGGGCGGACTGCCCGCGCCCTGACGGCACGCGCGGGCGCCGCGCGCACCGGATGCAGGCCGCGCCCGCCGGGGCGGCCCGCGTCAGCGCGCCCCGTCGATTTCCGCCAGCCAGTCCTGGACCTGCCGGATGACCCAGCGCGGATCGTCCAGCGGCAGATCGTGCCCTGCGCGGGGGTGCAGCACCACGGGCACCCGCCACGCGCTGGCCACGGCCTGCGAGCACTGGCTGCGCACCAGGCCGTCCCCGTGGCTCGCCAGCAACAGGATGCGCGCCACGGGCCCCACCCGGGGCGCACGGTAGCGGGCCGCCGCCACCAGCTGGCGCAGCGCATTGGCGGCCCGCACCGGGCGGCGCGCGCGCACGGCGGCCCAGTCCCGCACCACCTGCTGGCGCTCAGGCGCGCTGTTGCTGGTCAGGCGCAAGACCACCTGCTCGATCTGTTGCGGCGCGCCGCCCCACAGCGCCAGGCGCAGCAGCGCCGCGTAGTTGCGCGGCCGCAGGCGGTGATAGAAGGGGCTGAAAGGGCGAAAGCTCGTGTTGATCAGCACGCAGCCCGCCACCTCCGCGGGGGCCACCCGCGCCCATTCGGTCGCCACCATGGCTCCCAGCGACACGGCCAGCAGGTGGTAGGGCGGCGCGATGCCGCGCCCGGCCAGCGCCTCGCGGCATGCCCGCACCATGGCGGGCACCGACAGCGGCGAAGGCTGGCGGTGGAGCTGGCCGTTGCCGGGCAGGTCGAGCGGCAGCACCCGGTCCCGGGGCAAGGCTCGCTCGAAATCCGCCAGGAAGTCCCCCCAGTGGGCGGACTCCCGCGCCAGGCCCCTGAGCAAGATCCACTGGCGCATGGGCGCAGGCCTTCAGTACCACGCGGCCAGGGCGTCCGCCCTGCGCTGCGCGCGCTGCCCCGGTGCGGGCACCCAGCGCCCGTGGCTGCAGGCCGCGCGGGCCAGGAAATCGAGCAGCGACAGATGGCGCCGCAGCACGCGCTGCTGCCGGTGGTCGATGAGCGGGTTGAAGATGCCGTTGCGCGAGAACAGCTGGCGCGGGTTCTTCTTGATCCACAGCCAGGAGCCCATCTCCAGCGTCAGCGGCAGGAACGTGTGCGCGGGCACGTCGCGGCAGGCCTGCAGGTACAGGTGGTCCCACAGGTCGCCGTGCGCCAGGTACTGCGCGCTCTGCGGCTCGATGACGTACGGGTGGTGGCTGTGGGCCTGCAGGAAGATCTCCTGCAGCGCGTGCAACTCGGCCAGGTGCGGGATGGGCTTGCGCGTGTGGGCAAATGGGAACCACAGGCGGTCCCGGGCGCCAAATCCCGAATGGCAGTCGATGGCGATGCTGAAAGGCCGCGCCAGCAGCTCCTCGGACGCCACCTCGCACAGGGCCTGGCTTTCCGGCTCCATGGCATCGCCCGCGCGCCCCCGGTACCAGGGAAGCCCCGCGCTCACCCGCTGCCCGCCGATCCACGGCGGTACCCGGTCGGTGGCGTCCACCGGCGCGTTGCGCATCAGGTCCACGCCGCGCGGATTGGCGCGCGTGGCGGCCCACATGCCGCCCGGATTGACGATGGGCATGAAGACCATGCGCATGTGCTCGAGCTGGCGGTGCAGCGTGGTGTCCCACTGCAGCCGCATCACCACGTTCTGCAGGTAGGCCAGGACCACCTCGGCGCCGATGCGCTCCAGGCCATGCACGCCACCGAAGAACCCGACCGCCGGAACGTCCGGCGCCGGATTGCCCAGGCCAATGGCATGGATCGGAAAGCAGTGGCCCGAGGCCGTCTGCACCTGCCGCACCACCCGCACCTGCAAGTGGGACGCACCGAGTTCGATGATCTTTTCGAGCGCCAGCAACTCGGGCAGCGTGTTCATGGTGGGTGGCAAGGGTGGCGCGAAACCGGGCGACAGGGCGACAGTGCAACGAAGAGCGAGCATATGCCCGGCCCGCAGGCACCGGCAACGCCATCGCGCGCCCTGTATGAATTCAGCGAAACGACGCGGAACTGTCACACAAGCGCGTTAACTTGCCCGCAGACAACCTGTTCAAAGAGGCACACGATCATGCTCTGGAGATGGCTCGGACTGCAGCGGCTGCTGGATGAACTCTTCGATGCCCCCGGCTGGCCGAGCTTCGACCTGCCCCGCACCGATGGATGGGCGCATGAAGACGCAGCAGCCACGGCGCAGGACTGAAGTGCGCCGCCTGGCCGTGCTGTGCGGCACCCTCGGCTGCGCGCTGGCCTGGGGCCTGGTGGAGCTGCTGGCGCTCCAGCGCCAGCGCTACCACCAGTGGCGCCAGCGCCACCAGACGCCGGCACACCGTTGACGGCGGCCCGCGGCAGCGCCCGCACGCGGCGGCGGCGGGCATGCGGCCGGCCCCACTGGCACCGCTTCGGGCATGCCTTTCACCCGCTGTTTCAGAAGCCTCTGGCGCAGGCGGGTCTTCACATTTGCGGGGTGTGCCGCAGTCGCACCTAAAATTGCGCACCTTCCCTTCAATGGGGGGAGGCACACTGCAACTCTGAAGCAAAGAAGAATCATCATCATGGCAACTGCAAAGAAAACCCCAGCGCCCGCAAAGAAGACCGTCAAGGCGGCAGCTCCAGCTGCTGCGAAGAAGGCAGCACCCGCCGCCAAGAAGGCAGCGGCACCCGCGAAGAAAGCCGCCGCTCCAGCAGCGAAGAAGGCCGCCGCCCCCGTGGCCAAGCCGGTCGCCGTGGGCATCAAGCCGATCAAGACGGCCTTCAACAAGACCACGCTGATCGCCCACCTGGCCGAGCAGGCTGGCGTGGAACCCAAGGCCACCAAGGCCGTGCTGGCCGCGCTGGAAGCGACCATCCTGGGCTCCGTGCACAAGAAGGGTTCCGGCGAATTCACGCTGCCCGGCCTCATGAAGATCGGCCTGCAGCAGATTCCCGCCAAGAAGAAGCGCTTCGGCAAGGACCCTTTCACCGGTGAAGAGCGCTGGTTCCCCGCCAAGCCCGCCGCGGTGAAGATCAAGACCCGCGCACTGAAGAAGCTCAAGGACGCAACGGCCTGATAAATCAGCCCGCGCTCCCCAGCGACAAGGACCAGATGCCTCCGGGCGTCTGGTCCTTTTTCTTTGGGCGGCTCAATTGCGCTCCGGTGGACTCAGTTGGGCTGGCAATGCCCCGTGGCGCCGTCGCAGCCCAGGCAGTCCACCTGCAGCACCAGGCCCGCCACCAGCGGCCGCAGGCCCACCTCGGCCGCGCGCAGCTCCAGCTCGTTGCGCAGCTGTGCGCCGGGCAGCGTGGCCGAGCGCTCGCACCGGCGGCAGGCAATGCGCACGTCGGCCGACGGCGGCGGTGCAAAGGGCCGCAGGCGATACACCGTGTGGCGCCGGTCGCTGCGGTCGTGCAGCAGCACGCCCAGGGCCTGCAGCTCGTGGATGATGCGGTACACCGTGCTGGTGCTCACGTGCGTGCCGCGCAGCAGCATCTGGTGAAAAGCCTCGTCCGCACCCATGCCCGCGCTGCCCGCGGAGTGGATCACCTGCAGCACGCCGATGCGCGCCGTGGTGGGGCGCAGGCCCGCCGTGCGCAGGCGCTGCAGCATGGTCACGGGCTCATTGATGCTTGCGTTCATGGCTGCGCCATGACGGCCACGCGGCGCACGCCAGCGTCGGCATCGGGCTGCCAGCCCCCGCCCAGCGCGCGGTACAGCGCCACCTGCGCCTGCCATTCGGCCTGGTGCAGCTGGGCCGCCATGTCCTGCGCGGCATAGAGGGTACGCTGCGCATCCACCAGCGTGAGCAGCGTCTCGGCCCCGGCGCGGTAGCGCGACTGCGCCAGGGTAGCCGCCTGCTGCGCCTGCTGCACCACCTGTGCCTGCGCCATGCGCTGGGCCTGCGTGCCCGCCACGGCCTGCAGGGCTTGCTCCACGTCGCTCACGGCCGCCACGATGCTGGCGCGGTACTGCGCCAGCAGCTCGGCCTGCCGTGCCTGGGCCGCATCGCGGTCGGCGGCCAGGCGCCCGCCGTTGAAGATGGGCGCCGCCAACGCGGCGGCCAGGCTGTAGAGCGGGTTGTCGAACACGCGGGGCAGGTTGCTGCCCCCGGTGCCCAGGCTGGCGCTCAGGCTGATGCGCGGCAGCAGCGCCGCGCGGGCTGCGGCCACGTCAGCGTGGGCGGCCTGAAGCCGCGCCTCGGCCCGCGCAATGTCGGGCCGCCGCACCAGCAGGTCGGCGGGCGACCCGGCAGCGGGCGCCAGCGCCTGCGTGGCGGGCAATGCGCTGGCCTGCACCACCGGCCACTGCGCCTGGCCCAGCAGCGCGGCCAGCGCCGTGTGCGCGCCCGACACCTGCTGGCGCCGTGCCTCCAGAACCTGCCGCTGCGTGGCCACCAGGCCGCGCTGCTGCGCCAGCTCCAACTGCATGGCGGCCCCGGCGCGCGCACGCGACTCGACCACGGCCAGCACGCGCTCGGCGCTGTGCAGGTTCAGTTCGGCAATCGCCAGGCGCTCGCGCCCGCCCACCAGCTGCAGCCAGGCGTGCGCCACCGCCGCCGTCAGCGTGATCTGCACCGCGCCGCGGTCGTGCACGCTGGCCGTGCGCAGGGCCTGGGCACTGGCGCGCTCGGCACCCAGGCGGCCCCAGGCATCGAGCTCATAGCTGGCGACGAGTGCGGCGCCGATCTGGTTGCCGGCCACCTCGGCCTGCCCGCCGGCACGGGCCTGGCGGCGGGCGTCGAGCGTGCCGGTCACGGCGGGCAGCAGGCTGGCGCCGGCGGCCCGCGCCACGGCATCGGCCTGCCGCACCCGCGCGATGGCGGCGGCGAGGTCCGGGCTCTGCGCGTGGGCGGCGTGGATGAGCGCGTCGAGCTCTGCGACACCGAGCGCAGAGACACCCGTCGCCACCCCCTGCGCGGGCGGCACCGGGCTGGCCCAGTGCACGGGCAAGGCGGGTGCTGCAGCGGCATCTTCAGGCGGCGGCTGCACCGCGGCGCAGCCACTGAGAAGCAGCACACCGGCGGCAAGACAGGACACAGAGGCAATACAAGTGCGCATACCAACCATCACAATCATTCGGAAGCCAGGGCCACCACGGGGTCGAGCCCGGCGGCGCGGCGGGCGGGCATGTAGCCGAACACCAGGCCCGTGGCCACGGCGCAGGCAAAGGCACCGCCCATGGCGGTGAGCGAGAAGATCACGGGCACGCCCGACACGATGAGCGCCGCGCCCACGGCCAGGCCGATGGCCAGGCCCGCCGCGCCGCCCACCAGCGTGACGAGCACGGCCTCGGTGAGGAACTGGCGCAGGATGTCGCCCTGCCGCGCGCCGGTGGCCATGCGGATGCCGATCTCGCGCGTGCGCTCGCGCACCGTCATCAGCATCACGTTCATCACTCCGATGCCGCCCACCACCAGCGACACGGCCGCGATCAGGCCTAGCATCATGGTCATGGCGTTGCGCGTCTGCGCCTCGGCCTGCAGCTTGGCCGCCGCGTTGCCGATGCGAAAGTCCTCGCGCCCGTGGCGCGACAGCAGCAGGGCGTGCATGGCCTTCTCGGCCGCCTGCACCTGCTCCACCGACGCGGCAGCGACCACGGTGTAGTCGGGCTGGGTCTGCACGCGGTACACGCGCGCGCGGCCCGACTGGTAGGGGATGAACACCATATCGTCGTAGTTCTGCGCGCCCGAGTCGGCGCCGCGCTCGGCCATCACGCCGATCACCTCGAACGGTGCGTTGCCGATCAGCAGGTGGCGGCCCAGCGGGTTCGGGTGGTCCGGAAAGAACTGCGCGCTGGCCTTGTGCCCCAGCACCACCAGCGGCGCCAGGTCGCGGTCTTCGGCCGCGCTGTAGTAGCGGCCCTGGGCCACCTTCCAGTGGTGCACGCGGGGCATATCTTCGCTGGCGGCGAACACGTAGATCTGCCGCTCGACGTTGCCGTGGCGCACGGGGATGGGATCGCCGATCACGGGCATCACGTGGCCGATCTCGGGCAGGCGGGCGATGGCCTCCAGGTCCTCTGCGGTGATCTCGCCCTGCGGCCCGCCCTCGCGCGGGTGGCTGGCGCCCAGGTACATGATGGTGGTGCCCATGGAGCCCATCTGCTCCACCACGCGCTGCTTGGCGCCCTCGCCCACGCCCATCATCACGATGACCGACGCCACGCCGATCACGATGCCCAGCAGCGTGAGCCCGGTGCGTGCGCGGTTGATGCGCATGCCGCGCCAGGCCGAGCGGGCGGCCTCGGCCAGTTCGGCCCAGAAGGCGCGTCCGGAATTTTTGCTACTATTTTTATAGCTGATTGCGCTTGCTGGTTGCGCGGTAGAGGCATTTTTTTCTTCCAACGTGCCTGCCACAGCCGCACCGCTGTCCGCCACGATCTCGCCGTCGCGGATCTCGATCACGCGGCGCGCCTGGGCGGCCACTTCGCGGTCGTGGGTGATGAGCACGATGGTGTGGCCCGCATCGGCCAGCTCGTGCAGCAGCGCCATCACCTCGGCGCCGCTGTGGGTGTCCAGCGCGCCGGTGGGCTCGTCGGCCAGGATGATGCGGCCGCCGTTCATGAGCGCCCGGGCAATCGACACGCGCTGCTGCTGCCCGCCCGACAGCTGCGTGGGCCGGTGGTGCAGCTTGTCGGCCAGGCCCAGGCGCGTCAGCAGTGCGGCTGCGCGGCGAGTGCGCTCCTCGCGCGGGGTGCCGGCGTAGATGGCGGGCACCTCGACGTTCTCGCACGCCGACTCGGCGCGGATCAGGTGGTAGCCCTGAAAGACGAAGCCGAAGGCCTCGCGCCGCAGCCAGGCCAGCTGGTCGGCGTCGAACCCCGCCACGTCTTCGCCCTGGAAGCGGTAGCTGCCGCTGCTGGGCTTGTCCAGGCAGCCGAGCAGGTTCATCAGCGTGGACTTGCCCGAGCCCGATGCGCCCACGATGGCGACGAATTCGCCCGCGTGGATGGACAGCGAGATGCCACGCAGCACCTCCACCTCGGGCTGCTCGCCACCGCCGTAGCGGCGGCGCACGCCGCGCAGCTCGATCAGCGGCACACCAGGGGCGTCATGCAAGACGCCGTGCAGGGTGTCGTGTTGGATGCCGGTGCCTGCGGTCACAGCTTGAACCTTTGCGGGCCGCTGCGCGCAGGGCGCTCGCCGGTCACCAGCTGCTCGCCCTCTTGCAGGCCCGAGCGCACCTCGGCCAGGTGGCGGCTTTTCACGGCGACGACGACGGCGCGCTGCTCCACCACGCCATCGGCGCGCAGCACGCGGGCGCTGTGGGTGGCTGCTGCGGCCTTCTCGCCAGCGCCGGCACCAGCGCTGTCACCGTCGCCCTCCGCATCAGCCGCCTTGCCACCAGCCGCCTTGCCGCCGGCCGGGCTGGCAGGGATTGCCAGGGCCGACAGCGGCACGGCGATCACGCCCTGCGCCTGCGCGGTGACGAAGCTGGTCTGCGCGGTCATCTGCGGCATCAGCTCGCCGTCGGCGTTGTCCACGTCGAACAGCACGGTGTACGACACGGCCTTGCTCGCGGCGGCCTGCGCGTTGGCGCCGCCCGCGGCCTTGGCCTCGGGCGTGGGCGGCGCGGGCAGCACCTGGCGCACGGTGCTGCGCCAGCGGCGCCCGGCGGTGTCGGCCTGCCCACCCAGCGTGGTGAAGTACACCGGCAGGCCGGCCCGCACCTGGCGGATGTCGGCCTCGGAGACTTCGGTCCACACCGTCATGGTCGACAGGTCGGCCACGCGCAGGATGTTGGGCGTCTGGTAGGTGGCGTTCAGGGTCTGGCCCTCGCGCGCTTCCAGCGCCACCACGGTGCCGGCCATGGGCGCGTAGATGCGGGTGTAACCCAGGCGCGCCTCGTCGGCCTTCAGGCTCGCCTGGGTCTGGTCGATCTGCGCCTTGAGGTGGTCGATGCGCGCCGCGGCTGATGCCAGCGCGGCCTCGGCCGTCTGCAAATCTTCCAGCCGCGTGGCGCCTTCACGCTCCATCTGCTGCTGGCGGGCCTGCTGCTGCTGGGCCAGGCGGTGCTGGGCCTGCTGCTCGGCCAGTTGCGCCCGCAGGCCGGCGAGTGCGGCGCGCGCGCCGTCCACCGTGGCCTGCTGCACGCTGGGGTCTATCTCCACCAGCAACTGGCCCTTCTTGACCTCGGTGCCGGGCTGCACGTGCAGGCGCGTTATCTGCCCCGACACCTGCGCGCCCACGTCCACATAGCGGCGCGGCTGCAGCGTGCCGATGGCGCTGACCGTGGCCTCGATGTCGCCGCGCGCCACGGGCACGGTGTCGTAGACCATGGCGGGCTGCCGCGTCCACCACCAGGCGCCGGCGGCGATGGCACCCGCTAGCACCACCAGGGCGCCCACGCTCAGGGCTGTGCGTGCGGTGCGTGTATGAGAGGTCGGGGCCATCAGCGGGGCACCTCGAAGCTGAGCGTGGCGGTGTGGCGCACGTCGTCGTATTTCTTGCCGTCCACGGTGACCGAGCCGTTGACCTTGGCGCTCACCTCCAGCACGTAGAGGCCGGGGAACGGCGTCTCCAGTTGCACCGTGCCATCGGCCGCCGGGGCCAGCGTGCGGCGCCAGCCGGCGCTGGTGTCCACGTTCACCTGCGACGCCGCCACGGTCTGCCCCTTCCACACCAGCTTGAAGGTGTTGCCGCCCGGCGTGGTGGGCACCAGCTCCAGGTCGTTGGCGGCGCGGGTTTCAGTGCGGCCGCTGCGGGCCTGGTAGTAGGTGACCGCGCCGTGGCCGGTGATGTGCAAGGTGCTCAGGCGCAGGTCGTCCCCGCCCGGCACGGTGATGTCGATGTGGCCGGCCTGCGGCGCCACGGGCAGGTCCTTGCCGTCGGCCAGGTAGGCGCGCGGCGCCTGGAGGGGCGGCAGCGCCGCGCTGCGGCGGGGCAGCTCGCCGGCGTAGGCGCGGGCCTGGGCCCCGTCGCGCTGCAGCCACACATAGTCGGCATGGGCGTGGCCCGCCCAGGCGCAGGCGGCCAGCGCAAGCAAGGCACCGGCGGCGGCGGAAGGTGAGGCAAAGAGTGAAGACATGGCTGGGTCGAAAAACGAAGATGAAAAAAACGCAGGCCGCCAACGGCGCAGGCTGCAGGGCCCGCGCACTGCACCTACTGCCTATGACCAACGAGACGGAAAAAAGGGCACGCTGTTCGGGACTTTTTTTGCCAACGCCCCCCAAAGCGGCGCCGCCGGTGCCTACAGCCCGCCAACGGCCCCCACAAGGCACACGCCCGCCACCAGCACCGTGGCCGCCGACACCCGCACCGCCAGTTGCGGCGCGTAGGTCAGCAGCACACCCACCAGCAGGCCGCCCGCCGTGAGAAGGCCGCACCAGGCGGTCAGCCCCACGGTGGCGCCCCAGGCCCCGATGCAGGCGGCCAGGGACAGCGCCAGCAACAGGCTGCCTGCCCAGCGCAGCACCCGGCGCCGTGTGCGCGGCACCTCGCTGCGGCCGGTGACCTGTTCGTGGTGGCGGTCCATGGCCAGCGCCAGGCCCGCCATGCCGCTGAACGACAGCGTGAGCGCGGCCAGCGGTGCGGCCCAGATCGCCGCCGTCATGCACCCCCCTTCAGCGCCCAGAGCGCAGCGGCCAGCACGGCCGACAGAACGGCCAGGCCCATCCAGGCGCGCAGTGCGCTGCGTGCGCTGAAGGCCCAGATCACCGCCGCCGCATACACCGCAAAGCTGAGCAGGGTGGCCGTGAGCAGCGCGCTGGCGCGGCTGGTGTCCGACACGCGGGGCAGCCCCACGGCCAGCACCGCGGTGAACAGCGACGCCAGCGCATAGCCGCCCAGGGCCGCCGCCAGGGCGCGGCTGGCCACCATCAAGCGGTAGCGCGCGGCAGAGCCTGCGTGTGCGGTGGCCATGGCGGCTTACTGCGCGACGAAGGTCAGCGTGGTCGTGTAGCCCAGCTTGGCGACCTTCTGGCCGGCAATGACCACATCGCCCACGGCAGGTGCCTCGTGGGTGCTGACGAGCACGTAGCGGCCCTTGCCGTTCACCGGCACGTCGACGCGGCCGGCCGCATCGGTCTTGAAGCCCTTGGTCCACTTGTCGGGCGTGATCACCGTGACGGTCTTGTTCGCCACGGGCTGGCCCTTGAACACCAGCGTGAAGGTGTTGCCACCCGCCGTGACGGGCACCAGCTCGTAGTCGAGCACGGCCTGCGTCTCGCTGCGGCCGGCGCGCGCGTTGAACACGGCGGCCTGGAAGCTGCCGTCCTTGGCCTTCCAGGGCTTCCAGACCTGGTCGTTGGACAGGCGCACGTCGCCGGCAGCGGCCACGTCGGCCTCCAGGAATTCCTCCTTGGCGGTGAGCTTGGCCGTCTGCTGGCGGTCGGTGGTGAAAACCTGGGTGGTGGCGGCCAGCTTGGCCACTTCGGCGCCCTTGTCGTGCTCGCTGTCGGCATCGCCCACGTACACACGCACCGGGCCGGTGGCATCACGCTCCAGCCACAGCTGGTGGGCAGTGGCGGACAGGGCGATGCCGGACAGGGCGACGGCGAGCAGGGTTTTCTTGAACATGGAGACTCCTTTGAAAATCGAGAAGAAGAAAGAAAAAAACGGGAAAGAAGCACTGCGGCGCGCTAGAGGGCGGCACCGGCGACCACGGCACCACGGGCGCGCGCGGGCGCCACCGCAGCGCGCTGCCGGCGGTGCACGCGGCGGGCCGCGACCGCAAAGCAGGCGCCCAGCGCCAGCATGGTCAGGTCGAACCCGGCCAGCACCCAGTCGCCCGCAGGCAGAGTGACGCCCAGGTGGCGGTCGGTGGTCAGCGCATTGATCAGGGGCAGCAGCGCGAAGGCGGCGGCGGCCAGCCACAGCGATTCGAGCCACGCGCGCAGCGGCGTGCGCAAGGCCGGGTACAGCAGCAGCACGCCCCAGGTGATGAAGAGCACGTGCGCCTCCCACTCGCGGCGGGTGGCGAAGTCCGCCGGGATCAGGCGGTTGGCCCAGAAGTACGCGGCCACGGCCACGGGCAGGCCGGCCACGGTGCCGATGTTCAGGCACTCCACCAGCCGAAAGCCGAACTCGGGCTTGCTGCCCGTACGGGCCCGTTTGTCCTGTTGGGTGCGGCGCTTGGCGGTCCAGAGCACGAGGCCGGTGGCGATCATCGCGCAGCCCAAGAGGCCACTCGCAAAGTAGAGCCAGCGCAGCATGGGCCCTGCAAAGCGGCCTTCGTGCAGGGCCAGCAGGACGTCCTGCGTCTCGCGGGCCGCGCCGTCCTCGGCCTTGGGCGGCAGGGCCTCGCCCGTGCGGGCATGAAAGCGCAGCCGGTCGCTGCCGGCAATCTGCCCGCCCGCCACGCGCACCAGCTGCACGTCGGCATCGGCGCGCCCGGGCTGCTGCACACCCACGCGCGCCACCTGGCCCGCGCCCCACTGCGCCTCGGCCCGGGCCACCAGCGGCGCCAAAGCGGTGAGCGGCTGCGCGGAAACAGTGGCATCCACAGCGGCCGGTCGCTGCAGCAGGTCGTCGTAGAACACCTGCGCGTTCCCCGCATAGTGGCTGGCCGCCAGGCCCGCCGGCATGTACTGGAACAGGAAGAACACCAGCCCGCTGTACGTGATCATCAGAAAGAACGGCAGCGCCGTCACGCTGATGATGTTGTGCGCGTCCAGCCATGAGCGCTGGCCCTTGCCCGGCCGGAAGGTGAAGAAGTCCACGAAGATCTTCTTGTGCGTGATGACCCCCGTCACCACGGCCATGAGCATCAGCATGGTGCACACGCCCACCAGGCGGATCGCCACGTCATACGGCACGTAGTGCAGCATGTAGTGCATGCGGTACAGCAGGTGGCCGCCGCCGGTCTTGCGCACCACGGGCTCTGCGGCTGCCTGGCCCGTGGCAGGGTCCAGGGTTCGGCGCACGAAGCGGCCGCGCGCGCCGGGCTTGCCCTCTGCGGACGGCTCGCGCCAGCTCACGCTCAGTGCACTGCTGCCGCGCTGGCCGGGCAGCTGCACCGACCAGTCCTGCGACTGTGGCGGCGCGTTGGCCTGCAGGTAGGCCTGCGCCAGCTCCACCGCCCGCTGCGGGTCCACCTTGGCGGCATCTGTCGCCAGGGGCAGCTCGGGGCGCATCCACCGGTCGATCTCGTGCGCGAAGTAGCCGGCCGTGCCCGTCACGAACACGAAGAACAGCACCCAGCCGACCACCAGCCCGACCCAGGTGTGCAGCCAGGCCATGCACTGGCGAAAGCCTTCTTTCATGGCAGATCACTCCGGTTGCAGAGATGCGATGGCATGCATCACTCCCTGCCGGCAAAAACTGGCGCAACACAGGCCAGGGCTCCCGCGCAAGGGCCGCCCCGCCGCGCTGGGAGCGTCCCCCTTGCAGGGGGAAGGCGCAAAGCGACTCAGGGGGCGCATCAGAACCGCACGTCCAGCGCCACCTGCAGGCTGCGCGGCGCGCCGTAGTACGAGTTGCCGACCGAGGTGTAGTACACCTTGTCGAGGGCATTGCGCAGGTTGGCCGTGACGGCCACCGTGTCGGTGATGGCGTAGCGCACCATGAGGTCGACCACCGCATACGCGGGCTGCGTGAACCGCACGCGCGCGGCGCCCTGGTTGTCGCGGTAGATCTGGTTCTGCCAGCGCAGGCCGCCCCCCACGGTCAGCCCCTTGCCGATGCCCGCGATGCGGTAGCTGGTGAACAGCTTGGCCGTGTTCTGCGGCACGTCGGTGAGCAGGCGGGTGCGCAGGCGGTCCTGCGTGAGGTTGCGCGAGAAGCCCGCCGCGACCTGCCAGCCCGGGCGCACCTCGCCCGTGGCCTCCACCTCGAAGCCGCGCGTGCTGGTGCCCGAGACGGCCTCGTAGGCCTGGCTGCCGTCCGGGGCGAACACGTTGGGAATGGCCACGCCCAGGTTGTCCTGCCGCGCCTTGTAGATGGCGCCCGAGACGTTGAGGCGGTCGTTCAGGAACGCGCCCTTCACGCCCAGCTCGAAGCTGTCGCCCGTCTGCGGGTCCATGTAGTCGCCGTTGGCCAGGCGCAGGCTTTGCGGCGTGAAGATGGTGGTGAAGCTGGTATAGGCCGACCAGTTGCGGTCGATGTCGTAGACCAGGCCCAGATACGGGGTCACCTCGCCGCTTTCGTAGCGGTTGTTGGCGGTGGTGGCGCCGGTGGAAAAGCGGGTGCTGGTCTGCGCGCGGCTCCAGTCCACCACGCGCGCGCCGGCCAGCATGGCCAGCGCGTCCGTGGGCTTGAAGCGCACGGTGGCGTAGGCGCTGTTCAGGCGTTCGTCCGAGGTGTTGCGGCCGATGCTGGGGTTGGCCGGCGCGGCGGGCGAGGTGCCGTCCCAGGTGAAGATATTGCCGATGGCGCTGCTCCAGCCCGCGTGCGTCCAGTTGGTGTATGACGGCGCGTCGTAGCTGGTGCGCGACATCTGCGCGCCGAAGGCCACGTCGTGCTTGCGGCCCAGCAGGTCGAAGCGGCCCGTGGTCTGCACATCCAGGCTGTCCTGGCGCGGCGTGGCGCTCCAGCGGCCGGCCCACAGCGTGACACCCGCGCCCGTCTCGCGCACCGGCGCGCCGCCGCTGGCGTAGCCGATCAGCTCGTCGTAGAAGTTATTGGTGCGGGTGGCCGTGGCCTTGACCTTCCAGTCGTCGCTGAAGCGGTGCTCCAGCGCCGCGAACACGGAGGTGTAGTGGCGCTTGGAATACGCCCAGGGCGGCGCGGCCGAGGCCGAGCGGCTCCACTGCGTGCGCGTGCCGTCGGAGTAATAGGCCGGCAGGCCGCCGCGCGCGTGGCCCGTGGCGTCGTGGTGCTGCACCGACGCGCCGGCGAACAACTGCGTCTGCGCCGTGAGGTCGGCCTCGACCGCGCCGTAGAGCAGCTTCTTGCGCTCCTTCAGGCGGTCGATGTAGGAGTCGTTGTCCTGCGCGGCGGCCACCAGGCGGCCCCGCACGCTGCCCGACGCGTTGATGGGCCCGGCGATGTCCGCCTCGGTCCGCACATGGTTCCACGAGCCCGCCTCGGCCCGCACGGAGGCCTGGAAGTCGGCCGTGGGCCGCTTGCGGATCATGTTGATGGCCGCGCCCGGCGTGCCGATGCCGTTCATCAGGCCCGAGGCGCCGCGCACCACTTCCACGCGGTCGAACATCGCCATGTCGTTGGTCTGGAAGATGCTCGAGTAGTTGGAGTCCGTCTGGCGGACGCCGTCGATCATGTAGGTATTGACCGAGAAGCCGCGCGAATAGATGGGCGAGGTGTCCGAGCCCTGGTTGCCGCTCTGGCTGAAGACCAGTCCGGGCGTCTGCGCGACCACGTCGGACAGCTGCGTCAGCCCCTGGTCTTCCATGCGCTGGCGCGTGATGACGCTGACCGACTGGGGCGTCTCGCGCAGCGACAGGCCCAGCGGCGTGGATGTGCCCGCCTGGCGCGTGGTGTAGGAGCCGCTGTGCTCGGTGAGCGCGCTGGGCTCGGCCTGGGCCTGCACCCGCACTTCGGCCAGGCTGGTCTCGCCTGCTGCACCCGCAGCACCCGATGACGCCGCCGCGGGCGGCCTGCGCACCACGATGCTGGTGCCTTCGATCACGCCCACCAGGCCCGAGCCCGCGAGCAGCCGGTCCAGCGCCTCGCGCACCGTGAGCGACCCGTTCACGGCCTGGGCCGAGCGCCCCGCCACCAGCGCGGGCTGGACCATGAGCTCCATGCGTGACTGGCGCGCCAGATCGTTGAGCGCCTGGGCCAGTGGCTGCGCGGCAATGCTGAGCGCCACGGCGGGCTGCCCGGCGGCGGGCGCCACCTGGGCGCTGGCGCCCATGGCCGCCAGGCTGAGTGCGACGGCCAGGGCCAGCGGGGCGGGCCGGAATCGGGTGCGGGGCATGTGAGAGATCTCCCTGGAAACGGATGTTGGAATGAATATTTGAATAAGACGCCTTCTCATGTAGACGCAGGCCGAAGCCATCCCCCTAGGTCGGTGGGCCAAGTTTTTTGAAAAAAGATGCGGGGCCCTGTGCAGGGCAGGCGGGGCGCGCAGGGCCCACAGGCGCGCAGACCCATCCGCCGGCGGCGGACGGCCAGCAACGGCCTGCTGCCGGCCGCTACCGGGGGTGGCTACTGAGGCTGAGGGTGGGGAGCAGCCACGATCTCGGTGACCGCGCCGTGCGCGCGCAGTTGCACAGGCAGCACGCTGGGCAGGGACCGGGTGAAGTTATCGAGCCGCCGCGGGTCGAACGTGCCGGTCAGGCGCAGCGCGCCCACGCCGGGGTCGCGCACCACCAGCTGCGTGGAGCCGTACCGGGCGAATTCGGCCAGTGCCTGCGACAAGGGCGTGTCGTCAAAGCTCACCCGCCCATCGCGCCAGGGTGCAATGCCCGCAGCGGGCACCGCGGCGATGGCGGTCAGGCGGCCATCCGCAGCGCTGCGCACCTGCTGGCCTGCGGTCAACTCCACCACCTCGGGCCCGGCGTCGGCAGCGCGGGCCACGCGCACGCGGCCCTCTTCCACCGCCACGCGCACACCGGCGTCGCCCGGCACGCCGGGTGTGTAGCGCACCGAAAACCGGGTGCCCACCACCGTGATGCGCAGGGGCCCCGCCAGCACGTCGAACGGCCGCGCGGCATCGCCCTGCACCTTGAACACGGCCTGGCCTTCCGGCAGCACCACCTCGCGGCGCAGGCGGCGAAAGGTGACGTCCAGGCGGGTGTTGGTGTCCAGGCGCACGGTGCTGCCGTCGGGCAGGTGCACCTCGGACTGCTGGCCCAGGCCGGTCGCCAGGGCCTGCTCATACACGGGCTGTTGCTGCCAGTGGTGGTAGCCCATGACCGTGGCAGCAGCCACCAGGCAGACCGATGCGGCCATGGCGGCGCCCTGCCCCCAACCCCAACCCCAGCTCCAACCTCGCGCGCGTGGGCGGTCCGGTGCGCCGGCACGATCCTTGTCCTGCAGCAAGCCGGCCCGCAGGTGCTGGACCGCCGTTGCGGGCAGTGCATCGAGCGCACGCCACTCCTGCTGCCAGCGCGCCAGCGCCGCCGCATGCCGCGGGTCGGCGTCGCGCCACGCCCGCAGGGCCTGCAGCGTGGCGGCATCCGGTGCGCCCTGGCTGCGCACGAGCCAGTCCAATGCTTCACTGTCGATGCGGTCGATAGAGTCGTCCGGCAGGGGCATGGGAGGCTGCGCGCTCATGGCTGGTCCTCCCCCTGCGCGGTGGCGCGGCACGCGCGGCAGGCCACCATGGCGCGCTGGATGTGCTGCTCCACCATCTTGCGCGAGATGCCCATCTGCGCGGCCACCTCGGCCTGCGACAGCCCGTCGAACTTGTGCAGGATGAACGCCTCGCGGCAACGCAGCGGCAGCGATTCGATGGTGGCGATCATCGAAGCCACACCTTGCGCGGAGATGAAAGCAGCCTCGGGTTCGCACACGGCGGGCGCGGGCAGGTCGCTAACGTCGGGCAGGCTGTCGTCGGCATCGGTGTGCAGCGTGCCCCGCGCCACATGGCGGCGGTGCTGGTCAATGAGCAGGTTGCGCGCGGTGCGGTACAGCAGCGCGCGCGGCTGGGCGACGGCGTCGCCGCTGCGCTGCAGCGCCAGCACGCGCGCATAGGCCTCGTGCACCAGGTCTGCCGCCGAGTCGCGGCTGCGCACCATGCGGGCAAAGTAGTTCAGCAGTTCTTGGTAATAGTGGGCAACCACGGCGCACGCAGCCTGACAAAAGACGGCCCGAACGCGGCAGGTTCGGGACCGGGATGGCTGAGGGCGCAGTGGGGACAGGCCCGTGGCTAATAAGAATGATTCTCATATTGTAAGGACTTGAACCTGCCCTGGTTCGTAAAGCCCTAGGCGGTGATGACCTGCTCGTCCATGGGGCTGGCCTGCAGCCGCGCCACATCGGCGGCCCGGCGCGTCAGCACCGCGCCCTGGTTGATGTAGCCCTTGTCGGTGATCTCGCCGCTGTCCGCATCGGGCGGCTGCGCCAGCACCAGGGCGCGTGTGGGGCACTGCGATGAGCCCGCGCCAGCGTCGCGCCGGGCCCGTATCACGCCCTGCAGGGCGGCGGTGAGCTTCGCGGGGTCGGCCGCGCTCGCTGCCGACGGGAACACCAGCATGCCCACTTCGTCGTGGTTGTGGCCGGTGAGCACGATGTCCTGCACCAGCGGCGCGAGCTGCGAGATCAGCTCCACGCGCAGCGTGCCCACCGACACCCAGCTGCCGCTGGAGAGCTTGAAGTCTTCGGCCACGCGCCCGTTGAAGACCACGCCCCGCTCGGGCCGCTCCGGGTCTACCAGGTAGCCGGCGTCACCGATGCGGTAGAAGCCCTCGCTGTCGAACGCGGCCGCCGTCTCGGCCGGTGCGTTGCGGTAGCCCGGAAACACCGACACGCCCTTGACCCGCATCTCGAGCTTGCTGCCATTGGGCACGAGCTTGAGCGCGAGCCCGGGCAGCGGCGCGCCGATGCAGCCGGCCTTCTCCAGCCGCCAGTGCGCGCTGGTGACGGCGGGCGACGTCTCGGTGGAACCCCACGATGTCGTCAGCCACAGCGGCTGCGCGGGTCGCACGCGCAGGGCCAGCGCTTCGAGCCGCTGCCAGGTGGACGGCGCGAGCGCCGCCGCCGCATAGAACGCCAGCCGCATGCGCGACAGGACCTCGGCGGCCAGCTGCTCGTCCGCCTCGAGGAAGGGCAGCAGCATGTCGAAGCCGCGCGGCACGTTGAACAGCATCGTGGGCTTCACGTCACGCAGGTTGCGCACCGTTTTCTCGATGAGCCCGGGCACGGGCCGCCCTTCGTCGATGTAGAGCGTGCCGCCGTGGCACAGCACCATGTTCAGGTTGTGGTTGCCGCCGAAAGTGTGGCTCCACGGCAGCCAGTCCACCAGCACGGGTTTTTCGCGGGTCAGGAAGGGCCAGGTCTGGGCCATCATCTGCTGGTTGGCGCAGAGCATGCGGTGGGTGTTGATGACCACCTTGGGCCGCCCGGTGGAGCCCGAGGTCAGCAGGTACTTGGCATGGCTGTCGGGCGCGATGGCGTCGAACGCCTGGCGCACGGCCGGGGTCTCCACCCCCTGCAGCAGCCGCGCAAAGGGCAGTGCGCCCGGCACCTCGTCGGCGTGGCGGCTGAACACCTGCAGCGCGTCCGATGCGTACCCCGCCAGGGCCGGCGCGTACGCCCGGGCATCGGACGCGTAGACCAGCGACGGCCCGAGCGCCGCGAGCATGCTGTGCAGCCGCGCCGGGTCCCTGGAGCGCGCATAGGCGCTGGACAGCGAGCACGAGGCCAGGCCCACATGCATGGCCGCGAGCATGAGCACCGCATGGTCCACCGCGTTGTCCGACAGGATCGCCACGGGGCGGTCGGCCGGCAGCTTCAGGTCCAGCAGCGACTGCGCCACGGCGCCGACCGCGCGGCGCAACTCGCCGTAAGTCAGGCGGCGCCAGTGCTCACCCGTGTCATCGCGCTCGGCCAGGGCCGGCGCGTCGGGCGTCTCGCGCGCCCAGTGCTCCACCCACTCGCCGATGCAACGCGCATAGGCGCCCAGCGGCACGGGGGACTGCAGCATGATCGAGCCGTCGTCCGAACGGGTCTGGGTGGTCAATGCCAGCGCGATCTGGGTGTCGTCGTCAAGGAATCCGGGGTGCATGGCGTGGTGTCTCTCTCTCGGTGTCGTGGTGAGGCTGGTGATGGGGAGCGCCGGGCCCATCAGGTCGGCGTGTCCAGCCCGGGGGATGCGCTCTTGGCACGCAGCAGGCCGATGAGCAGGGCATCGCGCACCTGCGCCAGCTCTGCCTGGGTGCGCCCGCCGAGCGCCTGGTCCACGCCCTCGACCACGCGGCGCTGCAGTTCGGGCGTCATGCGCGGCGCGCCCAGGTCGTCCCACCAGCCTTCGATGGGGCCGCCCAGGTGGGCCAGCAGATGGGCCATGCCGCCGTCGCCGCCGGACAGGTGCAGGTTCATGAACGGCCCCATCAGCGCCCACCGCAGGCCGGGGCCCTGGGCGATGGCGGTGTCGATGTCGGCCACGCTGGCCACGCCCTCGTTCACCAGGTGGAACGCTTCGCGCCACAGTGCGGCCTGAAGGCGGTTGGCGATGTGGCCCTGGATCTCGCGACGCACATGGATGGGGCGCTTGCCGATGGTGGTGTAGAAGGCCATCGCGGCGGCGATGGCCTCGGGCGACGTCTTCTCGCCCCCGCCCACCTCGACCAGCGGGATCATGTGCGGCGGGTTGAACGGGTGCCCGAGCACGATGCGTTCCGGCCGGGCGCACCGGGCCTGCATGGCCGATACCGACAGTCCCGACGAGCTGGACGCCACGATGGCGTGCGCCGGGGTGGCCGCGTCGATGCGGCGCATCAGGTCGGCCTTGAAGTCCACCCGCTCCGGCCCGTTCTCCTGCACGAAGTCCGCCTGCGCCAGCGCATCTTCCAGCCGCAGGTGAAAGCGCAGCCGCTCCAGGCTGGCACCGGGTGCCAGACCCTGCTGCTCCAGAGCGGGCCAGTGCCGGGCCACCGCATCGCGCAGCCGCTGCTCGGCGCCCTCCGCGGGGTCGGTGGCATCCACATCCAGCCCCCGCGCCAGAAAGTAGGCAGCCCAGCTCGCGCCGATGACGCCGGTCGCCACCACCGCCACACGCTTCACAGTCGAATCCATCGAAGAATTTCCTTGTGGTTATTGCAAAAATCATGCACCGCACGCGGCTGCCGATACCGGCGCGCCGCAGGGCCAGCGCCCCCGCGCAAGGGCCGTCAAGCTGAACAGGCAGCGCTTCGCTCGCGTGCGCTGTGGGCAGGGGAAGACGCGCAGCGGCTCATGGGAAAGTCAAGACCCGTTCAAGACTCCGCGGTGAACCCGATCTTCTTGACCAGCGGGCCCCAGCGCTCGAATTCCGCCTGCTGCGATGCCGCCATCTCAGCCGGGGTGGAGGCCTTGGCGATCAGGCCCACGACGGCCAGGCTGTCGATCACGGCCTTTTCCTTGATGGCCTGGTTGATGGCCGCATTGGCCGCAGCCACCACGCTGGCGGGCGTGCGGGCGGGGGCGTAGAAGCCGAACCATTCCTCGGTCGTGAGCTCCGGGAAGCCCTGCTCTGCAAAGGTCGCCACTTCGGGCGAGAACGGCGAGCGCGCCTGGCCGGACGTGGCGATGAGCCGCAGCTTGCCGGCCTTGTGGTTGGGGATGAAGTCGCCGCTCGGAGTAACCATGGACGCGATCTGCCCACCCACCACATCGGTCACGCCGGGGATGGACCCACGGTAGGGCACGTGTTTCAGGTCCACCCCGTGGTTCAGGCCCAGCAGCGCGCCGATGAAGTGCGGCGTGGAGCCCGCCGCCGGCGAGCCGTAGTTGGCCTGGCCCGGGTTGGCCTTGGCCCAGGCCAGGAAGTCCTTCACGTTCTTCACGGACGCGGGCACCATCGGCCCCACGGCCAGCCCGTGGTGCATCACGGCGCCGATGGACACCGGCACGAAATCCTTGACGGGGTCATAGCTGAGCTTGCTGTAGATGTGCGGATAGATCGACGTGCACGAGAACGGCGACAGCGTGAGCACGCTGCCATCCGCGGGTGCGCCCTTGAGCGACTCCAGCGCGATGCGCCCCCCCGCGCCGGGCTTGTTCTCCACCACGGCCGGATTGCGTGTGTAGGCCGAGCCCGCCAGCTTCTCGCCCACGCGCCGCGCGACGCTGTCGCCCGCGCTGCCGGCCGGAAAGCCATAGAAAATCTTGATCTGCTCCAGTGTCTGCGCCATGGCACTCCAGGGCGCCAGGGCCCCGAGCGCGGTGGCAGCGCCCACATGGTGCATGAATTGGCGGCGTGTTGGCATCATCATTTCTTGTCTCCTTTTTCTTTCTGGTTGCATGAACAGGGCTGTGGCGGAACGTATGCAGTGGCTCAGTGCGGCGCGAACTCGGGGCGGGGGCCGCCCACGCGCGGCAGGCCCATCAGCGCGCGGGCCTCGGCGGGCGTGGCGGGCTCCATGTCCAGCTCGCGGATCACGCGCACGATGCGCTCGGTGAGCTGCACGTTGGTGGCCAGCTCGCCGTGGCGAAAGTACAGGTTGTCCTCCAGCCCCACGCGCGCATGGCCGCCCAGCAGCAGCGCCGCGACATTGGCTTCGAGCTGCGAGGGGCCGATGCCGCTCACGCAGAACAGGCTGTTTTTGGGCAGCATGTCCACCATCATCTGCAGGTGGCGCGGCGAGTACGGCATGGCGTTCTGGAAGGCGCGGTGCACGTTCATCACCAGGTTGATGAAATGCGGGCCGTCGTCGTGCCCCTCTTCGATGAGGGTGGTGGTGTCCTGCAGGATGTGGGTGGGGCTGAAGACCTCCCACTCGGGCTTGATGCCGCGCGCCTTCATGCCGGCGGCCAGCTCGCGGCCGCGGCTGAGCGGTGTGTCCATCAGGATCTCGCGGCCGTCGAAGCTCAGGTTGAGCGTGGTGGCATCCAGCGTGCACATCTCGGCGCCTGCGTCCATGCCCTTGATGCGCTCTTCCCAGGCGATCTCCCAGCGGTTGCCGGGCAGCGGCTTGACCATGTCGCCGTGCACGCCGCCGCCGGTGGAGTTGTTGATGACGATGTCGCAGCCCTTGGCGCGGATGCGGGTGTTGATGTCGCGGTAGATGTCGGCGTTGCAGGTGGCGCCGTCATCGGGCCTGCGCGCATGGATGGCCACCACGCTGGCCCCGGCGTTCCAGCAGCGCTGCACGTCGTCGGCGATCTCGGCCGGCTGGGTGGGCAGGTGCGGGTTCTGAGACTTGTGCGCCATGCCCCCCGTGGGGGCGATGGTGACGATGACTTTGCGCTTTGTCATGGCGTGGACTGGTGGAAAATGCTAGTGCACGCATTATTTTTTTGGGCGCTTGCATACTCAGTCATTGCGATGACATTTGGACTCAGGGTATACGAGGAACCGTGCGGCCCTGCCCGTTGGAGAACGCTTCACCATGCTGGTCAAAAAGGCGCCGCCCACGGTGGCCGACCTCCTCGCCGACTCGGCCTGGTTCCCGGTGCTGGACGCCCCGGCCCAGCAGCGCGTGATCGATGAACTGCGCGAGGTCGATGTGCCGCAAGGCAGCGCGCTGTGCCGCCGCGGCGACGTGCCCCGGCACTGGTACGGCGCGATCGAAGGATTGCTCAAGTGGACGGTCACGTCCGACAACGGCCGCTCCGTCACGCTGGGCGGGCTGTCGGCGGGCAGCTGGTTCGGCGAGGGCACGCTGCTGCGCGGCGTGGCGCGCACGGCAGACATCATTGCGCTGCGCCCCAGCCGGGTGGCGCTGCTGCCGGTGGAGACCTTCGAATGGCTGCACGCCACACAGCGCAGCTTCGACCACTTCCTGCTGCGCCAGATCAACGAGCGCATGCACTGGTTTCTGGGCAACTTCACGGCCCACCACCTCATGGACACCGACAGCCAGGTGGCACGCGCGCTGGCCGGGCTGTTCCACCCTTTTCTGCACCCCGGCAGCGACCCGCACCTGCAGGTCTCGCAGGAGGAGATCGCCAACCTGTCGGGCGTGTCGCGCCAGCGCTGCAACGCCGCCCTGAAGCGCCTGGAGGCCGAGGGCGTGCTGCAGATCGAATACGGCGGCATCACCGTGGTGGACCTCGGCAGCCTGCGCCGGCGGCTCGACTAGCCGTCCGCGCGCATCACACGCCCAGCAGCTGCTCCAGCGCCGCGGGCGCTGCCCGCAGCTCGGCCGACGGCGCGGCCAGCACGATGTGGCCCTTCTCCATCACCAGGGCCTGGTCGGTGTGCGAGAGCACCCGCCGCCAGTCGCGGTCCACGATCAGCGTGGCGATGCCGGTGGCTCGGATCTCGGAGATCACGCGCCAGATCTCGGTCACGATGAGCGGGGCCAGGCCCTCGGTGGCTTCGTCCAGGATCAACAGGCGCGGGTTGGTCATCAGCGCACGGCCGATGGACAGCATCTGCTGCTCGCCGCCGGACAGCTGCTGCCCGCCGTGCGAGAGCCGCTCCGACAACCGAGGGAAGGTGGCCATCACGCGGTCGAAGGTCCAGGCGCGGCTGCCGTCCAGGCCCGCCCGCTGGCTCATGACCAGGTTCTCGCGCACCGACAGGTTGGGGAAGATGCCGCGCCCCTCGGGCACGTAGCCAATGCCCAGGCGCGCCATCTTTTCGGGGGGCCAGCCGGTGACGGTGCGGCCGTCCATCTGCACCTGGCCTTCGGGCGGGCGCAGGTAGCCCATCAGGGAGCGGATGAGCGTGGTCTTGCCCATGCCGTTGCGCCCCAGCAGGCCCACCGACGTGGCGGCGGGCACCTGCGCATCCACGCCGCGCAGCACATGGCTGTCGCCATAGCGGGCGTGCAGCCCGACCACATTCAGCATGGTGCGTTCCTTGTGAGGAGGGTGGTCATCACATCAATGCCCTTCTCCGAGGTAGGCGGTGCGCACCTCGGGGTTGTTGCGGATCTCTGCCGGGCCGCCGCTGGCGATGACCGTGCCGTTGACCATGACGGTGATGCGGTCGGCGATGCGGAACACGGCGTCCATGTCGTGCTCGACCAACAGGATGGCGTGGTGCGGTTTCAGGTCGGCCAGCAGCGCCAGCATGCGCTCGGTCTCCTCCGCGCCCATGCCGGCAAGCGGCTCGTCCAGCAGCAGCACGCGCGGCCGGGTGGCGATGCACATGGCCACCTCGAGCTGGCGCTTGGCGCCGTGGCTCAGCGCACCGGCGGTGCGCCGTGCGTCTGCCGCAAGCCCGGCCGCCTGCAGCGCCGCCGCGGCGGTGGCATTGCTGTCGGCGCAGTGGCGCGCCGCCTGCCACAAGGCCCAGGGCCGGGGCGTGGCGGCCTGCGCGGCCAGGCGGCAGTTCTCGTGCACGGTGAACTCCGGGAAGATCGTGGTGCGCTGGTAGCTGCGCCCGACGCCCGCCAGCGCGCGGCGCGCCTGCGACTGGCGGGTGATGTCCTGCCCGCCCAGGGTGATGCGCCCCTCGGACGCTTCGATCTCGCCCGACAGCATGTTGATCAGGGTGGACTTGCCCGCGCCGTTGGTGCCGATGACCGCGTGGACCTCGCCTTGGCGCAGGTCGAGCGTGACGGCATTCACCGCCACCAGGCCACCGAACCGGCGCGTGAGCCCTTGCACGGACAGCAGGGGTTGAGCGCTCATGCCTTTCCGCCCTTTCCGATGGGTTGTCCCAAACGCTGCGCCAGGCCCATCAGCCCCTGCGGCAGCACCGCGACGAACACGATGATGGTCAGGCCCAGGGTGAGCTGCCAGTGGTCTGCCAACGGCCCCATGAGGGCGTGGGTGGACAGCAGCTCCTTGAGCAGCGTGAACACCACCGCCCCGATCACCGCGCCGCGCAGATGCCCCATGCCCCCGAGGATGACCATGAGCAGCACGTCGCCCGAGGTGTGCCAGGACAGCAGCTCCGGGTTCACCACGCCATCGCGCACGGCCAGCAGGGAGCCCGCGAGCCCCGCCAGCGCCCCTGCCATCACGAAGGCCGCCAGCTTGTAGCCATAGGTGGCGAACCCCGCGGCGCGCATGCGCTGCTCGTTCACCCGGATGCCCGCCAGCGCCGCCCCGAAGCGCGATCTGCGCACCAGCGCCAGCAGGCCGTAGGTGCCCGCCAATGCCGCCAGCACCAGGTAAAAAAGAGCGTGGCGCGACTCCAGGCTGAGGCCGCCAAGCGTGGGCCGCACGTCCAGGTAGATGCCGTCGCTGCCGCCGCCCACCTTGGTGTCGTGGAACACGAAGAACGCCATCTGCGCAAAGGCCAGGGTGACCATGATGAAGTACACCCCGCGGGTGCGCAGGCTCAGGGCGCCCACGCACAGCGCGTACAGCGCAGCCGCCCCCATGGCGCCCAGCATCAGCACGATGAGGTTGCCGCCCTCCGCCCCCGAGCCCAGCACGGTGGCATAGGCGCCGATGCCGTAGAAGGCCGCATGCCCCAGGCTCACCAGCCCCGTCATGCCCACCAGCAGTTCCAGGCTGAGCGCGAAGATCGACAGGATCATGACCTTGACCAGCAGGTCGGCCCAGTAGGGGCCCAGCAGCGGCCCGGCGATGGCGGCGGCCATGGCCACGGCGGCGGGCAGCAGTGCGCGCATGCGCCAGCCGCCGCGCGGCGCAGTGGCGGTGTCCGCAGGCGCGGCGGCGGTGGTGGGGTGCACGGCGCTCATGCCTTGCGCCCCATCAGGCCTTCCGGCCGCCAGATCAGGATGCCCGCCATCAGCAGGTACACGCCCATGCCGCTGATCTCCGCGAAGAACACCTTGCCGAAGGTATCGACAAACCCCACCAGCAGCGACGCCACCAGCGCCCCGGTGATGGAGCCGATGCCCCCGATGACCACCACCACGAAGCAGATGATGAGCACGCTGGCGCCCATGTTGGGGTACACCGAGGACATGGGCGCGGCGATCATCCCGGCCAGCGCCGCCAGCGCCACGCCCGCCGCGAAGACGATGCGGTACAGCCGCCGGATGTCGATGCCCAGGCCGCGCACCATGTCGCGGTTGCTGGCGCCAGCGCGCACCATCATGCCCAGGCGGGTGCGGTTGACCACCCAGTACAGCCCCACGGCCAGCACGATGCAGGCCGCCGACGCGAAAAGGCGGTACCACGGGTAGCTCATGAGTTCGCCCAGCGCAAAGCTGCCATCGAGCCACGCAGGCGCCTTGACGCCGTGCACGTCGTTGCCCACCAGCAGCGAGCGCAGTTCCTCGAACACGAGGATGAGCCCGTAGGTCATCAGCACCTGCTGCAGGTGGTCGCGCTGGTACAGGTAGCTGAAGAACGCCCACTCCAGCAGGTAGCCCAGCACCGCCGCCAGCGCGATGCCCGCGAGCAGCATGACGAGGAACTGGTCGCCGAACAGCGGCGACAGCGCGAACGCCATGTAGGCGCCGATCATGTAGAAGCTGCCGTGCGCGAGATTGATCACGCCCATGATGCCGAAGATCAGCGTCAGCCCGGATGCCACCAGAAACAGCAGCAGCCCGTACTGGACCGAGTTCAGGCACTGGACCAGGAAGGTGCCGATGTCCATGGAAGGTGTGTCCTGTGTTGACGGAGACGGTCAGCCAGCCGTTTACAGCTTGCAGCCGCGCGCGGGGTCGGCCAGCGCCTTGGCGGCCACGCCGACGACCTTGTTCTCCTTGCCGTCCACCTTGCGCAGGTAGATGTCCTGCACGGGGTTGTGGGCGCGGCTCATGGTGAAGGGGCCGCGCGGGCTGTCGATGGTGGCTTTCTGCACGGCGGCGGCGAAATCGGCCTTCTTCGCGATGTCGCCCTTCACGGCCTTCAGGCCCGTGGCCAGGATCTGGGCGGCGTCGTAGCCCTGCAGCGCGTACACGTCGGGCTGCAGCTTGAAGGACTTGGCGTAGGCGGTGCGGAACGCGTTGTCGCGCGGGGTATTCAGGCCGTCGGCGTAGTGCAGGGTGGTGAGCAGGCCCTGCGCGGCATCGCCCTGCGCCTCCAGCGTGCCGTCGGTCAGAAAGCCCGAGCCGTACAGCGGCGTGACCTTGTTCAGCCCGGCGGCCGCGTAGTCCTTGACGAACTTGACCGCGCCGCCGCCCGCGAAGAATGCGAACACCACGTCGGGCTTGGTGGCCGCGATCTCGGTGAGCAGCGCCTGGAACTCCACGTTCGGGAACGGCACGGTGAGCTGCTTGACGACCTTGCCGCCTTCCTTTTCAAAGCCTTCCTTGAAGGCCTCGGTCATCTCGTCGCCGGCGGCGTACTTCCAGGTGATGGTGACGGCGGTCTTTTTCTTCTCCTGCTTCGCGGCCACGGTGCCCATGCCGTAGGACGACTGCCAGTTGGAGAACGACGAACGGAAGATGTTCTGCGCGCACAGCGCGCCCGTGACCGCGTCCGCACCCGCGTTGGGCACGATGAGCAGGGTGCCGCTTTGCTTGGCGGCGCGCGCCATCGCCGTGGCGACGCCCGAATGCACGGTGCCGACGATCACGTCCACGCCGTCGCGCTTGATGAGCTTGTTGACGTTGTCGGTGGCCTTGGCAGGGTCCGATTCATCATCGACCTTGAAGAACTCGATCTCGCGGCCCGCGAGCTTGCCGCCCTGCTCGGCCACGTGCAGCCGAAAGCCGTTCTCGATGGCAACGCCCAGCGCGCTGAAGGTGCCGCTGAACGGCAGCATGAGACCCACCTTGAGTTTGTCGGTGGTCTGGGCCGTGCCTGCGGTGGCGCCGCAGGCCAGTGCCAGCGCTGCGAATGCCGTGCGTGCGTAGCGAGATGTCATGGTTGTCTCCTGGATGTTGTCGTGATGAACGCCACCGTCTCGGCGATCACGTCGCCGGGCCGGTCACGGTGGGGGGAATGCGCGCAGGCGGGCAGCTCCAGCAGCCGGGTGCCCGGCACGCGCTCGGCAATGCCGCGGATCTGCGCCAGCGTTCCGTATTCGTCGTCAAGACCCTGCACGGCCAGCACGGGCGCGCGCACGGCGGCGATGTCGGCCACGATGCTCCAGCCGCGAAAGGCGGGGTCGAGCCAGATGCGGTTCCAGCCCCAGAAGGCCGAATCGGGGTCGTCGTGGTAGCGGGCCAGCTTGCCCGGCAGGTCGGTGGTCTCGTAGGCGGCACGCGCCTGTTCGATGTTGGCGATGGTCACGTCCTCGACGAAGATGTGCGGCGCCAGCAGCACCAGGCCCGCCACGCGCTCCGGAAAGCGGGCGGCGTACAGCAGCGCGATGGAGGCGCCGTCGCTGTGGCCGAACAGCCAGGGCGCTTCGCTCACGCCCAGCGCCTGCAGCAGCGCGGGCAACACCTCCTCGGCCTGCCGGTGCATGAAGTCCACGCCCCAGCGTTCATCGGCCGCGCGCGGCGTGGAACGGCCGTAGCCGGGGCGGGAGAACACCAGGCCCCGAAAGCCGCCGTCCGCGCACAGCCGCTGCGGGAAGTCCTTCCACATCGCCAGCGAGCCCAGCCCTTCGTGCAGAAAGACCACCAGCGGCGCCTGCGTGCGCTCGGGCGCTATCCACTGGTACTCGACCTGCACGGCCTGCCCCCGCCAGGAGATGCTGGCCAGAGACGCCGCGTCGCCGGAGCTGGCCGTGGCGCTCATGCCCGGGCCTCCTGCTCGCGCAGGCGAAAGCGCTGGATCTTGCCGGTGGCGGTCTTGGGCAGCTCGGGCACGAACTCGATGAAGCGCGGGTACTTGTAGGGCGCCAGGCGGTCCTTGACGAAGGCCTTGAGCTCCTCTTCCGTCGCGCCCTGGCCGTCCTTGAGCACGACGAAGGCCTTGGTCTTGGTCAGGCCGTCGCCATCCTGCTTGCCGATCACGGCCACCTCCAGCACGGCGGCGTGCTGCATCAGCGTGGCCTCGACCTCGAAGGGCGACACGTAGATGCCGCTGACCTTGAGCATGTCGTCGCTGCGCCCGGCGTAGGTGTAGTAGCCGTCCGCATCGCGCACGTACTTGTCGCCGCTCTTGGTCCAGCCGCCCTGGAAGGTGTCGCGCGTCTTGTCGCGGTTGTTCCAGTACATCAGCGCGGCGCTGGGGCCCTGGATGTAGAGGTCGCCCACCTCGCCGTCCGCCACGGGGCTGCCGTCCTCGCCGCGCAGCTCGACCTCGTAGCCGGGCACGGGCTTGCCCGTGGTGCCGTAGCGGATGTCGCCCGGGCGGTTGGACAAGAAGATGTGCAGCATCTCGGTGGAGCCGATGCCGTCGATGATGTCGCAGCCGAAATGCGCCTTGAAGCGCTGGGCGATCTCGGCGGGCAGCGCCTCGCCAGCGGACGAGCACATGCGCAGCGCCACCTGGGCGCGCGCCGGCAGCCGGGGCGAGGCCAGCATGCCCGCAAAGCCGGTGGGCGCACCGAAGAACACGGTGGGCCGGTGGTCCACCCAGCGCTGAAAGGTGGCATCGGGCGTGGGCCGCTCGGCCATCAGCACCACGGTGGCGCCCACCGACAGCGGGAAGGTCAGCGCATTGCCCAGCCCGTAGGCGAAGTAGAGCTTGGCGGCCGAGAAACACACATCGTCGCGCGTGAGGCCCAGCACGGGCTTGCCGTACAGCTCGGCCGTCCACCAGAGATTGCCATGGGTATGCACCGTGCCCTTGGGCTTGCCGGTGGAGCCCGACGAGTACAGCCAGAAGCCCGGGTCGTCGGGCCCGGTGGCTGCGGGCGCTGGCAGGCGCTGGGCGCTGGCAATGGCCTCGTCCAGGCCCACGGCGCCGGCCGGGAGTGCCTGCGTGGGCTGCGACACCCACAGCGCCGACACCTCATGGCCACCGCGCGCCATCGCGTCTTGCAGGACGGGCAGCAGCGCGCCCGAGACCAGCACGGCCTGCGCGCGGCTGTGGCCCAGCATGTAGGCGTAGTCGTCCGCCGTGAGCAGCGTGTTCACCGCCACGGGCACCACGCCGGCGTACAGGCAGCCCAGAAAGCACACGGGCCAGTCACTGGTGTCGTGCATGAGCATCAGCACCCGCTCTTCGCGGCGCAGGCTGGCATCCACCAGCACACCGGCCAGGCGCCGGGCGCGGTCCTGCAGGTCGCCGTAGCTCAGCATGCCGCGGTCGTCGATGTAGGCCGTGCGCTGCGCGTGGTCGCGGTTCAGGTCGAACAGGTGCTGTGCAAAGTTGAAACGCTCTGGCAGGGTGGTCATGGCGATGTCTCCGTGGTTCGCTGGCGTTTTTCTGGTGGTGCGTGCTGGCTGGCGGCTGCCGTGGTCTGCGCCTGGGCGGTCAGAGGCCGAGCGCGGCCAGCACACCGGGGCTGGCCTGCACGGCGCTGCGCTGGTGGTAGAAGCCCAGCGCCCGCAGGCCTCCCAGCTCCGCCCCGCCGCCCGCACGCCCCGGGCCGCCGTGCAGCGACATGGGCATCACGTTGCCGTGGCCGGTGTGGGCCTGGGCGACGTCGGGCGTCACCACGTGCACGCGGCCATGGCTGGCTGCGAGCTGCACGGCGGCATGCCCCAGCGCGGCCTCGTCGGCCCCGTACAGCGATGCCACCAGCGACCCCTGGCCGCGCTGTGCGAGCGCTACAGCGTGGTCCACATCGCGGTAGGGCACCAGCGTGGCCACGGGGCCGAACACCTCGACCTCGTGCACCACGGCCGCCGCATCGGCGTCGTGCACACCCAGCAGCACCGGGCCGATGCAGGCGGCCACGGCGGGGTCGGCATCCACCAGCGGCTGGTGGCGGCCGTCGTGCAGGATGTCGGCGTGGGCGCACAGCTGCGCAAGCCCTTCGCGCACGGCGTGCAGCTGGGCGGTGCTGACGAGCGAGCCCATGCGCACGCCGTCGTTGCGGGGGTTGCCCACCGTCACGCCCGCGAGCTTGGCGCCGATGGCCTCGGCCGCAGCGCCGTACACGTCTGCCGGCACCAGGATGCGGCGGATGGCGGTGCATTTCTGGCCCGACTTGACCGTCATCTCGCGCACCACTTCGCGCACCAGCAGGTTGAAGGCGTCGCTGCCGGGCGCCGCATCGGGCAGCAGCAAGGCGCTGTTGAGGCTGTCGGCCTCGATGTTGGCGCGCACCGAGCGCCCGGCCACCGCAGGGTGCGCGCGGATGATGCCGGCCGTGTCCGCCGAGCCGGTGAACGAGACCACATCGAACGGCCCGAGCTGGTCCATGAGCCCGGCCGAGCTGCCTGCGATGACCGACAGCGCGCCCGCCGGCAGCACGCCCGCATCGACCACATCGCGCACCATGCGCTGCGTGAGCCAGGCCGTGGACGTGGCGGGCTTGACGATCACCGGCACGCCGGAGAGCAGCGCGGGCGCCGCCTTCTCCCACAGGCCCCAGCCCGGGAAGTTGAAGGCATTGATGAACAACGCCACGCCGCGCGTGGGCACCTGCAGGTGCTGCGACAGGAACACGGGCTCCTTGCCGAGCCTGGCGGCATCGCCATCGCGCAGCACGCGCACATCGCCCAGCGCGTCGCCCCATTTGGCGTACTGGCCCAGCGTGAAGATGCCGCCGTCGATGTCCACGGCGGAGTCGTTCTTCACCGTGCCGGCGTTGGCCGTGGCGATCTCGTAGTAGGCGTCGCGGTGGGTTTGCAGAACCTTGACCACGGCGCCCAGGAGAGCGGCACGCTGCCGGTAAGTCAACGCACGCAAGGCCGAGCCGCCCTGCTCGCGGGCGAACCGGAAGGCCTCGGGCAGGTCGAGCCCGGTGGCATCCACGCGCACCAGGTCATGGCCCAGCACCGGGTCCTTGAGCACGGCGCCCGGGCCCTGGCCGGTTTGCCAGCGTCCGGCGGCGTAGTTGGGGAGCAGTTCGGTCATACAGATAGAGAGATAGGCAGAAAAAAAGCGGGTTATCGGTCATCAGCGCGCGGCGCACGAAATGGGCATGGTCCCGGCCAGCGTCGCCGTGCAAGGGCCGCCATGCCGCGCAGGCGGCGCTCCGCTTGCGTGCACCGGGGGCGTCCCCCTCCTAGATTGCGGAGCAATATGAGAGAGGCGGAAGGCGCGAAGCGACTCAGGGGGTGTTTCACTTGCTGAACTGGATTTGCCCTTCGGGCAGCAGGTAGAGCACCAGCGAGCGGCCCTGCGCCACGGTGGGGCGGTGGGCACTGCCGGGCGGGTACACGCACCAGCCGGCGGGATGCCCGTCGAAGGTGGCGTCGCCCTCCAGCGGCATGATCAGGTCGATCTCGCCCAGCGGATGGGTATGGTGCGGGCCGGCGATGTCCTGCATGTCCACCACATCCACCGAGAAGCGGCGCAGCGCGTCGTCTGCCTTGAAGACGCGGCCGTAGCGGATGCCGCCGCCCTCGCGCTCGCAGAGCCAGCCCTGCGCCACGCCGGCCAGGCACCCCGCCTTGAGCTGCTGGTAGGCCGCGCTGGCGGGCCCGTGGGTCTGGTTGAGCCAGGCCTGCAGGTCGCCGTCCAGGGCACGGCCCGCGATCTGGCCCGTCAATGCGGACAGGGCTTCATGAAATGCTGCTTTATCGGACATGGCGACTCGTGGGTGGCTGGGACAATGGAGTGCAGCGTGCACAAGGCTTGATATGTGTTCTTGTGGGATGGAGCAATGTGCAGTATCTTGCCTGCACACGAACAATAGTTAATGCTTGATGCAGTGTCAAGCACTATAGTGCATGTATGGTGTTTTCCCCTAGCGGCGGCCGAACGCCTTCAAAAGCGTTTGAAGCCCGGGGCACGCACCGCAAAATGCCACGCCGCAGCCGACGTGAACGAGGATGGACATGAACGAACAAGAAGACACAGTCACCCTGCCACCTTTCGCTGGCGGCGGCACGGCTGCGCCCACCGAAGAGGCCCGCAACCCCCTGCTCGCCGCCCTCGGCGAACGCGTTCGCAACCTGCGGGCGCAGCGCGGGCTCACGCGCAAGGCGGTGGCCATGGCGGCCGATGTGTCGGAGCGGCACCTTGCCAACCTGGAGTACGGCACGGGCAACGCGTCCATCCTGGTGCTGCAGCAGGTGGCGGGCGCGCTGCATTGCTCGCTGGCCGAGCTGGTGGGCGACTTCACCACCCGTTCCCCCGAATGGCTGCTGATCCGCGAACTGCTGGAGCACCGCAGCGAACCCGAGCTGCGCCGCGCGCGGCTGGCGCTGCATGAGCTGCTGAGCAGCGGCGCGAGCGACACGGCGCGCCACCGGCGCATCGCGCTCGTGGGGCTGCGGGGCGCGGGCAAGTCCACGCTGGGGCCTTTGCTGGCACGCGACCTGGACGTGCCGTTCATCGAGCTGAGCCGCGAGATCGAAACCCTGGCGGGCTGCAGCGTGCGCGAGATCCACGACCTGTACGGCACCACCGCCTACCGCCGCTACGAGCGCCGCGCGCTCGAAGAGATCGTGCAGATCCACAGCGAGGTGGTGATCGCCACCCCCGGCGGCATCGTCTCGGACCCCGCCACCTTCAACGAACTGCTCGCGCACTGCACCACCGTGTGGCTGCGCGCCGCCCCCGAGGAGCACATGGGCCGCGTGCTGGCCCAGGGCGACATGCGCCCCATGGCCGCGAGCAAGGAAGCCATGGACGACCTGCGCCGCATCCTGGAAGGCCGGGCCGCCTTCTATTCCAAGGCGGACCTGACCATCGACACCTCGGGGCAGAACCTCGAGGAAAGCCTGCGGCAGCTGCGCGCCGGGGTGCGCAAGCTGATGGCCCACCCGCCGCACTGACACCCCGGCGCCCCCGCGCGCCATAAATCCAGCAAAAAACCGCGGCATGCATTGACTCGCTCGCAAACATGCATCATGATGCACATCAGTCGATTGATTTATGCATTATTATTCCTGTTCGCAGTTTTTGACGGAGACGCCCCATGACCGCCCAGACCACCGCACCCTCCCGCGTTGACTACCGCACCGATCCCACGCAGTACCGCCACTGGAAACTGGCGGTCGAGGGTCCGTTGGCCCGCCTGTCGCTCGACATCGCCGAAGACGGCGGCATCCGCCCCGGCTACAAGCTCAAGCTCAACAGCTACGACCTGGGCGTGGACATCGAGCTCAACGACGCGCTCAACCGCGTGCGCTTCGAGCACCCGGGCGTGCGCACCGTCATCGTCACCAGCGGCAAGGACCGCATCTTCTGCTCCGGCGCCAACATCTTCATGCTGGGCGTCTCCAGCCACGCCTGGAAGGTGAACTTCTGCAAGTTCACCAACGAGACGCGCAACGGCATCGAGGATTCGTCGAAGCACTCCGGCCTGAAGTTCCTCGCCGCGGTCAACGGTGCCTGCGCGGGCGGCGGCTACGAACTGGCCCTGGCGTGCGACGAGATCCTGCTGGTGGACGACCGCTCTTCCTCGGTGTCGCTGCCCGAAGTGCCGTTGCTGGGCGTCCTGCCCGGCACCGGGGGCCTGACCCGCGTGACCGACAAGCGCCATGTGCGCCACGACCTGGCAGACATCTTCTGCACCAGCGTCGAAGGCGTGCGCGGCCAGCGCGCGGTGGACTGGCGCCTGGTGGATGCGGTGGCCAAACCTGCCCAGTTCGCCGCCGCCGTGCAGGCGCGCGCCACCGAGCTGGCCGTCGGCAGCGACCGCCCGGTCGGCGCCCAGGGCGTGGCCCTGACCCGCCTGGAGCGCGAGGACGGCGCGGACAGCCTGCGCTATTCGCATGTCGAGGTGCAGATCGACCGCGCCAGGCGCACGGCCACCCTCACGCTGAAGGCGCCCACCGGCGCACAGCCCGCCGACATCGCGGCCATCGAGGCCACTGGGGCCGCCTGGTGGCCGCTGGCCCTGGCGCGCGAGCTCGACGACGCCATCCTCAACCTGCGCACCAACGAGCTCGACATCGGCACCTGGCTGCTCAAGACCGAGGGCGACGCGCAGGCCGTGCTCGCCTCCGACGCGGTGATGCTGGCCCACAAGGACCACTGGCTGGTGCGCGAGACCATCGGCGCGCTGCGCCGCGCGCTGGCACGGCTGGACGTGTCCTCGCGCACCCTGTTCGCGGTGGTGCAGGAGGGCTCGTGCTTCGCCGGCACGCTGGCCGAGCTGGCCTTCGCGGCCGACCGCACCTACATGCTGGCCCTGCCCGACGACGCCGGGCGCGCGCCGAAGCTCACGCTCAACGAATTCAACTTCGGCTTCTTCCCGATGGTGAACGACCAGAGCCGCCTGCAGCGCCGCTTCTATGAAGAGGCCGCGCCGCTCGACGCCGCGCGCGCCGCGGCTGGCAAGCCGCTCGACGCCGACGAGGCCCTGGCCCTGGGCCTGGTCACCGCCGCGCCCGACGACATCGACTGGGACGACGAACTGCGCATGGCCATCGAGGAGCGCGCCGCCATGTCGCCCGACGCGCTGACCGGGCTGGAGGCCAACCTGCGCTTTGCCAGCAAGGAGAACATGGCCACGCGCATCTTCGGCCGGCTCACGGCCTGGCAGAACTGGATCTTCAACCGCCCCAACGCCGTCGGCGAAAAGGGCGCGCTGAAGGTCTACGGCACCGGCGAAAAGGCCGGCTTCGACTTGAACCGCGTTTGAATCCGCAGCCCTCCGCACAACCCAAGGAACAACGATGAGCACGATCAACTACAGCGAGAAGATCCCCAACAACGTCAACCTCGGCGAAGACCGCACGCTGCAGCGCGCGCTCGAAGGCTGGCAGCCCAACTTCATCAACTGGTGGGACGACGTGGGCCCCGAAGGCTCGACCAACCACGAGGTCTACCTGCGCACCGCCGTGAGCGTGGACCCGCAGGGCTGGGCCCAGTTCGGCCACGTGAAGATGCGCGACTACCGCTGGGGCATCTTCCTGAACCCGGGCGACGCCAACCGCGAGATCCACTTCGGCGACCACAAGGGCGAGAAGGCCTGGCAGGACGTGCCCGGCGAGCACCGCGCCAACCTGCGCCGCATCATCGTCACGCAGGGCGACACCGAGCCAGCGAGCGTGGAGCAGCAGCGCCACCTGGGCCTGACGGCGCCTTCGATGTACGACCTGCGCAACCTGTTCCAGATCAATGTGGAAGAGGGCCGCCACCTCTGGGCCATGGTCTACCTGCTGCACAAGCACTTCGGCCGCGACGGCCGCGAGGAGGCCGAGGCACTGCTGCAGCGCACCTCGGGCGACGTGGACAACCCGCGCATCCTGGGCGCCTTCAACGAGAAGACGCCCGACTGGCTGGCGTTCTTCATGTTCACCTACTTCACCGACCGCGACGGCAAGTTCCAGCTCTCGGCCCTGGCCGAAAGCGCCTTCGACCCGCTGGCACGCACCACCAAGTTCATGCTGACCGAAGAGGCCCACCACATGTTCGTGGGCGAATCCGGCGTCTCGCGCGTGCTGGCGCGCACCGCGCAGGTGATGAACGAACTGAAAACCGACGACCCGGCCAAGGTGCGCGCCGCCGGCGCCATCGACCTCGGCACGGTGCAGCGCTACCTCAACTTCCACTACAGCGTGACCATCGACCTGTTCGGCGCCGACCAGTCGAGCAACGCGGCCATCTTCTACAGCTCGGGCCTCAAGGGCCGCTACGAAGAAGGCAAGCGCACGGACGACCACATTCTCAAGGGCCAGACCTACAAGGTGCTGGAGGTCAAGGACGGCCAGCTGCTGGAGAAGGACGTGCCCATGCTCAACGCCCTGAACGAGGTGCTGCGCGACGACTTCATCAAGGACTCGATGGCGGGCGTGGGCCGCTGGAACAAGGTGCTGGAAAAGGCCGGGATTCCCACGCGCCTGTCGGTGCCGCACAAGGCTTTCAACCGCCAGATCGGTGCGCTGGCGGGCATCAAGATGTCGCCCGACGGCCGCGTGGTGAACGAGGTCGAATGGGCCGCGAAGCGCGATGAATGGCTGCCGAGCGCCGAAGACTTCGCTTTCGTGGCATCGTTGATGGGCCGCGTGGTCGAGCCGGGCAAGTTCGCCGGCTGGATCGCGCCCCCGGTCATGGGCATCAACCGCCAGCCTATCGATTTCGAGTACGTCCGGTTCAATTGAGTCCCTGAGCCGCTGCCGGGAGACTTGCTGGAAGACAAATATGGACACCACCACGCTGATCGACAACGGCATCTTGAAGCAGCACCTGATCGACCCCGAGATCTGCATCCGCTGCAACACCTGCGAGGCGACCTGCCCGGTGGGCGCCATCACGCACGACGACAACAATTACGTCGTGCGGGCCGACGTGTGCAACGGCTGCATGGCCTGCATCTCGCCCTGCCCCACGGGTTCCATCGACAACTGGCGCACCATGCCGGTGGCGCGCGCGTACACGATCGAAGAACAGCTCACCTGGGAGGCGCTGCCGCCAGAACTGGCGCCCGATGTGCTGGCCGCCGAAGGCGCAGCGCCCTCGGCCATGGACACCGCACTGGCGTCGTCCGCACCGGCCGCACCCGTGGAGCCGGGCACGCAGGCCTTCCGTTCCGCCCAGTACGGCGCCGCCGTGCCGCCCTGGTCGGCCGCGCACCCCTACACCAACCTGTTCCCGCCCAAGAGCCCCACCACGGCAACGGTGGTGGGCAACTTCAACTGCACCGAAGCAGGCTTTGAAAGCGAGACGCACCACGTCGTGCTCGACTTCGGCAGCATGCCGTTCCCGGTGCTGGAGGGGCAGTCCATCGGCATCGTCCCGCCGGGCACCGACGTGCTGGGCAAGGCGCACCATGCGCGCCAATACTCCATCGCCAGCCCGCGCAACGGCGAGCGGCCCGGCTACAACAACCTGGCGCTCACCGTGAAGCGCGTGACCACCGACCACGACGGCAACGCCGTGCGCGGCGTGGCCTCCAACTACGTGTGCGACCTGAAGGTGGGCGACAAGGTGCAGGTGGTGGGGCCGTTCGGCAGCTCGTTCCTGATGCCCAACCACCCCCGTTCGCACATCGTGATGATCTGCACCGGCACGGGCAGCGCGCCCATGCGCGCGATGACCGAATGGCGCCGCCGCCTGCGCAGCAGCGGCAAGTTCGAGGGCGGCAAGCTGCTGCTGTTCTTCGGCGCGCGCACCCAGCAGGAGCTGCCCTACTTCGGCCCGCTGCAAAGCCTGCCCAAGGACTTCATCGACATCAACCTCGCGTTCTCGCGCACGGCCGGGCAGCCCCGGCGCTACGTACAGGACCTGATGCGCGAGCGCGCCGCCGACCTGGCCGCGCTGCTGCGCGACGGGAACACCCACTTCTATGTCTGCGGCCTCAAGAGCATGGAAGAAGGCGTGGTGATGGCGCTGCGCGACATCGCCCGCGACAGCGGCCTGGAGTGGGAACAGGTGGGCGCAGTGCTCCAGCGCGAAGGACGGCTGCACCTGGAAACCTACTGACGGCAGGCCTGGCGCGGTCCCCTGCGGAGCGGGGGCCGCCGCCGAGTTTTCATTGAAAACGGGCTTCAGCGCTTGATACACAAGCGCCATAAGCTATATATTTAATAGCAATTCATCTATTGCCGGCGCTCCGCACGCCCATAGGCCCCCTGGCCGCACTCGCCCCCTGCGGCCGCGCAGCGGCCGCTCGGCCCCGCGCCAGCCGCGTCCCCGCCACCCGCTCGCCTGCGCGCTGCCACATGCGCGTGGCCTGACGCCGCCGCATGGAAAAAAACCGACCCGCCTATAGGACGGAACCTACAGAAATCGCTGCCGCAGATTTTCAAAATGAATTCACACACGGCCTTCGTGTGCATTTTTTTTTGATCATCAGGAGATATTCCATGCCCAACAACAACCCCCAAGGCCACAACCAATACACCGACGACAGCGACTCCCAGCGCAAGAGTTCGGGCAACCGCCAGGCGGAGCAGAGCACCGGCGCTTCCGGCAGCCGCCAGCAGGGGCAGAACGAGCGCCCGGGCTCCGGCGGCAACCAGGGAAGCCGCGAGCAGCAAGGCGACTCTTCCCGCCGCTCTTCCCAGAACCAGCGCTGAGCCGGCCTTGTAGGCACCGGCAGGCATTTCCTCGCAACCCTGGCTGACCAGCCAGCAACCATGAACGGACCAACACACCAGGAGAATTGAAAATGGGTTATCGAGACAGTGATGACAGCGGCTTTTCCCGCCATGGCATGGGTCGGGACCACGACGAAGGGCGGTATGCCGAACGCGCCCACCGCGGCAGCATGGACCGCGATGACCAGCGCCCGGGCTACGCCCCCGAGCTGGATGACCGGTACGGCCAGTACGGCATGGTGCGCAACGACTACCGTGGCAACGCTGGCCTGGGCCTGCCGCCGCGCGAGGGCCGTGACCGTTTTTCCTCGCCGGACCGGTTCCAGGGAGGCGGCGGCTACCGCAACGATGGCCGGGAGATGTACCACCCGCCGAACAGCCGCTTCGACAGCGACTACCGGGACTACCAGGACCAGGACCGCGCGGGCTATGCCCGAGGGGGTGGGCGCTGGGGCAGCGACGATGAGCTGCGCGGGCCCTCCCAGGGCCGCCAGGGTCACCACGACCCCGACTACCAGCAATGGCGGCAGGAACAGCTGCGCCTGCTGGACGAGGACTACCAGTCGTGGCGCAAGGAGCGCTACGAGAAGTTTTCCGACGACTTCAATACCTGGCGCACTTCGCGCAATCAGCAGTCCCCCTCCAAGGGCCAGGCCGGTGCCACGGGCAGCAGCACCAGCAATCCCGGCGCCACGTCCGGCAAATCCAAGGACGCAGGCTGACGGCGGCGCCGCTCCTTGAGGAAGGCCGGCGGGCGCACGTTCGCCGGTGACCCGGCCCATGGCGCGGCGCCCCTGCCTCCCTGGCCGCCCCTCCCCCGCGCGGGAGTGGGCGGCTTATTCCTGCCCGCGTGGAACGGGTCGGGCTTCCCCTGGCGTTCCCGGCTGGCGCGCTCCGCGCCACAGTTGCTCATTCGTCCTACAACAGGCCCGGCGGTCCAAAAATACGATGGCGGCATCCCCCTGGCGATGGCGCCGCCGGCCCCTCTCGCCGTTTCCGAGAGCAAAGGAATCCGCATGACCGCCTTGTCCGCATACGGTGACGCTCTCCGCCCCTCGCCCTCCAGATCATCCGCCCAGACAGAAATCGTCATGCCGTTCACGCAGGGCATCAAGGGGCACTCGAGCGTGCACGAACACGTGACGCGCGAGCAGATCGCCCGCCATGTCGCCGCGCTCAAGGGCTGCCCCTTCATGGAAGAGGTGCCCCAGCCCTTGTGGACCCGCCGCACCTACCTCGTGCCCAGCGACACCCTCGTGGCGTCCACGGCGCAGCGCCTGGGCCTGTTGGGAGAAGACGACCTGTTCGGCGGCGTGGTGCCCCATGCCTTCGTCGCCACGAAGGCCATCACCCATCCCCTGGTGTCGGCCACGGCCGCGGCCCCGCAAGGCTGGAGCGAGGCGTTTTCCCGCCGGGTCGGTGCCGCCGTGCTGCCGGGCTACACCGCGTTCTCCAGCCGGGATGCGCAGGAGGCCGGTGAACAACTGCTGGCGCTGGGTCCCGTGCGGGTCAAGCCCGTGGGCGAGACCGGAGGGCGCGGCCAGACGGTGGTGCCCGACGCCCGCGCGCTCTCCGCCTGCCTGGCGGCATTGGGCAAGGCGGCCCTGGTCGAGCAGGGCATCGTGCTGGAGCACAACCTCTCCCAGGTGGACACGCTGAGCGTGGGCCAGGTGCGCGTGGCGGGCATCCTGGCCTCGTACCACGGCAGGCAGCGCCTCACGCAGAACAACACCGGCGCGATGGCCTACGGCGGCTCCGACCTGACCGTGGTGCGGGGCGATTTCCACGCGCTCCTGTCCACGCTCCCGCCCGGCCCCGTCCGCAAGGCGGTCGATCAGGCCCTGGCGTACGACGCCGCGGTGCGGGAATGCTTTCCGGGGTTTTTCGCCTCGCGCATCAACTACGACGTCGCGCAGGGCATCGCGGCCGACGGCCGGTGGTGCTCGGGGGTGCTGGAGCAATCCTGGAGGATCGGCGGCGCCACCGGCGCCGAAGTGGCCGCGCTCGAAGCCTTTCACGCCGACCGCTCCCTGCGCTCGGTGCAGGCCAGCTGCGTGGAGACGTATGGCCGCTTCGAGCCCCTTCCGGCAGCGGCGACGGAATACTTCCGGGGAGAGGATCCCGAAGTGGGCCTGCTGACCAAATACGCCCTGGTGCATCGCGATGGCCACGCGGCATAGGGCGATCCAGATTCCCTCGGGGGACCGCACGATCGCGGGCACGCTGGTCGCGCCCGACACCGTGGTGCCGGGCGTCATGCTGGTGCACGGCTGGGACGGCAGCCAGGAGCAGTACCTTGCGCGCGCCCATGCCATCGCCGCCCTGGGGTGCATCTGCCTGACCTTCGACCTGCGGGGCCATGCCAGCGACAAGGCCCACCGCGACACGGTCACCCGGGAAGACAACCTCAACGACATGCTCGCCGCCTACGACCTTCTCACGGGCCACCCCGCGGTGGACGCCAACTCCGTGGCGGTGGTGGGCAGCAGCTACGGCGGCTACCTGGCCACCGTGCTCAGCGCGATGCGGCCCCTGCGGTGGATGGCGCTGCGCGCTCCCGCGCTCTACAAGGACGAGGACTGGCTGGTGTCCAAGCAGAACCTCGACCGCCAGGAGATATCCCGCTACCGCGCCATGAAACTCGCCTCCGACAGCAACCGCGCCCTGGCGGCCAGCGCGGTCTTCGAAGGGGATGTGCTGCTGGTCGAATCCGAACTCGACCACATCGTCCCGCACCCGGTCATCGAGAACTACCGCGCCGCGTTCCTGCGCACCCACTCCATGACCTACCGGGTGATCAAGCAGGCAGACCACAGCCTGTCCAAACCCGAATGGAGCGAGGCCTACACCGCGATGCTGGTGACCTGGATGTCGGAAATGCTGGGGCTGGCCAAGAACGGACAGCCCTCCGGCAAGAAGTGACGTAGGCCGGCGGGCGCCGGAGGCGCCACGCCACCCGCCGGGCCTTCGCCGTATCCATCCGATGGGCACAGTCAAAACTGTCCGACACGGCCGCCGCGCGCGCGGAGGGCTAATGGAGCTTCTTCCCTGCCGCCCTGGAGAACACCATGTCCAAGACACACCGCTCCGGTTCCGATCCCCACCTCAAGCCCCGCGAACTCAAGCGCATGCGCCAGTGGGAAGCCATGGCCCGGCCCCGCCAGGTGCCGCTGCGGTTTCCCGAGCCCGAGCCCCCGCTATGGAAGCCGCTGGGCTGACCGCGATTGCACACCACGCGCCGGCCCGACGCCGCCCGTTTCCCATCCACCGCATGTGAAGAAGCCTTGCCATGAAGCCATCATCCAAGACAGCCCCGTCCACCCCGGCCGCACGGGCCACGGCCACGGCCGCGAAGCAAAAGAAGATCCAGGCAGCGCAGGACCGCCGCGACGAGCGCGCCCGCCCGGCCATGGCAGCGCCCGCTTCGGCCCGGGGCAAGGCCCCCGCGCCCGGCCCCGGGCGCTCGGAACCCGCCCCCCCGCTGCCGGCCCAGCACCTTGCCAAACCCGGCAGCGAGGCCGAGATGCAGCTCAAGCCGAGGTTCGAGGCACCCCACTACCGGGGCAGCGGCAAGCTCACGGGGTTCTCCACCCTCATTACCGGGGGCGACTCCGGGATAGGCCGTGCGGTGGCGGTGCTGTTTGCCCGCGAGGGCGCGGATGTCGCCATCGCCTACCTGGCCGAACACGAGGATGCCCAGCGGACGCGCGAGCTGGTGGAGGCCGAGGGCGGCCGGTGCATCCTGATACCCGGCGACGTCAAGGACGCGGCATTCTGCGCCGGCGCCGTGCGGCAGGTGGTCAAGGCGTTTGGCAAACTCAACGTGCTGGTCAACAACGCCGCGTTCCAGGAGCACGCGGACTCCCTCGAAGCGCTGACGGCGGAGCGTTTCGACGAGACGTTCCAGACCAACATCTATGGCTACTTCCACATGGCCAAGGCAGCCCTGCCCCACTTGCACCGGGGCGATTCGATCATCAACACCGGCTCGGTCACCGGCCTGCGCGGCAGCAAGGAACTGCTGGACTATTCCGCCACCAAAGGCGCCATCCATGCCTTCACCAAGGCCCTGGCCCACAACCTGGCCGAGCGGGGCATCCGCGTGAACGCGGTGGCCCCGGGGCCCGTGTGGACGCCCCTCAACCCCGCGGACAAGGCGCCCGGGGACATCGCCAGGTTTGGCGAAAAGACGCACATGGGCCGCCCGGCACAGCCCGAGGAGATTTCTCCCGCCTATGTGTTCCTGGCGGCCCCCTGCTGCTCCAGCTACATCACCGGCACCGTGCTGCCCATCACGGGCAACGCGGGAGACGGCGCGTGAAGAAAGCGGTGTGCGGCATCACGCCAGATCCTGGCTGACCCGTGGTTCGATCTCGGCCCACTCCCCGTCGGTGAACAGGCGCGAGCGGGTGTGGAACGCCTTGCCCGTGCTGCCTTCCAGCGAAAACGTGCCGCCGTGCCCGTCGATCACATCCAGGATGAGCTGCGTGTGTTTCCAGTACTCGTACTGGGATTTGCCGATGTAGAACGGCGCGCCGCCCACATCGCCCAGCAGCACATCGCTGGCTCCAATCGTGAGATCGGTAGGCAGATAGCAGTTGGCCGCACTGTTGTCGCAGCAGCCACCCGACTGGTGAAACAGCACGCTGCCATGCTGCGCCTGCAGCTGCGCGATCAGCGCCAGGGCTGCCTCGGTGGCAATGACTCTCTCGACCATGGTGATCTCCTGGTGCGCCGACAAAAAACGCTGCTGTGCTGAAAGTAATTTCGCTGCAGCGTCACGGTGGTTCACAGAGCGTCGATGGCCAGGCGCGTCGTCGCAGGCAGCGGCAGCGCCAGGGCAAGACGGCGCAACGATGCCAGCGGCGCCCTGTGGGCCACAACCCACCAAATCAGAAGAAGCCGAGTTTGTTTTCTGAGTAGCTCACCAGCAGGTTCTTGGTCTGCTGGTAGTGGTCGAGCATCATCTTGTGCGTCTCGCGCCCGATGCCCGACTCCTTGTAGCCGCCGAACGCCGCATGCGCGGGATAGGCGTGGTAGCAGTTGGTCCATACGCGGCCGGCCTTGATGGCGCGCCCCATGCGGTAGGCCACGTTGCCGTTGCGGCTCCACACGCCCGCGCCCAGGCCGTACAGCGTGTCGTTGGCGATGGCCAGCGCCTCGGCCTCGTCCTTGAAGGTGGTCACGGCCAGCACGGGGCCGAAGATTTCTTCCTGGAAGATGCGCATCTTGTTGTGGCCCTTGAACAGCGTGGGCTGCACGTAGTAGCCGCCTTCCAGGTCACCGCCCAGGTGCGCCTGGCCGCCGCCGGCCAGCACTTCGGCGCCTTCCTGCTTGCCCAGGTCCAGGTACGACAGGATCTTGGTGAGCTGCTCCTTGCTGGCCTGCGCGCCCATCATGCTGTCGGTGTCGAGCGGGTTCTGGTGCTTGATGGCGGCTACGCGCTTCAAGACACGTTCCATGAACTTGTCGTAGATGGATTCCTGGATCAGCGCACGCGACGGGCAGGTGCAGACCTCGCCCTGGTTGAACGCGAACAGCACCAGGCCCTCGATGGCCTTGTCCAGGAAGGCGTCGTCCTTGTCCATGATGTCGGCAAAGAACACATTGGGGCTCTTGCCACCCAGCTCCAGCGTGGCGGGGATGAGGTTGTTGGCGGCGGCCTGCGCGATCACGCGGCCCGTGCTGGTGGAGCCGGTGAAGGCGATTTTTGCGATGCGCTTGCTCGTGGCCAGCGGCATGCCCGCCTCGCGGCCATAGCCGTTTACGATGTTGAGCACGCCGGGCGGCAGCAGGTCGGCGATCAACTCGGCCAGGATCAGGATGGAGATAGGCGTGGACTCGGCGGGCTTGAGCACCACGCAGTTGCCCGCACCAATCGCAGGCGCCAGCTTCCAGGCTGCCATCAGGATCGGGAAGTTCCACGGAATGATCTGGCCCACCACACCGAGCGGCTCCTGGATGTGGTACGCCACGGTGTTCTCGTCGATGTTGGACAGCGCGCCTTCCTGCGCCCGCACGCAGCCCGCGAAGTAGCGGAAATGGTCCACGGTGAGCGGGATGTCGGCGTTCAGCGTTTCGCGGATGGCCTTGCCGTTGTCCACGGTTTCGGCATAGGCCAGCAGCTCCAGGTTCTGCTCGATGCGGTCGGCAATCTTGAGCAGGATGTTGCCGCGCGTGGCGGCGTCGGTCTTGCCCCAGGCGTCGGCGGCGGCGTGGGCGGCGTCCAGCGCCAGTTCGATGTCTTCGGCGGTGGAGCGGGCGGCCTGGGTGTAGACCTTGCCGTTCACGGGCGAGATGACGTCGAAATACTGGCCCTTGGCCGGGGCCACGAGCCGGCCGCCGATGAAGTTGTTGTACTGGGGCTTGTAGGCGATCTTGGCGCCAGCGGCGCCGGGGGCTGCGTAAACGGTCATGTTGTCTTGTCTCCGGTGGATTTGTGGACATCTGCTCGGCACCTCGCGCCGCCAGATAGAGGACATGACTCAAAACCCGTGCCAACCTGCTCCATCTGCCAAGTGCTTGATTTTTATGGCTTTGTTTGCGCGTCCGCAATAAGGTGCGGCCCATCGGGCGTCAAGGTGTCCGCTCCAGAACGCGACACCTGTCACGAAATGGAACAGTTGAAGCCGCCCACCGGCCATCGCTATTGCCCTGGCCCCCGGCGGCCGCCATACTGGCTCGTACACAGGGCGCGTTGATGACGCCCGGGCAGGAGACACACACCATGCGATCCACATCCACGTCCACCTCGGTGGCACTGCGGCAGGCCCGCCAGCACCTGCTGGAATCAGGCCAATGCCCCAGCGGGCTTGTGGACGAGCGTCTGGCACGGTCGTGGCAGCGCAGCATGGACAGCGGCCTGCTACCCACCGGGCGGCTGGGCAACCCCGACAACCTGGAACACCAGGCCTTGCGGCAGTTGCGCGGCCACCACCAGGAGTTGCTGGCGCATTCGCGCCCCGTCATGGAGTACCTGTTCGAGCAGGTGCGCGACAGCCAAAGCGTGGTGGTGCTGGCCAGCCCCTGCGGCACGCTGGTGGACACCTGTGGCGACGCCTACTTTCTGGGCAAGGCCGAACGGGTGGCCCTGACCAGTGGCGCTTCGTGGCACGAAAAGCAGCGCGGCACCAACGCCATCGGCACGGCGCTGGCCGAAGTGGCGCCCGTGGAAGTGCATGGCGCCGAGCATTTTCTGGAGCGCAACGGATTCCTGACCTGCGCCGCCGCACCCATCCTGTCTGCCACGGGGCAGATACTGGGCATTCTGGATATCTCCAGCGAACACAGCCGGGGCAACCCCCACACGCTGGGGCTGGTCAGCACCGCTGCGCACATGATCGAAAACCGGCTGCTGGTGTCGGGCAGCCAACGCCATGTCCGCCTGCACCTGCACACCCACCCCGAGGGCATTGGCACCGTGGCCGAAGGCATCGCGCTGGTCTCGGAAGACGGCTGGGTGGTGGGCGGCAACCGCAGTGCGCTGGCGCTGCTGCGCCTTTCCATCGCGCAGCTGGGCTGCGTCTCGCTGGACCAGATCCTCCATCCAGGCCTAGAGGATCTGTTGTCCCGCCACCAGCGCCGCCCCGACGCGCCGCTTTCCCTGCGCAGGCACGATGGCTCCCAGCTCTTCGGGCAACTGGTGCCCGACAAGCGCACCGTGCGCCCCCTCGCCCCCGCCGCGCCCTCCAGTACTCCCCCGGATGCCCTGGCGCGCCTGGACACCGGCGATGCGCGCTGGCGCATGGCGGCAGCCAAGACACGGCGCATCCTCGACAAGCCCATCCCCCTGCTGCTGCAGGGCGAATCGGGCGTGGGCAAGGAATGGTTCGCGCGGGGCGCGCACCAGAGCGGACCGCGCCGCGACGGCCCCTTCATCGCCATCAACTGCGCGGCCATGCCGGAGGCGCTGATCGAGTCGGAGCTGTTCGGCTACGCACCCGGCACGTTCACCGGCGGGCGCCGCGAAGGACGCCTGGGCCTGCTGCGCGAGGCCCAGGGCGGCACGCTGTTCCTCGACGAGATCGGCGACATGCCTGCGGCCCTGCAGACGCGGTTGCTCCGGGTGCTGCAGGAGCGGCAGGTGGTCCCCCTGGGCAGCGGCCATCCGGTGGCCGTGGACTTCGCCCTCATCTGCGCCTCCAACCGCAAGCTGCGCGAGGAGGCGGAGCAGGGGCGCTTTCGCGCCGACCTGTACTACCGGATCAATGGCCTCGCGGTCGAGCTTCCACCCTTGCGTGAACGCACCGATTTCGAAGCGCTGAGCGCGAGGATGCTGGAGGACATCGAGCCCTCCCGCGCCCTGCGGCTGGCGCCGTCGCTGATGGCGATGCTGGAACAGTACCCCTGGCCCGGCAATCTGCGGCAATGCGCCAGCGTGCTGCGGACCACCTGCGCGATGCTGGAGCCGCACGAGGAGGTGCTCGAATGGCACCACCTGCCGGACGACTTCCAGGACGAACTCCGGCGGGCCGACCGGTTCTGCGCGCCAAAGGAAGCCCCGCCCCCGCCGCAGAACCTGGACGAACTGTCTCAATCCGCCATTCAGCAGGCCCTGGAGAGCTGCCGTGGCAACGTGAGCCACGCGGCACGCACCCTGGGCATCAGCCGCCAGACGCTCTACCGCAAGCTGGCAATGCGCAGGGAGAGGCTCGCCCACCCGCCCGGGTGACCAGGCCCCTGCCGCGCCACGGCGCTGGCGCTGCCGACATCCGCTCGGGGATCGCGGGCCTTACGGTTGCCGGTCTCCCTTGGCGTATTCCTTGAGCGCATCGATGGCCTCTTCGCGCGTGGCCCAGGAGGCATCGCGGACCGGCACATTGTGTCCGTCTATCAGAAGGCTCTGCACCGTGTAGCGCCCCTGCGGCGTCCTGCAGAGCACCGCGGAGTAGGAGCTTGCATCCGCCGTGCCAAAAACGTTCTCTTCCTCGAGTTCACCGGGCATGGAAACCTCCTCATCCGTTCGCCACGTTGGACCTTTGATTGTCGGCAGCGGAGTCCGCCAACGGTGTAGGCCAATGGCCCCTTGCGCCTTCTTCGGAGGCCGCGGCGCGCCGCTTTCCTACAGACATCGAAGGGCTGCCGCGAAACGATCGAATCCAACGGCCCCGCGACGCATCCCGCGCTGCGCGATGCCCTGTTAGAAAGTGCGTACATGGCTACCAGCAACCGGGTGCTCTGGAAGGGCGCCATCTCCTTCGGCCTTGTCCATATTCCCGTGGGCCTGCACACCGCCACCACGGAGCAAGGCATTGATTTCGATTGGCTGGACAAGCGGTCGATGGACCCCGTGGGCTACAAGCGGATCAACAAGCGCACCGGCAAGGAAATCGACAAGGCCCACATCGTCAAGGGCGTCGAGTACGAGAACGGGCAGTACGTTGTTCTTTCCCCGGAGGAAATCGAAGGCGCCTTCCCGCGCACCACCCAGACCATCGAGATCGAGCGCTTTGTGAACGCCCAGGAAATCCCGTTCGTCTACCTGGAGCGCCCGTACTACGTGAGCCCCATCAACAAGGGGCACAAGGTGTATGCCCTGCTGCGCGAAGCCCTCGCCAGGACCGGGAAGATCGCGCTGGCAAAGGTCGTGATCCAGACCAAGCAGCACCTGGCGCTGCTGGCACCCTCGGGACCCGCGCTCGTCCTCAACCTGCTCAGATGGGGCGACGAGGTCAAGGGTTTCGAGGGACTGGATCTCCCCGCCCTGGGCGCCACCGCCATCAAGCCCAGCGAGATGAAGATGGCGACGCAGCTCATCGCCGAAATGACCGGCCACTGGAAGCCGGAAGATTTCAAGGACGAATTCCGCCAGCAGGTCATGGACCTGGTGGCCGCCAAGGTCCAGCAGGGCGATACCCGCACGGTCACGCAGCCCGCACAGGCCGCCACGGGCAGCGCGGAAATCATCGACCTCACGGAGCTGCTGCAGCGCAGCCTCAAGCCCGGAAACCGCCGCCCTGCCGCCAGGCCGGCGGCCAAGGAGGGCGGCACGGCGCCGCGCAAAACCGCGCGCAAGCGTGCCGCGGCCAAGACGCCTTCCGCGCAGCGCAAGAAGGCGGCCTGATGAAGCGCGCGGACGCGGCACACGCACCACAGGCCCCGGCGACGCGATCGCCCCGCGCCAGGAAACGCGCCAGATCGCCACAGCCCGGACCGCGCATCTCCCACGGCGAGCGCGTGATCGATCCGTCCACGGGATTCACCAAGATGGACATGGTGCGGTACTACGCCAAGGTCGGCCCCTTGATGCTGCAGCACCTGAAAGCACGGCCCGTGGCCCTGGTGAGGGCTCCCGGGGGCGTGCCGGGAGAACTCTTCTTTCAGAAGCACCAGGAGGCCGAGGCGCTGCCCGGCATGCGGAGCCTGGACCCGGCGCTGGACGAGGGGCATGCGCCCTTGCTGGAAGTGGTCTCCCCACAGGGCTTGCGCAGCGGGTCGCAGATGAACGTCCTTGAATACCACACCTGGAACGCGCTGAAAGACAGGATGGAGCGCCCCGACCGGCTGACCTTCGACCTGGACCCGGGCGAAGGCGTGGCATGGGCGGATGTGCGTGAAGGCACGCGGCTGCTGCGCGTGCTGCTGCAGGGACTGGGGCTTCCCGCCTTTTTGAAAACCAGTGGGGGCAAGGGCCTTCACGTGGTGGTTCCGCTCAAGCGCCTGCGCGACTGGGACACGGTCAAGGATTTTTCCAGGGCCATCGTGCTGCACCTGGCCGAGACGATCCCGCAGCGCTTCGTGGCCAAGAGCGGTCCGCGCAACCGGGTGGGCAGGATCTTTGTGGACTACCTGCGCAACGGCCGCGGTGCGACGACCGTGAGCGCATGGTCGGCACGCGCACGGCCGGGAATGGGCGTTTCCGTGCCCGTCGGTTGGGAAGAACTGGATGCGCTGACCAGCGCCGCCCACTGGAACGTCCGGAACATCGACGCGAGGCTTGGCGTGGGCAATGGCCCCTGGCAGGCCTACGAAGAGGCCGCGGTGAGTTTGACACCCGCGATGAAAGCGCTCGGATTCCGGCCCGGCTGACGTTTGCCCGCGCTCCCGGCGCCGGCACGGGGCGCGCACAGGATCAATCGGGCACGGCGGCCGGGCTCAGGCCAGCATCAAGGCCGGGCCGGGCTGGCCCGAGGCTTCCAGCTGCAGCGCGGAACTGGACAGCTTGAACGTCGCGACCGTTTCGACCAGCCTTCGGGACTGGATGCTCAGGCTGGAAGCGGCCGCGGACATTTCCTCCACGAGCGCCGCATTTTGCTGGGTGGCCTGGTCCATCTGATTGACGGCCACGTTGACCTGGCTCACGCCCTGGCTCTGCTCGGTTCCGGCCGCGCTGATCTGCGCCACCGTCTCGGTCACCCGCTCGATGGACGAAACCACTTCCTTCATCGTCTGCCCCGCGGCGCCCACCAGCACGGTCCCGGCCTCCACGCGCTCCACGCTGGTGGCGATGAGGGCCTTGATCTCCTTGGCCGCCGCCGCGGAGCGTGCTGCCAGGCTGCGCACTTCCGAGGCCACGACCGCGAATCCACGCCCCTGCTCGCCAGCCCGGGCGGCCTCCACGGCGGCATTGAGGGCGAGGATATTGGTCTGGAAGGCGATGCCGTCGATGACGCCGATGATTTCGGAGATCTTCTTGGAGCTTTCATTGATGCCGCTCATGGTGTCCACCACCCTGGACACGACGTCGCCCCCCTGCTTCGCGACCGTGGAGGCGCTCTGCGCGAGCACGTTCGCCTGCAGCGCATTCTGCGCATTCGTCTGCACGGTGGAATTGAGTTCCTCCATGGCCGCCGCCGTCTCCTCCAGGGCGCTCGCCTGGTGCTCCGTCCTGGTGGACAGGTCGCCATTGCCCGTGGATATCTGCGCACTGGCCGCCGCCACGGTCTCCGAGCCGCTGCGGACCTGGCTGACGATCCGGGTCAGCGAGTCCTGCATCACGGCCAGCGCCGCGAGCAGGGGACTGAATTCATCACGCGAGCCGTCCGTGACCGGGGTGGTCAGGTCGCCGTCCCTCACGCGATTGGCCACGGCCTGCGACGCGGCCACCCTGCGCCGCAAGGTGGCGCCGATGTGCCAGGAGAACAGCAGCAGCCCGATCGCCACCGCCGCCACGGCACTGACCAGCGCGCGAAGGGTCAGCTTCACGTCCCGTTCGATCTCGGCGAGGCTGGCTTTCAGCAGCCCGGCCTGGTGCTCCTTTTCCTTGGCGAGGACGGCAAGCACCGCATTGCGCGTGGGGATCGTGGAGGCCACCAGATAGTCAAACGCCGGCTCCTTCTTTCCCTCCTTGATCAACTGAAGGTTCTGCTCGGCCACGTTCCAGAACGCCTGCAGCCCTTTGGACAGCTCGGCGTTCAGAGTCCTCTCGGCGGCGGTGTCCGCGGCCTGCACGAAGCTGGCGAGGTCCGTGTCGATCAAGCGCTTCTTGTCGGCGATGTCCGCCAGCGTGGCCGCCAGCTCTTGCGGCGTGCGCACCAGCATCGCATGGCGCATCTGGAGCGAAGACCGCGTGACGTTCAGCTCCATCGCGCTGGCCTGGAGCTGGCGCGGCACCTCTTTGCCGGCCACGAGTTCTGTCTGGCGCGTGACCTCCCCCAGGTAGAGCCAGGCCAGGAGCACGATCCCCGCGAGCCCCGCGATCAAGAGGAAGGAAATGGCATGAAGGCGTCTGGCGATGCTCATGGTCTTATCTCTTTGAATGGCCCCGGCCTGACCGGCGCACTGAAATGACTGAAAGCAACTGCAGCAATGGCGACAATTTGCAACCGGACTGCGGTACGGCGGATTGAACGCGCTTATGGGACAAGGGTCAAGAGGATCCGCCCGCGGGCGCCAGCGATGGACCGGGCGGTTGTCGGGCTATGCTGGAGACATGAACCAGCGCAAGACCTTGGTGATCGTCTATCACTCCATGACGGATGGCTCGCGCCAGATGGCCGAGGCGGCGCGCGAGGGCGCAGCCTCCGATGCGGCGGTCGCGGTGCGGCTGCTGCACGCCGCGCAAGCGGGGCCCGCGGACGTGCTGGCCGCGGACGGGCTGATTTTCGCCACGCCCGAGAACCTGGCAGCCATCAGCGGTCAGCTCAAGGATTTCTTCGACCGCAGCTATTACGCCGTGCTCGACCACGTCAACGGCCGGCCCTATGCCAGCCTGGTCTGCGCGGGCAGCGACGGACACAGCGCGGCAAGGCAAATAGAGCGCATCGCCACCGGCTGGCGCCTGCGGCCCATCGGGGATCCCCTCATCGTTTGCACCCATGCCCAGACCCCCGAGGCCATCCTCGCCGTCAAGCACATCGGCGATGAAGATCTGCTGCGCTGCCGCACCCTGGGCGAAGCGATGGCTGCGGGGCTGGCGCTGGGGGTGTTCTAGAAGAACGAACGGAGCCCACCTTCCCGGAACAATCGGGTTTAATGACGCTTTGCACGAGACCGCAAATGACCCCCCTCCTGATCGTGGCTGTGTTGGCATCCTCGGCGGCCGCGGCCGAGGCGCCCTCATGGCTCACCGTGGTGGGAGACCCCGCCAATGCCTTCGTGGACACGCTGGAGGTGGATGCCACCAGCGCCATCGCATTTGAATCCATGCGCCTCGTCAAGCTCAGGGTGAACCGCGCCAGGCCACGCACGGGCTTTGATGACCAGCCCTACCACTCCTACTACTCCACGGCCGTGGTGGACTGTACCGGGCTGAAGGCGTGGCACCGCTCCATCGCCCTGTTCAGCAAGCCGCTGTGGCACGGAAAGATGCGCGTGGTGGAGTATGCCGAGAGCGACGGCCGCAACCTGGCCTTCGCGGAGATGGAGCCCAACCCCAGGGACCGACTGATCAAGGCCGCCTGCGCCATCGCGCTGCAGAGCCCCTGAAACCCTGGAGTTTTCTGCCGCGCCACTCTCCGCCCAGCCGTGCCAATTTGCTCGCCTCCCCATTGGCTGGCGGCTGGCAGCCCCGCCGAATTCTGCCGGCGTGGCCCGGGCGCATCAGCGCCGCATGCACAAGGCCGTCTGGCCCGGCATGCCGAAATCCGCCGGGCGCTTTCCGGTCTCTGACCCGGTCCTTTGGCGGGCTCCTACACCGGCCGCTGCCGCAGGATTCGATGATGGGGGTGTTTTCACTCCGGCGGCGGCAGGAACACTCTTCAGCTCCTCCCGCCTGCGCAACCAGGATGCGTGCACAGTGCGTGACCCCATTGCTACCACCACGGCCCCGATCACCGCAATGCCGCCGACCGGCATCAAAGGCACTTCCCATCAGGTTGGCCCCCTGGGAAACCCGCCGGTTGTAGGCGGACCGTGATGGCGGCCACCCCTGCATTCGGCAAGGCCGAAATCCAGGCGGCCGCGTTGAAGCCGAGCGCCACCGCGCTGGTGCTTGTCGATTTCATCAATCCGATGCGGTTTCCCGGCGCGAACGCCTTGCTGCGCGGCGCCCTGGAGGCGGCGCATGCCACGGCGCGGCTCAAGCGCCGGCTCTCGGCCCAGGGGGCGGTGGCCATCTATGCCAACGACAACTATGGGATCTGGAGGTCTGACTTCAAGGATCTGGTGAAGGCATGCCAGGCCTTGCCTGGTGCGCGGGGCGAGATCGCCACCCTTCTGGCGCCGGGCAATGGCGACCTGACGGTCCTGAAACCCCTGCATTCCGCTTTTCACTCGACGCCGCTGGACCATCTGCTCAGGCAGATGCAAACGCAGCAATTGATCGTTGTCGGCCTGGCGGCGGACATGTGCGTGCACCTGACGGCGATGGATGCCTACATGCGGGGGTTCAAGGTATGGGTGCCCGCCAATTGCACGGCGGCCGAGCACGAACCGCACAAGCAGGCCGCGCTGCACCAGATGTCGCGGGTTCTCAAATGCTCCATCCGCAAGGCATGACGTTCTTCGCGGCCGTGCTCGCCCTGATCGGCCACGAGGGCCACCAGAACACCACCTGTAGGACGCGCCCAGCCGGCAAGCCGGCATTCCTCTGACGCCCGCTTCGCGGGCCGCTCGGATAGTCTAGCGATCAACCGCGCACCGGAAGGATGTCGATGCCGGTCGGTTTCACGGGTGCAGATCGAGACGGGTAAGCCTATGGACGTTTTTCAGCTGGGCGGTGCGTGGTGGGAGATGCCATTGCGGGCCGCCATCATCTATGCGGTGCTTCTCCTGCTGGTACGGATTTCAGGCAAGCGGACGGTGGGCCAGTTCACCCCCTTCGATCTTCTGGTGGTGATGCTGCTAAGCGAGTCGGTGTCCGCAGGTCTGAACGGTGACGAGAAGTCCGTCACGGCAGGACTGCTTTCCGCAACGACGCTGATTGCGCTGAATGTCGCCGTCGCGGTCATCACCTCCCGCAGCGAACGGGTTCAGCAGTGGGTGGAAGGCCGTCCGGTCCTGATCGGCAGCAACGGGGAAATCTTCACGGATGTGCTGCGCAAGCACCATGTACCGCTGTGCGACGCGCAGCGTGCGCTGCGTGAAGCGGACTGCGACCCGAAAGACATGCAATTTGCGTTTCTTGAAGCAGACGGGCACATCAGCATCCTGCAGAAATCCGGGAAGAATGCGTGAGGCAACCGCACCGGCGGGAGCTACCCACGCACCTTGCATGCCGCAGAGATCATTCCCTTGTAAGGCTCTCCCGGCACATCCTTGAACAGCACGGGGGCCTTGCCTTCGGCGTACTCCTCGCGGCCCACGGCGTCGCCCTTCCAGGCCGGCAGCCCATAGTAGGTGAGCCACACATACCACGCCGTTCGGGAAGGGCAATGGACCACCACCCTGGCATAGTACGAGCGGTACTTCTGCCCCTTGAAGGAAGTCCGGGTCCTGTCTCTTGAAACGCGCAGATCGAGTACCACGCGGTGGTCCAGGCCCACGGGCTCGGGGCGCACCTCGATCAGGTTCTTTTCACCCTCCTGGCGATCGCCATGCAACGTGAACCAGACGTCCTCGGCCTGCGCCGGAGACGACATGGCGGCTATGCACAGGAAAGTGGCGCAGATCATTGGGAGAACCCCGCTCTGGGACAAGGCCGTGTGGGAGGGTGGCAGGCAAGAGGCCCCCGCGCGCCCTCAATGGCGCCAATGCGGCCTCGGCAGCAGTTTATCGGTGCTTGCCGCCACGTGGAGACCACCCACAAAAAAAGGCCCCGATGGGGCCCGTTGTACTGCCTTGCGCTGCGGTGAAAACACTTCCCATGGTGGCGGCACCCGCGAAGTGCCGCCACCATGGAAAGGCCCGCAACTGCGTCAATTCAATTACATGGCGCTGAATTCGCCGTGAGGGATCTGGCCGGTGCGCACGGCTTCGGCTGCCTGGGCGCGCACGGCGCTGCGGTCGGCCGTGGATTGGTAGGTCACCACGCGGGAGCCTGCTGGCTCCATGTTGTGGGTGCGAGCTTCGACAACGGCTTCCGCCTTCACTTCGGCACGGGTGCGGTTCGTATCGAACTGCAGGGCGAACTGCGAGGAGTCGGCTTCGTCGGCGTGGGCGCCAAAAGAGGCGAAAGCGGCAACAGCGGCGATGGAGAGGAAACGGGCGGTGGTGTTCATGATAGAAATCCTTAAAGAAAAGCGTCTCAAAAAAAGCCGGAACAAAGCGCGAAGAGCCATGCTCACGACTGCTTCAAACCGGGTTCGGTGAGTCGCCTTGCGGGTTCGGCTCATCGATGGGTTGAACTGTACGCCGGTGGTGTGCACAGAAAAACCATCTGGTCGCAAACTAACCGTTCCAGTATTGAAAACAATCCCCGGGAACCAAATCCAAGGCCCGGTTTCCGGCGGCGCCGGTGAAGGCTGCCCAGCCTCGGCGTCCTTCGGACGGCCCTCCTTCGCCGCGTGCGCCACCAGGTCAAGCGGCCCGCAGCTCGCTCTTGCGCTCGATGATCCGCGACACCAGTCCGTACTCGACCGCTTCCTCGGCCGACAGCCACCGGTCCCGCTCGATGTCCGCCAGCACTACGTCCAGCGGCTTGCCGGTTTCCCGCGCGATCGTGCGCGCGATGCGCTCCCGGGCCTTGACGATCTCGCGGGCCTGGATGGCAATATCGCTGGCCGGCCCGCCGGAGCCGCCACTGGGCTGGTGGATCAGAAAGCGTGTGTTGGGCAGGCAGTAGCGCCGCTCGCGTGGGGCCGCCAGGTACAGATGGGTGGCCGCGCTGCCGACCCAGCCAGTGCCGATCATGTTCACCGGTGCTGCGATGAAGCGCACCATGTCGTGGATGGCGTCGCCCGATTCCAGGTGTCCGCCGGGCGAGCTCACCAGCACGTCGATGGGTTCGGCGCTGTCGGCGTCCAATGCGATAAGCCGGCGCGCCACGTCGGCGGCCACCAGGTCGGTGACGGTGCCGAAGATCAGCAGGGTGCGCGACTTGAACGCCTTTTCCTCCAGATAGGAAGTGCGCGGCTCGGTGGCGCTGGGCGTCGTGGCGGTGTCTGGGGTGTTCATGGGCGGGATTCCTCGGGGTGGTGGAACTGCCTTGACGAACGAAGCGCGGATTTCGTGACACGCGGGCCCCGGCAAGGCTGTGGCAAGATTTGCAGATGCATGACGAACGCCAGCCGGCCCTGATCGACGCTGACCGCCGCCGCCTGGTGCGCGCGGCCTCCCGCCTGCTGGGCCCCTCGGATGCCGAGGACGCCGTGCAGGACGCCTATGTCCGCGCGCTGGAGGCCGACGCGCTGGAACTCAACGCGGCCCAGGCCTGGCTGCTCACCGTGGTGCGCAATCTGGCCATCGACCGCCTGCGCCGGCGCCACTGGATGCAGCAATGGCTGGCGCAAGCTGTCGCCAGCCACCCCGTGCATGCGTCACCATCGGCCGAGATGGATGCGGCGCTGGCGGAGGATGCCTCCCGCGCGCTGCGCCTGCTCGCCGCCCACCTGGCGCCAGCGGACGGGGCCGTGGTGCTGCTGCACGAAGTGTTCGAGCTCGGCCATGCCGAGATCGCCCAGGCCAGTGGCCGGTCCGAAGCCGCCAGCCGGCAACAGCTGCGGCGGGCACTGTTGCGGCTGCGGCGCGCGGGCAGCGGGTTGGAGCCTCGGCCATCGCCCGAACGCGAATCGAGCGAAGAGGTGGTTTTCCGCATGTTCCTGCAATCGCTCCGGCTGCGTGATCCGCAAATACTGTGGGCGATGCTCGGCCAGCCGCCAGTCAGTGCGTCTGCGCGGGCATGCGTGGCCGCCGCCGAAGCCATCTCCGCGCCGGCCGCGACCTCCTGTGGCGTGGTGCAGATGGGCGGGCAGCTTGGCCTGGTGCTCACGCTGGACGGCGTCAGGCTGTGTGTGCTGCCGCTGGGCGTGCAGACTGAGCACGAGCCGGAAACCGTGGCGCTCTAGCGGCCGCCGCCAGGGCCCGCCCCCTCCAGGCCCGCGCGCACGATGGCCAGGTTCAGGGCCACAGGCGGCACCTGGCCCGGGTAGCCCGGGACATCCGCGCTATCTGGCAAGAAGCATGGGGCCTTTGGCCGCCAAAGGGGTGCACCTTGCGTACACTGGGCCCATGACCGCCACCTTCCCTCGAACCGCCGCCGCCCTGACCGCACCGCTTCGCGCGGCGGCAAGGAAGGCGCACCGTCAGCCAGCGCCAGCACATTCCTGAGCCCGGCGGCACCTTTTCCCCCTTTCAGCGCAGACATCCACCGCCGGGCACCCGCCTTGCGCGGTAGCGGCCGCCTTTTGCCCACAGGGCAACGGCCGGACTCGATGGAGTGCTTTTCATGCATACAGTGGATCACGGCGGGCGCACGCTCACCGAACCTGATTTCCCTCGCCGGTCGCAGCTGAGAGTCCCGCAGCTTCCCGCATTCCTTGCGGACCTGCCCCACACCGCAGAGATCGTCCGCTCCCGCGCCCTGCATGCCGAGGTGGCCGCCACACATGGCGAAACGCGCGCAGCCACGGCCGCGAGCGTCCGCCACCCGCCCGAGGCCTGGGGCGACTACGCCAGGTAGCCCCGCGGCAAGCAGCCACCGCGGCCCGCGGTGCGCCAGATGCACGTCCCCTCGCCGATCTCCATGCCCGCCCCGGTCTCGCCGCGCATTGGCGCCGCCGGCCGGCGCCGCTCTTTCAGAAAGCAGTTTTCCCCATGATCCCTCGCTCCATCCTTGCCGTCACCGATTTCTCCCAGCAGGGAGGCCACGCACTGGCCCGGGCTGCGCTGTGCTGCGCCGAGCACGGTGCGACGCTGAAAATCTCCTACCTTGCCGACCCCGGCGAGGAGCCGCCTTCGGACACGGACGTGCGGCTGGCACATCACGCGGTGCAGCTGGGGCAGCGCCACGACATCGCGGTGCAGGCGGCAACGCAGGCCGCAGGCGATGCCGAACAGGTCGCACGCTGGGCGGCTGGCGCCGATCTGGTCGTGTGGGGCACGGCACCCGTGCGAGGCCTGCGCGCCTGGTTCACCACCCATCCGGCCCTCAGGATGCTGCGCGCTTGCCCACGCCCCGTCATCGTCGTGCGCAATCCGGCCCACCAGCCGTACCAGGGTCTGATGGTGGCCGTGGACTTCTCGCGGATGTCTCACGGCCTGGTCGACCTGGGCCTTGCGCTCCATCCCTCGGCACGGGTCGAGCTCTTTCACGCCATCAGCACCGCCGACGAAGGAAAGCTGCGGTATGCCGAAGTGTCGGAGCGCGCCATCCAGCTCTACCGCGAACAGTGCCGGCGCTCCGCGCAGGACAGGATGGTCACATTGACGGATTCGCATGATGCACGGCGCAATCGGCTGTCGTCCTCCATCGGGCGGGGAGACCCCGTTCGCCAGATTCTGGTGCAGCAGCAACACAGCGCGGCGGACCTTGTCGTCGTCGGCAAACACCCGGCGTCGATGGTGTCCGACCTCCTGTTCGAGAGCGTTGCACAACGCCTGCTCCGGGAGGCACGCGTGGACGTGCTGGTGGTGCCACACGGCTTTCGACCCGCGTCCCGCACCTCTGCCGTGGAGCGGCTCGCGCCCGACCTTCCCGTGCGCCGCGTCAGGGCGGGCGCCCCACTGCGGCCGCACGCACCCGGCGCGTCGCCTCGACGCCAGAGCCCCTGACACGCCCGCCCAGAGGCGGGTCTCCACCAGGCAAGAATGCTGTGGCCGGTCACCAGAGACGGCGGGAACGCAAGGGGCGCGCCCCGCCCCCGACGATGCACGGTGGATGAACACCCACAGTTCGCTCCAGGGCGAACCGTGCTCTCGCGCCAGCGGGCAGCATCGGTGGTCCTGCGGTCTTCACCGCGCCCGCCACTCTTGTCCGCATGCCTTCCACCCGCCGCCCCGTCTTCTATGGCGACACCGTAGTCCGCGCAGCCTTCGTCATTGCACTGCTGGGATGGGGCGCGGGCTTCTACGGCCCGCCAGTCTTCCTGCACGCGGTCATGGCGCGCACCGGCTGGTCCCTGTCCCTGGTGTCTGCTGCGGTCACCTTTCACTTCCTGGTGGGTGCAGGGGTCGTGATCTGCCTGCCAGGATGGCATCGCCGTTTCGGCATTCCCGCGGCGACACAGGGGGGCGCCGTCGTGCTCGCGCTCGGAGTCGCTGGATGGGCCGCCGCGGCACAGCCCTGGCAGCTTTTTGTCGCGGCGGCATTGACCGGCGGTGGCTGGGTTCCCCTGGGGGCAGCAGGCATCAACGCGATCATCTCGTCCTGGTTCGTGGCGCGGCGGCCTCTCGCGCTGGGCAAGGCATACAACGGCGCGAGCGTGGGGGGCATGGTGTTCTCCCCCCTGTGGGCGGCCATGATCGAACGCTACGGATTCCCCGTGGCAGCGCTTTGCGTGGGCACCGTGCTGGTGGGGATGGTCGCGATCATCGCGCACACGGTGCTGCCGAAGTCACCCTCCACCCGATCGCAGGTGGCGGATGGAGCCGACGGCAGCGATACGGAAGCAGGCGCGCCCCCTCCAGCACGGGACGGCACTCTTCGATGGTCGGACCGGGGCTTCCTGACCTTGGCGGCGGCCATGTCGCTGGGATTGTTTGCCCAGATCGGACTGATTGCCCAGCTCTTCTCGCTCATGGTGCCGGGGTTGGGAAGGCAGCAGGCCGGCGCCATCATGGCGTTGGCCACTGGGTGCGGAATGGGCGGGCGCCTGGTGATGGCCCGCGTGGTGGGGCCACGGGCCAACCGCAGGCTTGCCGCGGCATGCAGCTACGGCGTGCAGGCCGTGGGGACTGCGCTGATGCTGCTTGCGGGCGCGCACCATGCAGGCATCCTGGTTCTGGGCATCATTCTGTTCGGCCTGGGCATCGGGAATGCGACCTCGATGCCACCGCTCATCGCGCAATCAGAATTCGCCCCCCCGGAGGTACCACGGGTCGTTGCGCGCTGCGTGGCGGTGGCCCAGGCCCTCTACGCGTTCGCCCCCATGGTTTTTGCGGCGGTGCTCAGCCACGGGGCAGCGGGTGCCCCGCTGCTGGGCACCAACACCGGGCCTTTTTTTGCCATGGTGCTCTTGCTCCAGGTTCTTGCCGCCGCCTGTGTCCTGGCGGGTGGGACGGCCGCGGCGCGCCGCAGGTGAAAGCGTGGCGTCGGACTCCGGTTCATTGCGGCTTGCGGCATACCGGCCCTGGCGCGGCGGCCATCATGCAAGCTTGCCCATCCGGTTTTCCGTGCGCAGGCGGAAGGACTCGGAAAACTCGTAGGAGGACACAGGGCGGCTGAACAGGTAGCCCTGCCCTTCCTGGCAGCCGCAATCCTTCAGGTAGTCGCGCTGCATTTCGGTCTCCACGCCTTCCGCCACGGTTTCAAGATCGAAGCTCCGGGCCATGTCCAGAATGGCGCGGACCACCGCGGTATCCCGCTCTGACTCGGGCGTGCTCTGGACGAAGGAACGGTCGATTTTCAAACGCGTCACCGGGTACTTCTTGAGGAGGCTGAGCGACGCATAACCGGTGCCAAAGTCGTCAAAGGCGATGCCGACGCCCATGCCCTTGATTTTCTCCAGCACGCCCAGCACCAGATCATCGTCATCGAGAACGATGTTCTCGGTCACTTCCAGCTCCAGGGCATGCGGGGGCAAGCCATGCCTCTGCAAGGTGGCAGCCACCTCCGCCGCCATGTCGTTCACCCGGAACTGGGCGCCAAACAGGTTCACGCCGATGCGGAAATCGGTGGCGCCGCAGCGGCGCCAATGCGCTGCCTGCGCACAGGCTTCGTCGAGCACCCAGAAGCCCACCACCGATGCCAGGGGCCCGTTTTCCAGCGCGGGCAGGAATGCAGCGGGCGAGAGCAACCCGCGTTGTGGGTGCTGCCAGCGAATCAGGGCCTCCGCACCGCGCAGGGAGCCATCGCTGAGCCTGATCTGGGGCTGATAGAACAGCACGAACTCGCCCTCGCTGACGGCGCGGTGCAGCTCGATGCTGTACAGCCTCCGGGCCGTCGCCTCCATGCGCAGAGTCGCGGCATACGCGAAGACCTGCCCTCGCCCATAGCTCTTGGCCTTGAACAGGGCGAGGTCCGCGTTGCTGAAAAGCTCCAGTGCTTCCTGCGCATCGCCCGGCGCCGCGGCCAGTCCGCAGCTCGCGGTGATGCGGATTTCGTGCACGTTCACGCTGATGGGCTCGGCAAGGCTGTCGACGATGCTCCGGGCCGCCGCCATCGATTCCCGATGGCTGGTGCAGCCGGGGATGAGAACCGCGAATTCATCGCCGCCGGTGCGCGCCACGGTGGCCAGCGAAGGCACGCACTCGACCAGGCGCTGGGCCGCTTCGCGCAAGACACCGTCGCCCACGCCATGTCCCAGGGTGTCGTTCACGTCCTTGAAGCCGTCGATGTCGACAAGCAGCAGGCATGCCCCGGCGGATCCCGCCAGTGCTTCTTCCATGCGCCGGTACAAGCTCGCGCGGTTGGCCAATCCCGTGAGGAGGTCGGTCGTGGACAGCCGCCGGAGCTCCGCAGACTGCCCTGGGTGGCTCGACAGGTCCTGCAGATGGGCGTGGAAGGTCAGCTTGCCTTTGTCACGCCAGCAAAAAAGCGCCACGCCCAGCGGGAATTCCAAGCCGTCCTTGCGCACCCCGGCCAGGCCGTCGGGAACCACCAGCCCGTCCGCCGTGCCGGCGGCGGCGGCCTGCGCAATGAGGCCTCCCACCGCGGCGCGGTGGCGCTCCGCCAGGAAATCCACGACCAGGCGGCCCGGACCGTCCGCCGGGACATGGCCGAAGATGGACGCGGCGGCCTTGTTCCATGCCATGACACGCAAGCTCTCATCGAACCAGACCACCGCCGTGGGCGAGGTTCGCGCATCGTCCTCGAAGGGCCGCCGGGCGCGTTCGGTGGAGTGTTCCAGCCTGCGCAATTCCAGACGGTCGCAGGCCATCTGCGCGAGATCCGCGAGCCGCGCACGGTCGTCGTCCGAGAAGTCGAAATGGGGAACACTGTCGATCACGCACAGCGCGCCCAGCGCCAGCCCGCCAGGGGAGTACAGCGGCACTCCCGCATAGAACCGCACGCCGGCGAATCCGGTGACCAGCGGGTTGTCATAGAAACGCGCATCCCGGCTCGCGTCCGGCACCACCATGACCTCATTCCTGGCGATGGCGTGCGCACAGAACGATACGTCCCGCCGCATGTCCACGCGCTGGCCTTCGAACCCTGTGCTGGCCGCGAAGAACACATGGTCGTCGCCAATGAGGTTCACGGCCGCAACGGGCATGCCGAAGATCCTGGCCGCGATCTGGACGACCGAGTCAAGGCTTGGCAAAGGGCGATCACCATCAAGTCCGTAGTCGGAAAGCGCCTGAAGGCGGGCTGCTTCCGACTCGAGAATGGGGGGACACTTCAATGCAACATCCTCCAAAAAGACGCCGCCCGCCGCTACGCGCAACGGTGCTTGCCAGTGGCTTGCCGGCGGGAACGGCACCTCAATATCGTCAAATCTCCACCTGGCCGCAAGTTTTTTTGGCACCCCGGGTCCTGCGGGCCAAGGGTTGCGAGCACCGCGCAGGGATGGGGCTTTCGCCGCGGCCTGCGGGCGGGCCTAGGACACGAACCGCTTGAGCGCCTCTTCAAACGCGGGCACGTCCGCCCCCACATGCGTGGTGTTGTACTCGGCCTTGTGCATCACCAGGCCCGGCAGGCTCTGCGAGGCCATCTGATTGAAGAGGGGGATGCTGACCAGCGGGTGATTGCCGCCGCTCGCACCCGCCAGGAACAGCGTTGTGGGCAGGGGCTTGCCGTCGATCTGCTTTTCAAACGCCAGCACGCCGGCGGGGCTGGTGTGCTCGCCCACGCTGCATTCGGTCGAAAGGTAGTGTGAAAAGCTGGGCGCCACGCCTGCGCGGGCCTCCAGTATGAATGCCGCCACCACAAAGTAGCCCCCATGGGACAAGCCTGAGAGGGCCCTGCGCCTGGGGTCGGCGCGGTACTGGCGCTCCACGGCGGGCACCAGTTCCTTCACGATGAAGTCGAGGTACCTGGCCGCACCGGGCATGAGGAAGTCGATGCCCCGCCATGCAGTGCCCCCAATGCCCACCAGGATGGCCTGCGTACCCAGCCGCTGCATCACCGCCTTGAACGTGTCAAAGCGCGAGATATTGGGCCCTCCGTACTGCGCATCGCCCTCGGTCGCATAGATGACGGGCAGCGTGGTTGTGCCCGTGGCATAGGCCTGCGGCAAAAAGACCTGGATGGGGTACGTGCTGCCATTGAAGGCCGACTTCATGGTCGAGTTGATCACCTGCCCCACCTCTGGCGGCGCCTCGCCGTCGCCCGAGCCTCCACCGCATGCCGCCAACGTGGCCGCGACCGCAATGAGCGCCGCGCGGCGCGTCTGCTGGAATTCTGTGTGCACGTTCTGTCTCCTCCTGTCGAGGCATTGTGACATCCGGGTTCGCGGCGCGCAGGGGCTCTACCGGAGGCGGAATGATTGTTCTCAATACTGGAACAGTTAGTTCGCGACCAGGTGGTTTTTCTTTGGATACCCCAGGCGTACAGTTCAACCCATCGATGAGCCGAACCCGCAAGGCGACTCACCGAACCCGGTTCAGAAATGGTTTTTGTCCCGGCTTTTTTGAGACGCTTTTTTAACTTCAAGGATTTTCATCATGAACACGACCGCACGTTTCCTCTCCATCGCCGCTGTGGCTGCTTTCGCTTCTTTCGGTGCCCAGGCCGATGAAGCCGATGCTTCGCAGTTCGCCACCAAGTTCGAGACGAACCGCACGCGCGCCGAAGTGCAAGCCGAAGCCGCCACCGTGGCACAGACCCGCTCCATCGAACCCGCCGGTTCGCGTGTGGTGACCTACAAGTCCACCGCCGACCGCGCCGCAGTGCGTGCCCAGGCTGCCGAAGCCGTGCGCACCGGCCAGATCCCTTCGGGCGAATTCAGCGCCATGTAATGGGCAGACCAACTGCTTGAGTTGGATTGAAGCAGTTGCGGGACTTCCCACGGTGGCGGCACTTTGCATTTGCGGGTACTGCTGCCATGGGGAGTGTTAACTGAACCGCAGGGGCGGGCAGGCAGATCGGGCTCCCTTTGGGAGCCCTTTTTGTTGGCACCAGGAGAAAGCGCGAGATGACGAAGGCCACGCGTTTTTCCCGGCATGGGGGAGACCCTGGAGATCCAGCGCTGGGGCGGCGGCCTTGCAAGCCACCACCGCCGGCTTAAACTGCCTGCCTCGCACAGCCGCCATCCGTTGCCGTCAATCCCATGCAGCAAACGCCCGACCTTCCCCAGCGCCTGCGAATTTCCTCTCGCGACTACACGGGGCGCGACAAGGCCGAGGCGCTGCGCGAGCTGTTTGGCCGCGCGCTGATGCGCGTGGACCTGTGGCCCTGCGAAGGTGCCGCCCCGCTGGACTTCACCGTCACCCTGATGCCCCTCGGGGCAGGGGCCGCCTATGCGCACAGCGCGCACACGCCTGCGCATTTCGAACACAAGCCCGCGCACCTGGGGGCCGGGGCGGACGACCTCTTGCTCACCACCACCCAGGACGGCTGCGCCATCCGCACCACAGGCGGCGACCTGGAGATACCGGCGGGTGGCTTCGTCCTGCACTCGAAGGCCCGCGCGCACGAGTTCATCCATCTCTGGGGCGGGCAGACCGCCAGCCTCCAGCTGCCCCGGGCCGCCCTGGCGCAGCAGGTGGCGCGGCTCGAAGAAGCACCGCTGCGGCTGCTGCGTTCCGACATGCCCGAGCCCGCCCTGGCCATGGGCTATGCGCAACTGCTGGCCGGCAGCCCCGCGCTCTCCGAACCGCTGCTGCAATCGGCCCGCTCGCACTTGCAGGAGCTGATGGCCAGCATGCTCACGCCTGCAGGGCAAGGCACGCAGCCTCCCGGGAGCGACGCGGTGGACGTGCCGCGCCTGGCGCTCATCCAGCGCGACATCCTGGCGCGCATCGCCCAGCCCGAACTGAGCCTGGCGCAGATCGCCCGCCTGCACCACCTCACGCCACGCCAGGTGCAGCGCCTGTTCGCGCGCGAGGGCACCTGCTTTTCGGACTTCGTGCGCGGCGCCCGGCTGGAGCGCGTGCGCGCCGCGCTGGCCGACCCCGGCCAGCGCCACCGCCGCGTGCTGCAGATCGTGCTGGACAACGGCTTCGACGACTTCTCCGCCTTCAGCCGGGCCTTCCGGCGGCGCTTCGGCATGACGCCCACCGACGTGCGCGCAACGGCCTGACACGGCGTGCGCCACGGGCGCGCACATGTCGTTTTGAACAAGGCGATTGTCGTTGCCGGCAACGACGCGGCGCGGCGCATTCCCAAGAATCGCCGGCATGACCGCTTTCATACCTGCCCGGCTCCTCGCCACCCTCGCCCTGCTCGCCGCCACCAGCGCGCAGGCCGCCATTCCTCCATCGCAGCGCCAGTACCTGATGGACTTCTACTTCGCCACCAATGGCCCCAATTGGCTCAACAACAGTGGCTGGGGCGGTGTGCCGGGCACCGAGTGCAACTGGGCGGGCATCGCCTGCGACGCGGGCGAGACCACGGTCACCGGCATGACATTCGTCTCCAACGCCATGTCCAGCACCCCACCCGGCACGCCGCTGCCTGACTGGGCGGCGCTGCCGGACCTCACGTCCATCAGCCTCACCGGCGGCGGCCTGACCGGCCCCGTGCCGCCCATCGCGGGGCTGACCCAGCTGGCGTTCTTCAACGTGGGAAACAACCAGTTCTCGGGCCCGCTGCCCGACCCCTCGGGCCTGCAGCACCTCACGCGCTACATCACCGCGATGAATGCCTTCACCGGCCCGCTGCCACCGCTCACCGGCCTGCCCGCCCTGGAATGGTTCCTCGTGCGCGACAACCAGCTCACCGGCGCCATCCCGCCGCTCGCCGGCATGCCTGCGCTGCAAATCCTGTCCGTGCAGAAGAACCAGCTCACCGGGCCCATCCCCGCACTGCCTCCCGGCCTGCAGGTCCTGGTGGTGGACCAGAACCAGCTCACCGGCCCCCTGCCCACGGCGCCCAACTCGCTGCTCACGGGCCAGTCCATCCTGTGCCCCAATCCACTCCCCCCGTCGGCCAGCACCGACTGGGACGCCGCCACCGGAGAGACACCCTGGCACGCGCAGTGCAACGGCGCGCCCCCGGGGCCGGCCACCCCCGTGCCCACGCTGGGCCAATGGGCGCTGGCGCTGCTGTCGCTGGCCGCCGCCACGCTGGGCCTGCGGGCATTGCGGCGCAGGCAGGTTTGAGGCTTTTTGGCCTCCAGCGCTTTCCACACAAGCGCAAGCAGCTATAAAAATTGAAGCACCACCGCTGGCGCCGCGGGCCATCACACCCGCCCGCCATCCAGCCCGAGGAACCTCCATGCGCCATCTCCGCAACCACCGCAGCAGGCTCGCCACCGCCTTCCTGGCCTGCGCCATCGGCCTCCCGGGCGCCGCCCAGGCCGCGCCCTTCGCCACGACCTACACCGGGACCATCTCGACCACCGACTTCCCCGAGATCATCAGCGGCCAGAGCTACAGCGTCACCTTCGTGTTCGACAACGGGGGCAACTCCGCCTCCAACCAGGCATGGACCGGGGCGCACCTGAGGTGCACCTTCTGGCGCATGAACGACGCGCGCAACGTGGGCTTCGTGCAGGACCTTGCCATCTCCGCGCCCACGCTGGCCTTGGGCAGCGCCACCACCGATGGCGCCGGCGTGCTGACCGGCATGTTCACCGAGATCAATGGCGACCCGGCGGGCGCATCGTTCAGCAGCACGGGCATCACGCACACCGTGCCGGCGCACTGGTTCGCCAACGGCATCAACAACGTGTTCTCCGATGCCGCCCAGAACCGCAGCGTGCACGACGCTTCGGGGGGCGTGCAGACGCAGCAGCTTTCACGCTGGAGCCCGCCACAGCCCTTCAACAGCCCCTGTACGCCGGCCCTTCTGGCGCCCAGCGCCACGCCGGTGCCCGCGCTGGGCAGCACGGGGTGGGTGCTGCTGTCCGCGTTGCTGGCGGGCCTGGGAGTGCTGCGCCGCCGCAGGGCATGAGGCGCGGCAGAAGGCACCGCATGCCGGGTCTTAGTGGGGAGAGCCCCCGAAGCACCCTGGCGACAGGCGCCCGGGCCCTCACCGGGCCAGGTAGAAATCCATGGGGATGAGCTCGATGGCCCATCCGCCCTCTTCGCCCAGCGTGGCCGCCGGGTGCATGGAGGCGATGCGCAGCGCCTCCTCACGGCTGTCCGCCTCGATGATGAAGAGGCCGCCGACCACTTCCTTCGACTCCGTGTACGGCCCGTCGCTGACGTGCGTCTTGCCGCCGAGCGGGCGAAGCGTTGCCCAGTTGTCCAGGTCGCCAAGCGACGCGGACACCAGGACCTTGCCGGTAGCGCGCATCTTCTCGTCCAGCGGGGGGCACTGGCGCACCAGCGCCTGGACGTCGTCCGGCGCCATCGCGGCGAATTTTTCGGGGGTGAAGTAGGCGAGGCCGAGGTATTTCATACGGAGGTGCTTTGAGGGTGGTGATGCACTGACGACGAAGCTGACGGTCGCAAATCGACCATGTGCTGAAAAAAATGTGCGGGATCCCATAATGCCCCCTTCCCGACTTGCATTCCCCCTCACCCCATGAATTCGCGGCCATCCTCCCCAGCCCTCACGGCCGCATCCCGGCAGCGGTTGTGGCAGGAGCTGGACATGCTCTGCGGCCTGGGCCTCGGCCTCGCGCCCGTGGCCCCCGAGGTGTGCGCCGTGCTGCGCATGCTGGTGGGTGCCGATGCGGCGGCCCTGTTCTGGATGGACGGGCAGGGCCTGCCGGAAGGCTTCCACCACGAGGATTCCCCTGCATCGGCGCAAGACCTGTTCCTCAACGAGTTCCAGCAACTGTTCGTGGGCCCCCACGAAACCAATGTGCTCGCCCTCGCCCGGCCCGATGGTCCGCGCGTCGGCAGGCTGATGGCGCCGGATGCCCGCTATTTCCGCTCCAACTCCTACAACCTCCTCGTGCGCGCCAGCGGCCACCACCACACGCTGGACCTGCGGGTGGAAGCGCAAGGCCGCACCCGTGCCATTGCCGCGCTGTTCCGCGCCCCAGGCAAGGGCTTCGGCGACGCAGAGGCCGCGCTGCTGGAGCGCGCATCGGCCAGCCTCGCGCGGGCCTTCCCGCACACGCCCCCTGCCCGCCCCTGGGACGCCGGCCTGAACAGCCCGGTGGGCCATGTGCTGTTCGACGCGGCCAACCAGCAGCCGCAGCTCGCCGACACCACCGCCATCCAGTTGCTGCGGCAAGCCAATCTTCTCGGGCTGGGCGTGCACGGCACGGCGGCAACGGCGGTACTGCACGATCTCCCCCGGCGCCTGGGCAAGCCCCCGCAGGGCGCCGAGCGCATTCCCATGCCGGGTGGCTGGCTGGCGGCCGACGCCCATACCCTGCACCCCGTGGCGGGCGGGGCACAACAACTCTTGGTCACCCTGCAGCTGCTGCGCCCGCGCGGCATCGGCGTGGTGCGCCGCGTGTTCGAACTGCCGCTGAGCCCGCTGCAGCGCGAAATTGCCCTGCTGGCCGGCCTGGGCCATGCACGCACGGACTGCACCGAGCGCACGGGCGTGGGCAGCGCCGCGCTGAAGAAGCACTTGCGCACCATTTTTGCAGCCACCGGCACCAGCGGCTGGGACGACCTGGGCCACACCCTGCGCACCTGACTCCACGCCCCCCCGGGGCGGCACATGTCCCGCTTCGCCGTTCAGGGCGCTGTGGTCCGCACCTTCGCTGCCACCGCCCCATCGGCGGCCTGCCCCGGCGCCAGCAGCATGAGCCGCGCCCCCAGCGCCACCAGGTCCTGCTGGCGCTGGGTGCGGGTCTTGAGCAGAAGGGTGCTCATCTGCGTGCGCACGGTGCGGATGCGCACGCCGCGCGCGTCGGCAAAGTCTTGCGGGGTCTGGCCGCGCATCAGCGCCAGCAGCAGGGCGCCCTCGGCCGGGCTCAGCCGGTAGGCCTGGCACACCAGGGCAGCGGCGGCCGCCGCGTCCAGCGTGCGCTCCATCAGCACCCAGGCCACGCCGGGGGCCGCGTGGTTCAGGCCCAGCGCCGCCAGATCGCCCACGGCCAACGAGACCAGCAGCAGCCCGCCCGGCAACTCGGCGCAGCCGCTTTCACCATGCAGTGACTGCGTGAACAGCGCGCCCAGCGCAGCGTCCGCCTGCCGCACATTGGCAATGCCCGTGAGCAGCTTGCGCAGGCTGCCGTGCCCGGGGCTCGCGGCAAGGTGCCGCGCGCGGGCGTTGGCGTGCAGCAGGCGCCCGCCCGTGCCGAAGAACAGCATGCCCATGGGCAGGCGCTCCATCAGTGCCTCCAGCCCCTGCGTGCGCGTGCGCAGGGACAACATCTCGCGGTGCAGGAAGGCGGCGTGTTGCAGAGCGCCGAACTCCGCATGGAAGCGCCGCGCCTGCTCGACCGTGAAGCCCTCGTCGTCGCGCAGGCGATAGACCGACGCGAACAGGTGGCCCCCCGGGTGCCGCGCATTCCACCCGCCGCCGAACATGCGCGTGCCGATGTCGTGCGGGCGCAGGAAGTCGTTGTAGAACGCCGTCTGCCGAAAGCGCCGTGCCGCAGGGGCGGGCGCATCCGTCACCACCGAGATGCCGCCCGGACCGGCCTGGGCGTAGCCCGCCATGGCGGCATCCCACAGCGGGTCCTGCTCGCGGTACAACGCGGCGTAGCGCAGCGTGGCCTCGGCCGTCACGCCCCGGCCCACCAGCGCGGGCGCGCCCTCGGCCGAGGGGGTGTGCAGCCAGTAGCCCGGGTCCGGGTGTTCGGCAAAGCGCGGACCCCATTGCGCCAGTTGCTCCGGCCCGCTGGCCAGCACGAACCAGCCTATCTGGTCCGCGCCCAGGCTGGTGGCATAGCCGTGCAGCGCCTCGCCCCAGCGCGCCTCGTCGGCCACGGTGCCCAGCAGTTCGGTCAATGCGTGATGCAAGCGTGTTTCCTTTTTTCTCATCGCCGGGCCGCCCCAGGCTCAAAAGCCGCTCACTGGGGGCTGCGCCCCACGCGCGGCGGGAAAGCGTGGGGCCACGCCTATCCCGGCGGCGCCGATTGTGCGGGGCCGCCGCGGCGCGCGCCATTCCCCCTCGGGATACCCCACGCCACTTGCGCGACGATTTGCCAACAAATGCACGTGCATCGGTCAGGTGACCGATAGGCAGAAAGCACGGGCGTTCCAAGAATCGCGGGCTTCTGCTTGCTCTCAGGAGACCCCCCAATGACCACCCCCGCATGGGCCGACACGGCCCGTCGCGTTCTGCACGCCGCCGCGCTGTGCCTGGGCGTTGCCAGCACCGCGCACGCCGCGGGCTGGCAGGCTGCCGGCAGCTTCACCGGCGCGCGCTACCAGCACACCGCCACGCAATTGGCCGATGGCCGCGTGCTCCTCGCCGGGGGGCGCGGCGGCGGCGTGCTGGCCAGCACGCAGCTTTACGACACCGCCACGGGCCGCTGGACCAGCGGCCCCGCCCTGCCCGGCCCGCGCGCGGGCCACACGGCCACGCCGCTCCTGGACGGCACGGTGCTGATCGCGGGCGGAGAGGGCGGCACCGGCGCATCGGTGCGCGAAGCCGCCACCTTCGACCCGCAGGCCGGCGCCGTCAGCGCCACCGCCGGCACCATGGCGCTGCGCCGTCGCCAGCACACCGCCACGCTGCTGCCCGACGGCCGCGTGCTCGTGGCCGGTGGCCGGGGCACCGCCGGGCAAGACGGCCTGCAGTCCGCCGAAATCTACGACCCCGCCACCCGCACCTGGGAAAGCACCGGCTCCATGCCCGGCATGGGCGCGCGCCAGCACACGGCCACGCTGCTCGCCGACGGCCGCGTGCTCGTGGCGGGCGGCATCGACAACGGCGACAGCGTCACCAACACCGCCGCACTCTGGAGCCCCGCCACCGGCACCTGGACCGCCGCCGCGCCGCTGCCGGCGCGCCGCGTGAACCACACGGCCACCCTGCTGCCCGACGGCCGCGTGTTCGTGGCCGGCGGCAACGACGGCGGCGGCGCGCTGGGCGACACCCTGCTGTACGACCCCTCCGCCAACACCTGGACGGCCAGCGGCGCCCTGCAGGTTGCGCGCACCCAGCACAGCGCCGCGCTGCTGCCCGACGGGCGCGTGCTGCTGGCGGGCGGCGCGGACGACGCCGGTGGCACGCCCATGGCGGCGGTGGAAATCTTCAGCCCCGCTGCGGGCCTGGGCAGCGTCTATGCCCCCATGGCGCAGGCACGCGGCCAGCACAGCGCGCTGCTGCTGCACACCGGCGAGGTTCTGGTGGCGGGCGGCGAGGGCGCGGGGGGCGGCGCGTTGGCGAACGTCGAACTATTGCAGCTCAACACCCTGGCCGCGCGCCACACCGCAAGCCTGGCCGCGGCGCGCCAGCTCCACACCGCCTCACGGGTGTCGAGCAATGGCGAGGTGCTGATCGCAGGCGGCACCGTGGGCAACAGCAGCACGGTCAGCAATACCGCGCTGCGCTACAGCCCCAGCACCGCGCAGTGGAGCAGTACCACGGCCATGCACGATGCCCGTGTCGAACACACGCAAACCCTGCTGCCCAATGACCGTTTTGTGCTCGTGGCGGGCGGCTACAACGGCTCCGTCGCCCTGGACAGCGCCGAAATTTACGACGCCAACACGGCGAGCTGGACGCGCACCTCGCCCCTGCTGCGCCCCCGCGCCGCCCACGCCGCCACCGTACTACCCAGTGGCGACGTGCTCATCGCGGGCGGCACGGGCTACGGCGCCGCCAGCAGCGCAGAGGTCTATCGCGCTGCCACCCTCCAATGGCAGGCCACGGGAGACATGATCCAGCCCCGCGACCGGCATCACACCGCTACACGGCTGCCCGATGGCCGCGTCCTGGTGACCGGGGGCCGCAACGCAGGTAGCATCCATAGCAGCGCCGAGTTGTACACCCCCGCCACCGGCACCTGGGCGCCCGCCTCCGCAATGACTCACATGCGCGCCGGGCACGCCGCCACGCTGCTGCCGGATGGGCGTGTGCTGGTGGCTGGCGGCAGTGGCAGTACCGCGGCCTCGGGCACCAGCGCTGAAATCTTCGATCCCGCCACCAACACCTGGCAGGCCACGGGCAACCTGCTGACGGGCCGTGTCTATCACCGCGCCGCTGCACTGCCCAATGGCCGCGTGCTCGTCACCGGCGGCTCGAGCACCACGGCCCCCTTCGGCCCCGTCGCCAGCGCCGAGCTGTACGACCCTGCCACCGGCACTTGGCAGGCCGTGGACGCCATGCCGCAGGCGCGCACCGACCACACCGCCACCTTGCTGGCCAACGGCGAAGTGCTCATCACCGGTGGCATCAACGCCGGCGGCCCCATCGCCACCGCCTTGCTTTACGGCAACCCTAGCGCCGTGGCGGATGCCCGTCGCCCCCGCATCACGTCCTACCCGGGCCGGATGTCCCGCAGTGACACGCCAGAGTTGTCGGGTCTGCGCATGGTAGGCGCCGTCGAAGCCAGCAGCGGCGGCACCGGCCAATCGGCCACGCAAGTGCCGCTGGTGCGCCTTCAAGGCGAAGACGGCGGCGCCGTGGTGTGGCTGCCCATCGCACGCACCCGCCCCAATGGCGGCAGCGAAACCGTCATCGTCACCGGCCTTCTGCCAGCGAGCATGGCGCCCGGCCTGTATCGCGCCACGGTGTTCGTCAACGGTCTGGCGTCCGATTCGGTGCCCATCGAAGTGATGCCGGCAGGCGCACCCAACGCCCCCACCAACGTGACCGCCACGCCCGGCAACGCGCAGGTCACCGTGCGCTGGCAGGCGCCCGTGGGCGGCACCGCGCCCACGTCGTACACCGTCACCGCCCAGCCCGGCGGCGCCAGTTGCACCGTGCAGCACCCCGCCACCACCTGCACCGTGACGGGCCTCACCAACGGCGTCACCTACACCTTCACCGTCACGGCCAGCAACACGGGCGGCAGCGCATCGGCCCCGCCCACGGGCGGCGTGGCGCCCGCGCCCGGGCCGGTGGTCGATCCGGGCGGCGCGCAGGCCATTCCCACCTTGAGCGAATGGGGCGTGCTGCTGCTCGCCGCGCTGATGCTGCTGGCCGGCCTGCGCGCACGCCGATTTGTTGTTGTTTAACTATCAAAAAGAGAGCTGCCAGCGCTTTCCAGAAAAGCGCTGGCGGCCAGGAACACCATGAAAAACCTTACCTCCCACCCCTGGATCCCACGCGCCCTGGCCGCCTCGCTGCTGCTGGCCGGCACCCAGGCCTTCGCGCTGGAATGCGCCCCCGGCCAATGGCTGGCGGAGTACTTTCCCAACACCAAGCTGGCGGGCGCTGCCGTGCTGGAGCGCTGCGAGAGCGGCCCCATCGACTACTACTGGATGACCGACAGCCCGGCCCCCAGGCTGCCGGTGGACAGCTTCTCCGCGCGCTGGACCGCAAGCCTGCCGTTCGCCGCGGGCGCCGCCAGGTTCACGACATACACCGACGACGGCGTGCGCGTGTTCGTGGATGGCAAGCGCATCATCAACAACTGGACCGTGCACGGCATCACGATGGACACGGCGTCCGTGCGCCTGTCCGAGGGGCGCCACACCGTGCGCATGGAGTACTTCGAGGCGGGCGGCGAAGGACTCGCGCAGCTCTTCATCGACGGCACGGCGCCGAACACGCCACCGCCCCAGCCTCCACGCATCCAGGCTTTCACGGCCCAGCCCGACGTGATCGAGGCGGGCAACAGCAGCATCCTCTCGTGGAGCACGGAGAACGCCACGGCCTGTACCGCCACGGGGGGCTGGAGCGGAGAACAGGCAGGCACCGGCGGCACCAGCGTGCGGCCCACCGTCACCACCACCTACGGACTGAGCTGCCGCAACGCGGCTGGCGCCACCACGGCCGCATCGGCCACGGTGACCGTGCGCAAGGCACAGCAGCCCCCCACCATCGGCAGTTTCAGTGCCACGCCCGCACGCATCATGGCGGGCCAGAGTACCCAGCTGGCCTGGCAGGCCCACAACGCGACCACCTGCACGGCATCGGGCGGCTGGAGCGGGCCGCGCGCGGCCGAGGGCAACGAACTGGTGCGCCCCGCAGCGAACGCGGCGTACACGCTGACCTGCACCAACACCGCGGGCCAAAGCGTGGCCGCCACCACCCAGGTGGCGGTGGAGGCCACCAATCCGCTGCCACCCGTGGGCGGCGTGACGGCCGCCAGGACCAGCCGCGGGGTGAACGTGGGATGGAACCCCGCCGCCCAGAGCGGCAAATGGGTCAACGGCTACTACGCGGGCTGGTTCTGGGAAACCTACCCGCCCGAAGCCGTGGACATGGGCACCATGACGCACTTCGTCTTCGGCCGCTATGCGCCCGCGCTCGGTTCACTGCCCGGCGGCCGGGCGGGCGACCTGCTGGAGGGCGCCGGCTCGGGCCATCTGGCCAACGTGGAGGACGCGCTGATCGCCAAGGCCCACGCCGCGGGCGCCAAGGCGGTGATGATGGTGGGCGGAGACAGCGACGGGCCCGGTTTTGTTGCCGCCACCGCCAATGCCACGGTGCGCGCGCGCTTCATCAAGAACATCCTCGACAAGGCGGTGCAGAAAAACTACGACGGCGTGGACATCGACTGGGAAGAGAACCTCGACACGGTGGCTACCCGCGCCCAGGCCCTGGCGCTGCTGCGCGAGCTGCGCGCCGCCTCGGCGCTGCGTGCCCGCTACCAGGCGCCGAACGCGCCGCTGGAGCTGAGCTGGCCCGGCTTCTGGGTCAACAAGAACGACCCCGACATCACGCCCTGGCACGCGGAGGTGGCCGCCGCAGTCGATCGTTTCAATCTGATGACCTACAGCATGGCCGGCGACTGGGGCTGGCAGTCGTGGCACCACTCGCCGCTGTCCGGTGCGGGCGATCTGTACCCGACCTCGATCGAATCGACGGTGCAGGCCTATCTGGACATGGGCATCGCGCGCTCCAGGCTGGGCATCGGCATCGGCCTGTACGGTGCGTACTACAACCATCCCGTCACCGGTCCGCGCCAGAGCATGGACGGCATGCAAGGCTGGATGAACAACGGCGACTGGGAGAACAACTACCAGCGCCTGGTGAACGACAACGCCTTCAACCGCGCGGGCGCCACGTACCACTGGGACGACGTGGCCAAGCAAGGCTACATGACCTACTCGCCACCCTGGAACCGCGGCACGAACACGCCGGTCACCTACCTGAGCTTCGAAGACGAGCGCTCCATCGCCGAGAAGGGCAAATGGGTGCGCGAGCAGGGCCTGGGCGGAACACTGGTGTGGACCATCAACTATGGCTACCTGCCGCAGTCGAACAGCAATCCGCAGATGCAGGCCGTCAAGCAGGCCTTCATCGCGGACAGCGCCACGCGCTACCGCGTCTACCGCGACGGCGTGGCGATTGCCACGGTGACCGGCTCGGGCTACACCGACGTCGCGCCGCCGCTCGGCAGCCACTACTACCAGATCAGCGTGCTGGATGCCGCGGGCAACGAGGGGCCACTGTCCGCACCCGTGACGGTGCAGCTCCCCTGACGGCCGACAGCGAAGCGCGCGCCCTCAGCGAGGGCAAGGGCGCCTGAGCGGCGCAAGGGGCCAGGGCTCGCCGTCCACGAAGCCAGCCCCGCCTTGGCCGGCGAAAGTGCGCTGGCGCACGCCGCACGCCGCACGCCGCACGCAAGATATGGGGATCGGGGCTGCGGCCCAGCCTCCGAAACTCAGGCTGCGTACGCCCGCAGCCTGAGGGCGCCCGCCATGGCCAGTGCGGCAGCAAGGAACATCACCATCCATTCGGACAAGGTTGGCACAGGGGCGGGAACACTGGCCGCCATCACGGTGAGCGTTCCCGATGCGGCGGCGCCAGGCGGGGCATTGCTGGACGTGACTGGCGACGTCGTGTTGACGTGCGCGCCGATGACTGTCCCCCGAACACTGACGGTAATCGTGCAGGACTGGCCTCCGGCAAGCACGTTCGATCTGCTGGAAAAGGTCTCCGCGCCGGGGTTGATGGAGAACATGCCTCCCCCCGTCGCGAGCGTGCTGCATGTGCCGCCCGTTTGGGTGATGAGATCGATCCCCGCCGGCATGGTGTCACTGAATTGAACGTCGTTGAGCGCCACGGCAACGTTTGGATTCGTCACCGTGATCGTCGCGATGGAATTGCCGTTGGGCGCGACCACTGACGGGTTGAAGCTCTTGGCGATGACCGGTGCGACTTGCGCCGATGCGGTTGCTGCAAAGAGCGCACTGAAAAACAAAGCCGTGACGGCAAGACGCGGCGACTGGTGGTTCATTGCACTCTTTCTGGGTTGTGTGGGTGATTATTGACCGCCGCGGCGCAGCAGCGCGCCGACACACGCGGTGGGAGCAGCTCCATGCGACCCGCGCCTGGCCCGGACACCGTCATGCTGCGCCGCCCTTGTTCACCTTCCACCCACAACAAGGCCCCCAGGCCGTGCCCGAAAGCAATATTCATATCAGTGATGTTAAACATCACTCATGTTCCATTGACTGATATAGCTTGGCGGCGAATGATCCGTCCCCAGGCGCTGGAATGCAGCCCGCATCGGAACCACCGACCAGCACAACAAAGGAGACGCCCATGCATGAATGCCCCGTCACCGTCTTTCCCCGGCAGATCCGCTGGGAGACGGACGGTACCAGCCGCATCCCGTTCCAGGCCTACACCGACGAAGACCTGTACCGCAAAGAACTCGACCGGCTGTTCTACAACGGCCACTGGTGCTACGTGGGCCTGGAAGCCGAGATCCCCAACGCGGGCGATTTCAAGCGCACCGTCATCGGCGAACGCTCCGTGCTGCTGGTGCGTGACAAGGATGCTTCGATCCATGTGGTGGAAAACGTCTGCGCGCACCGCGGCATGGCGTTCTGCCGCGAGCGGCACGGCAACCGCGACAGCCTGACCTGCCCCTACCACCAGTGGAACTACACCTTGTCGGGCGACCTGCAGGGCGTGCCGTTCCGGCGCGGCGTCAAGCAGGATGGCAAGGTCAATGGCGGCATGCCGGCGGACTTCAATCCTGCCGAGCATGGCCTGACCAAGCTCAAGGTCGCCACGCGCGGTGGCGTCGTGTTCGCGTCATTCGACCATGGCGTGGAGCCGCTGGAGGACTTCCTGGGGCCCGCGATCCTGGGCTACTTCGACCGTCTGTTCGACGGCCGCAAGCTCACGATCCTGGGCTACAACCGCCAGCGGATTCCAGGCAACTGGAAGCTGATGCAGGAGAACATCAAGGACCCCTACCACCCAGGCCTGCTGCACACCTGGTTCGTCACCTTCGGTCTCTGGCGCGCCGACAACAAGTCCCAGCTGCTGATGGACGCGCAGCATCGCCATGCGGCCATGGTGTCCACCCGCGGCGCGGCCGGCAAGGCGGCCGACGTGACCCAGGTGTCCAGCTTCAAGGCGGGCATGGAACTGAACGACCCGCGCTTTCTCGACATCGTGCACGAAGACTGGTGGGGTGCACCGACGGCCGTGATGATGACCGTGTTTCCGAGCGTCATCTTCCAGCAGCAGGTCAACAGCGTGTCCACACGCCACATCCAGCCGGACGGCAAGGGCGCCTTCGATTTCGTCTGGACGCATTTCGGCTTCGAAGACGACAGCGAAGAGATGACGCAGCGCCGCCTGCGCCAGGCCAACCTCTTCGGCCCGGCGGGCTTCGTGTCGGCCGACGATGGCGAAGTCATCGAGTGGTCGCAGGAAGGCTTCGAGACCAACCCCGCGCACCGCACGCTGGCCGAACTCGGTGGCCGGGAGGTCGGCGACACGGACCACATGGTCACGGAGACGCTGATCCGCGGCATGTACGAATACTGGCGCAAGGTGATGGAGGCGTGACCATGGAGTTCCAGACCTACTACGAACTGACGCAACTCTATGCCCGCTACGCAAGTGCGCTCGACGCCGCCGATTGGGATGCCTGGCCGGAGTTCTTCATCGATGACTGCACCTACAAGCTGCAGCCGCGCGAGAACCACGAACGCGGTTTTCCACTCGCCACACTGGCTTTCGACAGCAAGGGCATGCTGAAGGACCGCGTCTATGGCATCCGCGAGACGCTGTTCCACGACCCCTACTACCAGCGCCACGTGGTGGGTGCGCCGCTCGTCCACCAGGTCGGTGCCGATGGCCGCATCCACAGCGAGGCCAACTACGCGGTACTGCGCACGCGCCTGTCCAAGGAGTCCACCGTTTTCAACGTGGGCCGTACGCTCGATGAGGTGGTGCGCACGCCAGAGGGCCTGAAGTTCGCTTCGCGCCTGGTCATCTACGACAGCGAGATGATCCCCAATTCGCTGATCTACCCCATCTGAGGAACTGCCATGACCACGAACTGGATTGACGCCGCCGCGCGGGACGACGTGCCGCAGGATGACGTGATGGGCCTGGCCGTTGCAGGACGGGACATCGCGCTGTATGGCGTGGACGGCGAGGTCTTCGCCACCGACAACGTCTGCACCCACGGCCATGCACGGCTGTGCGACGGCTTCCTGGAAGGGCACGAGATCGAATGCCCGCTGCACCAGGGCAAGTTCGACGTGCGCTCCGGCCAGCCCACCTGCGCGCCGGTGACCGAGCCCCTGCGCAGCTACCCCGTCAAGATCGAGGGCGGCCGCGTCTGGCTGGCCTTCGACTGAGCGCCACCGCCCTCACAAGGAAAGCCCATGACTGCCAAGCGACCAGAGGTTGCGGCCGCCGCATTGCCGGATGAAGGCGCGGCCGCCCGCCCGATCCACACCATCGTGATCGTCGGCACCGGCCAGGCCGGTGGCTGGGCCGCGCAGACGCTGCGCCGCGAAGGCTTCACAGGCCGCATCGTGCTGATCGGTGACGAGGTCCACCCGCCGCACGAGCGGCCACCGCTGTCCAAGGCGGTGTTGTCTGGCGCCGCACAGCCCGAGACGACGCGCCTGATGAAGCCCGAGGCCTTCGACGCCCTGGGTGCGCAATGGCGGCCCGGGGTGCAGGCGCGCCGCATTGACCGCGCCGCCAGGCAGGTGCTGCTGTCCGATGGCGAAGCGGTGCCCTACGACAAGCTCATCCTGTGCACCGGAGGGCGAGCCCGCCGACTCGCTGTGCCCGGGGCCGACCAGGTGCCGCTGCACACACTGCGCACCATCGAAGATGCGATGGCGCTGGCGCCCGCGCTTATGCCCGGCCGCGTGGTGGTGGTGGTGGGCGGCGGCTGGATCGGCCTGGAGGTGGCGGCCACGGCACGCCAGCGGGGCGCTGACGTCGTGGTCGTCGAGACGCAGGGCCGCCTGTGCGAACGCACCGTACCGGCCGCGATATCGGAGTACCTGCTGGCGCTGCATCACTCTCAGGGAACCCGCGTTGTGCTGGGCGCTGGAGTCCTAGGCTTTGCGCGCGCGGCGGATGGCCGCTCGGAAGTGCTGCTCGCTGATGGCAGCGTGCTCGCGGCCGACACCATCGTGCTGGGCATCGGCCTGGTGCCCAACGACGAACTGGCGCGCGAGGCGGGCCTGGCCTGCGAAGGCGGCGTGCTGGTCGATGCCCGGTGCCGCACGTCCGACCCCGACATCCTGGCCGCTGGCGACGTGGCCGTGGCTCTCAACCCCTGGGCCGGGCGCAGGCTGCGGCTCGAGTCGTGGCAAAACGCGCAGGACCAGGGCATCGCTGCCGCGCGCTCGGCCCTGGGCCACGCGGTGGACTACCAGCCGCTGCCCTGGTTCTGGTCCGACCAGTACGGCATGAATCTGCAGATCTACGGCGTGCCGACGCCCGCGCACCGTGTGGTGCAGCGCGGCGACCAGGCCAGCGGCGGCTTCGTGCTGTTCTACCTGGCCGGCGACGTGGTCCAGGCCGCCATCGGCCCCAATGCGGCGCGCGACCTGCGCTTCGCGCGCCGGCTGATCGAGCAGCGCAGGCCCGTCGATACCGAACGCCTGGCGGACCTGGGCACGCCGATGTCCAAGCTGTGAACCAGGCGCCCGTTGCTTACTGCCCAAGGCCTGAACCCACCCCACCACCACTTTCAAAAAAGGGAAACCCCGATGACCTCCACCACCTATCTCTGGACTCCACCGCCGGTTTACGCGCTGCCGGTGCGTGGCCGAAGCGAGCGCCTGCCCATCCAGCGGCTGTTTTTTGTCGGCCGCAACTACCACGCGCATGCGGTCGAGATGGGGCGCCCGGTCGACAAGTCGGTCGAGGTGCCGTTCTACTTCACCAAGGCACCGTCCACACTGGTCGAGTCCGGTGCCACCGTGGCCTACCCGCCGGGCACCCAGGACTACCACCACGAAATGGAACTGGTGGTGGCCATCGGCGCGCCCGGCTTTCGCGTGCCCGAGGCCGAGGCACCGCGCCTCATCTACGGCTATGCCTGCGGCCTGGACATGACGCGCCGCGACCTGCAGCTGGTGGCGCGCGAGAAAGGCCGGCCCTGGGATCTGGGCAAGGACGTGGAGCAGTCCTCCGTGGTCTCGGAGATCGTGCCGATGCAGCAGGCCGTCCTGAGCCAGGGCGAGCTGGCGATGTCGGTCAACGGGAAGGTACGCCAGAAGTCCGACCTGTCCAAGCTGATCTGGAACATCCCCGAGCTGATCGCCGACCTGTCCAGGTTCTACCACCTGCTGCCCGGCGACCTGATCTTCACCGGCACGCCCGAAGGCGTGGGCCCGGTGCAGCCAGGTGACCGCATCGACGGCCAGATCGACGGCGTGGGCAGCATCGTGCTCCACGTCGGCCCGGCGGAGTGACACAACGATGAATCAAGGAGACAAACCCACCATGACCACCGACCTGACGCCTTCCCCCGTGCGGCTGCATGCCGTGGCGGGGCGGGGCCAGCCCGACCCCACGCCCGCGCTGGAGGAGCTCTACCGAGGCTTCGAGCAGGAACTGCTGGTGCCGCTCTGGACCGAGATCGGCGACCTGATGCCCCGGCAACCCCAATCCAAGGCCGTGCCACACCTGTGGCGCTGGGACCGGCTGAAGGCACTGGCCGCGCAGGCCGGCGAGATCGTGCCCGTGGGCCGCGGTGGCGAGCGCCGCGCGATCGCGCTGGCCAACCCGGCGCTGGGCGGCCGTCCGTTCGCCACGCCCACGCTGTGGGCCGCCATCCAGTACCTGATGCCGGGTGAAGATGCTCCCGAGCACCGGCACACGCAGCACGCCTTCCGCTTCGTGGTGGAGGGCGAGGGCGTCTGGACGGTGGTCAATGGCGATGCGGTGCGCATGTCGCGCGGCGACTTCCTGCCGCAGGCAGGGTGGAACTGGCACGCCCACCACAACGCCGCCACCGAGCCCATGGCCTGGATCGATGGCCTGGACATTCCGTTCTCGTACTACACCGAGAGCCAGTTCTTCGAGGTCGGGCGCGAGCGGATTTCGCCCGCCGAGCGCACCACGGCGGAGCGTTCGTACTCCGAAAGGCTCTGGGGCCACCCCGGCTTGCGCCCCGTCTCGATGCCGGGAGCGCAGCCCGCCACCCCGCTCCTGGCCTACCGCTGGGTGGACACCCACCGCGCGCTGGCCGATCAGCTCGCCCTGGAGGCCGAAGGCCAGGCCGGCACGCTGAGCCCGGGGCATGCGGCGGTGCGCTTTACCAACCCTGCCACCGGCGGCGACGTGCTGCCGACGATGCGCACCGAGATGCACCGCGTGCGCGCGGGCGGCGCGACGCGCGTCCATCGCGAGGTGGGCTCGTCCGTGTTCCAGGTGTTCGACGGCAGTGGCTCCGTGACCGTGGGAGAGCGCACCTGGCACGTGGCGCGTGGCGACTTGTTCGTGGTGCCGTCGTGGCAGCCGTTCTCGGCCCAGGCATCCGCCTCGGGTGCGCTCGACCTTTTCCGTTTCAGCGACGCGCCGATTTTCGAGGCGCTGCACGCCCACCGCGCCCAGACCACCGGTTGAGCCGGAGGCCTCCGGCCCGCATGCCGCGCTTGCCCACCCCACCGATCAGCCACGAAACAACAGGCCGATTCCGGCCCAATGACAAGGAGACATAGCCATGACCACAGCCATCCGTACTTCCATTTCCCGCACGGCCGCTGCGCTTTGCGCCTGGGCCCTGCTGACCGCTGCGGGCTTGCCCGGCGCAGCGGCGCAGACATACCCCGCCAAGCCCGTGCGGTCCGTCGCGCCGTATTCCCCGGGCAGCGGCCCGGACGCGGTGATGCGCATCCTCAGCGAGAGGTTGTCGCGCCACTGGGGCCAGCAACTGGTCATCGACAACAAGCCGGGCGCCAACGGTTTCATCGCCATTAGCGACGCCAAACGCGCAGCGCCTGACGGCTACACCGTGCTGCAGGTGGACAACACGCACATGGCCTTGCAGCCGCATGTGTTCAAGCAACTGCCCTACGACCCGCTGAAGGACTTCGAGCCGGTGGCACCGGTGTACTTCACCAACTTCTTCGTGGTGGTGGCGGCCAATTCGCCGTGGAAAGACGTGGGAGACCTGATCAAGGCAGCCAAGGCGGCACCCGGCGAGATCACCTATGGATCATGGGGCATCGGCAGCGTGGCCCACGTGGGTGCGGCGATGCTCGAAGCCGCGACCGATACGAAGATGATGCACGTGCCCTACAAGGACATGGGGAACGTCTACACCTCCGTCGCCACCGGTGACATCAAGTGGGCGTTCGGCACGGCGGCGACGGCCGGACCGATGTACCAGGCCAAGAAGGTGAAGTTCCTGGCGCTCGCCGCACCCAAGCGTCTGGCGGGCTTCACCGATATCCCGACCGTCGGCGAGGCGGGCGGGCCGGCGGGGTTCGAGGTGAAGACCTGGGTGGGTTTGTTCGCTCCTGTCGGCACACCGAAGGCGGCGATCGAGAAGATCAATGCCGATGTGGGCAAGGTGCTCGCGACCGCCGAGGTCAGGGAACGCCTGGCGACGTTCGGATTCGAGCCCTACATTGGCCCGCCGAGCGAGCTGATCCGCGCCATCGAACGCGATTCGCGCACGTTCGGTGATGTCGTCAAGCGCGCCAAGATCGCTCTGGACTGACCATGAAGCTCTACACCTTCTTCCGCAGTGGAACGTCCCACCGCCTGCGCATCGCGCTGAACCTGAAAGGCCTTTCGTACGAGCAGGTCGCGGTCGATCTGCGGCGCGAGGAGCATCTGGCGCAGGCCTTCAAGGCGATCAATCCACAGCAGTTCGTGCCGGTCCTGGAGACGGACGACCGCCTGATGACCCAGTCGCCGGCGATCATCGAATGGCTCGAAGAGCGCCATCCGAGTCCGCCGCTGCTCCCCACCGATGCCGCAGAGCGTGCCCAGGTGCGCGCACTCGCGGCCATCGTGGGCTGCGATATCCACCCGGTCAACAACCGGCGCATCCTGGAAGCCTTGCGCCACCGTTTTGGCGCGGACGAGGCAGCCGTGAACGACTGGTGCGGCACCTGGATCGGCGCGGGCTTCGACGCCATCGAAACACTGCTCGCGAGCGACCGGCGGCGTGGCGACTTCTGCTTTGGCAAGCACCCTACGCTGGCCGATGTCTACCTGGTGCCGCAGGTGGAGAGCGCGCGCCGCTTCAAGGTCGACCTGGCGCGCTGGCCGCGGGTGCAGGCGGTGGACCTGGCCTGCGGGCAACTGGACGCATTCCGGCAAGCCGCGCCCAGTGCGCAGCCCGATGCGGGCTGAACCTCAGTCGCCCTGCATGTAAAAGGCCTCGGCATGGATGTGGGCCGGCTCCATGCCCTTGCCCAGCGCCACCAGCGTGGTCGTCTCCACCATCGGCGGTGAGCCGCACAGATACGCATGCCAGCCGCGCAGGCTGGCGTGGTCCTGTTCGATGGCCTGGGTCACCAGCCCGCGCCGCTGCGCCGCAGGGTCCGCGCCCGAGGCCACCACCACATGCAGCTGCAGCGCAGGGTGTGCGTGGCGCAGCTGGTCCAGCCAGGTGAGGCCGTACAGCTCGCGTGGCGAGCGCACTCCGAAGTACAGGTGAATGGGGTTGCGCATGCCGGCGGCCACGGCGCCACGCACCACCGAAAGCACCGGTGCCAGCCCCGTGCCCCCCGCCACGCACAGTATCGGCCCCGTGTGCTGCTGGCGCAGATAGGCTGCACCCAACGGCCCGCTGACCTTGACGGCATCCCCTGCCTTCAGTTGATCCACGATGTAGCCGCTGACCCGGCCCCTGGGCATCAGCTGCACGTGGAACTCCAGCAGCTCTTCGCCCGGCAAGCTCGCCATGGAATAAGGACGCACGTGGGCCGGCGTGAAAGCGATCTGCGCGTACTGGCCCGGTGAGAATGCGATCGGCTTGCTAACCTTGAGCAGCAGGCGCCGGATGTCGACCGCCAATGGCTCGATGGCCGCGACAGTGGCCTTGGCCACACGCGCCCGGTGCACCACGGCCTCCTCGGGCGCCGGCACTTCGATCGTGCAGGCCTCGGTCACATAGGTCTGGCAGGCCAGCACGGCACCGTCCATGCCGTCCAGCGGGCGCTGCTGCTCACGCCCCCCATCGAACACCTCGCCATCGAGCACCCGGCAGCGGCAGATACCGCAGCGGCCGGAGAGGCAGGAATAGGACATCGGAACCTGCGCCGCGCGCAGGGCGTCGAGCAGATTCACGCCCGGTGCGGCACGGATCACGCGGTTAAGCGGCTGAACAAGAATGTCCATGGCGGGCGGGCTGCGAGATCATTCATGCGATTGTGCATAAGAATCATCGGCTGCAATACCATTGCCGCTTCATATCACCCGCACTGATGGAGTGGCGATGGAGTTATCTGACATCGATCTGAACCTGCTGGTCTTGTTTCAGCAACTCATGGTCGAGCGGCGCGTGTCCAAGGTGGCCGACAACATGGGCCTCACCCAGCCTGCCGTCAGCAATGCGCTGGCCAAGCTGCGCCGAATCTTCGGCGACGAGTTGTTCCTGCGCACGTCGGGCGGCATGGTGCCCACGCCCTTTGCCGAACAACTCGGCGAACCGGTCGGATACGCGCTGGGCATGATCCACAGTGGACTGAACCAGCGCATGCAGTTCACGCCGGCCACGCTCAAGCGCACCATCACCATCGGCATGACGGACATTGGAGAGATCGTCTTCCTTCCAGCGCTGCTGGAGCGCCTGGGGCGGGAAGCGCCCGGTGTGACGCTGAATACCGTGCGCAACAACGCGACCAATCTGCGCGACGATATGGAGTCTGGCAAGGTGGACCTGGCCATCGGCCTGCTGCCCCAGCTCAAGGCGGGCTTCTTCCAGCGGCGGCTGTTTCGCCAGCGCTATGTGTGCCTGTTCCGCAAGGGCCACACGCTGGACCGGCCGAAGCTGCTGCTCGCCGACTACAAGGCGGCGGAGCACCTGGTGATCGTCGCCGCGGGCACGGGGCATGGCAAAGTCGACGAGTTGATCCAGAAGGCCGGCATCGACCGCCTTGTGCGGCTGAGCGTGCCGCACTTTGTCAGTGTGGGCCACATCCTGCAAGGCACGGCGCTGGTGGCGACGGTGCCCGAGCTCCTGGCACTCAAGCTGGTCGAGCCCTTCGGGCTGACATTGCGCACGCACCCGGTCAAGTTGCCCGAGGCACCGATCAGTGTGTTCTGGCATGCCAAGGTGCATCGCGAACCAGTGAACCAGTGGCTGCGTGGCATGGTGTTCGAGCTGTTCGGCGGCGATCGCGCTGATGGCAGCGGGTCGCCGTGACCGCCGACAGTCTGGGGCCGTCCGCCAGCTCGCTCTTGAACCGACGCCGCCATCCAGAGCTCCCATCGCAGACAAAAAAGAGGGGCGCAGACATCCGTCCACGCCCCTCCCATCTTGCGCTGCCAGGCCATCGATTCCGGCCTATCGCGCTGATTCAATTCACGGCACCAACGCAGCCATCTCCCCCGCAGGCACCACCCCATAGTGGTCCAGCTGCATCGAGTACTGCGCGCGGCCCGAAGACAAGGCGCGCAGGCTGCCGATGTAGCCGAACATCTCTTTCAGCGGTACCTCGGCCTCGACCGTGGCGGCGTTGCCGCGCTGGCCCTGGCCGCGCACGATGCCGCGACGGCGGTTCAGGTCGCCAATGCTGTCGCCCAGGTACTCGGCCGGGGTGATGACCTCCACGGCCATCACGGGCTCCAGCACCTGGGGTGCCGCTTTCGCAAAACCTTCGCGGAAGGCGGCCATGGCCGCCAGCTCGAAGGCCAGCGTGGACGAGTCGCGCTCGTGGAAGCTGCCGTCCACCAGCGTGGCCGCGAAGTCCACGGCGGGGAAGCCGGCCACCACGCCCGTGAGGGCGGCGCGGCGGATGCCGGCCTCCACCCCAGGGATGAACTCGCGCGGCACGGCGCCGCCCACGATGCGGTTGTCAAAGCGGATGCCTTCGCCCCTGGGCAGGGGTTCGAGCAGCAACCTCACCTCGGCGAACTGGCCGGGGCCGCCCGATTGCTTCTTGTGCACATGGTGTACCTCCACACTCTTCGAAATGGTTTCACGGTAGGCCACCTGGGGGCGGCCGACCGACACGTTGACGCCGTGGCGTGCGCGCAGCTTCTCGATCGAGACCTCGAGCTGCAGCTCGCCCATGCCGGACAGAATGGTCTGGCCGGATTCGGCATCGTGCTGCAGGCGCAGGCTCGGGTCTTCGCGCAGCAGGGACTGCAGGGCCTTGGACAGGCCTTGCTGGTCCGCGCTCGCCTTGGGCTCGATGGCCACATGGATCACCGGCTCGGGCACGCTGATCTGCTCCAGCACCACGGGGTGGGCCGGGTCGCTCAGCGTGTGCCCCGTCAGCGTGTCCTTGAGGCCCACGACGGCGGCGATGTCGCCCGCCACCAGCTCGTCGCGCTCGATGTGCTTGTCGGCATGCACTTCGTACAGGCGCGACACGCGCTCGGTCTTGCCCGTGCTGGTGTTGAGCACCACGTCGCCCCGGCCCAGACGGCCGCTGTACACGCGCACGAACACCTTGGCGCCGTGGTCGTCGGTGACGACCTTGAACGCCAGGGCCTTGAACGGGTCCGCAGCGGTCTCGCCGCCTTCGCGCACGATGTCGTCCGGAGAGGGCAAGTAGTCCACCACGGCGTCGAGCAAAGGCTCCACGCCGCGGTTCTTGAAGGCCGAGCCGGCCAGCGCGGGCACGAAGGCGCCGGCCAGCACGCCCTTGCGGATGGCGGCACGCAGCACATCCACAGCGATCTCTTCGCCGTTCACGTAGGCCTGCAGCGCGGCTTCGTCCTGCTCCACGGCGGCCTCTACCAGGCGGGCGCGTGCGCGCACGGCTTGCTCGAGCAGCTCGGCGGGCACGTCGGCTTCGCGGTAGGGCGCACTCGCGTCGTCCTTGTCCCAGATGCGGGCGCGCAGGCTCAGCAAGTCCACCACGCCGCGGAAGTCGCCTTCCGCACCGATGGGGATCTGCAGCGGCACCACGCGCACGCCCAGGCGCTCTTCCATCATGGCCACCACGCGGTGGAAGTCGGCGCCCACGCGGTCGAGCTTGTTGATGAAGGCGATGCGCGGCACGCGGTACTTGTCGGCTAGGCGCCAGTTGGTCTCGGTCTGCGGCTCCACACCGGCCACGCCGTCGAACACGACGACCGCACCGTCGAGCACGCGCAGCGAGCGGTTCACCTCGATGTTGAAATCGATGTGGCCGGGCGTGTCGATCAGGTTGAGCTGCGTGCCCTTCCAGTGCACGGTGACGGCCGCGCTGTTGATGGTGATGCCGCGCTGTTGCTCCTGCGGATCGAAGTCCATGTGCGCCGTGCCGTCGTGCACTTCGCCGATGCGATGGCTCTCGCCCGTGTAGAACAGGATGCGTTCGGTGGTCGTGGTCTTGCCCGCGTCGACGTGGGCAATGACGCCGAGGTTGCGCAGATGGGCATTGCTGGTGTTGCGTGAATTTCTCATGGCGAATCTTTCAATCTCTTGCGGTTGCGCCCGGCTCTGCGAGCAGCTGCCGCCTGGTTGGCTATCTGCCAGCCCAGGCGAGATGGATTCGCCTTCAGGCTAGCGTTGAATGGGTGTTGTGCTGTCGCCGAAGCCCGGGCGCACGGAACTCAAGCTCCGGCGGCCGGGAATCGTGGCAATCAACTTGTCGTAGGTACGCATAGATTGGGTGGTGAGAAAGTCTGAAAAAACAAAAACCCCGGAGGTGGAGCCTGCCGGGGTTTTATGGACCGGAAGGCGCACAGCCCTCCGACACGCGATCGAGGGGCGCAACTAGGGGGCGAACGATGCCTTGATCACGTTGGTGAGAATTTTCATAAGAGCGAATTATCCTCCTCGCACAAAAAGCTTGCAAGCGACCTGGCTGCCTGCCTGCGCCTGCCGCCTCCGGCTCGGGCAAAGAACTGGCTGTTGTCTGGCCGCACGGCGTTCGAAACCTGCGCATAGCAGGGCCGAATCGACATTGCAGGCACAGCGGGCGGCAGGACGGCGCAACTGAATCTTGCGTGCATGCCTGTCACTGCATCGAAGGTGGATGACCGCTGTAGGCCACACAGCGACTGCCGTCACGCGCGATTTTCCAACGGATGGGTGCCATCGGCGACAACAGTCACTGCCTGATCAAAACTCGGCGATGAACGGCCAGCAGGGGCATGGGCAGCACGCCTCATTCTCCTGTGCGCCGCCACACCAGCCCCAGCGCCTTGACTTTCTGCCAGGCACTGGCGCGTTCGTCCGAAAGCACGTCCAGAAAGTCCGACAGGCGTTTGGACTTGACCATGGTGTAAACCGTCAGCAAGGTGGTCAAGGCAAACACGACGGCAAAAATCCCCAGCTTGCGGCCCGGGGGAGCATCGGCCTCGGCCAGCAAATTCATGCCCAGGAAGCCCGTGGTCACGGTGCCGATCAGGCCAAAGATGGTCACGACCGTCAGCCTGACGACGGTGTTGGCCTGGCGGCGCAGGCTGTCCGCGTCCAGGTACTGGTTCATTTCGCCAATGCGCTCCTTGACCTCCGTGTACAGCGGGTCCAGCCCGAGGTGGTTGGCGCACATGCGGAACAGGGCACGCACCTGGGCCTGTTCGGACACCTCGTGGAACCAGTAGCGGTGCGTGAAGCGCAGAAAGCCGGCAAAGCTGTCACGGATCGTGCGCTTGAAGCGGCGCACGCTGGCGGCGTCGGCAATGTCCAGGTTTTTCAGTGCCTCGGCCAGCCGGTCCGAGAACATCAGCAGCGCCGCTTTCTGAAAATGCGCGATCAGGAACAACAAGAAATGCTGGTGCCGGAACTGCGCCAGCACCCCCCGGTCGCGGCAGACAAAAAACGGGCTGTGGGCATCGCCCAGCACCAGCAGCGAATGGCCGCTGCAAAGATACCGCGTGTTGGGAGCCGCGCCACTGTGGCTCCAGAATCGGTCGTAACAAAACCGATTTTCGAAGTCGGCCAGATGCTCTTCGGCATAGGGCAGGCTGGCGTCGTCGCTGGAGGTGGCCGCCCCGGTCACCAGGCCGAGGCGAACGAAGTCGCTGCGGCTCAGTGCGCGCGGGTTGTCCAACGCCAGAAAGGCCAGTTGCGGCATGCGGTAGTACTCGATCTGGCGGTAGCGCAGAGGCCCACTGCGCTCGGAATGGTCGCTCACCAGGGGCTCCAGCAGCCAGGCCCAGTGGGCCGCGATGCGCGGAGCACGGTGGCTGCTGACATGGGCCATGAAGAGGTCACGCTGGTTGGCATCGGACTGGGCCAGCACCTGCCCGGCGGCGTCCAGCCACTCGGCGCTGTACAGGCAGTGCTGCGCATGGCCGTTGGCGTCCCAGCCGGCGGGGTAGCCGCGGCCAAAGCGGTACAGCAGCTCCTGTGCCTGGGCCAGCGCCAGGTCGCGGGCGCTGACCTCGACATTGAGCAGCACCAGATCCAGGTCGAGGAAAAAGTAAAGGTCCACATGGACGATGTCGAGCGTGATCGGCGGCGCACCGGGGTGCAGCACGCCCGCACGGCACTGACGTCGCTGCGCCGGAACACCCGCATCGGTGAACCTGCGGCGCTGCTGCCTTTCTGGCTGCGCCCCTCGCCGTACAGGAAGCGCTGCACGTAGGGCAAGAAGGTCACGAACTCGTTGTAGTGGCGCTCGTGAAAACGATCGCTGTCGCCCGTGAATTCATCCACCACCTCGCGCCAGGGCGACGCCTCGCCCATGTCCGCCAGCACCTGCCAGGGCTTGGCGTGCCGCCCCTCGGAGCCACGCACCGGCATCAGTCGCAAGGGCCACAACAGGACCTGGCGGAACTCTCGCACGCAGGCAGGATGGGACTCAACGGACATGGGGTGGCCTTTCGTCTGGTTCGTGATGCCGAGCAAAACACTTGCGGCGTGGGCACCGTGCGCCGACTGGCGGTTCATTCAGCCGACATGGCGTGGGCGCCAGCGCCCATTTCACGTGGTGCAGCCAGAAAATCAATCCCGGATTTCCTCGCGACCTGCCGAAAACCGGGCTTCGGAAACCATGCTAACCAAAACAGCGGAGGATGGGTCCATCGCATCGGCGATCGGCCCATTTCCGAGCAGGTCCGTCATCCGTAAAAAAGCCGTCAAATGTTTCCGCGTCGAACTACCCAGGCGTCACCGCGTCAGGTTGCAAACGAGACGCGCTGCCACGCTGCGCAGTGGATGTGAATCGGCGTTCCACCTGCAGCAGGAAGTGCGAGAGCAAAGTGGAATACAGCTTGTCGCCCAATGCCGCATCTTCCATGCCAACATCGAGATTGGGGTTGTCGTTGATCTCGATGACATAGACACCAGAAGCCGTGGCCTTGATGTCCACCCCATAAAATCCATTGCCAACCAGGCGCGCGGAGTTGACGGCTGCCGCCAGCACCTCTGTAGGCACATCTTGCAGCGGCACACCCTGCACCCGCCCCTCCGTGTACTTGCCATTTGCTGTGTGCTGCAGTATCTGCCAGTGCCCATTGCACATGAAGTACTTCGCCGCGAAGACCGCTTGCCCCGCCAGAACCCCGACGCGCCAGTCAAAGTCTGTGTACATGTACTCCTGCAGCAGGATGATTTCCGATTCCCTGAGCATGCCTTTCGCAATGTCCTGGAGATGCTCAAAGCTCTCCGCCTTCTTGACACTGCGGCTGAACGCACCATCCGGTACTTTCACCACCACGGGGTAGTCCAGCGTGTGCTCCATGCCGGCCAGCGTGCGCCGGCTGGCCATGCGCGTCACCGGTGTGGCAATGGCATGCTCGCGCAGAAGCTCCGCCAAAAAGGCTTTGTTCGTGCAGCGCAGGATGGACACGGGGTCGTCTATGACCGGCATGCCCTCGGCGACAGCCTTTCTCGCAAACTGAAAGGTATGGTGCGTCACCGCGGTGGTTTCCCGAATGAACAGCGCATCGAACTGGGTCAGGCGGGAGAAGTCCTTCTTCTCGATAAGCTCCACCGCAATTCCCATGTCCTGCCCCACATCAACCAACTTCTTGAGCGTCCTGAGACTGGACGGAGGAAGCGGGTCATCCGGATCGTGCAGGACCGCGAGGTCCATCCGGGGCAGGGGCATGGCGACCATGGGGCGCCAGCTGCGCCGCGTGTACTGGCGGAGCGCTCGAACAAAGACCTCATCGCGCGCAGGCTCGACATCGCGAAGGTCCAACGCCTGTATTCCGCCGAGCTGCCAGTTTGCGGACTGCTCCTGCCGTTCGAGGGTGATCTCCATCAATGGACAACGGAACAGTTCAAAGCTCTTTCGAGCCAGCGGCGCCAGCACGGGGTCCTCCATGACCCCGAAGAACACATGCAAGGTCAGCGTATTCACGGAGCCGGGGATTTCCTTCAGCGGACCGACCAGTCTATTGAGCTGCACGAACGCTTCATCAGGCTGCATTCGCTTGCGCTGAAGGCTGAGTATGGTGTCCACGCTGGGGGTGACCCGGTCGCCACGCGCCTCCGCCAGCAGGGAGCAGTAGTAGCCCATGCTGAGGTAGCCATAAGTCCGGCAAAGGTTCGTGACCTTGCGAAAGCGCCCCCGGGCATCCGGCTCCTCCGCGACGAATTGATCGGCGGTGATGACTCTGATCTCGGGCTCGCTCCATCGAAAGTCTGCGAGCTTCTCCACCACGATCACATGTTCTGAAGACAATTTATTTCTTTCCGGAGATGACGACCGCGGCAGTGCGCCTGCGGCGCCCGTATTTGGCGATCTTCTTGAATTCACCAAAGCTGATGGACACTCCGCCATCCGGGTCACTGGAACGCGCCATAGGGTCCAGAAGGCGAAAAACCGCGCCGTCAAAGCCGGTGATTACCACCCAATGTGGCGTTTTCTCCCGGTGAAGCCGCCACAGACTGATGAGGACAATGGGCAGGCTTCCCATGCGCAATTGCTCAATCACGCTTTCGGGAGAGACGGGCCGGGCATGGACAGGAACGCGGTGAGCCTCCAGTTCCAACCGGAAGTCGTTTTCCACCAGCTGGATGACGTCTTTCTTGAGAGGGTCGCGCACACTGTCCATGAAGAGTGATGCGCCAGCCGCTGCATAGACCGACACGTCAAAGCCGCGGCGCAATGCCGCATGCGCAAGTCCGAAAGGACCACACCCACCATGGCCCGCCGCCATAAAGACCGTTGTGGCCTCACGCCATAGGCGGATTTCGGCGGCTTGATTGACAGGGATGGACGGGTCCACGGCAGACATGGCCATCAGCAATGCGCAGGGCCCACAGGTGAAATCCAGCGTCTGGGCGTAGTGCCGCACCCGAGAGGCGTTCCCTTCTCGCGCCCGCGCGTCGTCGAAGAGATCCTTCTGAAAGCACAAAGCGGCTTCGCCATCGCCGTAGTAGGCAAGCTTGCGGCCCATCCCCACGAATCCATGGCGAAGGAACAGGCGGTGTGCGCAGACATTGGAAGTCCTGCTCTCCAGCCTCAAAACCGCGCACCCGGCTTCTCGCGCGTCCCTGATCGCCGCGGTCAAAAGTTCAGCGGCCATGCCGGAACCCCGTGCGGCAGACGCCACAGCGATCGAGTACAGGCGAGCTACAGAGGATCCCTTGCGGCGCAATACCACGCAGGCCCCCTCCAAGACTTCGCTCGATCTGCACACGAGAACGCGGGCCGACGGGCTGGCCAGCATGCGTTGCCAACTTCTGAACGAGATTCTGTCGTTCTCGAAAGCCGCGCGCTCCAGCCGATCCAGCGCGGCCAGATCGCCACGGTTCGCCGGCTCCACCTTGCTCCGATGGGCAGACGGCTTCATCGAAGACCGCGCCCGGATTTGCGCGCGCCCCGGTCAGATAGCTTCAATGCCATCCACGCGACGCCGATCGGAACCAACAGTACCAGCAGCGCCAGCAACACATGCACCCAGTCATCCATGGATCGACCTTCCGGGATCGCAACGCCTGCGATCCAACAGCCACGCTCCCATGGATGGGGCCCACTGGATGCGGAGCGATGTCAATGGCACGGGAATTCCTCAGCACCAGCGACTTTCACCACGCGGCCAAACTCGGCGTGCGGCAACACGCGCATCACGCAGCACACGGTGTGCAATACATCCTTGCGTTGCACAAGCAAGCTGAGACTTGCCCGCTCGCGGGGCCTGTCCAGACACATTCGGTACCCCCGCAACCGGGCGCCCAGAGCCGAATGAAGTGTCTTTCGCAAGGCCTGTGCGTCGGTGCATGAAGCGACCAGGGGCAGCGCCACCAGAGAGGCCGGACCATCGCACTCCCCGGGGAAGGGCAGCATGGCCACCCGGTGCAGGCTGATCCCTGCATATGTTTGCAGCATGTCTTTCGCCACGGGGCCACCTTCAAAAAAAGGGGCAGTGGCATCTGTTGAACATGCACCCAGTCTAGAAAGACTGGTGTAAATCGTTCGTAAAAACTGGGGGGCCAGCCGTCAATTCGTTGTCAAATTCCGCGGCCACATCACGCAATGGGGGAAACGCGCCGGGCGCACCGCTGCAGCCCTGGAGTTCATCGCTTGTGGAGTCACACCGCGAGTCGGTACCCCACTCCCGATTCGGTCAGCAGATGACGAGGCTGCGCCGGATCTGCCTCGAGCTTCTGCCTGAGATGCCCCATGTAGATGCGCAGGTAGTGGCTCTGGTCCGACCGCATCGGCCCCCACACTTCACGGAGCAGCTGTTTCTGGGTGATAACCCTTCCCGAATTGGCGACCAGCACCGACAGCATGCGGTACTCGGTCGGCGTCAGGTGGACTTCAACCCCGCCCTTGCGTACCAGCCGAGCGCTTCGGTCCACCTCCACGTCGCCAAAATGAAAGGCTGGCTCCACCCCATCCACGGTGAGCCCATTTCCTGTCGCCGCACGCGGGCGGCGAAGATTGGCACGCACGCGCGCCAGAAGCTCCCCCGTACCAAAGGGCTTGGTGAGATAGTCATCCGCTCCAGCGTCGAGTGCGGAGACCTTGTCGGCCTCATCGGTGCGCGCAGACAGGACGATGATCGGCACGGCGGACCAGCCCCGCACGTCGCGGATCAGGTCAATGCCATCGCCGTCAGGCAACCCCAGGTCCAGCACCAGCAGATCGGGCTGGCGGGTACCCGCCGCAGACAGTCCTTCGCGCACCGTCGCGGCTTCATGAACCTGCCATCCTTCTGCTTCGAGCGCACTGCGAACGAAGCGCCGGATCTGCGGCTCATCCTCAACCACCAGCACGGTACGTATTTGCATCGTATCCCGGGGCGGCAACGCCCCGCTCCATATCTTCCAAATCGGGATCGGGGGGAGGCTCTCGGCGCGGGAGCGTGATGGTGAATTCCGCCCCGCCCCCGGTTGCGCTGGCAGCGGAGATCGTTCCGCCGTGCGCGTGCACCACCGCCTTGCAGATCGCCAACCCCAGGCCCACGCCCGGTGTCGCCGATTCAGCCTGTCCCCGGGTGAATTTCTCGAACAGCAGGTGTTCCTTGCCACGCACAGAGGGTGGCAGGCCAGGCCCGTGGTCCGTCACGGTCAACACCAGACTCCCTTCTGTCGCAAACGCCTTGATGACAACGGGCGGTGCGCCGTACTTGGCGGCATTCTCAAGCAAATTCACCAGCACGCGCTCAATGAGGACAGGATCGAACTCCACCAGCGGCAAATGGGCGGGGATTTCCGTGCGAACGGTCAACTCCTTCAGCGCGGGCTTGGCGGCGCGTATCGAGGCGCCCACGACTTCCTCGACCGACTGCCAGTCACGCCGCAAGTGGACACTTTGTCCCGAAACATCACTTTCCAGCCTGGCCATGTCCAGCAGGTTGCTGACCAGCGCGTTGAGCTGGTGCGCCTGATGCACGATGGCTTGTGCCACGGCATCGTGCTCCTCCGCCGGCAACCCCTTGAGCGATTCGGCCAGCGTGATCAGCGCCGTCAGCGGTGTTCTCACGTCATGGGAGACAGCGCCCAGCAAGGCATTGCGCAGCCGCTCGGACTCCATGTCCACCACCGCCTTTTGCGCGATGTGGACGTAGTGCACACGTTCGAGCGCGATGGCGATCTGCCGGGCCAGGGTATCGAGTTGCTGAGCCTGCTCCGGAATCAGCAGCCACCTTGGGTGCGCGGGCTCCAGTGCCAGCACACCGCGCACCCTCATGGGCGCCTTGAGGGGGACATAGCGCCATGCCTGCGCCGCCAGAGTGCTCGTGGCCAGCCCCGCGCTCTGTCCTTGCCGCAAGGTCCAGTCGGCCACACTTTTGTCAAATTCCTGCGGCAGATCATCGGGGTAGTGAAGGCGGTCCGACGCGTCCAATGCAACCACCACCGCCCTGCCGCCAAAATGCCCCTGCACAGCCGCCGCGCCGATCTCGATGACCTGGCTCGTCTCCAGGGCCGCCGACAGCTCGCGCGCAAGCTCGAACAGCGATTGGGCCCGGCGCTCCCGGCTGTTGGACACTCCGGCCGCGAACCTGAGGCCGGCTGTGAGCTGCCCCACCAGAAGTCCCACCCCCAGCATCACGGCAAAAGTGACCACGTACTGCACGTCGCTGACCGCGAAAGACAGCCGCGGTGATACGAAGAAGAAATCGAAGGCCAGCACATTGAGCAGTGCGGCCATCGCCGCAGGCACGCGCCCGAATCGCATGGCGACCCCGACAACGCCGACCAGGTACAGCATCACGATGTTGGTCAACTCCAGGACGCCGTGCAACAGAGTCGCCATCAACGTGACCGCAATGCTTGCACCGAGCGCCCAGAGGAAGCCCTGCCAGCGCGGGTGTGCGGCCTCGTCGGTTTCCCTGGCCTCAACGCCGACTTTGTGGCTCCAGAGTGCCTGCGGCAACCGCCTCGAACTACCCGCGCGCGCCGTTTCCACGATATCAAGCGAGGGGGCAAGTCCCGCGATTTCCCGGCCCACCTCCCTGGTCGAAGGCCACTTCTGCCACCAGCGCCGCAGCGCAGGACGACCCAGGACCAGGGTGGCGCAATTGAGGTGAAGCGCCTGTGCAGCCAGGGCCGGCGCAACGTGGTCGCCCGTCAGCACCGCCGTCTCGGCGCCCAGCTCCTGCGCCAGTTGCAGCACGGCCAGAATCCTGTCGCGCTGCGGTGCGTCCAGCCTCTGCAGGCGCGGTGTCTCCACGTATGCGGCATGCCACTTCACATTGAGCTGCCCTGCCAGGCGCGCGGCCGCGCGCACGGTCTGCGCGGCATCTTCGTTCGGCCCGACACACGCCAGTATGCTGCCCGAGGTGTTCCAAGCGGCAGACACGCACTCGCCGGGAGTGCCTGACTGTTCGATCCGCCATCCCAGGACGTCGTCCTCCACATGCTCAGCGGTGCGGCGCAGTGCGATTTCGCGCAGGGCAATCAGGTTGCCCTTGCGGAAGAAGCTCTGGGCCGCACGCTCAGCCTGCTGGGGGACATACACCTTCCCTGCACTCAGGCGGGATATCAGTTCATCGGGGGTGGCGTCGACAAGCACCACTTCGTCCGCGTCGTCCAGCACGGTGTCGGGCACCGTCTCATGGACCCTGATCCCCGTGATCGCACCCACGGTCCCATTGAGGCTCTCCAGATGCTGGACATTGAGCGCAGTCCACACATCGATGCCCGCGGCGAGCAGTTCCTGGACATCCTGCCAGCGCTTGGCATGGCGGGATCCCTGCACGTTGGAGTGGGCAAGCTCATCCACCAGGAGGATGGCCGGCTTGCGTGCAAGGGCCGCGTCCAGATCAAACTCAAGGAGCAGCCGGCCACGGTACTCCACCTCCTTGAGGGGCAATGCATCCAATCCCGCGAGCAAGGCCGCCGTCTCGGCTCTGCCATGGGTTTCCACGACCCCGATCAGAACGTCGCGGCCAGCGCCACGCTCCCGCTGCGCCGCACTGAGCATGGCCCAGGTCTTGCCCACCCCTGCATTGGCGCCGAAGTAGATGCGCAGCTTGCCGCGCGTGGTCTGCTCCTCCTGCGCGCGCAGTTGCGCGATCAACGCATCGGGGTCTGGGCGCTGCATGTCAGCCATGGCGTGCCTGGCTCCAAGCGGGCCCCATGGGCAAGAATGGCAAAAGGCGGGATGCGGTGCTACCGTGCATCATTCAAGGCAAGATTCAGTGCCAGTACGTTCACCCTGGGTTCGCCAAGCAGGCCCAGGAGCGGTTTTTCGGTGAGCTTGTCGACAAGGGCATTCACGCTCGCCACGGGGACGTGGCGGGCCCGCGCCACGCGGGCGGCTTGGTACTGTGCCGCCGCGACGCTGATATGCGGATCCAGACCGCTGGCGGACGCCGTCACCAGGTCCACGGGCACTGGCGCCAGATTGCCGGGGTCGGCCGCGCGCAATGCCTCCACGCGGGCCTTGACCGCATCGTTCAACGCCGGATTGAGGGGCCCCTGGTTGGAGCCTCCCGACGCCACCGCGTTGTAGGGCATGGGCGCCGTGGCCGACGGACGCCCCCAGAAATGCGCGGGATCCGTGAAATTCTGGCCGATCGACGAAGAGCCAACGGCCTGGCCATTGCGCTGCACAAGGCTTCCCGCAGCCTCGTGGGGGAAAACGGCCTGCGCCGCTCCGGTAACGGCCAAGGGGTACAGCAAGCCCGTCAGCGCGCTGAGAGCTACAAACACGACAAGTGCGGGGCGAAGAATGTTTTTCATGGAAGGTTCCTCAAATCAGCCCTATGGCCACCAGTATCCAGTCAATCAGCTTGATGCCGACAAACGGCACGATCAAACCTCCGAGGCCATAGATCGCGAGGTTGCGGCGCAGCAAGGCCGCCGCCCCCACAGGGCGATACCGCACCCCTCGCAATGCCAGGGGGATCAGGAAGACGATCACCAGCGCATTGAAGATCACGGCCGACAAGATGGCAGACGACGGGCTCGCCAGCTGCATGACGTTGAGCGCGGAAAGCTGCGGATAGGTCGACACGAAAATGGCCGGAATGATGGCGAAATACTTCGCCACGTCGTTCGCGATCGAGAACGTCGTGAGAGAGCCTCGCGTCATCAAGAGCGCCTTGCCAGTCTCAACGACCTCCAGGAGTTTTGTCGGGTTGGAGTCCAGGTCGACCATGTTGCCAGCTTCCTTGGCGGCTTGCGTTCCGCTCCCCATCGCCACGGCGACATCGGCCTGCGCCAATGCCGGCGCATCGTTGGTGCCGTCACCGGTCATGGCCACCAGTCGTCCTTCCGACTGGTACTTGCGGATCAGCGCCAGTTTGTCCTCCGGGGTCGCCTCCGCCAGGAAGTCATCGACCCCGGCCTCCGCGGCAATGAAGGCTGCCGTGAGTTTGTTGTCACCCGTGATCATGACGGTGCGGATGCCCATGCGGCGCAGCTCGGCGAAGCGCTCCTTGATGCCGACCTTCACGACATCCTTGAGTTCCACAACACCGAGCACCTGACGCCCTTCCGTCACCACCAGGGGGGTGCTTCCCCGGTACGCCACCTGGTCGGCGGCGGCCGCCACTTCGTGTGGCATGGCGCCCCCCAGCGCTTCCACATGCCGCGCAATGGCTTGCACGGCTCCCTTGCGCAGCATGGTTGCGGTCTGCCCGGACGCTTCGACGGCAGGAAGGTCGACACCGCTCATCCGCGTCTGCGCAGTGAAAGGCACAAGCAGCACGCCCTGCGGATTCTCGTCGGGGGTGCCCGAACGGCGGGCCAGCTCGACGATGCTGCGCCCTTCAGGCGTCTCGTCCGCAAGCGATGCCAGCAAGGCTGCGCGGGCCAGGCGGCCAGGTGAAACCCCTGGAGCGGGCAGGAACGCACTGGCTTGGCGATTCCCGTGGGTAATGGTCCCGGTCTTGTCCAGCAGGAGCACATCGACATCTCCTGCGGCCTCCACGGCCCGCCCCGAGGTCGCAATCACGTTGGCCTGCATCATCCGGCTCATGCCAGCCACGCCAACGGCCGACAGCAGTCCACCGATGGTGGTCGGGATGAGGCACACCAGCAGGGCCACCAGGGCCGTCAGAGAGACGACAGTCCCAGCCGCTGACGCCTGCACGCTGAAGATCGAAAAAGGCAGCAGGGTGACGGTGACCACCAGAAACACAATCGTCAATGCCACCAACAAGATAGTCAAGGCGACCTCATTGGGCGTCTTTTGCCGCTTGGCGGCCTCCACCATTCCAATCATCCGGTCCAGGAAAGACTCGCCTGGATTCACGGACACGCGCACCACGAGCCAATCGGAAAGCACGCGGGTGCCGCCCGTCACGGCGGAGAAGTCCCCACCGGACTCGCGAACCACCGGCGCAGATTCGCCGGTGATGGCACTTTCGTCGACAGAGGCTACGCCCTCGATCACTTCACCATCCAGCGGAATCACATCGCCCGCCTCCACCAGCACCACGTCGCCGCGGCGCAAGTTGGTGGCCTGCTCCGGCAGGAACGCGGAACCATGGACCGGCTCCTTGAGTTTCTTGGCCCAGGTTTCCTTGCGCAATCCACGCAAGGAGGCTGCCTGGGCCTTGCTGCGGCCTTCGGCCAACGCTTCGGCGAAGTTGGCGAACAGCACCGTAAACCAGAGCCAGACGGTGATGGCCAGCACGAAGCCCGGGCGCATGCTCGCATCCGCCGGTGCATTGAGGGCATGCAGCCACAGCAGCGTGGTGAAGATGCTGCCGATGTACACGATGAACATCACCGGGTTGCGCCATTGAACCAGCGGGCTGAGCTTGGCCAGCGCCCCCCAGAACGCTGTCCGGATCAGGACAGAATCCAGCAGAGAAGTAGAAGTATTCTTTTTAGTCATCGGCAAACCTCACTTGGCCCAGAGCATCAGGTGCTCGACCATCGGACCCAAAGCCAGGGCAGGCACGTAGTTGAGAAGCCCCACCAGAAGCACGGTCCCCACGAGAAGAACCACGAACAGCGGCCCATGGGTGGGCATGGTGCCCGCCGTCACCGGCAGGCGCTTCTTCGCGGCCAGCGAACCAGCGATGGCCAGGACGGGCACGATCACTCCAAAGCGGCCAAACCACATCGCCAGCCCCAGCAGTACGTTGTAGAACGGCGTATTGGCAGACAGCCCCGCAAACGCGCTGCCGTTGTTGTTGGCGGCGGATGTCAATGCATAGAGGATTTCGGAGAACCCATGGGCGCCAGGGTTGGCAACGCCGGCCTGTCCTGCGCCCGCACTCACGGCAACCGCGGTACCCACGAGCACCAGGATCGGCGTGACCAGAATGGCGACCGATGTGAGCTTCATTTCGCGCACCTCGATCTTCTTGCCCAAATACTCGGGCGTCCGGCCGATCATGAGACCCGCCATGAACACGGCAAGGATGGCGAATACCAGCATGCCATAGAGGCCGGTGCCCACGCCGCCAAACACGACCTCGCCCAATTGCATGAGAACCAGAGGCACCATGCCTCCCAGAGGCGTGAACGAGTCATGCATCGCGTTCACGGCGCCACATGAGGCAGCGGTGGTCACGGCCGCGAAAAGCGCTGACGCGGTGATTCCGAACCGCACTTCCTTGCCCTCCATGTTCCCGCCCGATTGCAGGGTGCTGACGGATTGGTCCACCCCCAGCGCACTCCATTGCGGATTGCCGGCCTGTTCCGCCGCGACAACGGCCACGACGGCCACGACGAACATCACCGTCATCGCCGCCAGGATCGCGACGCCCTGGCGCTGGTCGCCAACAACACGGCCAAATGCGAAGCACAAGGCCGCGGGAATCAGAAAGATCGCCAGCATTTGCACGAAGTTCGTCAAGGCGGTGGGGTTCTCATAGGGATGGGCGGAGTTGGCGTTGAAGAACCCGCCGCCGTTCGTGCCGAGCATCTTGATCGCCTCCTGCGAGGCCACCGGTCCCATGGCCAGCGTCTGGGTCTTGCTGGTCTTGCCCTCCATGACCGGTGCTCCGTCAGCACCTGTCACGGGCTGGCCTGCACCATCCAGCCTGGGCACTTCATAGGCCGTCTGCTCCAGGGTTGCGACCTCCTTGTAGGCGTCAAAATTCTGGATGACGCCCTGCCCGACCAGAACGAGCGCGATCACAAAGGAGGCCGGCACAAGCACCCAAGCCGTGATCCGGGTGACGTCGGTCCAGAAGTTTCCGACATATCCCTGTCCGTCGGTGCGCCGGGCCGCAAAGCCGCGGGCCAACGCGAACGCCACGGCGATACCGGTGGCAGCTGACAAGAAGTTCTGAACGGAAAGGCCAAGCATCTGCGTGAGATAGCTCATCGTGGATTCACCCGCGTAGCCCTGCCAGTTGGTATTGGCAACAAAACTGATGGCAGTGTTGAACGACGAGTCGCCGGACACCGCCCCCATTCCCTGGGGATTGAGCGGCAGCAGGTGCTGCAGGCGCTGCAGGCCATACACCGCCAATGCACCGATGGCATTGAACGCCAACAGTGCCAGCGCATAGCCGTGCCAGTGCATCGACTGATCGGGAGCCACCCCGGCCATCTTGTAGAGCGGTTTTTCGGCCACATGCATCCACCGAGGCAACCGGCCCTCACACAGGGCGGCCAGCCATTTGCCCAACGGCCATGCCAGGACGCCAAGCGCAACCAGAAAGAGCCCGAGCAGGCTCCAGGCAGAGGTTTCCATGTCAGAACTCCTCCGCGCAGATCAGCGCGAACACGAGATAGGCCAGCAAGGCAATGGCCACAAGCGCGCCAAAGCCATAAAGCACTTCGAGGCCGATCATGCGCGCTCACCCTTGGCCGGGCCGAATTTGCCCAGCAAAACCACGGCCTCGGCCATGGCCACCCACAGAGCCGCCAATGCGGCTATCCAGATCATGTCCATCGACAACTCCTGCATCAAAACGTGTGTTTGATTCTCAGGATGTCGCTGTAAAAAGTGTGCACAGACTGGGGAGGTCGCCGTAAAAACGGCGTAAAAATGCGACCCTTGCGAGGGCCACCGATCTACCGGCGCCTGGCTGCTGGAACCCGCGCGCCGGACGGCTCCGCACCTGCTATCTAGAGCCAGCCCGCCTTGCGAAAGCGATAGTAGAGATAGCAACAGGTGGTGGCGATGAGGGCGATCGCAGCCGCGTATCCGTAGCGCCACTTGAGCTCCGGCATGTGCTCGAAATTCATGCCCCAGATTCCCGCGAACGCCGTGCACACGGCAAACAGACTGGCCCACGCAGCCAGGCGCTTGACGACCTCGCCATCCTCGATGGTGACCATGGACAGATTGACATGGATTGCCATCCCGATCGTGTCGCGAATGGAGTCGATGGAGGTGTTGATCCGGCCAAGGTGGTCCACCACATCGCGGAAATACTCCTGAGAGCCAGCACAGATTTGCGGCACCCGGCCACCGTGCAGCTTGGCCGCACCTTCCAGCAACGGGGCAACGGCGTGCTTGAGCAGGGTAAGGCGCTGCTTGAGTTCATAGAGCCGCCGGATACTGGTCCGCGCGACACCCTTGGTGAATATCTGTTGCTCGGTCGTTTCAAGCTCCACCTCGAGGGCATCGATGATCGGGAAGTAGCGATCGACCACCGCGTCCATCAGCGCATACAGCACAAATCCCGGCCCGCTGCGCAAGAGTTCAGGCTCTCTCTCACAACGCTCCCGCACATCCCAGAAGCCTCGCTCACTGCGGTTGCGCACCGACACCACATAGTTACTGCCCACGAACACATTGAGTTCGCCCAGCCTCGTGACGGTCTCGTGGTCCCCACCCGACTCCAGGAGATGAAGAACCACAAAAAGAGAAGGCCCGTATTCCTCGACTTTGGGCCGCTGATGGCCATGGCGGGCATCTTCCACCGCCAAGGGATGCAGGCCGAACTCCTTTTGCAACTCGTCAAGTTCTTCCGGGGTGGGGTCATGCAATGCCACCCACACGAAGCACCCGGGGAGCGATATGTGCTCACGGATCTCACGGACAGGAATGTCGGCGAGCTTGGTGCCATCCTCATACACGACGCAGTTGATCAACATCACAGCACCTCACGCAACACTGGATGCCGGCGATGTTGCCAGCGCGTCACGGTGTGTGGTTGGCGATTCGTGGCGTCCGTCGGCGCTCGGCAACATTTACGGCTTTGCCCGCATTCTTTACGAACTTTATATGCACGTTTTCCTACGCTTGCACCTTCGTTTGTTTCCGCAGGATTTCCTTCATGGCCTTCTCATGCTCCAAAGTGCTCGCCACTGCGCTCTTCGCCACCCTTCCCGCGCTGGCCAGCGCCCAGCTCACCGGCAACGTCAGCCTGACCACAAACTACAAGTTCCGTGGCCAGGACCAGGACACCTCCAAGGCCAGGGCCGTCAAGCCGGCGCTGCAAGGCGGCTTTGACTATGCCTTTGGTGAATCCGGCTTCTATGTGGGCAACTGGAACTCCAGCGTGGACTGGCTGTCGGGCAACTCGCTCGAATCCGATGTGTACGGGGGCTACAAGTTCAAGGCCGGCGACGCGGACCTGGACCTGGGCGTGCTGACCTACATCTACCCCGGCAACAGCAACGGCAACACCACCGAAGTCTATGGCGCGGCCACGTTCGGCCCCCTGACCGCCCGGTACTCGCACACACTGTCCAAGGACTACTTCGCCTACGCCGGCCCCGGCTTCAAGGGCCGCAACACCGGCTACCTGAACCTGGCGTTCGCGCACGAAGTGGCCCCCAAGATCACGCTGAAGGCGTCCGTGGGTTTCACCCGCTTTGGTGGCGACATCACGGCCCCCAACTTCATGGACTACAGCGTGGGCGGTGCCTACGACTTCGGCTCAGGTGTGTCGCTGGGCGCTGCGGTGGCGGGCGCCAGCAAGAAAGAATTCTTCGGCCCCGTCAACAAGTCGCGCGTGATCGTCACGCTCACCAAAGTGCTTTGACTTCCTGAGCGGCATCGCGGCCCAGCGCCTGCCGTTGCCGCGGACGGACGGTACCGGCGAGGACCCACCGCCGCGCCACAAGCGGTCCTCGCCGGTGCTTTCGAAAGTCAGGCCACGCTGAAAGGCGCCATACCTTCGGCGGGCCTGTCCCCAGCATCAGAACGACACGGTCGCAGACACTTTGAAGGTGCGCGGTGCGCCTGGCATCACGAAGCCGTCACCGAAGATGCCGATCCAGTACTTCTTGTCGGCCACGTTTTCCACGCTGGCGTTGAAACGCACGGGCATGCTGCCGAACCTGGTGGCGTAGCTGGCATTCAGGTCCAGGCGGTTCCAGGAGGGCACGCGCAGCTTGTTGCCCGAATCCGCCCACTGCGAGCTGGTATGGACCACGCGGCCGCCCACCTTCAGACCTTGCACGGGCGTTTGCCAATCCAGGCCGATGCGCGCGCGCAGCTCAGGCGTGCCGTAGGTATCGCGGCCGGTGTTGCGCTGCTCGGATTCGATGTGGGTAACGCCGCCCAGCAGCGACAGGTCTTTGGTCAACATGCCGTACATGCTCCACTCCAGGCCGCGCAGCCGCTGCTCGCCGTCATCGACCATGCGGTTGGCACTGTTGGTGACGAAGGAGGGGCGCTTGATCTCATAGGCGCTGACGGTGTGCGTGAGCGCACCCGTCTGCAGCTTCACGCCCAGTTCGAACTGCTTGGTCTGCTTCGGTGGCAGGGCCTCACCCGTGTTGGCGTAGCCCACTCCAACAATCTGGCCGGGCTCCAGGCCTTCGGTGTAATTGCCAAAGAGCGAGAGGGAATCCCCCCAGGGCCGTACCACGGCGGCGAGCATGGGGGAGAAACGGCTTTCGCTGTATTTTTGCAGCGGCATCTTCACGGTCTGGTGGCGCCCGCCCACTGTCAGCAGCACGGTTTCATGGGCAAAGGCCATGGTGTCGGCGACGGCCAGCGAGCGGTAGTCGTTCACGGTGGTGTAGCCGGTCCACTTGGGCGCTGCGGGAAAGGTGGGCGCCACGGGGTTGTACATGTTGGTGGTGTAGCAGTAGTTGCAGGCGGTGTTGACCGTGCCTTCCTTGTGCTTGAGGATATTGGCCGAAAGCTGCAGGCGGTGCTTGACGCTGCCGGTGTCGAACTTGCCGATCACGCCCGTCTCGGCCGTGCGGCGCTCGGATTCGGTGTGGACGTTGTAGATCGCGCCGCGCGTGGTGCCGTCCGCGCCGGTGACGAAGGCGCGCGTGCCGAACAGCAGGCCGTTGCCCTCGGCCTCGGAGCCACCTATCGCGAAGTACCCTTGCCAGTCGGGCGTGAAGTCGACCTCGGCGCGGGCCAGCGCGCCGCTGTTGTCGTACTGCCCGTGCGTGCCGCGGAACATGTTGGTGTCGCCCTCGGGCGGCGCCAGCAGGCGGCCCACGCCGGGGATCTGGGCGTTGCCCAGAAAGTTGAACATGCCCGGGCTGCCGCCCTCGATCTTGGTGACGCTGCTGTACACGTCCAGCGAGAAGCGCGCGCGGTCGCCCAGGTAGTCCAGCGCCAGAGCCCCCACGCGGCGGGTCTGGTCCTCTTCCTTGGCGCCCATCTCGCCGCTGCCATAGACGCCGTTGAAGCGGATACCCAGGCGCTTTTCATCGCCGAAGCGCTTGCCCACGTCGGCATGGCCCTGCAGGTATGAATGCGTGGCGTAGGTCATCGTCAGGTCGGCGATGGGCTGCGCCAGTGCGCGCTTGGTGACCATGTTGACGGTGCCGGCCACGCTGTTGTTGGGCGGCATACCCGAGAGCAGCACGTTCGGGCCGCGCAGCACCTCGATGCGTTCGAACATCTCCACCGGCACCGCATTGGCCGGGGCGATGCCGTACAGGCCGTTGGTGGCGATGTCCATCGCGCTCATGTCCAGGCCACGCAGGTTGAAGTTCTGCAGCAGGTGGTTCTTGTTGGTGATGAAGACGACCGACGAGTCGTTCTCCAGCACGTCCTGCAGCGTGAGGGCCGACCAGTCCTCGGCCAGCTCGCGCGTGTAGGCGTTGACATGCACGGGCGCCTCCAGGATGGACGTGGCGCCCAGGATGCCCAGGCGCGCGCCCGATGCGGCCTTGTGGCCGGGCGCGCGGGTCGGCAGGTCTTCACGTTCGTACTTGCTGCGCACATTGACTTGCTCCAGCGTGGCGGTGGCCGTGCCGCCGTCCGCGGTCTGCCCTGTGACGGAGGCGCTGAAAGCCAGCCGCGCCAGAGCGATGGGAGTAAGCCGGCCGGTGCGGCCAAAGGATGCTTTGTTGGACATTGCTTCTTGCCGTTATTTGATACGAATGAAAATAATTCTCATTATATTTCATGTTGTAACCGACACCCTGCTGGCGACTGAGTACAGTAGGCCTGTTTCTGGAAGTCAAATTGGCCTCCAGCGCTTATGCAGCAAGCGCAGGCAGCTATGAAAATGAAGTGTTGCGCATGCACATCAGGCAGCCACGCCGACCGGATGCACCTTGGCGCGCTGGCGCCAACCCAGCCATCCGAAGAACAGTGCCAGCAGCAGGCAGGTCAGGCCCAGCAGTACCCCGTCCGGACTGGGGTGCAGCACGGCGGCCACGGGTACCAGCGCATTGCAGATCGCCGTGAACCACAACAGGCCGGGCGCAGCGCGTTCCGTGCCGCGCCAGATCGCCCAGGCGATGCAGGCGAGAAACAGCGTGTAGTACACACCCTGGTGGAGCATGTCGATGTCGCCCACCCTCGGCGCGAACCAGTGCGCCAGGGCAAGCGTCGCGGGTAGCGCCGCAGCGCAGCCCAGGCACACACCCTGCGTGAGCGCGGACACGACACGCACATGGCGCGGCCGCCTCATGGGCTGCCCGTCTTGCGGTTTGCGCGCGCGCTGGGTCCGCGTCTCTATCCACAGCAAATTCCCGGTGTAGAACAGCAGCGCACCCGACAGCCCCAGCAGCAGGTACAGGATGCGCACCGTATCGCCACCATAGCTGCCGAAGTGCAGCGCGAACAGGCTGCTGAGGAGCGCCGTCGACGCATAGCCGCTGGCACCCGGCAGATAGTTGCGATCGTAGATTTCGCCGCTGCCCAGATTCACGAAAGCCAAGCCGTAGCGCGAGGCGCGCTGGAAGTGCCGTTCATCCACGCCCCCCACCAGCCCCACGGGGCCGCTGGGGAGCATCACGTAGTCCAGGCCCAGGGGCGCAAAGCCCGGCGCCTGCTCCTGTACGCGGCGCATGATCTCGCTCGGAGGCAGCCAGTCTGCGCGCGCCACCTGCGGCGGCTTGACACTGTCGCGCGCGACGGTGGCGCGCAGGCCTTCCTGATAGACGAACTTGTCCTGCGCCAGGTAGACCATGTCGTGTAGCCCGAACACGGCGGCGCTCAGTGCGATGACAAGGTGAAACGGCAGGCTGGCCACGCCCAGCAGGTTGTGCACATCCAGCCACATGCGCTTGAGGTTGGATCCCAGGCGCAGATAAAACAAGTCCTTCACCAGCGAAGGCAGCAGCACCACGATGCCTGACACCAGGGCCAGCGCATAGGCCAGAGACACGAGGCCGATCAGCGGCTCGGCCAATTCCAGCGGAATGGGCAGGCCACCCTTGCGATGCAGGTAGTCCACAAAATTGCCGCTGGTGTCGTCCTCGCGCGGCATGGAGTGCATGCGGTGCAATTGACCATCGTTGCCCAGTTGCCACCACACCGCGTCCTGGCCGCGCACCATGTGCGCAAGCGCGGGCTGGGTGTGGTCCGCACTGGGCCAGCGCAAACGCACGCGGCCCTTGAAGTCCGGGTTCGCGTCGAGGAAGACTTTGGCCAGCGCGTCGCCGTCATTGCTGATCGCACGGGATACGGCGGCCGGTGGCTGGGTCCAGCGGGTGATCTCGGCTTCCAGCATCGAGAACGCGCCAGCGTAGAAGGCGACGTACAACACCAGCCCGCAGAGGATGCCAACCCAGGTGTGAACCGCCAGGTAGTCGCGAACGGTCTGCGCCTTCATTGCAATACCTTCCAGGCGGTGAAAGCAGCTGCATTGGCCAGCAGGAAAACTGCCAGGCATTGCCGGCGGCTTCGGGCCAGGAATGCCGCGCACGGCACGGCCGCCCACAGCAGGACCGCCAGCCACATGGCAATTTGGTCGCGTACCGGCACATGGCTTGGCAAGAGCCCGCCGTACATCAGCAGCCAACTGAGCCACAGTGCCAATGGAAAGCCAAGAAGAAAACCCGTCAATCCCTTGAAGAGCAGATGACGGGGCGCTGCGTCGGGATCTTTGCGACGACTCATCGCACAGCTCTTTTGGAAGCGCCACGGCGCCTGGCCTGGCAGTAGCTCAGGCAGGGTATCGCCAGCATGGCCACCCCCAACACGAAGGCGATGGACACGGCCAGCCCCATGCCACTGGCGTGGATGCCACCTACAGCGACCAGCGCCGCCGCCATTCCCACCGCTGCGTACGGCCACCTCTGGTGCGGCCCGTCCGCACGGGGAGTGGCGCGCAGAACCAGCCAGCCACACGCAAAGGTCAGAAGAATACCGATCAACATGTATGCAATTGAGAATAAGAATTGCTACCAATGTTAATCGGTCCCCGTGAACGCCCTGAACCGGGTGCCACCTCAGGGCGCTTTTCGACCCGAAAACCCGTGCCCATGCCGTGTTCATCGCCCCCGCACGCAGCTCTGCGAGAGGCCCAGCCACAAGGCTTGATCACCTTCCGCGTGAACGAACCCGGCAGCGCACGCCACGCCACCGAATGGAAGGCCGCATGGGGAAGGGGGCCGGTATCGAGCACATCCGACGGTTGCCCCCGTTTGCTTCAGTGCAAAGGACTTCATCTGCGGCATGGGGGCGCCGTATTGGCGGGGGTACCGAATTGCAATAAGTCCGTTCACAGATGGGGCTCGCCGCACGTAGCGCAGGCATGGCCCCCATCGATCAGGCCGTGATCGAGATTGCAAACAATAGTCAATTCTCGGATTTTTGATTTATGGCGAGTTACCGTATGTGACATGAGTATTGGGCAGCTGGAGCAATTTGCCCCAACGTCCTATTTCACCATGTCACAAAAATCGCTCGCCCCACTGATTGCACGGTTGCCTTTGCATGGGCACCTATACGGTGCCTTGCTTGACAGCACATGACGGCTTGAAATCGCCGTGCGTGGCGGCCTGAAGAGCTGCGTCGCAGAAGGCGCACCTGCAGTCCCCGCATCAAACCGCTGATGAGCGAAATGCCGGCGGCAATTTACTCGAGACCGTGCCGAGGGGGATGGCTCGGCAGTGAGGTCCGCGTCCTGGCGTTCGGATGCAGTCGCACCTGCGCTGCACAGCGTCCAATCGGCGCGCTGTAGCACTTGTCGGCCACGGGTTGGGCCTGGAGGGCTGACCGGGAAACCCCGGAGGCGCCGGTTAGTTATCTGCAGATTGGCTAGTCCATTGGCGTTGGCACGACCGTGCGTCGTTTTCGGCGTATCGAATCTCGACGTGATTTCCGCACTGCCGTAACGCGCTGAATGTCCTTTGTGCGATGCCGCAGGCATTGCGCCCATTTTGGACAGGGGCAGGATTTTTTTCGCTGGGCCCCTCGTTTCATGACGCGGACCCACGATCCGAAAGTTGTTTGTTGTATGTCTGCTCACTGCTTCACCGTTCTGAGCAGCGTTTAAATCCAAAGAGGAAATCGTGTTGAAAAGAACAAATGGTTGGAGAACCATGCATGCCTTGGTTCACAAGTTCCTGCGCGGCGTGGCCGCGATAGGTGTTGGGGGGATGCTTCTGGCAGCGCATCCGGCGCACGCCGAATTCGTCAATGGCGGGTTTGAGGGCGGCACGTTTGGCAGCGAATGGATCAAAACGACTCTGCAGAACAACGGCGTGCCCACAGTTAGTACGCACACCATCAACCCCAAATCCATCAAGGATCTGAATCTTCGGGCCAATGCTGGTGACGCGGGATATGACCCCAATCTCTATACCACCACGGGGACGGCACCAGACGCCACGGACCTGTCCGTGGTGCTGGATGCAGGTGGCGCGGGCGCTCGCAGCCAACAGGATCATCTGCTCACTGGCGCCATCCCCGCTGCCTCCTTGCGCTGGCCCTTTGCTGGCAACAACAGTGCTTTGGTGAATCTGAATCCACTTGGATCCACCCAGGCAACGCGTCATATCGCCCGAAGTGGCAGCCCGACCCTGGGGAACCCGCCCGTGCAGTACACGAGCCATGCTTCCCGTGCCAGCTCCATTCGGCAACGCGCCCAAGTGACGGCTGCCGATGTGGACGCAGATGGCAAGGTACACGTTCGCTTCGCCATGACGCCCGTGCTTGACAACCCAGGATTGATCAAAGTGCTGGGTGGCACCGTGAGTGCTGCTTCCGGCTCCCCCATCGTCACAGGCACGGGGACCAATTTCACGGCCACGGTGAGCCCTGGAAACTATGTGCGTCTTGGCACAAACAATACGGATCGTCAGGTACTTTCCGTTGACAGTGACACGCAAATTACGCTGACCAGTAACGCCACTAACGTGACAAATGGTGCGGTATATGTTTCCAGCGTTTCCGGTGGGCATTTCTCCGAAGAACAGCCCTACTTTGCGGTCGAAGTGCGCAAGATCACGTCGGCCGTGGATTCCACCCCTGTTCCTGTGCCCGGTGCCCCCGCGAGCTCCCCTGGCCAGTTGTTCTTCACCTTCAACTTCTCCAACCAGCCAGGGACCGTGTGGCATGACACCACGAACAACACCCGGAACTACGCCTATTCGGAATTCATCACTTTTGACATAGCCCCCGGCAATGCCAAACTGCAGGTGGGCGACTGGATCGAGCTTGAACTGGTGGCGGCGGGTTGCTCTCCTGGCGGGCACGAAGGCCATGTGCATGTGGACAGCTTTAGCTTCAGGCTCCCCGACGTGTTGTGGGTGAGCGTCTCTGGCCCCGTGTCTGTCAGCAGCGCCAATGGCACTCAGATCACCTACACCTATACCTACACCAACAAGACCAGCGACCCAGTGAGCAACGCCACTGTGACGCCGGTGATGCCGCAAGACAATTCGGCCGTCCCTCAAAACGTGACCTACGTGTCTTCCAGTGGAGGAAACTGCACGCCGGCTTCTGGTGGCGCCACTGCCACACCGCCAACGCCAGGCGGCTCCCTGAGTTGCAACGTGGGTACGTTGGCGCCGGGGCAGTCGGGGTCTTTTACTGTCACCGTAGTTGTTCCCGATGGGGCAATGGGGCCCATCAACAACGGGAACTACACCATCGCGGGTGACGCGGTCGATCCGCTTCCCGGCCCCATGTGGAAAACGGATCTGGTAAGCCCTTCGACGCTCAGCGACATGGACGTGGATGCGGTGACTCTGAACCTGCCACCGACTGCCAATGTAGGCACGCTTTACACCGGCTCGTATACCTGCACCAACAAGGGGGCTGCTGCCGCGGATGTTGCAACATGCGATGCCGCAAACCTGCCCGCAGGCGTGGGCGTCTCGGCATGTACCGTGAGCCCGGCCAATACGCCCTGGACCCAGCCAGGTACCGTGCCTTCCGGAGAGACTGTGACATGTCAAGTTTCTGGAACACCCACCACAACGGGTAGCGTGACCGTGCATGTGACCACCGGGGCCGACAACGATCCGAATACGCTGAACAATGAACGTACCGCCATCATCGCCATCGCTGGTGTCCTACCTACGCCTGACATGGCGATCGACTTGGCAGGTATTCCGCCCTCAGGGACAGTTGGTGTGCCCTACAGCGGTAGCTTCACATGCCAGAACATCGGTGCCGCCACGGCGCTCACCGGCACCACCTGCGCCGTGGGAGGGCTCCCGGCAGGGGTGAACCAAGGGGCCTGCAGCATCAGCACAGGCGGCGCCTGGATCGCCGGAAACGCCGTACCTGCGGGGGCCTTCGTCACCTGTGCGGTGAGCGGCACGCCAACCAGCTCTGGTGGTTTGACCGTGAACGGCACCACCGGCGCCACGGGCGACATCAATGTCGGCAACAACACAGCATCGAAGCCTGTGTCTATGACGACGGCCCCGGATGTACTGGTGGATGTGAGCGGGTTGCCTGCCACTGCAAGAGTGGGTGTCTCTTACACAGGGAGCTACACCTGCACCAACGCTGGTTCTGCCGATGCGGTGGCCAGCACGAGTTGCTCTGTCGCCGGTCTGCCTCCGGGCCTGTCCACGAGCTCCTGCACGGTCAGCCCTGGGGCCTCGGCATGGGTCGCAGGGAACGCCATTCCCCAAGGCCAGACGGTGACATGCCAGGTGAGCGGCACCCCCACGACCTTGGGGACGGCTACCGCCAACGGCACAACGGGTGCAGCAGGCGACGGTGATACATCCAACAATACGCAGTCGCGCGTCATCGCCGTAGAAGCGGCCAATGCTCCGGCATCGATTCCCACGCTCTCGGAATGGGGACTTGTCATGCTGTCCAGCTTGATGGTCACGATGGGCCTGATCCGTCGCAAGCGCGCGCTCGTCCCATAGTAAATAGATTGCGTTAGGCGGTCGTCATCGTGTCCACCAACCGATAACGGTGGACACCATGACGCGTTCAAGCTGCAACTCCTTTTCAATTGCGAAATATGTCGCCCAACTGCGCGTCCTGACTTCGGTCGGCTGCGCGGACGTCCGCTGTTGCCACGGCAGGCACGGTGCGAACCCGACAAGCAATGTGCGCAGACCGCATAGGGCCGCGCCAAGCAGTCACACGGGCGCGCTGCCGGTGGATGCCCGTCAGCTGAGGCATATGCGCGTGAACGCAACGCGCGGGCACGCCATCCGGTTGCGTCCATTGCAGCGGCTTTTCATGGTGGCGCTGCCAGGGCCAGATCAAGGCGCAGCGGACAGCAGTTCGCGAGGAGGCTGCCAGCCCGGCAGTTGCTGGATTCGACGCAGCCAGGCACGCACGTGTGGCAGAACATCGAGCCCCACGTCATCCGCCCAGAACAGGTAGCCGCAGAGCGCGCAATCAGCGACCGATAGTTGCTCGTCGAGGATGAATGCGCGTCCGTCGCTCAGCTCGGCCTCAAGCCGCGCTATGTCGCGCTGATAGCGCGCCAGCAGCCATTCCGGTGTGCCGCCGGGATACTCCTGCGGGGCAAACTGGCGGGCAAACCGAACATGTGGCAGCGACAGGCCGAGACGATTGGCTTCCCAGAACAGCCATTCGCGCACACGCGCCATGCGCTGCGGGCTCTCGCCACCCAGGCGCTGCAGGCGCTCTGCCAGCAGGCACAGAATGGCGTTGGACTGCACGAAACTCTCCGCTCCCCACACCAGGAGCGGTACCTCATTGAAACGCGCCAGGCTGCGAAATGGCTCCGGTCGTTGTTCAGGCGACACAAAGATGTCGATATGGACATAGTCATGCTCAACCTGCCCAAACACCAATGCCAGGCGCACCTTGTTGCTATGGCCAGATTCACGGTTGCCGTAGAGGGTGATGCCGGTTGGTGTGAGCGGGGGCGTCATATCGGGTTCCTGGGAGGTATCCATCTGGGAGTCATTCTCTGCAGAGAGCATACGAGACGAGCCCGTCATGCCGGATGCGGCGTGTGGGCGCCGTCAGGACCACATGATTGGCCGTTCACCGCTCACCACTCATCGCAATTGGCATTGAATGCGAGTCGGCAAAAAGCCGCGCAAGCGCATCGATCAACTCGGGCCCATGGCCCACCGAGCCCCCCGGAGCGGCACCGCAGACGGCTTCCATCACCGTCGTGGTGCCCGCCAGACCGAAGCCGTCGGAAACGGGCCTGCGAGCACCGTGCATGCTGACAGGATGCCGGTTTCCTTGCTGTCTTGCGGAAATGCCGGCCAGGGACCTCACTCAGATCAACTCGGTGCCTGCAGGTCCATCTCAGCCCTTGCGAAGCCGCAGGGCGTTGGTGATCACCGAGGCAGAACTCAGGCTCATCGCCAGGGCCGCGATCATCGGCGACAGCAGCCAGCCGGTGAAGGGATACAGCAGCCCTGCCGCAATCGGTATGCCCAGCGCGTTGTAGAGGAAGGCGAACATGAGATTCTGCTTCATGTTGCCCACCGTCGCCTCGGACAGTTCCCGCGCTGTGGAAATACCCCGCAGATCGCCCTTGACCAAGGTGACCTGTGCGCTGTTCATCGCCACGTCGGTGCCGGTGCCCATCGCGATCCCCACATCCGCCTTGGCAAGGGCGGGCGCGTCGTTGATCCCGTCCCCCGCCATGGCGACAACACGGCCTTCGGCCTGCAGCCGCGACACCAGGGCCAGCTTGTCCGCAGGCTTGACCTCGCCATGGACCTCATCAATCCCCAGCTTGGCCCCCACCGCCTTGGCGGTGGTCATGCCGTCGCCCGTGGCCATGACAATGCGCAGTCCCGCCGCGTGCAAGGTCGCCAGCGCTTCGGGCGTGCTGGCCTTGATGGCATCCGAGACCGCCAGCAGGCCTTGAAGCTGGCCATCGGCCGCCAGGTACATCACGCTGGCGCCTGTGGCGCGCAAGGCCTCTGCCTGCGCAAGCAGCGGATCCGCAGAAACGCCCACCTGCTCCATGAGGACCGTGTTTCCCAGGGCGATCTGGCGCCCGCCGACCCGTCCGCGTACGCCGATGCCCGACCCGGACTCGAAGTCCTCGGGCTTGTCCAGGGCCAGCCCCTTGGCGCGGGCCGCCTGCACAATGGCGTCGGCCAGCGGGTGCTCGCTGCCTTGGTCCAGGCTGGCAGCCAGACGCAACACTTCGTCGTTGGATATGCCGGGCATGGCCACCACACGCTCGAAGGAGGGTTTGCCCTCTGTGAGCGTGCCAGTCTTGTCCACGATCAGCGTGTCCACCTTGCGCAGGTTCTCGATGGCTGCCGCGTCCCTGAACAGCACGCCACGGGTCGCCCCCCGGCCCGTGGCCACCATGATGGACATGGGTGTTGCCAGGCCCAACGCGCAGGGACACGCGATGATCAGCACGGCCACGGCATTGACCAGGCCATAGACCCACCGTGGCTCAGGACCGAACAGGCCCCACGCGAAGAGCGTGAGCAACGCGATACCGACCACGGCCACCACGAAGTACCCCGCCACCTGGTCCGCCATGCGCTGCATGGGGGCCCGTGAGCGCTGTGCCTGGGCCACCATCTGAACGATCTGGGACAGCATGGTGGCGGAGCCCACCCGCTCCGACCGGATCACGAGCGCTCCGTTGGTATTGAGCGTGGCACCGATGACTGCATCCCCGGGCCCTTTGACGATGGGCACCGGCTCGCCAGTGAGCATGGCTTCGTCCACGGCGCTGCTCCCCTCGACGACCACGCCATCCACCGGCACCTTCTCCCCGGGGCGCACGCGCAGCAGGTCACCCACATGGACGTGGGACAGCGGCACGTCGCTCTCCTGGCCGTTGGCGTCGATGCGCCGCGCCGTCTTGGGAGCCAGGCCCAACAGCGATTTGATGGCGGCCGAGGTCTGGGAGCGCGCTTTCAGCTCCAGCATCTGGCCGAGGAGCGTGAGCGAGATGATGACGGCTGCAGCTTCGAAATACACCGCCACGCGCCCCATGGCCTGGAACGAGGCGGGAAACACCCCCGGCGCAACGGTCGCGACCACGCTGTAGACGAAAGCGGCACCGGTGCCCAGGCTGATCAGCGTCCACATATTGGGGCTGCGGTTCACGACCGACTGCGCACCGCGCACGAAGAAGGGCCAGCCCGCCCACAGAACGATGGGAACGGTCAACACCAGCTCGATCCAGCTCTGCGTGGCCATCTCGAACCACTGCAAGCGGTGCCCAAGCATGGCCAGGACGGTGACCACCACAGTGAGAGGCAGCGTCCACCAGAAGCGATGCCGGAAATCCACGAGTTCGGCGTTTTCTCCCTCATCGAGCGTGGGCAGCATGGGCTCCAGTGTCATGCCGCACTTGGGGCAGTTCCCGGGGTGGTCCTGCTGCACCTCCGGGTGCATGGGACAGGTGTAGATCGTGCCGGGTTGCGCCGCTGCGGGCTTGGGCTGAGGGGCGCGGTCGCTCCGCGGCGTGGTGAGGAATTTTTGCGGCGCTTCCACAAAGCGTGTTTTGCACTTGACGCTACAAAAGTAGTAGCGATGTCCTTCGTGCTCTGCCGAGTGATGCAACTGGTCCGTCACCTCCATGCCGCAGACTGGATCTTTCAACCCTGTTGATGGAGCAGGTGAATGCCCGTGATGGCCCTCATGATGCTGATGTCCGTGGCTTGCGTGATCGTGCGGTGCTGCAGCTGGCATGGATGGCCTCCCTATCGATGTGTTGAAAGTCTGCCGAGGTTATTTTTTGTCCGATTCCTCTCCAGGCGCTGTGTGGCGGGGTCGTTGTTCATGGCGTTCTCCAAGAAGTCCTCAAGATGGTGCGAGACCTTGTTGGAACGTTAAGGCTTGACACGGTGGGAATGTCAAGCGCCCACAGCGGCCGCCCTTGAGATCCAGTTCATGGTGATCGATGAGGGCTGCAAGACGGTCGTCAGCGCCATCGAGCATGCCAGGCAAGCCGGTGCGTGAGGCCGCGCCGCACAAGAAGGCCCTGCCACGGTCGGCCACCATCGCGGCACAAGGCGATGGTTCCATGGTCCCACCGCGGCCTGGTTCAGTGCCCCCCTCGATGTACGTGGACACCTCGCATCCACGTCATGAGATCCAGATGACTGTTCGTCGGCGCGTGGGTCGCTTCAAGGTGTGTTCTGGACGCCTTGGCTCCGCGCCGAGTGGGCTTGACGAAACTGGCGTTGTGGTTGGGCTTCGACGGACTGTCCGCCGCCAGGTTGTCCAGGATTGCGCAATGCGCATGGTCGTCGCCAGCGCACACAGAAACCAACTGCTCCAACGCCGATTTCATCTCGACAATCTCCCGCAGCTTCTCCTCCAGATCCGCCAGATGGCGCTCGGCAATCGCTTTCACCTGCCGACTGGTGCGGTGCGTGTCGCCCCATTGGCCGATCAACTCCGCAATCTGTGGCATGGAGAATCCGAGGCGGCGCGACTGCCGGATGAAACGCAGTACCGAAACTTCGCGCTCACCGTACTTTCGATAGCCAGACTCGCTGCGCTCGGCTTCTGGCAACAATCCTGTTTGCTCGTAGTGGCGGATCATCTTGGCCGATACGCCTGCCGCCTTGGCTGCATCGCCGATGTTCATGAGTGTGGTCATGGATGCTCCTGTGCAATGGAATAACCCGGTAGCCAGGACTTTCCTCCTTGCCACCGTGTCAATGTCAAGCTCCCCGGACGTTCCTTTTTTTATCCCGACCGAATCAGGCGGGTGGGTATCCGGCCTCGGTCAGTGCCTCGGCCAGTGTCTTGCGGTCTTCCGCGCTTTGCACCGTGACCATCCGCCTGGACATGTCCACCCGCACCTTGCAGTCAGGGTCTGCCATCTGCAGCGTCTGGTTCACCATCCCCGCACAGTGTCCGCAGGTCATGTCGGGAAGTTGGAATTCGTGCATTTTTCACCTCTGGGGAAAAGTTAAGAGGTGCCCAGTCTCCGGTTTGCCACAGGGGCAAGGTCAAGTGGCCGGATGGTGGCCTGCCCAAGACATGCTGACTCGTTTGCGTCTCCCACCGTGTCAACCCTGAAAGTCCGGGCTGTGCCGGATACCGCCGGAGTTGAACACCACTTGGAGATTGTCATGAATACCCCCGTGAATGAAGCGGCCTCGTCCGCCGCCCTGTCGAGCGCACACCTGAATCTCCCGATTCTGGGCATGACCTGCGGCTCCTGCGTTGGGCGGGTTGAAAAGGCACTGAAAGCCGTACCCGGTGTCCGCGAGGTGACCGTGAACATTGCCACGGAGCGCGCCACCGTGGTGGCCGCCGCCACGGTGGCAGTCACTGCTCTGGCTGCGGCCGTGCAAAAGGCGGGATACGCAGTGGCGGAGGAATCCATGGAGTTGCTGATCGGCGGGATGACGTGCGCTTCGTGCGTTGGACGTGTCGAAAAGGCGCTGAAGGCCGTGCCTGGCGTAAAGCATGCCGAAGTCAATCTGGCCACCGAGCGTGCGCAGATTCGTTTCGATGCAGGCTTGCCACCCGAACGTCTGGTAGCCGCCGTTGCAAAGGCGGGCTATGAGGCCCAGATGGTGGATGCGAGCACTCCGGCTGAACCCGCGAATCAGTCTGCGCCTTGGTGGCCGGTCGCGCTGGCGGGGGGCCTGTCCGTTCCTCTGGTGTTGCCTATGGTGGGCATGCTGTTCGGCCAGGACTGGACACTCAACGGCTGGATTCAACTCGCCTTGGCCACGCCAGTGCAATTCTGGCTGGGAGCGCGGTTTTACCGTGCCGGCTGGAAGGCGCTGCGTGCAGGGGCAGGAAACATGGATCTGCTGGTGGCGCTGGGTACGTCGGCCGGGTACGGCTTGAGCTTGTATCTGTTGTTCAAGCACGCCGAGCACGGCACCCCCCACCTGTATTTTGAAGCCTCCGCAGTCATCGTCACGCTTGTCCTTCTGGGGAAGTGGCTGGAGGCCCGGGCCAAGCGGCAAACCACTGAGGCCATCCGGGCGCTGCATGCGCTGCGCCCGGAGATTGCGCGCGTGCGCACTGATGCCGGTGACATCGATCTACCGCTTTCACGTGTGAAAGTAGGTGATACGGTGGTTGTTCGTCCAGGGGAAAGAGTCCCGGTGGATGGCGCCGTGATCGAAGGCGCCAGCCAGGTGGATGAGTCATTGATCACCGGGGAGAGCCTGCCCGTGGCGAAGCACGTCGGTGACAAGGTGACGGGGGGCGCAGTGAACGCGGAAGGCTTGCTGCTGGTGCGCACCACCGCCATTGGCGCTGAGTCAACCCTGTCGCGCATCGTGCGCATGGTCGAGTCGGCACAGGCCAAGAAGGCTCCCATCCAGCGGATAGTGGATGAAGTGAGTGCGGTCTTTGTGCCCGTGGTGCTCGGCCTTGCTGCCATCACACTGATGGGCTGGGGCTTCGCCACTGGCCACTGGGAGCAGGCGATCCTCAATGCCGTCGCGGTACTTGTCATTGCGTGCCCTTGTGCGCTGGGCTTGGCGACTCCCACCGCGATCATGGCGGGCACCGGCGTAGCAGCACGCCACGGTATTCTGATCAAGGATGCCGAAGCACTTGAAGTTGCCCACCGCATCGACACCGTGGCGTTCGACAAGACCGGCACCCTGACCGAGGGCAAGCCCACCTTGACGGCAGCGATACCCGCCGAAGGCCACCAGGATCAGCTGCTGCCGTTTGCGGCCGCCATTCAGAACGGCAGCGAGCATCCGCTGGCGAAGGCGGTGATGGATGCAGCGCGCATCCAGGGCGTGATCGTGCCTCGGGCCACCGAGGTCACTGCCGTGCCTGGCAGAGGTATGTCTGCTGTCGTCAAAGGACGCCAGATCCGCCTGGGAAGCACGCGTTACATGGATGAGCTAGGCGTCAACACGGCCAGCCTGACGGTGACCGCCGCACAGATGCAGCACGAAGGCCGCACTGTGTCCTGGTTGGCCGACGTGACCGATGCGCCAGAAGTGGTGGGACTCTTGGCGTTTGGAGACACCGTCAAGCCCAGCTCCCAACAGGCCATTGCCCAACTGCACCGCCTGGGCATCCAGACCGTCCTGGTCACCGGGGACAACAAGGGAAGCGCAGGCGCGGTGGCCCGCGCCTTGGGCATCGATCAGGTTCGCGCCGATGTGCTGCCGGAAGGCAAGGCGGATATCGTGGCCCAGCTCAAGGCCGGTGGCAGACAGGTGGCGATGGTGGGTGACGGGATCAACGACGCGCCCGCTCTGGCGGCTGCAAACGTGGGAATTGCCATGTCCACGGGCACGGACGTGGCCATGCATGCGGCGGGGATCACGCTCATGCGCGGAGACCCTGCGCTGATCGCGGATGCCATCGATATCTCCCGGCGTACCTACGCAAAGATCCGTCAGAACCTGTTCTGGGCATTCGCGTACAACGTGGTCGGGATTCCCCTGGCGGCATTGGGACTGCTGAATCCCATGGTGGCCGGAGCTGCCATGGCCCTGAGCAGCGTGAGTGTGGTGACCAACGCTCTCATGCTACGGTCCTGGAAGAAGTGAGGAACGACCACGGCAGAAAAAGAACCGCAGGCGCTGAGCCACCCCACCCTCGGTGCCTGTCGATCAGATATCGATCTGCCCGGAGTTCTCCCAGGCATCGCCCCCTCATGCCGAGGTAGCGCATGGTCGATTCCAGCCTGGAGTGCCCTGCACCGACAAGTGACTACCGATCTCTCGCTCAGTTTAGATATGCGTCGTTTGAGAGCCTCGAACGACGAAAGCACAACGATTGAGAACCTGCAGCAAGGCTCTTGAGCATCGTGGGACGCTAGGAGGAGCCCAATTGCACCAGCGCGTTTTGGAGGGCTGTTCTGAACCTCGGGTCCATCACCGCCCCCACGTTATAGCGTGACCATGGCGAGGTCGCGGAGGTGTCAACGCTGAAAATCCTGCCCGGAGCCAACCGGATGTTGTGTGGGCGCAGCGAATCTGCAAGGGTCATCGAATCATCCACCCCCGGCATGGATACCCACAGGTAGAGGGACTGGGCGTTCTTTGCGAAGATGTTCGCTCCTACAGATTCGAACAGCGCGCGCGCACCCTCCGTCGCTTCGCCCAGCCGACTGCGCAACCGGGTCAGGTGTCGTTGATAGTGGCCTTCGCTCAACATGACATCGACGGTCCGTTCGCAATACTCAGAACTGCTCACGTGGATCAGCGCTTTCAGATCGGCAAGGTCACTGGCCAAATCCGCGCCGCAAGCAATGAAGCCCACGCGCAGTGCGGCCGAGAACGATTTTGAGAAGCTGCCGATGTAGATCGTGCGCTCGAGTTGGTCCAGAGAAGCCAGGCGTGGCGACGAGGTCGGCTTGAAGTCCGCAAGCGGATCGTTCTCAACGATCAGCAGGTCGTATTTCTGTGCCAGCTGCAGAACACGAAATGCCTTTGCCGCGGACAGGTCCGAGCCTGTCGGGTTGTGTGCGAGCGACTGCGTAAAGAAGAGCCTGGGCCGCTGGGTGATCAACAACTGCTCCAGGGCCTCCAGGTCCGGCCCATCGTGCAGGCGTGGCACGCCCAGCACCTCGGCGCTGGCCATCTTCAACTTGCCAAACAAAGGGTAGTAGCCAGGGTCATCCACCAGAACCTTGCCGCCGGGCGGCACGAAGTAGCGAATAACGATGTCCATCGCCTCATTGGCACCGTGCGTCAGTACGATCTGCCGCGGTTCGGCGCCGATCCCAAAGTCCGCGAGTTTGCGCACCAAATGCTCACGCAGCGGCGCGTACCCGAAGCGGCTGCCATAGCGGAACAGGGAGCCCAGCCCCGTGCGCACGACTTTCTGGTGGTACTTGTCCAGCCTCACATCCGAAAGCCATTCGACTGGCGGGAAGCCATCGGCGATTGCCAAGGCGCCCGGCTCGTTCTTGAGCTGCTCACGCATCAGCCAGACGATGTCCATGGCTCGCCCCAAGCTTCCCGCCTCGTCATCGGCCGCCCTGGAAGGCGGTTTGTCGACCACGAAGTACCCAGCACCGCGGCGGGGTTCAATCAGCCCACGCGAAACGAGCAATTCAAATGCGGTGACCACCGTGTTCTTGGCGTACTTGTGGAGTTCGGCCATCTCACGCAGCGAGGGCAATTTGTCGCCGACCTTGTAGGCACCGTCGCGGATCTGCCGCTCGATGTCGTCGGCGACCGCGACGGGCAAGGTAACTGATCTGGGGCGACGTGTCTGGGAGCTTCCTTCAACTGTCATTGATCAACTATGACACATCGCCGGTCTTTGCCCGGAAAGCAAACTGTTTGGCAAAACTGTACCTTCACTATTTGGTACGGCGGTTTTAAAGTTTGCCCATACCGTATCCACCACCCAGTAGACACCCAATGGTCGATTCACGACTCCCCAATTTCCGCTCACTCACCCCTGCGCAGCGCCTGGAACATGTCGCACGCATCACCAACCTGTCCGAGGGAGACGTCGCGCTCATCAACCAGCCCGGCGCGCTCAGCGTCGAACGTGCCAACGGCATGGTGGAGAACGTCATCGGAACATTCGAACTTCCGTTCGGCATCGGCGGCAACTTCCAGATCAACGGTCGCGATGTCCTGGTACCGATGGTGGTCGAAGAGCCGTCCGTCGTGGCGGCGGCCTCGTTCATGGCCAAGCTGGCCCGCGACTGTGGCGGCTTCGAAACCTCCAGCACGGGGCCGCTGATGCGTGCCCAGGTGCAGGTCATTGGCATCACCGACCCCTATGGCGCCCGCCTGGCGCTCCTGAAGCATCGTGACGAGATCCTGGAGGTCGCCAACAGCCGCGACAAGGTCCTCATCGGCCTGGGCGGCGGCTGCCGCGACATCGAGATCCACGTGTTCCCCGACACGGCCCGCGGTCCCATGGTCGTCATGCACCTGATCGTCGACGTGCGCGACGCGATGGGTGCCAACACCGTCAACACCATGGCCGAATCGGTTTCGCCCCTGGTCGAGAAGCTCACGGGCGGCACCGTGCGGCTGCGCATCCTGTCCAACCTGGCCGACCTGCGTCTGTCACGCGCCCGCGTGCGGCTCACGCCCGAAACGCTCAGAACCAAAGAGCGCAGCGGCGAAGAGATCATCGAAGGCGTGCTCGATGCCTACACCTTCGCAGCCATCGACCCGTACCGTGCGGCCACGCACAACAAAGGCATCATGAACGGCATAGATCCCGTCATCGTTGCCACCGGCAACGACTGGCGCGCGGTCGAGGCCGGCGCCCATGCCTACGCCTGCCGAAACGGCCGCTACACCTCGCTGACGACCTGGGAGAAAGACACCCAGGGCGCGCTGGTCGGCACCATCGAAATGCCCATGCCCGTGGGCCTGGTGGGCGGCGCGACCAAGACACACCCGCTGGCCCGGTTGTCGCTCAAGATCATGGGCGTCAGGTCGGCGCAGGAGCTGGGCGAGGTGGCCGTCGCTGTGGGCCTGGCCCAGAACCTCGGAGCGCTGCGCGCCCTGGCCACCGAAGGGATCCAACGCGGCCATATGGCCCTGCACGCACGCAACATCGCGCTGGTCGCAGGGGCAACGGGTGACGAGATCGAAGTCGTTGCCAGGCGCATGGCCGCGGAGCACGACGTACGCACCGACCGGGCGGTCGTCTTGCTTGAAGAGCTGCGCCAAAACTAAGACAGCCGCCATTGCCGGCGGGGCGGCTGATTCCGCCGGCCTCGAAGCCAGCCAGACCGTTCACCCATCTCATAACTTGGAGACTATCGACATGACACAACCTCAGGTCAAGCGCCGCACCGTGCTCGGTTCCCTCGGCGCCACGATGTTGTCAACGTGGGCGTGCCCCACGCTCGCACAGGGTGCTGTGTTCCCCCACCGTCCGATCAAGATCATCGTCCCCTGGGCTGCGGGGGGCGGCGGCGATGTGATCGTGCGCCTCATGGGAACGAGTCTTCAGAAGCGGCTCGGCCAGGCCGTCGTGGTTGACAACCGCCCCGGCGCCGTCGGAACCATCGGTAGCGTCGCGGCAGCGCGCAGCCCCGCCGACGGCTACACGCTCGTCTACGGCGGCATGGAGTCGCACACCATCGCGCCCCATGCGATGAAGAAGGCACCTTACGACCCCAAGAAGGAATTTGTTGCCATTGCGCCGCTGGGCTTCTTCCCTGCGGCCTTGGTGGTGAGCGCTTCACACCCAGCCAAGAACCTGAACCAGTTCCTGCAGATGGCCAAGGATGCCAAGACCCCGATGAGCTTCGGCTCGTGGAGCACCGCCACGTCCGGACACCTCATGATGGAGGCCCTGAAGGTGGCCAAGAGCGTCGATCTCCTGCATGTGCCCTACAACGGCACCGCGCCCCTGCTCAATGCCCAGCTGTCTCAACAGGTCGATTGTTCCATCAACGTCCTGTCGACCGTGGAACCCCACATCCGCAGCGGTACGCTGCGCCTGCTGGCGGTTTCAATGCCCCAACGCCTGCCGGAGTTTCCGGACGTCCCGACCCTGAAAGAAATCGGTCTCAATGTCGAACGGGGACCATGGGTGGGAATTTTCGGCCCGGCCGGAATGCCGGAAGACGTCATCTCGCGCGTGCACGAGGCAGTCGACGCCACCCTCAGGGAGCCAGCCATCGTCGAGCAGACCAAGAAGATGTTCTTCGTCGTCGAGCACATGGATCAGCGCGCGTACCAGAACTTCTATTTCAGCGAGATCGATCGCTGGGGCCAGTACGTCAAGACGGCCAAGGTGGCCATCGAGTGACCGTGTTGGCGTCGCTTGACGGCACGACGCTGACCGGACGGGCGACCTGCATCGCCCGGGCTTCGACCGGGTTGTTGCCCGGTCAGGAGAAAGGGTGTGCGCTCCAGGCCGGCCATGCCCGAAAAACGGGGCGCCTGTCGCTGCAGGCTGCGGCTTGCTGAAGCGCCCCGAGGCCGGTCATTCTCGCGTCTATCGGCGTGCGCCTGGCTTACCACCGGCGCACCAAAAAAAAGCCACGGGACGCGAGGCTTGCCCGCGTCAAATCAACCTCGTCTCTCGCTCCCAGAAAGGCGCTCGCAGCTTCTTCTTGTCGATTTTTCCAAAGGGGGTCGTTGGCAGCGCATCTGCGAAGATGATTTGCTTCGGTGCAATCAGCGGCCCCTTGCGTTCCCGCACGTAGGCGATCAGGTCAGCTGCCTCGGCTTCAGCCCCGTCCCGCAACACGACGAACGCCGCGACGGCTTCACCCCACGTGGCATGGGGCACGCCGATCACGGCGGCGGATGCGACAGCGGCATGCGCGGCCAGAACATCCTCGACCTCCCGCGGATAGACGTTCGAGCCCCCTGACACGATCATGTCCTTCTTGCGGTCCACAATCGACAGGCGGCCATGCGGATCGGAAAAACCGATGTCCCCGGTGTGCAACCACTCGCCAGCCAGTGCTTGCCGGGTGGCTTCCGGCTGCTCGAGATAGCCTTGCATCACCGACGGGCTTCGCACGCAGATCTCACCGATTTCGCCCGCCGCCAGCGGCTGATTGCTGTCGTCGAGAATCGCGATTTCGGCCGTCGCCATGGGGTAGCCACACGCTGCCAAGGATGCAGGATCGTCCAGATCATGATCCCTGCGGCGCAAGATCGCGATGGGGGTGCATTCTGTCTGCGCATAGACCTGGGAAAAGACCGGGCCGATGCGTTGAATCGCTTCCCTCAGGCGGTCCGGCGAAATGACGGACCCCGCATAGACCACGAGCTCGAGGCTGTCCAGGTCGAACTCCTCGAGTGGCGCATCCAGAAGCTTGTAGATCATCGTGGGCACCATCAGGGTTGCACTGATGCGCTCGCGCTGGATGATCTCCAGTACCTGGCCTGCGTCGAACTTCTTTATCAGATGGACAGTGCCGCCACGCATCAGCGTCGGTGCAATCAACTGTCCTGTGACATGGCTGATCAACGCGATCGCCAAATATTGCACGCCATCGGGCAGCTCCAGTTCGCTGTTCATGGCGATGGACATCAGCGCGACCTGACCTGCCTCGCGCACGATGGCCTTCTGGCGGCCGGTCGTGCCCCCGGTGAAATTCAACGTGCCGATGTCGGTCGCGATCGCCCGCTCGACCGGTTCGACCTGTTCATGCCGGGCGACAAGCGCCAGAAGATCGGCACCGGGTCCAGCCTCTCCCACGTGGAACACGGAAACGCCCGGGAGCGCCTCGGCGAGTTCATGGGCCCGCATTGTGAATCCATCCGTGTCGATGATCAGGACGGTAGCACCCACGTCGCGGATCTGGGACACCTGGGAGTCCAGCGAACTGAGCGGGTGCAGCCAGCTGGTGGCAGCGCCGAGCCCCTGTGCCGCGACGGACGCGCACCAAGTCTCGTACCTGTTTTCCGTCAGCAATGCGACGCGCGCGCCCCGGCGCATGCCGTGCGAACTCAGCACCGCCTGAACTTTCCCCATGAAATCGATGGCGTCTTGATAGAGAACTGCCAATTCGCCCTGGCGGAAGGCTGTGCGGCCCGGGTACTTGCGCAAGGCACGCAGCACCAACGAGAAGAAGGTGGGGGGGTGATGCAGTTTCATATGGCTAAAAATCCCGATTGGTTCTCAGTCCAGCTTGATCTTGCTGTGCGAGATCAACTCGGCCCAAAGTGCCTGCTCGCGCCCGAGATACTGCGCAAACGCGTCCCTCGATCCACCCACGGGCTCCAGCCCCAGGGCCTCGAGACTGCGCTTGCGGAATCCCGGGTCGGCGAGAACCTTGTTGACTGCGAGATTGACGCGCTCCAAGACCGCCGGGGGCGTGCCGGCAGGAGCGGTCAGCCCGATCCAGTTCTCGCCGGAGAAAGCGAATTTCTGTTCGCTGATCGTCTGCACGCCAGGGAAGAAGTCGGACCGCTTTTCACCCATCACGGCGATCGCGCGCAGCCTTCCGGTTTCGATGTACGGGGCCACTGCGACGTGCGCCAACATCGCGGACTGCACGTCACCCGCCAACAAGGCCTGCATCAACGGCGCCGAGCCGTTGTACGGCACGTGGGTCAGCTGGGTTCCAAACACACGGTTGTACTCGGTCAAGAACACGTGCGAGGTGCTGCCCGTTCCGAAAGTCCCCCAGTTGACCTTCCCGGGATTCGCCTTGTCCAGTGCAGCCAGTTCGCTGAGGTTCTTCGCGCCGACGCCGGAGGAGACCACGATCGCCGCCACCATGTTCGCCATGCGGACCACGGGAACCAGGTCAGTCTTCGGGCTATAGGGCAGCTTCGAGTACAGCTGTGGATTGAGCGACATGATGTCGCCGTTGCTGATGCAAAGCGTGTAGCCGTCGGCGGAGGCCTTCGCACACCGCGTCGTCCCGATGATCCCATTCGCGCCGGCCCGGTTATCGATCACCACAGGCTGCCCAAGCTCCTTGCTGAGCGCCTCCGCCATCGGCCGAGCGAAGTTGTCCAGCACGCCTCCCGGCGGGTACGGCACGACCAGTTGCACCGGCTTCGATGGCCACGCCTGGGAAAATCCACTCTGAAGCGTCAAAGCGAGTACAGCAGCTATCGCGACCTTCACGCCATTTTTGATACACATATTCGTCTCCAATTTTGAAGTTGTCAGCAGGCGCACGTGTCCGCCAGACCCGCATATTCGCGAGGCGACGGCCTCCTGGCAATTCACTATTGGAAAACAGCAGTTTCGCCCTGCTTAACCCCCGTAACGTATCAACTCACGGTGCTCTGGCTATCGCGTGCATCCGCGCGCAACATCTCGACGAATTCACGTGCGAACGGTGGCAGTTCCTCCAATCCTCTGATGCAGATGTACTGGGGTCGAATCGACCACTCGTCCTCCAGGCTCACGATGCGGATGTTCATCGACTTCGCATGGCGTGCGGCTGGCAGATGGGTGAGCACGCCGACGCCGATCCGTGCCTGAACCATCCGGCACAGTGCTTCGAAATTGCCGACTTGGGCACGCAGATTGATGTGTCGCCTGAGCATTTCAGCCTGCTGCAGCAAGAAGTTGTGAAGCGTGCTCGATTGGGAAAGTCCGACGTGGTCAAAATCCAGCGTCTCGGCAAAAGAAACAGAACGCCGCTCAGCCAGAGGATGTCCTGCCGGCACAGCGAGCACCATGTGATCGGTGCGATAGGGAAGAATCTCCAGACCAGTTGTGCCAACGTCTTCGAGGATCACGCCGACATCAACCACCCCTTCCGCAACCGCTCGAACGATGTCGCTTGAAAGGCGTTCCCGCAAGTCGATGCTGGTTCCGGGCCGACTTGCGAGGAACTGCTCGATCACAGGCGGCAGAAATTCACTGATGGCAGTGGTGCTGGCCATGATCCGCAAGCGCCCATCGATGCCGTCGGAGATATCAAGCATCTCGGCACGCAACAGCTCGACCTGCTCCATGATCAGCCGCGCGTGCTTGATCATCGCCTGGCCCGCGGCCGTGAGCGTCAGCCCCTTGCTGGTCCGGTTGATCAGGCGCGTGGCCACCGATTGTTCAAGTTGCTTGATCCGATTGCTCGCAGCAGGCAGCGAGATGTGGACCTGTTCGGCAGCGCGCGTGAGGCTGTTGGTGTCGGCGATGCGCACCATCAGGCGAAGGTCGGCGAGATCGAAGTGGACAGAGCGCCTGGGCATGCCCTGTGGCCGCTCCTGGGGGCGGTCTAGCATGTGGATGACCAAATGCCGTCTTCGACATCCGGCCGCCTGCACTTTTCCATGCTGAAAGTCACCTTTCGTATTGTTGAATAGACGAGCGCCTGTGCAGCGGCGATGCTCGGGGACCGACAAATGATTGGTCCCGACATCATGCATTCCACCCCCGGCATCAACAAGACTCCCCTGCCCGTTTCACCCCTGGGCCGACTGAAGATCGCGATCACGATCGACGACATGCTGCTGCTTCGAGGGGTGCCAATGGCTCCCAGGCACAGTGTGCCATCAAACATTCGCGCGATCATCTCCGCCTTGAAGTCGCATGGCGTGGCCGGGGTTTACCAGTTCTCCAACACCGCCCCGATCGAAGACGACGCGAACTTGCTGGAGGTTTTCGACACGTGGGTCGAGAGTGGCCATCATGTGGCCAACCACACGCACAACCACCCACCACTCAACTGGTTGGACGCAGACACTTACGCCCGCGATATCGAAGAGGCAGAAAAGTACCTTGGCCACTACATCAACCAGGCGCCAAGGCGCTGCTTCCGGTTCTGCATGGATCTGTGGGGCGACACCGCGTGCAAGTGCGGAGCCATCCTGGACAGGCTCGAGGACATGGGCTACACGCCGGTCCCGGTCAGCATCGGATTCCACGACATACGTTGGAATGCGGCGTACTGCCGGGTATTGAAACGCGGTTCGCCCGAGGAGGCGGCGCAGATACGTCGTGCCTATGTGGCCAGCGCGCTGCACGAGTTGCGTGTTCACGCGGCAAACGCGAGGGCGGTGTTCGGCCGCGACCCGATCCACATCTGGCTGATCCATGGCACGTCCATTGCCGCGGACTGCCTGGAGGAAATCCTGGACTGCTTTCGGGCCGCAGCAGTCGATTTTGTTTCGCTGGATGACGCCATGGGCGACCCCATGAACGCCGAGGTTCCTCCACGGATCAGTCCGGAATTCATCTTCCAGGTCGAGAAATGGGCACTTTCGCTGGGCGTCCCCGTCAGCGACCCCATCCCGTCAATCCTCGACGACATCGAAAAACTGCATCCCGCACCGGGCGAAATGCAGGCTGAGATCACCTTGCGGATGCGTGAGCACATCGCATCCGCCACGGGAGCCAAGATACAGCCGATTCCTCTTTACCCCAACCAGCAGCACTAACACAGCAGCCACTTCCATGCAGCCCACATTCTTCGACCCCCACACATACGACGGCGTGCGCTACGAGCACTTCACGCAGGACATCGTGAACATCGCGATGTCGCGACCGGCCGAGCGCAACGCGCAGAACATGGAGATGACGTACGCGCTGAATGCAGCGTTCGACCGCGCCGCGCAGGATGACGCAGTGAAGGTCATCCTCCTCTCAGGGGACGGCGATCACTTTTCGGCCGGCCATGACATGGGCGGCGACCACAACAGAACCTGGCGTGACTTCCGCACGGTGGGCACCTGGGCTGCATTCGACGGCCCGGGCGTCGAAGGCCTCTATGGAAGGGAAAAGGAGATCTACCTGGAGATGTGTGAACGCTGGCGCAACCTCGCCAAGCCGACGATCGCGGTGGTGCAAGGGTCTTGCGTGGCCGGCGGTCTCATGCTTGCCTGGTGCTGCGACATGATCGTCGCGGCTGACGATGCCCGGTTTCGCGATCCAACGCTCGAGTTTGGCGTCGCAGGCGTCGAGTTTTTCATGCATCCGTGGGAACTGGGTTCCCGCAAGGCAAAGGAATGGCTGATGACCGGTGACTGGCTGACCGCTCAAGATGCAAAGCAATGCGGGATGGTCAATCAGGTTTTCCCGGCGGGTGCGTTGATGGAAAGCGCGCTGAACCTCGCCAAGAAGATCGCCAACAAGGGGAGTTTCGTCCTCAAGGCAGTCAAGGAATCCGTGAACCATGCACAGGACGTCGGAGCGCGTCGCAATGCCATGATGCACGCATTCGGGCTGCACCAACTTTCGCACCACCACAACAAGCAGCAGTGGGGATTGCTGGTGGACCCTCAAGGAATCCATCCGGCTCTTCGCGAGAAAATCCGCGTCCGGTTCAATCTGCAGGCACTGCCTGGCACCGGCGACAACCGGAAATCCTGACCATTGAACGTGCCTTGAACTTGATCCCGACGCCCTGCCGCCGACGCAAGCGCCGGACCATCTGTTGCGAACGCAGCAATCGCCTCAAGGGCGAGGGGGTGGTGCTTTTCGTCCTTGGGGCCATTCAGTTGCTGCATGCGCGAACCAAGCCAGTGGCCGCCATCTACTCCCGCAACGCTTGACTGGCTGGACGACAGGACGGCACTGCGGCATGCCGTCTTCCTCGAGCCACCGGGGTAACTACCGGATGGGATCAATTGCGATTCACCGGGCGTGGCGGCTTTGTGTGGTGAGCACCTCCTCTAGCCCACTGTGGCGTAGGTGAGGTCCTTGGGGGTCTTCACCAATACCTCCGGTTCATCACCGACCACTACCGTGTCATCGAGCCTGAAACCGCCCAGGCCATACACATAGAGACCGGGCTCTGATGAGTACACCTCGCCGGCGAGCAGCGCACGCGTATTGAAAGCCATGTCCTCGGGGTACTCATGCAGCATCAGGCCCACGGCATGTCCCGTGCGATGGAACACGTGGTCGGCCAGTCCGGCCTTCTCGATCACCGCCAGCGCCGCAGCGTCCATGTCGCACACGCGCCTGCCCGGGCGCGCGGCGGCGACGGCGGCATCGGTCGCGGCGCGCGCGGTCTCGAAGCATTGCACCTGCTGCGCGCTCGGCGCGCCGCAGAACCAGGTGCGTTCGTTCTCCACGTAGTAGCCATTCAAGCGCGGCAGCACGAAGTTGACGATGGTGTCGCCCGGTGCAATGCGGGCGCCGCATGAAGCGCCATCGCCGTGCGGCGAGGCCGAAGCGGGGCCGGTCAACGTCCAGCACTTCATGATTTCGAAATCCTCGCCGGGGAACCGCCTCGCGGCTTCCTCTGCCATCAACGCGGCCACGGTGTGATCCACTACCTGGACCAGGGCGCCGGCCTTGTAGAGCTCGCGGTAGCGGTCCTGCGCCCAGTCCGTCAAACTGCCGAGTTCTCGCATGATCTGCAGTTCCTCGGCATGCTTGACCCATCGCAGCGCACGCATCTCGCCGTGGGAGGGGCGCACCACCAGCTCAGGCAAATGGCCCTGCGCCAGCGCCAGCACCGGGTGCGGGAGATCCACCGCTAGCCGCGCACCGGCCAAGCCGTTCGAGTGCAGCAGGCCGGCCACCACCTCGGGCAATTGCGCTGGCAAGGGCAGCCTGTTCGTGATGCGGGGGTGCTCGCTGTAGTAGTGAATGCGGTCAGCGTCCAGCCACAAGCTCTGCTTTTCCAGGCAAAAGCGCAGGTGGTGGGTGGAGAGTTCGTTCATCACCGCGAACGGTGCGCCGTGGCGCGGCACAAAAAGGAACACCGGGCGCTCCCAGGGCCAGACGTCAAGCTGGAAGTTGCTCGCATACTGAAAGAAATCCGCAGTGGTGAAAACCAACGCATCAACGCGCAAGCGGTCCATCAGGGCCTGCATGGCTTGCGTACGGGCGTCGCGCACGGTGGTGGTGAGGCGGGGCATGGCGTTCTTTTCCTTCTTCGGGTTGCTCGCTTATTGCGCGATGTCGAGTTTCTTGATGAATGGCCCCCAGGCTGCAGCGTCACGCTGCATCAGCCGCTCGACCTCGGAGGCAGGCGCCGAGATCGGCTCCAGCGTCTGCGCGGCCAGGCGCTCGCGCACCTCAGGGGTCTGGATCGCTTTGTTTATCTCAGTGTTGAGCCTCTGCACGATGGCCGGTGGCGTGCCTGTCTTGGCAACGATCGAGTACCAGCCCGGCACAGCTACGTCATAGCCAAGCTCCTTGAAGGTAGGCACATTTGGAAATGCATCCATGCGCTTGTCACCTGTCACGGCCAGCGCCACCAGCTTGCCGGTGCGCACCAGCTCCGTAATGCCGCCGGGCACGGTCGTCATGACCGGCGTGTCGCCAGCCATCAGGCTGGTGGTGGCGCCCGCGCCGTTGAACGGCACATGCTGTAGCTTCATGCCGCTGCGCTCGGCCACGAGTTCCATCGACAGATGGGTCGAGTTGCCGATGCCTGCCGATGCATAGCTGATCTGGCCCGGTGCTTCCTTGGCCTTTTTCACCAGCTCGGCAAAGCTGCGCACCTGCAGCGTGGGCGAGGCCAGCGTGACGAACTGCGTGTTGGCGAACACGGCCACCCCGGCAAAGTCGCGCGCAGGGTTGTAGCTCAGACGCTGATAGAGATAGGGATTCCAGGCCAGGTTGGACACCCCAGCGAGAAAAAGCGTGTAGCCGTCGGCCGGCTGTCCCACGGTGTAGCTCGCAGCAACACTGCCGTTTGCGCCGGGCCGGTTCTCCACCACCACGCTCTGGCCCAGGCCCTTGCCGAGCTGCTCGGCCAGGGTGCGCGCCAGCACGTCATTGCCCGATCCTGCGGCCTGGGGAACGATGAGCTTGATCGGCCGCGCGGGCCAGGTCTGCGACCACGCTGGCAGCGCCAGCAAAACGCCCAAGGCGACGAGCACTTTCAACCCCGGACGACGGTTCAACGGCTTCATCATCAGCCCCTTTCAAAGAGTATGTACCGCGTGGTACAGATTGCAATGAACCGCATGGTACAGAAATCAAGGGAAAGCGCAAGTGCAAAAAAAAGCGCCCGAGCCAGAAGGCGCGGGCGCTAAGCAGAAGGCGGTTCGGGCGGCAGTCAGTCAGTCAGTCAGGATGAGGCGGCTGCGCGATGAGTTGGGCGAAGTACTTGAGGGCAGCAGTGGTCTCCTTGCGGTCCCCTGTCGCCAGCAGGTCCAGCATCAGGCCACGAAATGTCGCAAGCTGCAGCCTCGCACGCAGCCGGGCCTCTTTCGGGCGCAGACCCAGTTGGTGGATCATCTGGCGTTCCAGGGGTTCCAGCCAACTTGCTACTACGTCCTGTAGGAAATCCGCATGGCGCTCAGGGTTTCGCACTGCTCGGCCATAGAGCTCGAACAGCAGTTGCATCACGGGCAAGTAGCTCTCGGTCGAGAAGCGGTCCCATGCGCGCTCGATGTTGCCTGCCATGCCGAGGTCGTTGCCCAGGATCTCACGGCGCTTGGCCACCTCGTCGCGGCGGATTTCGTGTAGCACACGCTCCCAGAAATGATCGGCCGAACCAAAGTAGTAGATGAGCATGCGGTGGCTGGTACCAAGGTGCGGTGCGATGGCCCGCAATGACCAGTCCCCGAAGCCATGCGTCAGCACATGCTGACCCGCCGCAGCCAGCAACTGACGGGCTTGTTCGCCATCGCGCCTGGAAGGCGGTGTCGCGTTACTCCCGGAATCTTTGGGAGCTTTTCCGGGCTGTGCATTGGCAGTGTGCGAAGGGGGCGTCGTCATGCAGCGCATTTTCGCAGCACGATGGCCACTCTCCTCGTCCGAGTGTTCGCGTTCGCATGCGATCAACCTTGAACGGTGGACCTCCGCTATTGCAGGGAGGCCCAAGGCGCTGCCTGGTAGATTGCCCGTTGAGCGCATAAAGCTGTCGTATGTCAGATGGGGCACAAGCGGCTGCAACCAGCCTGAAGCAGCCCATCCGACTCCCCGCAGACCTTTGCGATCTTGGCCCCAAAAGCGCCTCAACCGAGGCGCTTGGCATTTCGCGACACGGAATTCTTCCGACGGACTTTATGGTTGGAATCAACCCGTATGCGGGCCAATGAAAGTCGATAACAGGACCCCATCATCCATGCGGCTTTTTCCATGGTTGATCAAATGGGTTGTTGTCCTAGAGTCGGAAACACCGCCGAGTTCACCTTCGCACTTGTGCGGCACGCAATCACAGCGGTCAGAGTTCCACCAGGAATGCGGCAAGGAAGCAAGGATTCGCGCACCGGCACGGACAGGTGGCGCCTTACCTGATATGGAGCCGATCGACGAGATAGGCTACGCCATCTGTGGTGTACGTCTCGACCACCCGGCGGAGCCTGGACTCGGGCTCGAAAGCTTCATGAGCCTTCGCGACACTGGCGAGCCAAGCGGAAATGACCCCTGTGGGAGGTACAGGCTCCGCCCAGAGTTTCTCGCGCCGTGCAGTCGACACCGTCCAGTTCAGCACCGAACGCATCCCTGAAGCCTTATCCAGGTCTTGCAGTTCAGACCACAACGCATTGCGCGTCTCTGGCTGCGCATGGAACGGAATGAGCACCTTGGTGCATTGCTCTTGAGGTTCGTCGCCCTGCTCCTCCACAACGCACAACGTCCAACCCCTGAGGAATTGCGGCTCGTCGGCCGGAATGAACTTGGCCCCTACAACTGACGCTTGGGCCTGCCGCATGGCCTCGGCGTCGGAGAAAGACAGTTCGACGACACCATCCACGGTGAAGGCCGGCTCACCATCGCTCGCCCACAAAACCTTGTCCACCCGGTTGTGCGTGTATTTGACAATTCCATTCATCCCGAGTGCAAGCTGCGCATGAGGCCCCGCCCAATATGCACGGAAGTCACTCGTGGCCATACCTTCCCTCTTGGCCAGAAGCGTCATACGTTTCATCATCTGAAGCCCTTACCGTCAGAGAATTTGCCGCTCGGCCACCACAAACGCCGTGATTTCAGACAGAAAAGTCTTGGCATGAGCCATTGTTTCCTTGCCAGCGTCTGAACCGAACGCTGCACCAAGCGTCTCCGCGTCCTTGAACCAAAGCTCGACGATCCCGTCGATAGGAAGATCGCTGTAGGCACAGGGGCGTCCTTTCACTCGTTCCCGTCCAGTGATCACATTCTGGCGGTAGGCGCTGACGCCAGACATCTTGCGAACCAGGTCGCCGTGAGTCTTCCATTCTCGACGGAACTCCTCTTCGCTCAGGGTCGGCAGACGCTTGATGACCGACATGCGCTTTAGGAGTTGGGAGCGCTCTTTCTGTGTAGGCACCGGAATGACCACGGACTGCTCGGCGGTCACGATGTGCAAGTCACCAAGGAAATACTGCTCGTCCTGGATGAGGTCGTTCGCCAAATCGCTATCGCTGAAAGCTCGGTCAGACTGCTTTGCGTCGTCAAAAGACAGTTGCGAAAATCCATCGAAATCCCATGGCCCCCTCGCGAAGTCAATACCTCGCTGCAGTCGATCCACGACGGGGTTTTGCCAATACTCGCGCAAATTGGGCAACTGACTGGCGAGCGCTCCATGGCTATCGCGCCAATATGAATTGAAATCCTCAAAAGTCCAGCCGACTTTTTTTCGGATGAGCCCCATGCGTACCGTCATATGCGTGTCCTTCCCTTTTATGTCAGCTCTGCTGCTCAGCAGCCTCCGCACGTGCTCGCGCCAGCCCGGGTGCACGCTTTGCCAGCCATATGCCATGGCGAATGGGCCAGCGCTGGTAGTTCGAATCCATACCCAATGCACCCGCCGCGTGGTGAGCCCAATACGGATCGAACAAGGCCTCTCGACCCAAAGCGATCAGATCAGCCTTGCCTTCTTGAAGTACGGCCTCTGCCTGAACCGCATCGACGATCATTCCAACCGCCTGCGTGGGCACATTGGCGCCATGCCGAATGCGTTCAGAGAACGGCACCTGAAAGCCCAGTCCACGTGGCACCGGAAGTGCGCGCGTTTCCTCAGTCAACCCGCCTGATGAGCAGTCGATGACGTCCACGCCGACTTTGGCCAACTCGCTTGCGAGGACAACCGAATCCTCCAAGCTCCACCCGTCAACGCTGCCATCCACTGCGGACAGCCTGCAGAAGAGAGGCTTGCTGGCAGGCCAGACAGCCCGCACTCGGGTTGCCAGTTCGACCGCAAGTCTCATGCGGCCATCGAGGCTGCGGCCCCACTCATCGTCTCGGTGGTTTGAGTTCGGAGACAGAAAGCTGGCGACTAGATAGCCGTGACCGAAGTGCAACTCCACGACGTCAAAGCCCACCTTGTCCGCCCGCACTGTTGCATCGACGAAGCGTTGAATCGCGTCCTCAATCTCCTGAGCATCCATAGCTCGGGGCGGGGACCAACCTGGACCTGCAGCGAGCGCGCTGGGGCCGAGCCGCTGCCAAGGCTCTGTGTCGGCTTGCATTTCCGTGTCACTCAATGCCGCACCTCCCTCCCACAGCGGCTGGCTACCCGACTTTCTGCCCGCGTGAGCCAGCTGGACGCCAATTGCACAGTCGTTTGCGTGCACGAAATCGACCACTGCCTTCAGCGGCTCGATTTGGCTGTCATCCCACAAACCCAAATCCGCGGTTCCAATACGGCCACGCGGGTCGACAGCAGTACTTTCCGTCAAGATGAGACCTGCGCCACCGAGTGCGAACTTCCCGAGGTGAACCATATGCCAGGAAGTGGCCCGCCCCGCTTCGGCGGCATGCTGGCACATCGGAGATATGACAACGCGATTCTTCAGCTGCAGCTCTCGAAGCCTCAAAGGCTGAAACAACAGCGGCTCATGGATAGTCATGATGAAATTTGAAAGGCTTAAGAGTTCGATGAAGGCGGCACTGGCGGTCTAGTGCCGAGGAAAGTGCCGGCCATGACTGCGAAAAAGCCCACGAGGTGCCACGTAGTCAAACGCTCGTCCAGCAACATCGCAGCAAAGAGCACGCCGAAAACAGGAACCCAGTAGAGGAAGACCGCTGTGCGTGCTACACCAATAGAGGCAATGGCGCGGTTCCAAAGCAGATTACTCAAGGCCGTGGCCATCACCCCGGAGAACAAGATCAGCGCCCATTGCCACCATCCAGGGAAGATCGCCTCAGGGGCCAAGGAAGGACTTCTGATTGCCGCCTGCAGCACTAGCATCAAAGTACCAACGAGGTAAATGGACCAGCTGATGGTCAAGGGATGTAAAGAGCGGGCAAGGCGCTGCACCAGCGCCCCCCCGGCCGCAAAGCTCACCACCCCCGCCACCAGCATCAGATCGCCAATACTCGCACTAGACAGTCCGGCGCCGGGGTGACTAAGCACTACAGCAGAAACACCGCCAAAGCCCAAAGCAACACCGAGCAGACGTTGCGGGGTCAGGCGCTCACGGAACATGATCGCGGCAAGCACTGCAGACACCAAGGGGCTGAGAGCCATGATGAGAGCGCCGTTCGTCGCAGTAGACCGCTGCAACCCCTCTGCGAAGAGCAGTTGATTCAGGTAGACCATCAGTACGCCGCACCCAACCAGGGTACGAACTTGCTTCCAATCCAGGCCGGTAACTATCTGGCGTTTCCAGACCAGAATTCCTGACAAGACAGCTAGCGCCACAACCATCCGCAAGGCTGCGAGCATGGAAGTTTCGAAGCTGAGGGTCAGCTGCTTCACCACGGTGACATTGAGCCCCCAGATCGCCATCGCGGCGATGAGGGTCACCTGCACCCCAAGTGCCCGGCGACTCACGGTGCGCGGACTTTCAGGATGCATGGGTTCCGCGCTTCTTCATGACGCCGCGACCGTGCCAGCGCAATCCCCAAACCCAATGCGCACCGCACCTTCGGCTTCGCACCACCCGCGCAGGATCAGCGTATCTCCATCTTCAAGGAAGCTGCGGACCTCTCCGTTGGGTAGTTTGACCGGGTGCTTTCCACTTGTCGTCAGCTCCATCAACGAGCCCGCCTCGCTCGGATCTGGGCCAGACAGGGTCCCAGAACCCAACAAGTCGCCAGCCTGCAAGTTGCACCCATTCACAGTGTGGTGCGCTACCAATTGCGCGGGGGTCCAGTACGCCGCTCGACTGGCATTGGTTCTTGAAAGGGGCACAGGGCCCTCGCCCGCGTCGCGCATCGTTTGGGTCTGCAGAAGAACCTCAAGAGATATTGAGAATGCTCCCCTTTTGCGATTGCCGTCACCGTCAAGGTACGGGAGGGGTTGCGGGTCTTCGGGGGGCCGCTCGAACGCTACGCGAAAGGGAGCCAATGCCTCCATGGTCACCATCCAAGGGGACAAGGTACTTGCAAAATTCTTGGAGAGGAAGGGGCCCAGAGGCTGATATTCCCAGCCTTGGATATCACGCGCGGACCAATCGTTGAACAGGGCCACTCCAAAGAGATGAGACTCAGCATCTCCAATCTCGATGGACTCTCCCTGCTGATTGCCTGCCCCTACGAGCCAACCCAGCTCCAGCTCATAGTCCAGGCGCCTGGACGGCCCCAAACCAGGTACAGACATGTCGGGAGCCTTGATCTGGCCACGGGGCCGCTTGAAGGTGACGCCGCTCACACCGATCGAAGATGCGCGGCCGTGATACCCAATGGGTACCCATTTGTAGTTGGGCAGCAATGGGTTGTCTGGACGGAACTGCTTGCCCACCGTGGTCGCGTGGTGAACACTCGTGTAGAAGTCGGTGTAGTCGCCCACACGGCAAGGCACTGTGTACTCGCATTCAACCTGCGGCACCAGGGCGCCCAACCAGGTCGCACGTTGAGGACTTCCGTCACGCAAGCCTTCAGAAATCTTGTGACGCAGGGCCCTCCGATCGCTCATCGAAGCGCCCATGACGAGGTTCATGTCGTCGGTGTCAATCAAACCAGCGGCCCGAAGACCTAAGACCTGATCACCAATGGCCACGCCGATCTTCCAGTCGCCCTGACTATCCACTCGCTTGAATCGCCCGAAAGGCAAGTTCTGCACTGGGAAATCGCAGCCTGCAAGATTGGCCGAATCGACCCAGCTCTTTAGCTTCGGGTCGTGGGTAGCGTCGATGTCATACATAGTCTCTTAACTCCTTCCGGCAGGCTTGAACTGATCCTTGAGACCCGCCCAGCAGTCGGCATAGTCATGATCCAAAGGCGCCTTGCTGAGTGCGAAGGCTGAAGGAATGAAGCGATACCGGCTTTCAAACATGAACGCCAGGGTGTTGTCCAGCTTCTGTGGTGTCAGCTCCACGCTTGAGGCCTTTTCAAAGGCCTCTTCATCAGGGCCGTGCGGCACCATCGCGTTGTGAAGGCTGGCACCGCCAGGTTTGAACCCACCAGGCTTTGCGTCGTACTCGCCGTAGACCAGGCCCATGAACTCGCTCATCAGGTTGCGGTGGTACCAAGGCGGTCGGAAGGTGTCTTCCATGACGAGCCATCGCGGCGGGAATATCACGAAGTCGCAGTTCGCCGTGCCAGGCGTATCGCTGGGCGAAGTAAGCACCGTGAAGATGGACGGATCTGGGTGGTCGAAGCTGATGGAACCGATGGTCATGAAGTTGGCCGTGTCGTACTTCACCGGCGCCAAGTTTCCATGCCACGCCACAACGTTAAATGGCGAACCCTTCGCAGGTGCAATCCAGAAGTGCCCACCAAATTTCTTTATCAGCTCGCAAGAACCTGTTTGCTCTTCGAAGGCAGCAACAGGAGCCAGAAAATCTCGCGCATTCGCAAGCCCGTTCGACCCAATGGGCCCCAGTTCAGGCAAGCGAAACTGCGCACCATAGTTCTCGCACACATACCCCCGCGATGGTCCATCCGGCACTGCAACTTTGAAGACCAAGCCACGAGGCAAGACTGCAATCTCCCCGGGCCTGAGATCCAGGACGCCCAATTCGGTTGTGATGACCAACCGCCCTTGCTGGGGGACGATGAGCAATTCACCATCCGCATTGACAAATGCGCGCCTGTCCATGGACTTGTTCGCCAGGTACACCAAAGAACCAACACCCGCTTGCGCATCCGCGTCGCCATTGGCTGCCAGGGTTCGCATTCCATCAACGAAGTCGATTTCCACGCCCTCCTCGAAAGGAATGGGATGCCAGCGCATTGGCTCTGGTGCGAGGAGCGTTCCGCGATCGCCACCCGTGGTCCACAACGGTTGGTGGTATGCCTTGTAGCGCCCCGCCACCACCGAGGGCTGGCGTCGGTACATCCATGTACGCCGGTTTTCATGCCTCGGCGCAGTGAACGCAGTTCCAGAAATAAGCTCGGGATACAGGTCAAACGGAGTCCTTTGCGGGCTATTGCGCCCCTGAGGCAGCGCGCCAGGCACGGCCTCCGTGGCATGCTCGTTGCCGAAGCCACTTTGATAGCGGCGTTCCGAATTCAAGTGGTCAATCACGCTTTGCTCCTTGACAGGTATTGCGGGCCGGCAAATCCCCAGAATGCAGGGACGGACCGACCCGTCCGCACCGTCCCAAAGGTCGGTCCGAGCCGAGATAACAGATGGTTGGGGACTGAAGGAGAAACCTCAGCCTTCCAGCGTCTTCCACATTTCGATGTCGCGCTCTGCAGTCCAGATGCGTGGATCAGCGTATTGAGTCGCCTCGTCGTAGCAACGGGTTACATCGAACGGCATGCAGTGGTCAAAGATGACCCAGTGACCATATTTGGGCTTCAGCGCTGCGAATGTCTCCTTGTAGATCGTGTTCAGATCCTTGCCAGCAGAGACGCCCTTTTGCACATTCGCATACACGTCGGCAATGAATTCACCTGTCTCTGAAAGACCTTTGGCGACCTCTTCAGGAGTGGTCAGAGCCACTCCGCGTCCTGGCACCAACGCCTTTGGATTGAGGGCAGCAAGATTTTTCAGGGTTTGCGGCCAGTCCTTGAAGTAGGCGTCGCCCGCATAGGGTGTGGCGCCGAACTCGACCAGATCGCCAGACAGCAGAGCACCCTCACCAGGCAGCCACACGACGGTATCGCCTTTGGTGTGACCACGGCCGAGTTGCAACAACTGGACTTCCACCTTGCCAAGCCACAGCGTCATTTTTCCGGTGAAAGTCATCGTGGGCCAAGTCATGCCAGGGGGTACGGTCTCAACTCCCGCGAAGAGACGAGGGAAGCGACCAATTTCGCTGGCCTTGTCCTGCTCGCCACGCTCAACGATCAAATCGTAGGTGTCCTGGCTCGCAAGGATGTGATCTGCGCCGTATGCACTGGCACCGAGCACGCGCACAGCGTGGTAGTGCGTCAGAACGACGTACTTGATCGGCTTGTCGGTCACCTCGCGAATACGGCGGATGACGTCTTGCGCCATGGCCGGCGTGGCCTGTGTATCAGCCACGAGCACTGCGTCGTCGCCAATGATGATGCCGGTGTTTGGATCGCCTTCTGCTGTGTAGGCCCACGCGTGTTCGGATATCTGGCTAAAGGTGACCTTCTTCTCTTCAAGGTCGGCTTGCGAGGCAAACTTCTTGGATTCTTGGCTCATGGGATATTCCTTCTGAAATAGATTGATGACGGTCAATGTGAGCCGAGGTACGCGGCCTTGACCTTGGGATCGTTAAGGAGTGCACTACCAGTCCCCTCCAAAGTGATGTGGCCAGTCTCGAGCACGTAGGCACGATCTGCGACACCGAGAGCCTGCTTGGCCATCTGCTCAACCAGCAGGATCGTCAGACCCGACTCGCGCAGCTGGCGGATGGCATTGAAGATGTCTTTGATGATCAAAGGCGCCAATCCGAGAGACGGCTCGTCCAGCAACAGGAGCCGTGGCTCACTCATCAACGCACGCGAGATCGCCAACATCTGCTGTTCACCGCCCGACATGGTTCCGGACAACTGGTTCTGACGCTCACGCAATCTTGGGAAGCGGTTGAACTCTCGCTCGATCGCCGCTTCAATCGCTGCAGGATTGCGCCGGCGGGAGTAGCCGCCCAACATCAGGTTCTCGCGAACTGTCTGGTCGGCAAAGACACCTCTGCCCTCGGGCGACATGGCTACCCCCAGCGCGACGCGCTCGTGTGCTCTGACTTTCGCGACGTCCTTCCCATCAATCTGTATGCTGCCTTCGGCAACGGGTTCCAGCCCGCAGATGCTTTTGAGAAGAGTGCTTTTGCCCGCGCCATTCGCACCGATGATGGTGACCACTTCGCCCTCCCGCACTTCCAAGCTCACGCCTTTGACGGCCTGGATCGCGCCATAGGCGACCTTCACTGAATCGAGTTTCAACATAGGGTGCTTTCCAGATCAGGGGGCGACAAGAGCGTCCGCCGGTTCGTCAACGCCTAGGTAGGCCTCGACGACACGGGGGTTGGCTTGCACTTCAGAGGGCTTTCCCTCTGCGATCTTGATCCCGTAGTCCAACACGATCACGTGGTCGGAGATCGACATGACGAGATCCATGTGGTGCTCCACCATCAAGATGGTCACACCGCACTTGCCAATACGGACAAGAAGATCGCCCAACTCCGCTGTCTCTTGTGGATTAAGACCTGCAGCTGGCTCGTCAAGCAACAGCAGTTGAGGCTCAGTGGCTAGCGCCCGTGCCAGTTCGACACGGCGCTGAAGGCCATAGGGGAGGCTGCCGGCCGGTTGATAGGCCAGATGCAGCAGACCGACCAAATCCAGCAGTTGCAAGGCGCGGGCGCGGGTGGCGGCTTCCTGCTTTCTAGCACTGGGTAGCGCAAACAAGGATGCGAGAAACCCATTCGTCATGCGCGTATGGCGGCCCAGCATGACATTGTCCAGAACCGACAGATCTGCAAACAGCCGCAGGTTTTGGAAGGTGCGCCCCATTCCCATACGACAGATCGCATGCACCGGTCGGCTCGATACCTCCTGACCAAGAAACTTGATCGAGCCTTCACTTGGATCCAGAAGACCCGTGAGCATGTTGATCATCGTGCTCTTACCCGCACCGTTGGGTCCGATCAGCGCGTGGATATGCCCACGCTGAAGTCGGAAAGACACGTTTTGAGCAGGCCGTACTCCACCGAAGTTTTTAGTGACACCTTGGGCCACCAGCAACTCGCCCTCTCCCTGCGGACCAATGCGCGTCGGAGCTGCGGACTTGATAGGCATGTCAGGGGCAGCCGCCGGCCGGCGGAACCACGTCGAAAGAAGCCCCATGACCCCTCCCGGCATGATGTAGAGCGCAAACAGCAGCAGAAATCCATAGAGAAAGTGCTGGGCTGACGGCCAACGGGCCAGAGCAGCGTCGATCACAGTCAGAACCACTGTTCCAACCAAAGGGCCGTACTGCGAGCCAGCACCACCAAACAGCACCAACAGCAGAATAAAGATCGACAGATGGAATGTGATGAAGTCGGAGTTGATGTACTGGTTCTGCTGTGCCACCAGCGCACCAGCAATGCCACAGGTAACTGCCGCAACCACAAAGGCTATGACCTTGGCTCGATAGACACGGACGCCCACCGAAGATGAAGCGATCTCATCGGCTTGCAGTGAGAGCAGCGCCCGGCCAAAACGGCCCTGCAAAAGATTGCGCAGCAGCAGATGCGTCACCGCGCACAGGGCGATGCCCAGCCACACCCATTGCAGGGACGTAAGGGGCTGTCCGTTCCAGGTCAGCGGCTTGATGCCGTAGATACCCTGGGCGCCCCCAAAAACGTCAGTCCATTCGCCGACGAGCTTTTCAACAACGATGCCGAACGCCAGCGTCACCATCGCGAGATAGGGTCCTTTGACCCGCAAGGACGGCAGCGCGATCAGCACGCCGCAGATGCCGGAGACAACAGCTGCCAACGACAGCGCCAACCACGGGTTGATCTCCGTGCGCGTTGTGATCAACGCCACCGCATATGCCCCGGCTGCGAACAGGCCAGCCTGGCCCAGTGACTTCTGCCCTGCATAGCCCACAAGCACGTTCATGCCTGCAGCACAGAGGTAATACACGCACATCATGAAAACGATGCGCAGGTAGTAGTCATTTCCCAGAAAGGAAACCCAGCCTGCGAGAACAGCGACGGCAAGCATGACCCCGAAAAGATGTTGGCCGCGCTTCATACCTTCTCCACCATCTGCTTGCCGAAAAGACCGGTCGGCCGGAACGCAAGAACAAGAATGACAAGGGCAAAAACAGCGACCTCGCGCCACTGCGCCGACCACAGGTTCACCAGGGACTCAAGGACGCCGAGAACGAACCCGCCAATCACACAACCACGTGGATTGCTCAACCCGCCGATCATGGCGCCGGAGAATCCCTTCAGCCCCACGGTGAGGCCCATGAAAAGGGATGCCTGCGCAATAGGAGCGAGAAGGAAGCCCGAAAGGCCAGCCAGCGCAGAACTGACAACGAAAGCGCCAATCATCACTGCGTTGGTATTGATGCCCATGAGGCTCGCGACGTTGCCGTTAGCCGCAACAGCCCGCATGGCCTTGCCCACCATCGTTCGGTTCATCACAAAGTCGAAGCCGATCATGATGACAACGGCGACCCCCAACGTGAGCAGCTCCTGCGGTCGCACACCGACTCCCATGAGACGTATGACAGTGTCGCCCACCGGTCCCGGGACGACCACCGGCTTGGGGCCCCAAATGGCCAAGCCGATACTCTGGAGGATGACGCCAAAGCCCAGGGTGCTCATGACCCATGCCATGCCAGGCCGCCCAGCGAAAGGGCGTACGCCAATCACGTAGAGGAGCCATCCCAAAAAGCCCATCACTCCAAGGGCTGCAACAAGCGCCAGCAGCTGGGCACCGGCACCAGGCTGGGCCTGGCCGAACGTAGTGGAAGTCACAGGAAGACCGAGGACGAGGAAGAGCGCGCTCATGCCGATGAATGCACCCGCGGACACGAATTCCCCATGGGAGAAATTCAAGGTCTTGGTGGTTGTAAATGTGATGCTGAAACCCAGGGCTACCAGGGCGTAGGCACCGCCCACGGCCAAGCCACTGAGAACCGCCTGCAAGAGCGCCTCTGTCATTGTTATCTCCGAGATGATTTCCTGGACTGCTTCGCGCAGTCCAGACAAGCGTTGCGCGTTATTGCTTGAAGTCCGCGCTGCTCAGCGAGTTCACGATCGGATCCGCATAGGGCATCAGCTTGCCGTCCTTCCAGCGAATCCAGACCAGGTCTTTGGCTGTCAGAGCCTCATGGTTGGCCTTGCTGAACGGCTTGTCGTAAGTCTTGAGTACGCCTTGAACCGGTGCTTTCAGATCTTCCAGCGCGACACGCACAGCCGAGCCATCAAAGCTGCTGGCTTGCTTGGCAGCCGCAGCGTAGAGCTGCACCGAGTCGTAGCCATGCAATGCAAAGGAGAACGAGCCAGGCGCCTTGAGTTTGGCCCCGATGCGATCAAACAGCTTCTGCTGGGAAGGTGTACGCGTCTCGCTCACCGTGCGCATGAAGATTGGCTTCTCGGCAAGCGCCTTGCCTGCCGCATCATAGAAAGTGATGTTGTCGGCAGCCCAGGAGGTCAGCACCAAGGGGAAGTAATTTGTCTTCTCCATGCTGCGAACAAGCTGCGCGATGGGCGTCCCCTGAGCCCAGACCACCACAGTGTCCACGTTCGCGGACTTCATCTTGCTCAGCTGAGACGTCATATCGGTATCGCCCACACCGAAGCGCTCAGTCGCTGCAATCTTGATATCTTGCAGCTTCGCGATTTCCTCCATGTCCTTGAGACCGCCCTGGCCATAGCCCGTGGTTTCCGCCATCAGACCGATTACTTTTGACTGGCCCGCATTCTTCTTCACGTAGGCCATCAAGGCCGCTACTTGCTCACGATCCACCATCGAGACTCGGAACATATAGTTGTCCGCACCAGGACTCATGGGCTTGGTGATATCGGTGCCCGAGCCCACGTTACCGATCACAGGGATCTTCTTTTGGTTGGCGATGTGCTTCCAGGCCATCGCATTGCCAGAGTTGGTCGGGCCAAACACCGCAGAGACCTTCTCGCTGTCGATCAATTCGCTCATGTTCTGGATCGACTTTGGAGGCGCAGAGGTATCGTCCCGCGTAATCAGCGTCAGCTTCTTGCCCAGAACGCCGCCTGCAGCGTTGATGTCGGCGATTGCGGCCTCCATGCCCAGAACCGCTGCCTGCCCACTTTGCGCCGATGGGGATGCTGACAAATCTCCGTTGTATCCAAGCTTGATGTCTTGCGCGCTTGCGGTGGCAGCAGCGACAACGCCGGCTGCCAGGATGGCTCGCTTGAAGAGCTTAGGAATACTCATGGCTGTCTCCTTTTTGGAATGGTGAACTCGGTGAGTTCTGGGTTGGAAATCTGGATGGAAACGACTCAAGGACTCAGGAGGCGAGAAACCCGCCATCCACAGGAAGCGTGACCCCCGTCACATAGGAGGCCATGCCGGATGCCAGGAAAACCACGGGACCGACCAATTCTTCGGGCTGGCCGACGCGTGCCATGGGCGTGCGCAGCATGAATTTGTCGAGTCGCTCAGGAGCCTCCCGTGTGTAGGAAGTCATCGGAGTTTCGATGACTCCGGGAGCGATTGCGTTCACCCGAACTCCGTCCTTGGCAAGCTCGACGGCGAGGGCTTGCGTCATGAGTTTGACGGCGCCCTTGGATGGTGAATAGCCCACCACGTTGGGGATTCCAGTGCTCGAGGCAATAGACCCCACATTGATGATCACTCCCCTGGTCTGCTTCAGCGCATCCAGCCATGCATGCGATGGAAGGAAGGATCCCATCACGTTGACATTCAGAGTGCGCTCGAGGTTGGACGCCACCTGGGGGCTGTCCAGCCCCTCGCGAATGATGATGCCCGCGTTATTGACCAGGATGTCGATATTGCCGATTTCAGTGGCCACAGTTTTTGCCAAGGCTTGGCAAGCATCATTGGAGGTCACGTCCAACTTGTACGCGATTGCATCACTGCCAGCGGCCCTGATTTCTGCGGCAACAAGCTTGGCGTTCTCTTCGTTCAAGTCCGTCACGACGACCCGAGCCCCTGCCTTTGCAAGGCCCTTGGCGATAGCCCTGCCATTGCCTTGTCCTGCGCCGGTCACAAGCGCGATGCGTCCATGGAGGACCTTGGGCGCCATGAGTTCAGAGATTTCCATTGCGGTCTTTCTTGGTATGTATTCGATCTATGCTGTTTGGGGTTGCAGGCGCCCAGCAGAGGTCCGATTCGGACTGGCTTTCGGTTCACTTGTTTTCCTTGCGAGCGTCTGACCGACGACATAGCCAAAAGTGAGCGCTGGACCGAGGGTGATGCCTGCGCCTGGGTAGTTGCCGCCCATGATGCTGGCGGCGTCATTGCCAACTGCATACAAGCCCTTGACTGGCTGCCGGTCCTTTGAAAGGACTTGGCAGGACTCATCGGTTGCCAGCCCTGCGAACGTCCCGATTTCACCCACAACTATCTTGATGGCATAGAACGGACCTCTATGGATCGGGGCCATGCAGGGGTTGGGCTTGACCAGCGAGTCGCCCTGATACCGGTTATAGGCGGTGCTTCCCTTGGCAAACTTTGTGTCCACTCCAGACGCGGCATCCCGATTGAAGGCTTCGACCTCTTCTTGGAGGGCGGCGGCTGGAACGCCGATGAGGCTCGCCAGTTCCTGAAGGCTGCTGCCTCGCTTCAAATAGCCGCTTTTGAGATGCTTGCCAATGGGCAGAGGGAATGGAGCTACCGCCCCCAACCCATATTCGCGCAGGTGCTCGTGATCACAGACGAGCCAGCAGGTCACTTCGGCGGACCCTTTGCAAGCTTTCACGAGGTCCTGAATGAAGTCGTGATAAGACATCGCCTCGTTGGTAAATCGCCGCCCCCTTGAAGTCACGGCGATCACACCGGGCTTCGCGCGATCGATGAAGTGCGGCATAACTCCCTGGGTGCCATCCTTGCGCTGGACCACCGAGGTTGGACACCAGGCGGCCGCATTCGGGATGCTGGGATCGACCCAGCCCCCTACGGATTCGCCGAGGCGCAACCCGTCACCGGTGTTCAGCGCAGGGGACGGAGTGAAGTGCTCTCGGCCGGTTGGCGCATGTGGGAACAACTGCTTGCGACGCTCGATGTCGTAGGGAAAGCCACCACAGGCAAGAACGACGCCTCGGCGCACTCGAACTTCTACTGACTTGCCGTCCCGCACCACAGTTGCACCCACGACCGCATCGCCTTCCACGATGAGTTTTTTGACCGGAGCATTCAGCCACACGGGGATGTTCAGGTCCATGCCGGCCTTGGCCAGCCGACCGGCCAGTGCATTGCCGTTGGTCAGCGTCATCCCACGGCCGTACCTGACAACATCCATGAGATGTCCGCCGAAGCGCTTGGCAACATACAAGAATGACTCGAGCGACTTGAAGGCACGCAAGAAGTGCCACAGCTCCTTACCTGATCCAAGCATCATCCCGAAAACCGTCAACTCGGGCACGGGGGGGGCGAGTTTTGAAACATAGGCGCCGAGTTCACGGGCATCGAATGGGCGGGTCACCATGGAGCGGCCACCTGGCTGGCCGCCGGGGGCCTCTGCGTGATAGTCCGGAAACACTGGCGGCATGTCGAATTGCACGCACGTTTTTTCCGTGAAGAAATCAATGGCCTTTGGCCCGTTCTCGATAAAGGCGTCTACGCGCGCGGGATCGAAATGCGTAGTGGTTTCGTGCTGCAGGTATGCCCGTGCCGCCCCTGGGGGTTCGCTGATGCCTTGCTCCCTGGCGAGCTTTGTCCCGGGAATCCACAACCAGCCACCAGACCGGGCCGTGGTGCCCCCATAGACAGGCGCCTTGTCGACAACCAGTACCTTCAACCCCTCGTACGCAGCCGTCACGGCCGCGGACATGCCGGACGCTCCAGTTCCAACTACCAAAACGTCATAGCTCGTTTCCAGCTCACTCATGGTCATCACTCCTTGGACGTAGGGGCCGCTTTTAGCGACCCAATGACGTTAGTATGGTGCTAATGCATTTTTTATAGACTAATGGTTTACCCCAATCAAATGCAATTGAATGGATCAGATACCATGCATCGACTACGGGGACATCTGTGATGGAAGAAATTGACGTGGCCCCAGACAAGGCGCGCCGAGGCATTCAAGCCATAGAGGCTGGTGGGCAGCTGCTTCTTGCGCTGGAGGCCCACGGGCACCCTCTTCCCCTCAAGAAGCTTGCCTGGGCTGCCAACATGGCTCCGGGAAAGGCACACCCCTACTTGGTGAGCCTCTCAAAACTCGGTCTGGTGACTCAAGACGCCTCAACCGGCCACTACTGGCTCGGTCGTACCGCCATGGAACTGGGTCTCCTGACGCTTCGCACCGTCAATCCCTTGCGCGAAGCCGCACCGCTTGCGGAACTGCTCGCGCAAGAAACAGGGCACAGCGTTGCACTGTCTGTCTGGGGAAATCAAGGGCCGACAGTGGTATCGCTTTTCGATGCGACCTATCCCCTTCATACCAACATGCGTGTGGGGACGGTGATGTCTCTTGCCGGAACAGCAACAGGGCGCTTGTTCGTGGCCTATCTACCTCGACAACTCATAGAAGAGTCACTGCTGGAGGATGACCGTCGCCTGGGCCCAGATATCGCAAAAACCGTTGAGCCGAGCGAGCTGCAAGATATGCTCAGCTTGGTGCACGAACATGGACTCTCACGTTCCGTGGATATGCCCACAGTGGGGGTCAGCTCGTTTGCAGCCCCGGTTTTCGACTATTCGGGCAATGTTGTGATGGCGGTCACACTCCTGGGGCGTACCCGGTCATTTGACACAGCTTGGAGCGGGAACCAGGCAAAGGCGGCAAGAGCATGCGGCTCAGCGATCTCCACGCGCCTCGGGAGCCTCCGGCGCCGCGCCTGAGTGCGGAGCAAAAAAATGAATAGACGGAAACAAAAGCCCCATGGCTCCCGATTCAGCGCCGTATTGCGCCTGGTCACAGACATCCTAATGCATAAGCACTAGACTAAAAATTCATCTATGGCAAACGAGACCGCCAAATTTAACTCCAAGGACAAGACCATGGGCGCACTTGATGAAGACGGCAATGAAGGTGGTTCCGAGAAGGAGCGCCGAGGAATTCAGTCTATTGAAGCCGGTGGTCAGTTGCTTCTCGCACTGGGTGCGCAAGGTCGCCCGTTGCCATTGAGAGAACTGGCGCGAGCTGCCGACATGGCTCCAGGAAAGGCGCACCCCTATCTCGTGAGCTTTGCCAAGTTGGGGCTTGTGACCCAGGAAGCCTCGACGGGTTTCTATTGGCTAGGCCCCACGGCAATGCAACTTGGCCTTGTGACCCTCCGCATGCTCAATCCAGTACGCGAAGCCACTCCCTTCGCCGAGCAGCTGGCGCGGGAAACTGGGCACAGCGTCGGATTGTCCGTCTGGGGAAATCAAGGCCCGACGATGGTCTTCCTCTTTGACGCCATCTATCCGCTGCACACCAACATCCGTACTGGAACGGTAATGTCCCTTGCCGGTACTGCGACTGGTCGATTGTTCGCCGCATACCTTCCCGCGAAACTGATCGAAGAGTCGTTGCTGGAAGACGAGCGGCGCTTAGGGCCGGACATTGCGAAACCCGTCGACACGGAAGAACTGCAGAGAATGTTGATCGAGGTGCGCAAGCATGGGGTATCGCGCTCGGTCAACAACCCCACCCCTGGTGTTTGCTCCTTTGCCGCGCCCGTCTTTGACTATTCAGGCAACATCGTCCTGGGCGTCACGCTCATGGGGCGCTCAAGGTCTTTTGACACGGACTGGAATGGCACCCAAGCCACAGCCGTGCGCGCATGCGGCCAAGAGGTATCCAAACGCCTAGGCGGACCTTCAAGAGCCTCTCTGGATCCGCGCTGACATCCATTGGCCGGGATGGCCTGCCGCTGGCGAGGTTCACCTACGCCTTCCTGAATCCGAGCCTCTGCGAGATAGCGAGGGCACAAGTGCGCAGGGCCACGGCCATCGGACCATTCCAATCAGGGTCAAAGGTACCCGTAGGGCCCATCATCGTGATAGTCAGGGCAATCGCGCCGGAGTAATCAAAGACTGGTGCCGAGAACGAAACAATCCCCGGCGTTGGATGATTCACCCCTCGCGACATTCCCCGCGCCCTCACCTCCTCGATCAGATCCTCAACCGCCTTGCCATCAAGCGGATGGGCAATGTCAGGGCCCAAACGGATGTAGTCATCCTGAAGCATCCGGTCGATCAATGGCCTTTGCAAGTAAGCTGAATACACCCTGCCGGTTGCTGTATTGGCCAGCGACATCACCGTTCCGGTACGGATGTTGGTGTTGATCGGGTACGCGGCATCGATCAGGCGAACGATGACGGGCCCGAGGTTTCCCCAGACCGTGATCGCAACCGTGTGCCCGGTTTCAGCAGCCAACGCCTCCGCCATGGGCGTCGCTTCGCGAATGGGATTGAGAGTCTGCAGCCCGGTGAGCCCCAATTGGATCGCCATAGGTCCCAGCAAGTACTGACCAGTTACGGGGTCCTGTGCCACGAGCCCGATCTTCCCAAAGCTCACCAAGTAGGGATGGATCTTCCCGGAAGGCATGCTGACAGCCTTGGTCAGGTCCCTGAGGGCCATAGGCCTTGGCTCAGAAGCCAACACCTTCAGTATTTCCCCCCCCACCTCTATTGACTGGATTCCACGGCGCTCACGGCCACTAGGGTGCGACGGACTCAAATCGTCATCTTGCGGGGCAGTCAGTTTCATAGGGCGAAATCATAGGCCCAATCAGACAAGCAGGTGAAATTCAACAATGACTAACGCACTTGCATAGGGTAAATACTAGTTATAGTTTAGCGAGCTAGATAAATACTAGCGTCTGACAGCGCGGAGTGCGTGATTCACATCCGCCAACTCGGCGCATCCGCCCTTTTTCACTCGGAGACAAACATGAGAAACCTTCTGACAGCACGTCGACTGGCCCTTGCGGCAGTTGCATTCGTTTCACTGGCAGCCGCAGCGCAAGACATCAAGCTGGGGTTCAACGGTGACCTGTCTGCCTCGCCATCTGCACAAAGCGGGGCGGCAGGCGTGCTCGGAATTCGCGCCGCTATTGACGACATCAACGCTGCAGGGGGCGTGCTTGGCCGCAAGCTCACACTGGTGATCCGTGACGATCAATCCCAGCCACCCAAATCGATCCAGAACATGAGCGAGTTGATCGACAACGAGAAGGTGGTAGCCGTGCTTGGCCCCACCAACTCTGGGAACGCGATGGCCTGGAAACACATTCCCAATCAGAAAAAAGTTGTCTCCATGGGCATGATCGGCGGCGGAACCGACATCACCAAACCGATGAGCCCGGGTGCTGAAAACTACATGTTCCGCGTCTCCATCGTTGACAGGGAGCAGGTGGTGGGTTTGATGGCCTATGCGAAAAAAGCGGGAGCCAAGAAGCTCGGCCTGGTGGCGGAGACCACGGGTTATGGCCAAGGTGGGCTCAAGGACATGACCGAGATCGCAAAGCTGCAAGGCCTGGATGTCGTTGCCACGGAGAGATTCGCTGTTGGTGACACAGATATGACCTCACAGCTGAGCAAACTCAAAGCAGCAGGTGTGGACACGCTCGTGGTTTGGGCTCAGGGAACGCCCACTGGCCAGCTGGTCCGCAGCATGGAGAAGGTCAACTATTTCCCGAATGTCCTGTCATCCTGGGCCGCAGACAACATCACGTTTTATGACGCGGCGGGCCAAGCCTTGGCCGAAAAGCCAATTTTCATGCGCACCATGGTTGATGCCGTCGCCCCCAAGCAGAAGGCCCTCTTTGAGCGCACCAAGGACAAATTGGCCGCAGCAAGTGCATTTCCGTTCGTCGCCCATGGATACGACGCAACGCTGCTGCTGGTAGCCGCCATCCAGCAAGCGGGCTCCACCGACGGAGCAAAGATGCGCGAGGCACTGGAAAACCTGCAAGCGCCGATCGATGGCATCAAGAAGACTTATGAACGCCCCTTCTCGCCGACAAGTCATGAAGCACTGACCGCTAGCGACTTCGCTTTCGTCAAATGGACAGGGGGCAAGCTCACTCAGGTGAACGATGCAACGACCAAGTTGCTGCAATCGCCTGATTTCAAGCGCTAGATGCCGTCGCAGGCCCCATCGGCAGCTGCTTTGCTGGGGCCTCCGCCTTCGATTGGCTTATCGCGCCTAGGCGCGATGCCACTGGAATTCAGTCCCCCGCAGAAGCACCCAATGAACATCCTCGAACTTCGGCCCGACATGTCAGGGCATGAGATACAGGCACTCAAGTTTGCCTACGAGCCTTCGCCCGACCAGCGCAATGAGCATCCTACGCACCACCCTGTCGTTGTCATCGGCGCTGGGCCAGTGGGTCTCAGCCTCGCCATAGACCTCGCTCAACGCGGACAGAAGGTCCTGCTGCTGGACAACGATGATCGGCTGTCGAACGGATCGCGCGCCATCTGCTTTGCCAAGCGCACACTGGAAATTTGGGATCGATTGGGCGTGGGCGACGCCTGCGTCGACAAGGGCGTCTCGTGGAATGTGGGCAGGCTGTTCCGCGGTAGCGAGCAGGTATACCAATTCGACCTGCTGCCGGAACAGGGCCACGAACGCCCCGCCTTTATCAATCTTCAACAGTACTACGCAGAAGCGTACCTGCTGCAACGAGCAACCGCGCTTCCCAATTTGGAAATCCGCTGGAAGAACGCTGTGGTCGCCTTGGATCAGATAGAGGGCGAAAACGGAAAAGTCATTGTGGGAGTCGATACGCCAGATGGCCCGTATCAAGCGACTTCCGACTATGTCGTCGCGTGTGATGGTGGACGGTCCAGCGTTCGCGCGCTCATGGGTCTTGAGAGCAAGGGGCAGGTATTCCAGGACCGGTTCCTGATCGCCGATGTCAAGATGACTGCGGACTTCCCCGCCGAACGCTGGTTCTGGTTTGACCCACCTTTCCATCCGAACCAGAGCGTCCTTCTACATCGCCAACCCGACAACGTCTGGCGAATCGATTTCCAGCTGGGGTGGGATGCAGATCCAGACGAAGAGAAGAAGTTGGAGCGAATCACTCCGCGCATCAACGCAATGATGCGTCAGGCGCTTGGCCGAGAAGTCCCCTTCGAACTGGAATGGGCGAGCGTTTACACGTTTGTTTGTCTACGCATGGAGCGCTTTCGTCATGGCAGAGTGATCTTTGCAGGAGACAGCGCCCACGGAGTTTCGCCGTTCGGAGCCCGCGGCGCGAACTCTGGCATTCAGGATGCGGAGAATCTCGCCTGGAAACTGGACGCTGTCCTCAAAGGGAAAGCGACAGCGCTGGCGGCTGAGGCCCTCCTGGACAGCTACGGCACCGAACGTGAATACGCCGCAGACGAGAACCTGCTGAACTCAACCCGCGCCACCGACTTCATCACCCCAAAAAGCGAAATCAGCAAGCAGTTTCGCGATGCGACCCTTGATCTCGCAACCGAATTTCCATTCGCGCGTCAACTGGTCAACAGCGGGAGACTGTCTGTTCCGGCTACTTTGGAGACCTCGCCTCTGAACACTCCAGACAGCGAGAAATTCGACTCGCCGATCCGTCCGGGTGCCCCTGCCGCAGATGCCCCGATAACCCACGCAGGAAAGACAGAATGGTTTCTGCGGCAATTGGGTCAAGACTTCACATTGGTGGTCTATTCGGATCAAATACCTGCCGACCTCGCTCAAACTGCAGTTGACAAGGTACTGGTGGTGACCGGCGTGACATCACTGCAGGACGGTCCAGGTCTCAGGGTGATCTGCGACAACGAAGGTCTGTTCGCCCGCCGCTACGACGCGCGCCCTGGCAACGCATGGTTGATGCGCCCCGACCAGCATGTATGCGCGCGCTGGCGTGCACCTCGAGCCGCAGACGTCGGGGCCGCATTGCTGCGAGCTCTCGGAAGCCCCATCCAGGACTGATATGAATCTCATCACGACACCGAACTTCGAAGCCGCGGACGAATTCTATGAAAGTTTGATAGAGACGCATCGCGAGCTCGACCTGACGCAGAGCCACGAGCTAAACATAAAGCTCGTGCTATTGCTCGCTAACCATGTAGGAAAGCGTGATGTATTGTCGGCCGCACTGACCGCGGCGCGACGCAACACCTGCGCTGAAAAACCATAGGCCAGCGCGATGCGGGGGAAATGGGGTGAAGGTGACCTGCACCGGCCAGGATGGTTGAGGAACTGTTCATCAGCGAGCCCGCGCCGGTCGCCATGCGGGGTTGTCCACAACGAGCTACCGGGAACCGCCCAAGATGACCGAGGCAGCTGCCTGGCTGAGCGCGCGCATCGTCGAGCTGGTCTACCAGCGCCGGCGCTTCGGCCAACACCCCGCACTCACTCCACCGTCACGCTCTTCGCGAGGTTCCGGGGCTTGTCCACATCCGTCCCCCGCGCGCAGGCCGTGTGATACGCCAGCAGCTGCAGCGGCACCACGTGCAGCAGCGGGCTCAAGGGCCCGTAGTGCTCGGGCATGCGGATCACGTGGATGCCCTCGCTGCTCTCGATGCGGGTGTCGGCATCGGCCAGCACGTAGAGCACGCCCGCGCGGGCGCGCACTTCCTGCATGTTGCTCTTGAGCTTTTCCAGCAGCGCATCGTTGGGGGCCACGGTGACCACGGGCATGGCGCTGGTGACCAGGGCCAGGGGGCCGTGCTTGAGTTCGCCCGCCGGGTAGGCCTCGGCGTGGATGTAGCTGATTTCCTTGAGCTTGAGCGCGCCTTCGAGCGCGATGGGATAGTGCAGGCCCCGGCCCAGGAAGAGCGCGTTCTCCATGCGCGCGAAGTCCTCGGCCCAGCTGATGAGCTGCGGCTCCAGCGCCAGCACGGCCTGCAGGGCCACGGGCAGGTGGCGCATGGCCTTGAGGTGGGCGGTTTCCTGCGCTTCGGTCAGGCGCCCCTTGGATTGGGCCAGTGCCAGCGTCAGCAGGAACAGGCCGGCCAGCTGCGTGGTGAAGGCCTTGGTGCTGGCCACGCCGATCTCCACGCCCGCGCGCGTGATGTAGGCCAGCTTGCATTCACGCACCATGGCGCTGGTGGCCACGTTGCAGATGGTGAGCGTGTGCGCCATGCCCAGGCTTTGCGCATGGCGCAGGGCGGCCAGGGTATCGGCGGTTTCTCCGCTCTGGCTGATGGTGACGACCAGCGTGCGCGGGTTGGGCACGCTGGTGCGGTAGCGGTACTCGCTGGCCACCTCGACCTGGGTGGGAATGCCGGCGATCTCCTCGAGCCAGTACTTGGCCGTGCAGCCGCTGTAGTAGCTGGTGCCGCAAGCCAGGATCAACACGCTGTCGATCTCCTTGAACACGCGCCAGGCGGCAGCGCCGGGCTGGCCGTGCTGGCCCGCGCCATCGAACAGCTCGGGCACGATGCCCTCCACGCCTTCGAGCGTGTCGGCGATGGCGCGCGGCTGTTCGAAGATTTCCTTTTGCATGTAGTGGCGGTAGGGGCCCAGCTCGGCCGCGCCGCTGTGGGCCAGCACGGTGCGCACGGGGCGCTGCGCCGGGGTGAGCGCCTCGCGGCCCTTGCCCACGATCCAGTAGCGGCCCAGTTGCAGGTCCACCAGGTCGCCCTCTTCCAGGTACACGATCTGGTCGGTGACGCCCGCCAGGGCCATGGCGTCGCTGGCCAGGAAGTGTTCTGAGCCATCCTTGCCCACGCCCAGGATCAGTGGCGAACCCGCGCGTGCGCCCACCACGCGGTGGGGTTCGTCCTTGTGCATCACGGCGATGGCGTAGGCGCCATGCAACTGGGCAACCGTGGCCTGCACGGCATCGAACAGGTCGCCGCTGTAGTGGCTGTCCACCAGGTGGGCGATGACCTCGGTGTCGGTCTGGCTGGTGAACACGTAGCCGCGCGCCTGCAAGGCGGCGCGCAGCTCCTCGTGGTTCTCGATGATGCCGTTGTGCACCAGCGCCACGCGGCCCGGGGTGCCCGCCGCATCGCCCGCGCCGTGGCTGAAATGGGGGTGGGCGTTGTGCACTTCCGGTGCCCCGTGCGTGGCCCAGCGGGTGTGGGCGATGCCGGTGGCGCCATCCACATGGTCGGCCTGCACCTGTTCAAGCAGTTCGGCCACGCGGGCCGTGCTGCGCGCGCGCTGCAGGCCGGCGGGGCGCGCCGCGTCCAGGCTGGAGGCGTGCACGGCCACGCCGCAAGAGTCATAGCCCCGGTATTCGAGCCGCTGCAGGCCCTGCACGAGGATGGGAACGATGTTGCGCGTGGAGACCGCGCCGACGATGCCGCACATGGTGGTTGCCCTGGTTGGAAAGCGATGGGGGCGATGGTAGGCGGCACAGAAAGAAATTAATGATTGATATTCATCTTATTTTGAACTTTAATTTCATCACCAATCATTGATGAAATTTTCAATCAATTTTCCTTGAAAAATGGAATCCATAGCACTCGACCTGGTGGATCTGCAGCTGCTCAACCTCCTGCAAACCGACGCCGCGCAAAGCAACCAGTCCCTGGCCGAGCGGGTGCATGTCTCCCCGCCCACCTGCCTGCGCCGAGTCAAGCGCCTGCAGGATGCCGGGCTCATCGAGCGGCAGGTCGCCATCCTGCAGCCCGACCGGCTGGCCGCCCTCCAGGGCCACGGGCTGGCGTGCATCGTCGAGGTGTCGCTGGACCGGCAGGGGGCCGAGCAGCTCGACGCGTTCGAGGCCCGCGCGGTGGCGGACGCCGCCGTGCAGCAGTGCTGGCGGGTTTCGCCGGGGCCGGACTTCGTGCTGGTGGTGCACACACGGGACATGCCCGGCTACCTGGCGCTGTCGCAGCGGCTTTTCACCGGCAACGCCAATGTGCGCAACGTCAAGGCTTTTTTCGCCACCCGCAGGGCAAAATTTGATACAAAAGTGCCGCTATCGGTGGATTGACAAGCGCTATAAGCTATATTTTTCATAGCAACCGCCTGCTTGGCGCATCCCCCGCCAGTTCCCCCGCTGGGCGCCATGCCTTGCTGGCCTCTTGCCCCGCGGCAAGGTAAGCTGCCCCAGACTTCCACCCTCCAGCCCGCCGGGCTTCGCGCGGACCGCATGCCGGCGGGTCCGCCAGATGCACACCAGGACCCATGCCCACACCCGAACGCCAGATGCCCCGCCGTATCTACCCGCTCCGGGTCCTGGGCATGGGGCTGGGCGGGATGGTGGTGGGTGTGGTGCTGTGGGAGCGCCAGGCCTCGTTCCCGGCCTGGGCGGCGCTGGTGCTGGCCGCCCTCGTCTGGCCCCATGGGGCCTACCTGCTCGCGCGGCGCAGCGCCGACCCCTACCGCGCTGAAATCCGCAACCTGCTTGCCGACTCGGCCATGACGGCCGCGCTGGTGCCGCTGATGCACTTCAACCTGCTGCCCAGCGCGCTGCTGGTCACGCTGACGATGGTGGACAAGATCACCACCGGCATCGGCGGGCTCTGGGTCCGGTCCATCCCGGTGATGCTCGCGGCCGGTGTGGCCAGCGCGGTGGCCACCGGCATGCACTGGGCGCCCGAGACCTCCATGCGGGTGATCGTGGCGTGCCTCCCGGTGATGGTGCTGCACACGCTGTCGGTCAGCGTGGTGAGCTACCGGCTGATCCGCAAGACCGCGCGGCAGAACCAGCAGCTGGACGAGCTGCGCCGCGTGGACTCGCTGACCGGCCTGTACCGGCGCGGCCACTGGGAGGAACAGGCCGAGGCCGCATTGCGCCACCACCACGCGACCGGCGAACCGGCCTGCATGCTGATGATGGACATCGACCACTTCAAGCACATCAACGACGCCCACGGCCACACCGTGGGCGATGAGGCGCTGCGGGCGCTGGCCCATGTGGTGCGGGGCAATGTGCGCTCTGGCGACTGCGCGGGCCGCTACGGCGGCGACGAGTTCGCCATCATCCTGCCCGGGCTGCAGGCCCGGGACGCGATGGCCATCGCCCAGCGCATCCGCGAGCAGACCGAGGGCACGCGCCTGCGCAACCTGCCGCAGTTGCGCTTTACCAGCAGCATCGGCGTGGCCCCTGCCCAGCGCGGCCACGCCAGCGTGCGCGAATGGACCGATGCGGCCGACGCCGCGCTCTACGCCGCCAAGAACGCCGGGCGCAACCGCGTCTCGGGCGGCCCGGACGCTGCCGCGCCACTGGTGCCCGCCGCGTAGCGCCGGGCCCGCGGCCTCAGGCGCGCGATGGCGCGGCAACGGCAGCAACAGCCGCCGAGCCCGGCCACGCCACCCGCACCGTGCAGCCCGCCCCGGGCAATGCGGTGGCCGTGATGGCGCCCCCGTGGCGCTGCGTGATGGCCTGGCACAGCGCCAGCCCCGCGCCCACGCCCTCGAACTCGGTCTCGCGGTGCAGGCGATGGAACACGCCGAACAGGCCGTCGGCGCGCGCAGGATCGAAGCCCGTGCCGTTGTCCTGCACGGTGAACACAACCTGCCCCGCCTGCGCCGCCGCGGGGTCGGATTCGGCCTGCACCGCGATGCACGGCCGCGCGCTGTGGCGCGTGAACTTGAGGGCATTGCCCAGCAATTGCACCAGCAGCTCCTGCAGCAGGGCGGGGTCGGCCCGCAGCGTGGGCAGGCGGGTGGCATCCGCGGTGCGCCAGTCGATGGCGCGACCCGCCTCGGCGGAGGCCAGGGCGGCACGCGCCCGGGCCACGGCGTCCGCCAGCGGCACCGGCTGCAGGTTCAGCGGCGCCCGCTGGGCACGCGCCAGCGCGAGCAGGCCGTCGATCATCATCCCCATGCGCCGCGCGGACTGGTCCATGGTGCCCAGAAAACGCAGTGCCTCCTGCACCGCAGCCGACTGCGCGACGTCCGGCGGCAGGTCGCCCAGCACCTCGCGCACCAGCGTGCCGTACGAGGTCACGTGCCGCAGCGGCGCGCGCAGGTCGTGCGAGACGGCGCGCAGAAACTCTTCCTGCGCCGCCGCCATGCCGGCCACCTGCTGCTGGCTGCGTGCCAGCTCGGCGCGCAACAGCTGCAGCTCCTGCCCGGCGGTGGCGTCGGAGGGTGTCATGGCCTGGGCAGCTTGGCGGGGCGCGCCCAGTTGGCGATGCTCACCTGCTTGCCGCGCGCCACGCTGAGGGCGCCCGGGGCCGTGCTCTTGGTGATGGTGCTGCCGCCGCCCACGGTGCCGCCCGCGCCAATGGTGACGGGCGCCACCAGCACGCAGTTGCTGCCCACGTGCACGTCGGCCTCGATCACCGTGCGGTGCTTGTTGGCGCCGTCGTAGTTGGCGGTGATGGCGCCCGCGCCGTAGTTCACGCGCTCGCCCACCGTGGCATCGCCCAGGTAGGCCAGGTGGTTGGCCTTGGCGCCGTCGGCCAGGGTGCTGTTCTTCACCTCGACGAAGTTGCCGATGTGCACTTCGCGGCCCAGCTGCGCGCCGGGGCGCAGGCGGGCGAACGGGCCGATCAGCGCACCCTCGCCCACCGTGGCGCCTGCCTTTTCGCCGTCGATGTGGGTGAAGGGATGGACCACCGCGCCCGCAGCGATGCGCGCGTTGGCGATGCAGCAGTGGGCGCCGATGCTCACGCCCTCGCCCAGCTCCACGCGGCCGGTGAAGACGCAGTTCACGTCGATCTCCACGTCCTGCCCGCACACCAGCTCGCCGCGCGCGCCGGTGCGGGTGTCGTCGCGCACATCGAACCGCGCGGGGTCGGCCAGGCGCACGCCCTGCTCCATCAAGGCCCGGGCTTGGCGCAACTGGTGCGCACGCTCCAGCTCGGCCAGCTGCAGCGGGCTGTTCACGCCCGCCACCTGCAGCGCATCGGTGATGCGGTGGGCCGCCACGGGCACGCCATCGGCCACGGCCATCGCGACGATGTCGGTGAGGTAGTACTCGCCCTGCGCGTTGTCATTGGTCAGGCGGGCCAGCCAGCCGCGCAGCAGGCGCGCGGGCACGGCCATGATGCCGCTGTAGACCTCGGTGATGGCGCGCTGGGCCTCGCTTGCGTCCTTGTGTTCGACGATGCCCCGCACCCGGCCCTGGCCATCGCGCACGATGCGGCCGTAGCCCGTGGGATCGGGCAGCGTGACGGTGAGCAACGCAAGCTGCCCGCCGGCCGAGGCCGCGACAAGCGCGCGCAGCGTGTCGGCCTGCGTGAGCGGCACGTCCCCCGACAGCACGACCGCCGTGCCGTCGTCGCGCAGGTGCGGCACGGCCTGCAGCACCGCGTGGCCGGTGCCGAGCTGGGGTTCCTGGCGCACGAATTTCACATCCAAAGTGCCCCCAGCGCTTGCTGCGCCTGCGCTGGCAGCTTCCACTTCTGTAGCACCATGGCCGGTGATGACGATGGCGCTGCGCGCCTGCAGGTGCGCCGCCTGGTCGAGCACGTGGTGCAGCAGCGGGCGCCCCGCCAGGCGCTGCAGCACCTTGGGAAGCCGGCTTTTCATGCGCGTGCCCTTGCCGGCCGCCATGATGAGGATGTCGAGTTGCGTCATGGATCTTCTGGGGGAGATTCGATACCGGGCGGGAAGCCCCGCGCAGGCTGGGCCACGATTATCGGCTGCGCCCGCCCGTGCCCGGCAATCCGCTACAGCAGCGGCATCAGGCGGGGCGGCCTGTCGTAGTACTCGGCGATGCGCGCGAGCGCCCGGGTGTTGAGCAGGCGCAGCCGCCCGTTCCTGATTTCATGCAGGCCCAGGGTGGCCAGCCGCCGCAGGGTCTTGTTGGTGTGCACCAGCGACAGCCCGAGCGCATCCGCGATGTGCTGCTGGTTCAGCGGAAACGCCACGGTGCCGTCGGCCTCCACCAGCCCGATGCGGTCCAGCCGCCGGTACAGGTGCATCAGCAGCATGGCCACGCGTTCGGTGGCGTTGCGGCGGCCGGCGGTCAGCAGGTTGTCGTCCACATGGCCCTCCTCGTGCGCCGACAGCCAGGTGATGTCGTAGCCCAGGCGCGGGTGCTCGCGAAACAACGCCCACAGGCTGTCGTTCTGGAACACGCACAGCGCGCAGTCGGTGAGCGCCTCGATGCCATGGGTGGACACCTCGCCAAACTCCTGCTGCAGCCCCACCAGGTCGCCCGGCAGCAGGAAGTTCAGGATCTGGCGGCGCCCGTCGCTCAGCGTCTTGTAGCGAAACGCCCAGCCCGCATACAGCGTGAACAGCCTGGCATTGACCTCGTTCTCGCGCACCAGCGCGCCACCGGCCTCCACGGCCAGGGTGGTGGTGCGAAAGCCTTCTATGAAGTCCAGCACCTCGGGCTTGACCGCCGTGAATGCCCCCGTTGCGCGCAGCCTGCATTCATGGCAGGTGGGCGGGCAGGCATGGGTGGGCAGGCTGGGGTTCATGGCGTGGCGGAGGGTGGGGAGATTTTAGGGACTGCGGCCGGCATTCCAAGGGCTCCACGATGCCACGGCCCCGCCCGGTGGCGCGATAGTTACATGTATGTCTTTTGACATTGCACAACCACCGGGCGCTCCCTACATTGGGATCGTCTATGAAACCCAGCCCCGACCTCTACGAAGTGCTCTACGTGAGCACCCTCGCACCCGACCAACCCACCAGCGTGGTGGCCGAGGTCGCCGGGCGCGCGCGCCTGGTGAACGCGCAGCTTGACATCACGGGGCTGCTGATCTTCGACGGCCAGCGCTTCTGCCAGCAGCTGGAAGGCCCGCAGAAGGCCGTGCTCAAGCTCATCGAGCGCATCCGCAACGACCCCCGCCACATCAACGTCGAGGTGCTGCACAACGGCCCGCTGGCGGCGCGCCGCTTCCAGCAGTTCAGCCTGGCCTTCAGCACGGTGGAGGACGTGGATGCGCTCGCGCGCATGGAACGGCTCGACGGCGAAGCAGCGCTGGCCGCGTTCGAGTCCATGCGCAGCCAGCTCGTCCTCTGACACGCGCCCACGCGCCGGCCCCCATGGGCCCCTGCGGGGGCTGAAGCCGCGTCATGCGGCGTCCGGCCAGCGCCGCAGCAGCAGGCTGGCGTTCACCCCGCCGAAACCAAACCCGTTGAGCATGGCGTGCGTGAGCGCCATCGGCCTGGGCCGCAGCGCCACCATGTCCAGCCCCTCGGCCAGCGCATCGGGCGTGTGCAGGTTCAACGTGCCCGGCACCACCTGGTCGCGCAGCGCCAGCGCCGTGAAGATGGCCGCCACCGCACCCGCCGCCCCCAGCAGATGGCCGGTGGCCGACTTGGTGGAACTGATGGCCACCTGCGCCCCCGTGCCAAACACACGGCGGATGGCGGCCAGTTCGCCACGGTCGCCCACACCGGTGGAGGTGGCGTGTGCGTTCAGGTGCTGCACATCCTGGGCTGTGAGGCCTGCCTGCGCCAGCGCGGCCAGCATGCTGCGCGCTGCGCCATCGCCATCTTCGGGGCCGGAGGTGATGTGGTACGCGTCGGCCGACGTGCCATAGCCCACCAGCTCGGCCAGTGGCTGTGCGCCGCGCGCGAGGGCGTGGTCCAGCGCCTCAATCACCAGCATGCCTGCGCCCTCGCCCATCACAAAACCGTCGCGCTGCGCATCAAACGGCCGCGAGGCCTGCTCGGGCGTGTCGTTGAACGCCGTGCCCAGGGCCTTGGCCGCCGCAAAGCCGCCCAGGCTCACGCGGTCAATGGCCGCCTCGCTGCCCCCGCACACGGCCACGTCGGCCTCGCCGCTACGGATCAGGCGCGCGGCATCGCCAATCGCCTGCACGCTGGCGGCGCAGGCGGTGACCGGCGCACCCAGCGGCCCCTTGAGCCCGTGGCGGATCGACACCTGCCCCGCCGCCAGATTGACCAGGAACGACGGCACCGTGAACGGCGACAAGCGCTGCGGGCCGCGCGTATCAGTGGTGCGCACGGCCTCGGCAATCGCGCCAAAGCCACCAATGCCCGAGGCGATCACGGTGGCCGTGCGCTCGCGCGCCCGCTCGTCGGCCGGGGGCCACCCGGCCTGCGCCAGCGCCTGCTGCGCCGCGCCCAGCGCGAAGGGAATGAAGCGGTCCATCTTGCGCTGGTCCTTGGACGAGACGACGGCATCCACGTCCCAGCCACCTTCGGGGTCTTGAGCGACATCCGGCACCTGCCCCGCCACCTTGGCGGCAATGCCGTCCGTGACAGCGTCCGGCAGGCGCGACAGGCCCGAGCGCCCCGCCAGCAGGCGCCGCCACACCAGTTCCACACCGCAGCCCAGCGGCGACACCAGGCCCATGCCCGTGACCACGACGCGCCGCATCAGGCCACCGCCTTGTCGCAGCACACACCATTCCACACCTCGGCACCACGGCCGCCATGGATCATCTTCTTCATGGATTCACCTCGTCAGACAGATTGGGCGCAGCACCAGGAACCGGTTCCAGGGCACTGCGGCGACGCACGGAAACGATCCGCGCCTTTATGATTGCAGCCGTCATCATAAAGGCATCACCACTTTTTGCGTACGATCGCAATCAATAAGAGGCAGCATGAAGGTTTCCAAAGCACAGGCCGCCGAGAACCGGCAGGGCATCCTGGACGCGGCATCCCGCCTGTACCGCGAGCGGGGGCTGACCGGCGTGGGCGTGGCCGACATCACGCGCGACGCGGGGCTCACGCATGGCGGGCTGTACCGGCATTTCGCCTCGAAGGACGCGCTGGTGCAGGAGGCCTGTGCGCGGGCGTTCGACTGGTCCATCGCCCCGCTGGACGGAGCCACTCCGAACACCACCATCGGCGAGCGCATAAAGAGCTACCTCTCGCCCCAGCACCGCGACTCGCCGGGCACAGGTTGCCCGGCCGCCGCGCTGGCGGTGGACGCCGCGCGGGCGGGCAGCGAGCTGTCGGAAGTGTTCGCCCAGGGCATCGAGCGCAACATCGGGCGTTTTGCCCAGCTGCTCTGCGGTGGTGACGCCACCGTGCAGCCCCAAGACCGCGCCCGCGCCATGCAGGTGCTGGCCACCATGGTCGGCGGGCTGGTGCTGGCCCGAGCCACCGCCGCGGCGCGGCCGGCGTTGTCGGATGAAATATTGACGACCTTGCAGGCCCAGTTGATCGGGCTGCTGGGCGACGGCGACGCACGCTGACAACCTGGCGCTCACCCATTGCTATCAAAAAAGAGCTGCTGGCGCTTGATGGTCAAGCGCCAGCAGCTCTTTGAAGCTCTATTGCACACCCGAACACCGGCGGGGCAGGCCCCTCTCCGGATCAGGCCGGCGCCCTCAGGCGCAGCAGGCGGCGTCGCCCCAGGCGGGAGCCCCGTTGCCCACGGATGCGCGGCGCCACCACGATGCAGGGCGGGCACTGGCAGCCTCGCCGCGCACCCAGCGGTACTGCAGGCGGCGGCCGTTCAGGGGTTCCACCACCACCGACTGGCCCGCGGCGACCTGCAGCGACTGGCCGGCGCACAGAAACACATCGCTGCTGTCGCCCAGGCCCTTGCCCAGCGTCACCCAGGCCTGGCCTTCGGCGATGCGCAAGGTCATCGCGGCCCTGGGGGCCAGGCTGACGGCGGCGCCAGCGGCCACGGTGCCGGCGCCAGCGGCCGAAGCGCCCACGGCGCGGGAAGATGCGAACAGATGAAGAGCGTGAGAGGTTGTCATGGCATTCTCCGGGTTAACCCTAGTAAGACCGTATGGTGCGCGGCTTGCAGAACAACGTCCAATGAAAAGCACGGCACCGATTGATGCTTTTCCTGCATGTAGTCCTCAAGCGAGCCTGCGCTGTCCCTGTGGCGCTATCCGATTGAGAGCAAAGCGGGCCAGGCCAGCAGCAAACCGCCCGCCCGCGCCCGTCACCTCCGCCAACGCAGCGCCCAGGGCACGCCCGCCCTGCCCCAGGGCATGCCCCAGGTCGCGCAGCGGCTGCACCACGCCACATTCCCAGTCGCGGGCGGCCAGGCTGTGGGGCAGGGTCGTCGCCGGGGCGGCCGCGCCATCCCAGTGGAAGGCCACGGGCTCGGTGCCACCGCCGGGGCTCCAGGCCTCCATCACCACATGCTGGCCGGGCGCGACAGCCAGCTGCTCGCCCGCCCGCAGCAGATGGTCGGCCGTGGCACCGGGCAGGTCCGCCAAAGACCCGCTCAGGGTGAGCCAGACCTGCCCCTGGGCAATCTGCAGCACGCCATGGGTGTGCGGGCGCAGCGACAGCGCCTGGCCCGTGGCCAGTTTCCAGCAACCGGCCGCAGATCGGCCAGCCAGGCTGGCGTGCACGGATTGTTGCGATTCCAGAACGTTGCGGGGGGACATGACAGGCTCCTTGGCTTCGATGAAAAGGTGTTTCGGAGACTGGATAGTGCGCTCGGCGGCACACACAGTCCAATGAAAACGCGGTACGCTATTCATTCCGCCAACGCATGAATCGCATCCAGGACACCTGCCATGGCCTCTGCCGAATACTCCCCTGCCGTCCTTCGCACCCGCCCCGTGGCCACCGGCCATTGGCGCGCCTTTCTCGCCGTGGCCAAGCACCTGAACTTCCGCGCCGCCGCCGACGAGCTGGCGCTCACCCAGTCCGCCGTGAGCCGCCAGATCCAGGCACTGGAAGAAGAAGTGGGCGTGGCGCTGTTCCTGCGCCACACGCGGGCGGTGGAGCTGACCAGCGCGGGCGCGCAGCTGCAGCGCGCCGTGGCCCCGGCGCTCGAGCGCATGGACGCCGCCGTGCGCCTGGTGCGCCAGACGGCCGGGCGCCGCAGCGTGGCCATCACCACCTGGGCCAGCTTCGCATCGATGTGGCTGATCCCGCGCATGGAGGAGTTCCAGCGCGACAACCCGGGCATCGACATCCGCATTGATGCGAGCGACGTGCCGGTGGACCTGGAAACCTCGGACGTGGACCTGGCCCTGCGCTACAGCATGCCGGGCGCGGGCACCCTGGGCGGACAGCGCCTGTTTGGCGAGCAGCTGGCCGTGGTGGCCAGCCCCTGGCTGCTCAAGAGCGGCAAGCCCCTGCGCACGCCGGCCGATGTCACCCAGTTCACGCTGATCGAGGCGGGCGACGCGCACCGCAGCCAGCACCTGGAATGGCTCAGCTGGCGCCGCTGGTTCGACGCGCGGGATTTGGCCAAGCTGCAGCCCGAGCGCTGGCTGTATTTCAACTACGCCCACCAGATCGTGCAGGCCGCCCTCGCCGGCCAGGGCCTGGCGCTGGCGCGCATGCCGCTGATTGCCGATGCACTGGCCGCAGGCGACCTGGTGGAGGTGCTGCCCGGCCACCGCATCGACTCCCCGCTGGCCTACTGGCTCATGGTGGGGCCCCGCAGCGCGCAGCGGCCGGAGATCAAGGCGTTTTGCGCCTGGCTGCAGGTGCAGGCCCAGGCCACGCGCGAGGCGATCGGGGATGTGCCGGACCCGGACCTGAACGACAACCTGGACTGACCACAAAAAAAGCGCTGAACCCGGCTGGGTCAGCGCTTTTATTTTGATAGCTACTCGCGCTTATTCATCAAGCGCCAGCGGCCAATTTGACTGAAAATCAGGCCAAGGTCACCCGTGCAAACTTGCGCTTGCCCACCTGCACCACGTAGGTGCCGGCGGCCAGCTTCAGGCCCTTGTCGCTGACCACGCTGCCATCCACCCGCACGCCGCCGCCGTCGATCAGGCGGTTGGCCTCGCTGCCGGACGGCGCCAGGTTGGCCTGCTTGAGCAAGGCACCGATGCCCAGCGGCGCACCCGACAGGGACACTTCGGGGATCTCATCGGGCACGCCGCCCTTGCTGCGGTTGATGAAATCCTGCTCGGCCGCATCGGCCGCCGCAGCGCTGTGGAAGCGCGCGGTGATTTCCTTGGCCAGCATCACCTTCGCGTCCTTGGGGTTGCGCCCGCCCGCGATCTCGGCCTTGAGCGCGGCGATCTCGGCCAGGCTCTTGAACGACAGCAGCGTGTACCAGTCCCACATCAGCGTGTCGCTGATCGACAGCACCTTGGCGAACATGGTGTTGGGCTCTTCGGCGATGCCGATGTAGTTGTTCTTGGACTTGGACATCTTGTCCACGCCGTCCAGGCCCACCAGCAGCGGCATGGTGAGCACGCACTGCGGCTCCTGGCCGTATTCCTGCTGCAGGTGGCGGCCCATGAGCAGGTTGAACTTCTGGTCGGTGCCGCCCAGCTCCAGGTCGCTTTTCAGGGCCACCGAGTCGTAGCCCTGCATCAGCGGGTACAGAAACTCGTGCACCGCGATGGATTGGCCGGTGGTGAAGCGCTTGTGGAAATCGTCGCGCTCCATCATGCGCGCCACGGTGTACCGGGAGGCGAGCTGGATCATGCCGCTCGCGCCCAGGGGCTCGCTCCATTCGCTGTTGTAGCGGATCTCGGTGCGCGCGGGGTCCAGCACCATGCTGGCCTGCTTGTAGTAGGTCTCGGCGTTCACCTTGATCTGCTCGGGCGTGAGCGGCGGGCGCGTGCTGTTGCGGCCGGAAGGGTCGCCGATCAGGCTCGTGAAGTCCCCGATCAGGAAGATCACCTGGTGGCCCAGATCTTGCAATTGCCGCATCTTGTTCAGCACCACCGTGTGGCCGATGTGGATGTCGGGTGCCGTGGGATCGAGTCCCAGTTTGATGCGCAGCGGCTGGCCCGTGGCCTCCGAGCGCGCCAGCTTCTTGACCCATTCGTCCTGCGGCAGCAGTTCCTGCACGCCGCGCAGCGAGATTTCAAGGGCCTGTCTTACACCATCAGAGACCGGGGTTGTTGTAACAGCAGATTGATTCATAAGGGTTTTTTGGGATGTCTAGACAGCATGCACCGCTATACTTCAGCCCACATTGCTTGAGGCGGATTCTAGTAGGCCCGCCGTTTCGACCTGTTTTCACGCTGTCGCATGGCCACATGCCTGGCAGCCTGTGTTCCTGGCCTCGCCCCGCCGTCGCAACGGGGGAGTTTCAGGAAGTCACGCTCACCCTGGGGATAGACCTTTGATTCACGGCCTCACTACGGTCCGCACCGCCAGCACCGCTTTGCTTGACCGGCTGTCCCGCACGATCCAACAACATCCCAAACGCATCACCGCCGCTGTCGCAGCCCTGCTGCTGACGGGCGGCGGCGGCGCGTTCGCCGTGGCGTCCTTCGCCCCCGACCCGGCCGAGCTGCCGGTGCGCATGGTGAGCTACCCCGTCGAATCGCTGGCCGAAAACCTCGTGCTGGGCGAGCTCGACGCCCCGGGCTTCTCGCTGTTCCGCTCCGAACAGGTGCGCAGCAGCGACACCCCCGAATCGCTGCTGCAGCGCCTGGGCGTGGCCGACCCGGCCGCCGCCGCGTTCATGCGCGGTGACACTCCTGTGCGACAAAATGTGCTCGGGCGCACCGGCCGTGCCGTGTCGGCCGAGACCACCGACGACCACCGCCTGACCCGCCTGACCGTGCGCTGGGTGCCCGACGACAGCGGCAGCTTCCGCCGGCTCATCGTCGAGCGCAACGGCGACAAATTCAGCTCCCGCATCGAAACCGCCAAGATGACGGTGGGCAGCCGCCTGGCGGGCGGCATCATCCACAGCTCGCTGTTCGCCGCCACCGATGCCTCCAACATCCCCGACGGCGTGGCCGTGCAGATGGCCGAACTCTTCTCGGGCAACATCGACTTTCGCCGTTCGCTGCGCAAGGGCGACCGCTTCTCGGTGGTGTATGAAACCCTGGAAGCCGACGGCGAGCCCCTGTCCAGCGGCCGGGTGCTGAGCGCCGAGTTCGTCAACAACGGCAAGACCCACCAGGCCCTGTGGTTCCAGGAGCCGGGCGCCGCCAAGGGCGCCTACTACACGCTCGACGGCGAGAGCATGCGCCGCGCCTACCTGACCTCGCCGGTCGAGTTCTCGCGCGTGACCAGCGGCTTCAAGATGCGCATGCACCCCATCCTGAAGACCTGGCGCGCTCACCTGGGCACCGATTTCGCGGCCCCCTCCGGCACCTCCGTGCGCACCGTGGGCGACGGCGTGGTCGAGTTTGCCGGCGTGCAGAACGGCTTTGGCAACGTGGTCTTCGTCAAGCACCGCAACCAGCACGTCACCGTGTACGCCCATCTGAGCCGCATCGACGTGCGCCAGGGCCAGTCCGTAGAACAGGGCCAGACGCTGGGCGCAGTGGGCGCCACCGGCTGGGCCACCGGCCCCCACCTGCACTTCGAATTCCGCGTGAACGGCGTGCACCAGGATCCGCAGACCATCGTCGCCCAGAGCGAAGCGGCGGCCCCCGTCTCGGCGGCCGGGCGACCCGCGTTCGAGCGCCTGGCGTCCAACATGCGCATCCAGCTGTCCGCTGCGGCGCTTGTCGAACAGGCCAGCGCAGACTGAGCCGCTGGCAGCATCCGCGCGCACATCCCCCGGGCCATGTCTGATCTGTACATCGGCCTGATGTCGGGCACCTCGCTCGATGGCATCGACGGGGTGCTGGCGGATTTTTCCGGCCCCCGCATGGTGGTCACGCACCACGCCAGCATGGCGTTCGCGCCGGAGCTGCGGGCGGAACTACTCGCCCTGAACACCCCTGGCAGCAACGAGCTGCACCGCGCAGCGCTGGCGGGCAATGCGCTGTCGCGCGCGTATGCCGAGGTGGTGCACGCGCTGCTGGAGCGCAGCGGACAGCCGGCCAGCGCCATCCGCGCCCTCGGAGCCCACGGGCAGACGGTGCGCCACCGCCCCCAGGAATTCGACGGAACGGGCTACACCCTCCAGTTGGGCAGCCCCGCCGTGCTGGCGGAACGCACGGGCATCACCGTGGTGGCGGATTTCCGCAGCCGCGACGTGGCCGCCGGCGGCCAGGGTGCGCCCCTGGTGCCCGCGTTCCACCAGGGCGTGTTCGGCCGCGCGGACGAGACCGTGCTGGTGCTCAACCTCGGCGGCATCTCCAACCTCAGCGTGCTGGGTGCCGGGGGGGCCAGCGTGCTGGGGTTTGACTGCGGCCCCGGCAACGCGCTGATGGACCACTGGTGCCAGCAGCATACCGGCCAGCCTTTCGATGCGGACGGTGCATGGGCCGCAAGCGGCCAGGTGCTGCCGGCGCTGCTGGCCTCGCTGCTTGACGAACCCTTTCTGCACAAGCCCCCGCCCAAGAGCACGGGGCGCGACCTGTTCAACCCCATCTGGCTCGCGCGGCATCTGCAGCCATGGGCATCGGCGGACCCCGTGGACGTACAGGCCACCCTGACGGAATACACCGCCCGCGCTTGCGCCATCAGTGCCAATAGCTATCAAGAGAATAGCAACACCCTGGCGGTGTGCGGTGGCGGCGCCCTGAACACCCACCTGATGGCGCGGCTGCAGGCCGCATGCCCCGCCGTGCGGGTCGTCGCCACCGATGCGCTGGGCCTGCCGGCCCTGCAGGTCGAGGCCGCGGCTTTTGCCTGGCTGGCGCGGCAGGCGCTGCACGGGCAGCCCGGCAACCTGGCCAGCGTCACCGGGGCCGTGGGCGCCCGCGTGCTGGGCGCGGTCTACCCTGCCTGATCCGAGCCGGGCCTGGCGGCCCCTCCCCCGAAACCACCTTCAGCCGTGGTCCGTGGCGTCCGCCGTGGCGGCGACCCGGCTGCCGGCGCGGTCCTGGGGCGACAGCTGCCAGAAGATGCCCGCCGAGGCCACGGTGATGAGCCCCATGCATGCGAACGTGGCCTGGAACGCCCTCAGCGTCCCCTGGGCGCCGCCGGCAGGGAAGAAGTCAGTGAACGCAGCCAGCACCGCCCCTGCGGCCGCCACGCCCATTCCCATGGCCACCATCTGCACCATCGACAGCAGGCTGTTGCCGCTGCTTGCCATGGCATGTTCCAGGTCCTTGAGCGTCACGGTGTTCATGGCGGTGAACTGCAGGGAATTCACGGCGCCAAAGACCGCCAGCTGCGCCACATGCACCCACAGGGGCTGCGTGGGAGCGGCCAGGCCAAAGCTGGCCATCGTGACGCCCACGAGCAGGGTGTTGCCCACCAGCACCTGCCGGTAGCCGAAACGGGTGATCAGCGGCGTGGTGAAGCGCTTCATCGACATGCCGGCGATGGCCACGGGCAGCATCATCATGCCGGCCTGCAGGGGCGAGTAGCCCATGGTGACCTGCAGCAGCAGCGGGACCAGGAATGGCATGCAGGAGCTGCCCAGGCGCGAGAACAGGTTGCCCAGCAGACCGATGCGCAGTGTGTCAATGGAAAAGAGCCGCGGCGAGAACAGCGGGTCGGCCCGCCGCGCCGCGTGCAGCCAGTAGGCCACCAGGCTGGCCAGCCCGAAGACCATCAGCACCAGCACGCCCGCCTGGCGCAGGCCCATGCTGGCCAGGCCGTCCAGCGCCAGCGAGAGCGACACCATGCCAAAGGCGAGCATCAGGTAGCCCGCCAGATCGAAGCGGGGCACGAAGGTCACGGGCTCGCCCGGCATGAAGCGCAGGGTGGCGATGCAGCCCACCAGCCCCACCGGCACATTGATGAGGAAGATCCAGTGCCACGACGCCGCCTCCACGAGCCAGCCGCCCAGCGTGGGGCCGATCAGTGGCCCGATCAGGCCCGGAATGGCAACGAAACTCATGGCCTGCAGGAACTGCTCGCGCGGAAAGGTGCGCAGCACCACCAGCCGCCCCACCGGCAGCAGCAACGCCCCGCCCAGCCCCTGCACCACGCGCGCCGCCACCAGCTGGGTCAGGCTTTGCGCGAGCGCGCAGCACACCGAACCCAGCACGAACAGCACGATGGCGGACAGATAGACGCGCCGTGAACCAAAACGGTCGGCCAGCCACCCGGAAGCCGGTATCAGCATGGCCATGGCCAGCGAATAGGCCACCACCACCGACTGCATGCGCAGCGGGCTTTCTCCAAGGCTGCGGGCCATGGCGGGCAGCGCGGTGTTGACGATGGTGGCGTCCAGCGTCTGCATGAAGAAGCCGATGGCCACCAGCCACAGGAGCACTTTCAGGGATCTGTCTTGCTGCATGGCACGCCAGGATGGCTTTTCCAGGAAAACGAAAAGGGGTATCCCCATGAAAAAAGCCGCCCGTCCGGGCGGCTTGTCGTTTCATTCCGTGCCGCTGGCGCGGCGCAGAGGCACACCCTCAGGCGGAGAAGCTGGAGCCGCAGCCGCAGGTGGTGGTGGCGTTGGGGTTCTTGATGACGAACTGGGCGCCCTGCAGGTCTTCCTTGTAGTCGATCTCGGCGCCGACCAGGTACTGGTAGCTCATGGCATCGATCAGCAGCGACACGCCATTCTTGGTCATGGTGGTGTCGTCTTCGTTGGTGATTTCATCGAAGGTGAAGCCATACTGGAACCCCGAGCAACCGCCACCCTGCACGAAAACGCGCAGTTTCAGGTCAGGATTGCCCTCTTCGGCGATCAGGTCCGCCACCTTGGCCGCCGCGCTGTCCGTGAACAGAATGGGGGCGGGCATTTCGGTCTGGATGTTTTCGGCAACAGCGCTCATGGGGTACTCCGGGTTCAATGTTTGCGGTGAATAGTACTGCAGACCGCTCGGGAATTCAGTTCACTGGCTGTTTGACGCTAACTTCAGTGGGGGCTTTTCCTCCACCAGCACGGCCACAGGGCACATCTGCCCGGCGATCACGGCGCCCTGGTGCATCTCCAGCGCCTTGTAGTGCACATTGCCTGTGATCTTGGCCTTGGGCTGCAGTTCCAGCAATTCCGCGGCATGCACGGGACCCACCACCTGCCCGTTGACGATCACATGGTCGGCGTGCACCGCACCCTCCACCCGGGCCGTCTCGGAAATCACCAGAATGCTGGACTGCTCCGATCCCGCGCGGATGTCCCCCACCACCTCGCCATCGATGCGCATCCCTTCTGCGAAGTGCACATCCCCCTCGATCCGGGTGCCCTGGGCGACCAGGCTTTTGATCGGTGGCTGCTTTTTGCGGGAAAACATGGGTGAGAACTCCTGAAAGGACACGCTCCGGCCGAAAGGAGCGTGCGGATGGGAAACAACGGGATGCCAGGCCCACGGCGTACCGGCGCGGCCTCTGCGCGGGCCCGGCGCTTGCGGCGGGGGCCTCTCTCGACGACGACAGCCTGGCCGGGGCCATCGCGGGCGCCTTGCGGGTGCTCCTAGTCGATGGCCATGGCCTGCACGGCGCGCACTGTCGTGCCTTCCAGCACGCGGGCGGTCACGGTTTTTACCACGGCGCTGGGCGGCAGATCGAGGACCCCCTCGATGCGCCGGTACTGCTTGACCTGCAGGGGCTGCCCCTGGGCCGGCTGGGTCTGCGTCCAGGGCTTGCCGTCCTGGGTGCCTGCCAGCACCAGTTCCAGCCGGCCATTGAACTCGGGCGCATTGCGCGCGGCCTGGATCACCAGGACCTGCCAGCGCAGCTGCATCCCTCCCAGCACTTCGGCCTGCAGGCTGCGAATCGCGAGCCCTTCGGTCTTTGCCGCGGGAATCAGTTTCTCGAAAAACCCCAGGTCCTCGCGCAGCGTCCGATTGTCCGCCTCGAGCTGTCGCACCTGCGCCATCAGGCTTTCCTTGGCAGCCCGCTCGGTCACGAGCAGGCTCTCGGCCGTATGGGCCACCGTCTGCTGCTCCTGGCCCACGCCGCGCAGGCGGGCCACCTCCGCGCGCAGCTGGAGCAATTCGTCCCGGGAAACGGAGTCCAGGCCCGCGATCGACTTGCCGAACTCGAAGGCCCACAGCGCCACCGCCGCGCAGAACCCGAAAACCACCGCCAAGGCCAGCCAGCGCAGGGGCCAGGGCAAGGCGCTGCGGATGGCCACCCGGGGGGCGCTGATCGTCAGCCGGCGGCGCAGAAGGCGAAGGCGCATGGGGAAAACAGGGGAGTCATCGGGGAGACCCGGGAGAAAAGAGCGCACCTTAAACGAAAAAACCGCCCGGAGGCGGTTTTTGCTCTGTAAAGCAATCCAGGACGGAGCGCTTTGCAGGGGTTGGACATCCGCCCAGGGGCGGGTGTCCGGCAGTGCCCAGCCAGCTTAACGCTTGGAGAACTGCTTGGCGCGGCGTGCGGAGTGCAGGCCGACCTTCTTACGTTCGACTTCACGTGCATCGCGCGTCACGAAGCCGGCTTGGCTCAGCACGGGCTTGAGGGATGCGTCGTAATCGATCAGGGCGCGGGTGATACCGTGGCGGGCAGCGCCGGCCTGGCCGGATTCACCACCGCCGTGGACGTTGATCTGGATGTCGAAGGTTTCGACATGGTTGGTCAACGCCAGGGGTTGCTTGGCAATCATGATCGAGGTTTCGCGGCCGAAGTAGGACTGGATGTCCTTGCCGTTCACCGTGATCTTGCCGGAGCCTTTTTTCAGAAACACGCGGGCGACGCTGGACTTGCGACGGCCGGTGCCATTGTTCCATTCACCAATCATCTCAAGGCTCCTTAGATTTCCAGCACTTTGGGCTGCTGGGCGGTGTGGGGATGCTCAGCACCACCGTACACCTTGAGTTTCTTGATCATCGCGTAGCCAAGGGGGCCCTTGGGCAGCATGCCCTTGACGGCCTTTTCCAGCGCGCGGCCGGGGTGCTTGGCTTGCATGTCGCGGAAGTTCGTGGCCGTGATGCCGCCGGGGTAACCCGAGTGGCGGTAGTACACCTTGTCCAGGGACTTGGTGCCGGTGACCTTGAGCTGGGCGGCGTTGATGATGACGATGAAGTCACCGGTATCGACGTGAGGCGTGTAAATGGCCTTGTGTTTGCCGCGCAAACGGAGAGCAACTTCGCTGGCTACTCGTCCGAGGACCTTGTCGGTCGCGTCAATCACAAACCACTCGTGCACAACCTCAGCGGGCTTGGCGCTGAAAGTAGTAGTCATGAGTTTTCTCTTATGAAGAGGGTTTGGCGGGTCCTTTTCCACGGTCGGTGCTTCTCTGAAGGAAGCCTCTTAGGTGGCGAAAATGTCTCCGCCGCGGGACCACAAAGCGCTGCGAAGCCCTCGATTATACGAATTTGCGTGCCAGGGGCGCAAGCCGCCCGTGCGCACAGTGCTCCAGGCCCCGGCGGCCACCCTCAGTTGGGGGTCTGGCGGCGGCGCTGCTCCTCGGCCTCGTAGCGGCGGCGGTTTTCCACGCACACGGCCTGCCCCGCCTGCGACGGCTTCTGGCATTCCTGGTGGATGCACATGGGCCGCGCCAGAAAATTGGCGTCAGCACAGGCCTCCTGCGGACTGGGCACGCGCGGCGGCAGCGGGCGAGGCTTGGGCTCGGCCACGACCGGGGGCGGCGGTGGCGGGGGTTCCTCGTGCACCACGACCTGCACGGGTGCGGGCTCGGGCGCCGCGCGCTTCGCGGTCCGGGGCGGCGTGCGCGGCGCGGAGGCCGGAACAAAGGCAGGCGCAGGCAGGGATGCAGCCACCGCAGCGCCCGCCGCGCCGTCAAGGGAAGCCACCGCAGCCGGCGCGCTCGCAGCCATGTCGGCCAGCGCGGTCTCCACCAGGGCGGGCGGCGTGGCAGCCGGCCGCTCGGCCATCTCGGTGATGATGTCGTCGTGCGGCGCCTTGCTGCTCTGGGCCCAGCGCAGTCCTGCCGCCGAGGCCACCACGGCAAAAACGGCCACGCCCAGCCAGACCACCACGGGGGAGCGCCGCGCCGTTCTGGCCGCCTTGCTTGCGGCACGGGGAACCTCACGCTCCATCGGCCGCAGCCGGTGATCGTGCGCATGCCGCGCAGCGGCCCCGTGCCGGTGGCCGGCCGCAGGGTCGTCATAGCGGGAGTCGTCGGCCACGACGGTATCCCCGGCGTCGATGAAGACCGTGTCTCCAGCCTCGGCGGCCACCGTGTCCGGCCCCCCGAGCATCACGGTGTCGCCGCCGGCCGCGGCCTCCTCCCCGGAGGGGGCGTCCTCGCGCGCATCGCGGGCGGGCGCCTGCACCGCGGCGCGCGGCGCCTGGGGCGGTATCTCCACCACGCTGCTGGCCGCGGACGTCACATCCACCGTGGGCGTGAGCAGGCCCGGGCCGGGCTGGTCGGCGGGCTCGACCCAGATGTCGCCCAGATCGGCACGGAAATCGAAATGTTCGCTTCCTTCCGGCGCGGACGTCATCTCCATGAGCTGCAGGAACGCATCGATGCTCTGCGGCCGGTCCTCGGGCTTGAGCGCCAGGGATTGCGCGATCGCCGCCACGAAGGGCGCGGAATATTCCACGCCGAACTGGCGCTTGACGGTTCTTGCCACCCGGGAGAACGACACCATGCGATCACGGATGGAACGCAGGGTCGCGGGCAGCGGGGTGTCGTTGCACAGGCAGCCATGCACCACGGCGGCCAGGGAGTACAGGTCGCTCCAGGGGCCCTGGCGCAGTTCCTCGTCGCCGTCGGAATACTGCTCGATGGGTGCGTAGTTCACCTTGAGCACGGCCGTGTGCTTGCGGTCCTGGTCATTGATCGCATGCCGGGCGGCGCCCAGGTCCAGCAGCACCGGAGGGCCACTGTCCTGCAGGAAGATGTTGTCGGGCGAAATGTCCCGGTGCAGGGTTTTCCCGTCGTGCAGCACCCGCAGGGCGCCGAGCACCGACCACAGCACCTTGCGCAGCCAGATCTCGGGGGGCGGGGTGCGCATCTGAGCGCGGGCCTGCTTGAACGTCATGCCGGTGTACAGCGGCATGACCATGTACGCGGTGTTGTTGGCCTCCCAGAAGCGGAACACCTTCACGAGCGAGGGATGGTCGAACTGGGCCAGCAGGCGCGCCTCTCCCACGAAAGACGCCAGCCCGGCATGGAAGGTCTGCTGGTCGGACGACGACCGCACCCACAGCGACTGGCCCTGCGCACGGCCCGCCAGCGCCGAAGGCATGTACTCCTTGATCGCCACCGCCCGGTGCAGAGAATGGTCGAAGGCCTTGTAGACCATGCCGAACCCGCCCACGCCAAGGAGCGCCAGGATCTCGAATTCCGCGAGGCGGGTGCCGGGGGGCAGCGCATCCACATGGCTGACACCACTGGCAGAGGCTTGGCTGGAACTTGCGATCATGGTGAAGAGAATGGGGCGTGAATGCGGGCTTCGGCGGGGGATTGTGAGCGAACGGGTGCCAAGGCCGTTTTCATCGCAATCATGAAGCATGCCAGCATGCATGACAGAAACAAAAGGCTTCCGGTCTGCCAAAAAAGTTACACACCCTGGTCAGACAAGCGCCGATTGTGCCGCGCCATGGGGACAGGCAGCGCCCGGGCCCATGACAAATTCGCATCGGATCATGACCGCGCGCCCGGGGCCTGCCGCCGGGCCATGGCCCCATCGACTGCGCTGCGCCGGGGGCGCACTCGTTACCATAGGGCCATGTTCAGTTATCGCCACGCCTTCCACGCAGGCAACCATGCCGATGTGCTCAAGCACACGGTCTTGATCGCCGCCTTGCAACACCTTACCGAGAAAGACGCGGCACTGACCGTGCTGGACACCCACGCGGGCGCGGGACTGTACCGGCTCGATGGCGACTATGCCAGCACCAGCGGCGAGGCCGCGGACGGCATCGTCCGGCTTTTTGCACCCACCGCGCCCGCCCTCACGCCCGCCCTGCAGGCCTATGTGGACATGGTCCGCGCCTTCAACCAGGGCAGTGCGCTGCGCGTGTACCCGGGCTCCCCGTTCATCGCCCAGCGCCTGCTGCGCGGCCACGACAAGCTCAAGCTCTTCGAGCTGCATCCCACGGACCTGCGGGCGCTGGCGGGCAACGTGGCCCAGCTGGAGGCAGGCCGCCAGGTGGCCGTCCTGCACGAAGACGGGTTTGAGGGGATCAAAAAATTCCTGCCCCCGCCGGCCCGCCGCGCGCTTGTGCTCTGCGACCCCAGCTATGAAATCAAGAGCGACTACGCCAAGGTGCTCGACATGGCCGCCGACTCGCTCAAGCGTTTTGCCACCGGCACCTATGCGTTCTGGTACCCCATCATCCCGCGCCCGGAAGCCCACGACCTGCCGCGCCGCCTCAAGACGCTGGCCACCAAGGCCGGCAAGGGCTGGCTGCATGCCACGCTCACGGTCAAGAACAGCAAGCTCACTGAAAACGCCGCGGGCGACGTCAAGCGCCCCGGCCTGCCGGCCAGCGGCATGTTCCTGATCAACCCGCCCTTCACCCTGAAGGCGGCGCTGAAGACCGCGCTGCCACAGATGGTGGAATTGCTGGCGCAAGACAAGCACGCCACGCACACGCTCGAATCCGGCGGCTGACGGCGGCGGTCAGGGGGCGGGGCAGTCCCGCTCGCCCTCGTCCAGCGCAAAAAGCTCCACGGGCTTGAGCCCCAGGCCCACCATCCCCAGCACCTCGGCGGCCCCCCGGCTCAGGTCGATCACGCGGTTGCCCGTGTGCGGGCCCCGGTCGTTGATGCGGACCACGACCGAACGGCCCGTGGCCTGGCTGCGCACGCACACGCGCGAGCCGAACGGCAAGGTGGGATGCGCCGCGGTGAGCGCCTTCATGTCGAAGGGCTCTCCGCTGGCCGTGCGGCGCTTGTGGAACTTCGCGCCGTACCAGGAGGCCAGGCCCACCTCGTCGGCGGGCAGGCGCAGCTGCGGGGCCTGCGGGCTTTCGGTGCCATCCTCCCGCCCACCGGGGCGCGACGGCGGGTCGATCAGCATGGCCTCGCCCGGCACGCTCAGCAGGTGCGGGGCCAGTGCGTCGGCCTCGGCGGACAGCCCTTGCGCACGCCCCCAGGACGAGCAGCCCCACACCGAAACACCGCAGCAGACCACCCCGAGCACCTTCCACCACAGGGCGGCCCGGCGGCCCTCCACCGGGCCCGTCAGCGCGGCATCGCCGCGCGGCTGGCGCATCAGATCCCCAGCCGGCGACAGATCTCCAGCGTCGCGGCACTCTGGTTCATCGTGTAGAAGTGCAGGGCCGGCACGCCGGCACTGCGCAACCGGTCGCACAGGTCGGTCACCACATCCAGGCCAAAGGCCTTGATGCTCGCCGTGTCGTCGCCGAAAGACTGCAGGCGCAGGCGTATCCAGCGGGGAATCTCGGCGCCGCAGGCGTCCGAGAAGCGCATCAGCTGGGTGGAGCTGCCGATGGGCATGATGCCGGGCACCACGGGCACATCGGCGCCCAGGCGCTGCGTGTCTTCCACGAAGCGGAAGTACGCATCGCTGTTGTAGAAATACTGGGTGATGGCCGAGTCCGCGCCAGCTTGCACCTTGGCGATGTAGGCCTTCAGGTCAGCCTCCGGCGACTTGGCCTGGGGGTGCACCTCGGGGTAGGCGGCCACTTCGATGTGGAAATCCCGGCCAGTCTCCGAACGGATAAAGGCCACCAGGTCGCTGGCGTAATGAAACTCCCCGCCCGCGCCATAGCCGCTGGGCAGATCGCCGCGCAGCGCGACCAGGCGCTTGACGCCCATGTCCTTGAGCATGGCAAGCTGCTCGCGCACGGACTGGCGCGTGGCGCCAATGCACGAGAAGTGCGAGGCTGCGCCGACCCCCTCGGCCAGGATTTCGCGCACCGTGCCAAACGTGCCCTCCTGCGTGGAACCGCCCGCGCCGTAGGTCACCGAACAGAAATCAGGGTGCAGCGCATACAGCTGCTGGCGCGCGGTGCGCAGCTTGTCGGCCCCCTCCGGCGTCTTGGGCGGGAAAAACTCGAAGCTCACCGGGAAACCGATGCCCTGGGCATTGGCAGCAATCATGTGGCCCTCCTCGCATAAACAAAAAATTCACGGTTGCCGTCGCCGCCCTGGATCGGGCTGTCCAGCCAGGCGTGCACCGCCAGGCCCAGTTCGGCGCAGCAGTCACGGATGCGCTTTTCCACCACGGCGTACAGCGCCTCGTCGCGCACGATGCCGCCCTTGCCCACCTGGCCGGGCTGCAGCTCGAACTGCGGCTTGACCAGCATGAGCAGGTGGCCGTCGGGCCGCAGAAATGCGGCGATGGCAGGCAGCACCAGGGTCAGCGAAATAAAGGACAGGTCGCCCACCACCACGTCGAACAACGGGGTCGTGTCCACGCCCGCGCATTCGGCGCGGCGCCGGCGCTGGACGGGCAGCGTGCCCAGCGCGCGCGCCTCGGCACGCTGCGCACGCTCGGACTTGAAGGCTTCGATGTCCTGGTCCTTGGCGTCGCCGCTGTCATCGTAGGCGTCGTCCACCAGCCCGCCGTTGCGCATCCAGCTGTAGGGCGCCTCGGGCTGGGTCTCGTTGTCCTCGTCCACATCGACGGCTTCGGAGAGCGCGTCCTCGCACGCCTGCTGCAGCGCCTCGGCGGTCAGCGAGCGCGCATTCACGCCCTCGACGCAAACCACCCGCAGATCGCTGTGCAGCCGCTCGTGCAGCTGGCCGTGGCCCACGTCCACGCCGACGACCTGCGCCGCGCCCTGCTGCAACAGGCAATCGGTGAACCCGCCGGTGCTCTGCCCCACGTCCAGGCAGCGCAGCCCGGCCACGGGCAGGCCCGTGGCCCGCAAGGCGCCTTCCAGCTTGAGCCCGCCGCGCGAGATGTACTTGGCCTCGGCATCGTCCAGCAGCTTCACCTCGGCCACGGACGGGATGTCATCGCCGTTCTTGGCCACCTTCTGCCAGGGCGCCAGCGGCGACAGGCGCCACTCGACGCCTGCAGCAATCAGCCGCTGTGCCTGCGAACGCGTGGCCGCATGGCCGGACTCCACCAAAAAAACATCTGCGCGCATGCGTCACTCTCTCGTCAATCGACGATGGATTTCATAGCCAAAATGGCTTCTATCGCTTTATCCACAAGCGCTGGCTGCTCCCAAAAAAGGAGCAGCAACAGCCACCCGCACGATCAGTAGCGGTACGTGTCGGGCTTGTACGGGCCTTGCTTGGGCACACCGATGTAGGCGGCCTGCTCGTCGGAAAGTTCCGTGAGCATCGCGCCCACCTTCTTGAGGTGCAGGCGCGCCACCTTCTCGTCGAGGTGCTTGGGCAGCACGTAGACCTTGCCGTTCTCGTAGTAGTCGCTGTGGGTGAACAGCTCGATCTGGGCGATGGTCTGGTTGGCGAAGCTCGACGACATCACGAAGCTCGGGTGGCCCGTGCCGCAGCCCAGGTTCACCAGGCGGCCCTTGGCCAGCAGGATGATGCGCTTGCCGTCCGGGAAGATCACGTGGTCCACCTGGGGCTTGATCTCTTCCCACTCGTACTGCTCGAGCGTCGCGACCTGGATCTCGTTGTCGAAGTGGCCGATGTTGCAGACGATGGCCTGGTCCTTCATGGCCTTCATGTGGTCGTGGGTGATCACGTCCTTGTTGCCGGTGGTGGTCACGAAGATGTCGGCCTTGTCGGCGGCGTATTCCATCGTCACGACCTTGTAGCCTTCCATCGCAGCCTGCAGGGCGTTGATGGGGTCGATCTCGGTCACCCAGACCTGGGCGCTCAGGGCGCGCAGGGCCTGGGCAGAGCCCTTGCCCACGTCGCCGTAGCCGGCCACGCAGGCCACCTTGCCGGCGATCATCACGTCGGTGGCGCGCTTGATGCCGTCCACCAGCGACTCGCGGCAGCCGTACAGGTTGTCGAACTTGCTCTTGGTCACCGAGTCGTTCACGTTGATCGCGCGGAACATCAGCGAGCCCTTGGCCGACATTTCCTTCAAGCGGTGCACGCCGGTCGTGGTCTCTTCGGTCACGCCGATGATCTGCGCGCTCTTGCGGCTGTACCAGGTCGGGTCCACGGCCAGCTTGGCCTTGATGGAGGCGAACAGGCAGGTTTCTTCTTCGCTGGTGGGGTTGGCGATCAGCGATGCGTCCTTTTCGGCGCGCTTGCCCAGGTGCATCAGCAGCGTGGCGTCGCCGCCGTCGTCCAGGATCAGGTTGGGGCCTTCGCCTTCGGTGCCGGCGGGGCCGAAGTCGAAAATGCGGTGGGTGTAGTCCCAGTATTCGGCCAGGGTCTCGCCCTTCACGGCGAACACGGGCGTGCCGCTGGCGGCAATCGCGGCGGCGGCGTGGTCCTGCGTGGAGAAGATGTTGCACGAAGCCCAGCGCACCTCGGCACCCAGGGCCTGCAGCGTCTCGATCAGCACGGCGGTCTGGATCGTCATGTGCAGGCTGCCGGTGATGCGGGCGCCCTTGAGCGCCTGCTTGGCGGCGAATTCCTCGCGGATGGCCATCAGGCCGGGCATCTCCGTTTCGGCGATGCGGATCTCTTTACGGCCCCAGGCGGCCAGGCCGATGTCGGCAATGATGCAGTCGGTGTTGACCGGGGCGTTGACGCGTGCGTTCATGATGGTGTGCTCCAAAGCATGTTTGAAAGACCACATTCAGCGCGGGGATGAGACGGAAGGCTCACCACACGAGAAGTGGATGAGCGTCGTTGCTAGATGACTCCGAGCCTCACGCCCCGCCAGTGCTGGGGACGCTGCAACGCTCCTCGGATCGGCGGATTATAAAAGCAAGTGCGGGAGGCGAGGGAGCGCCCCGCCTCGGTGCCTTGGGCCGCGCTACGGCGCCAGCACGACCACGTGGCCTTCCTGCGGATCGATGCGGCCCGCATGCAGGTCCTCGACCAGGGCCTGCGCCGCCGCGAAACCCTGGTGTTCGCGCACCCGCATCCAGGGCTGGTGCGCGCTGCCGACGCGGTCGATGAACGCGCGCTGGGCGGCATTGAACTTCTGGTTGACCAGCTCGGGGCCCCAGTCCGCATTGCGCTTCCTGATCTGCACCGGCGCGAAATAGAACACGGGCGCGGGCCCCGGCAGGGCCGTGTCGCGCAGGAAGTGCGTGTTCTGCGCCGACCCCGCATAGCAGTCGTACACCAGGGCATCGCCCAGGTGGTGGTGCACGCGCGAGCGCAGATCCTCGTCGCCCGAGAAATCGACATACAGCGTGGGCACACCGGCATCCAGGGCCTCCAGCTCACCATACGCCACCGTGCGCTGGTAGCTGCCAAGGCCCTGCACGAAGGCACTGTTGCGCGGCGCGGTGAGCCCCACGCGCTCGATCTGCCCGGGCCCCTCCAGGCAGAACGCGGTGCCGTAGGCCGTCTTGCTCGATGCGCTGGAGAACAGCAGCCGCCGCGCGCCGAAAAATCCGTTGTCCTGCAGGAAATCCGCCAGCATGAACGACGTGATGAACAGCGGCCGCACCAGCATCTGGTAGTTTTCATCGCCTGCCCGGTATGCCGGGTCGGCGCTGGTGCGCGTGTACTGGTTGTAGGCCGAGGTGAGCGACTGGCGGTGCTCCGCGCCGTCGTAGAAGCCCCGGGCCGTCACGCGCACCGGCGCCATGCGCACATGGCTCGCAATGGGCCAGTAGCCGTAGAAGCGCTCGCCCACGGCCACGCCCTGCACGCCGGAGGCCACCACGTCGGCAAAGCCCCACACGGGCATGTGGCCCCAGCCTGCCTCCCCCGTGGGGAAAAAGTCCCAGTACTTCATCGCGTCGCCAAAGGCGGCGTAGGTGATGTTGTTCGTGGTCACCGCCACGCGGTCCACGCGCAGCAGGGCCTCGCCGGGCTGCAGTGGAGCAAGGGGGAGCTCCTCGGTGCGGGTGTGATTCAATGCATTCCTGTCGGTCAACAGGCGGGTGAGCAGCGTCATGGGAAGTCTCCGTTTCAAGGGTGAGAAAACACTCAGGGCACTGTATGGCGCCCTGCCGCCGCGTGGGTTCGGAAACCGGTGAACCCGCCGCGCAAGACCCTTGCCGCCAGCTCCAGCGCGGCCCCCAGGCCGCTCAAGCGCCCCCGCCAGGCCCGGGCGCGCTTCACGGTGCAGGCCATCTACGACGCCTTTGTTCGGATTTGGCAACGCGACGGCTGGGACAAGCTCACCACGCGCAACGTGGCGCTGGAAACCGGCATTTCCGTCGGCACGCTGTACGACTATTTCCCCAACAAGACAGCGCTGCTGTCGGGCTATGTGCGCCATTGCGTCGAGGCCCTGCTCGCCGCCATCGACCGCGAGGCCGTGCAGCCCGAGGGCCTGCCATGGACGCAGCGCATCCACCATCTCGTGCGCCTGGTGGGCGGCGTGGATGCGCCCGGGCTGCCGCCCTTCCACCCCGACATGCTGGCGCTGGAGGCGCAGATGGCCGAGCCCCGGCACCACCGCCGCGTGCACGAAGAGCTGGCCGCCGCCTGGGGCCGGGTGATTGCCGCCTGCACCGACCTGCCCCGCCCGCCCGGGCAAGCACTGCTGCAGGCGCTGCACCTCTCGGCCTGGGGTGGGCGGCGCTATGCGCTGCTGCTGCAGCTCGATCCCGCCGCCATGCGGCAGTGGGCCGACGGTGTGGAGCAACTGTGCTGCGCCGCCATCCTGCAGGCCGCCAGCGCGCCGGGCTGAAGCCCTGTCACCTGCGCGGCTGCCTTGCCCCGCGGGCCGCCCGACACTGGCGCCCTCACCAAAAAACACAGACGGAGCACTGCATGGACCCCAAGGACAAGGTCATCATCGTCACCGGCGGCGCCAGCGGCATCGGCCGCAGCATCGCGCGGCGTTTTGCGCAGGAAGGCGCCCGCGCCGTGGTCGTGGCCGACCTGCACCTCGCGCCCGCGCAGGCCGTGGCCGACGAGATCGGTGGCCTGGCCGTGCGCTGCGATGTGTCGAAGGAAGCCGACATCCAGGCGCTGGTGGCCACCACGCGCGAGCGCTACGGCCGGGTCGATGCCTACATCTCCAACGCCGGCATCCTGGGCCGCCCGGGCGGCATCGAACTCGAGGACCCACTGTGGGACGCCATGTGGAACATCCACGGCATGGCCCACGTGTGGGCCGCACGCGCCGTGGTGCCCGAGATGGTGGAGCGCGGCGAGGGCTTCTTCCTCGTCACGGCCTCGGCGGCGGGGCTACTGACCATCGTCGAGTCCGCCCCCTACGCCGTCACCAAGCATGCCGCCGTGGCCTTCGCCGAGTGGCTGCGCATCGCCTACGGCCGCCGGGGCGTGGGTGTGGCCTGCCTGTGCCCGCAGTCGGTGCAGACCGCCATGGTGACGGGCGATGGCGGTTCGGCCTCGCACGACGGCATCCTGCCGCCCGAACAGGTGGCGGGCGACGTGCTGGCCGCCATGCAGGACGGGCGCTTCCTGGTGCTGCCCCACCCCGAAGTGGCGCAATACTTCCGCAACAAGGGGCAGGACTACGAGCGCTGGCTGGGCGGCATGCAGAAGATGTATGCCCGGCACGCCCAGGCGCAGGCACAGGCCAACTGAACGGAAACGGGCGTTGAAGAACGGCCGGAAGAGGGTTCGCAGCGGGCGCCGGTAAAATCGCCGCTTCCGGGCGCCGCTGCGCCTGCCGCGCCGACTGCCGCAGAGTCCTGCCGCAGCGCGCCCTGACCCCCTTCTGGAACCCCCCTGTGTCCTACGCCTCAGAAACCCGGCGCCGCCGCACCTTTGCCATCATTTCCCACCCCGACGCCGGTAAAACGACGCTGACGGAAAAGCTGCTGCTGTTCTCGGGCGCGATCCAGATCGCCGGTGCCGTCAAGGGCCGCAAGGCCAGCCGCCATGCCACCTCGGACTGGATGGAGATCGAAAAGCAACGCGGCATCTCGGTGGCCTCGTCGGTGATGCAGATGCTGTACCGCGAACACGTGATCAACCTGCTCGACACGCCCGGCCACAAGGACTTCTCGGAAGACACCTACCGCGTGCTCACCGCCGTCGATTCGGCGCTGATGGTGATCGACGCGGCCAACGGCGTGGAAGCGCAGACACGCCGCCTGATCGAGGTTTGCCGCCAGCGCGACACGCCCATCATCACCTTCGTGAACAAGATGGACCGCGAGGTGCGCGACCCGCTGGACATCATGGACGAGGTCGAGCGCGAACTGGGCATGCCCTGCTGCCCCATGACCTGGCCCGTGGGCCAGGGCAAGGCCTTCGGCGGCATCATCAATCTGCGCACCCAGACGATGACGGTGTTCGAGTCCGGCAGCGAGCGCCGCCCGCAGGACTTCGAGGCCATCCCGCTGTCCGACGAGGCCACGCTGCGTGCGCGCTTCGGCGCCGAGTTCGATGCGGCGCTGGAGAGCATGGAACTGGCCGTGGGCGCATCGCCCGCCTGGGACCACGAGGCCTTCCTGGCCGGCAAGCTCACGCCCGTGTTCTTCGGCTCGGGGGTGAACAACTTCGGGGTGATGGAAGTGCTCGACGCCCTGGTGGACATGGCCCCGCCGCCCGGCCCGCGCGTGAGCACGCTCGAGGTCAACAAGCAGCCCGTGGTCAAGACCATCCAGCCCGAGGACGAGGGCTTCGCCGGCGTGGTCTTCAAGGTGCAGGCCAACATGGACGCCAACCACCGCGACCGCATCGCCTTCGTGCGCGTGGCCTCGGGCAAGTACATGCCGGGCATGAAGCTCAAGGTGCAGCGCACCGCCAAGGAACTGCGCCCCACCAGCGTGGTGACCTTCATGAGCCAGCGCCGCGAGGCGGTGGAAGAAGCCTACGCGGGCGACATCATCGGCTTCACCACCCACGGCGGCGTGCAGCTCGGGGACACCATCACCGACGGCGCCAACCTGCAGTTCACCGGCCTGCCGTTCTTCGCGCCCGAGATGTTCATGACCGTGGTGCTCAAGAACCCCCTGCGCACCAAGCAGCTGCAGCAGGGCCTGGCCCAGCTGGGCGAGGAAGGCGCGATCCAGGTCTTCAAGCCCGACGCCGGCGGCAACATGCTGCTGGGCGCCGTGGGCCAGCTGCAGTTCGAGGTGGTGCAGCACCGCCTGAAGGCCGAGTACGACGCCGACGTGCGCCTGGAAGGCTGCCAGTACACGGGCGCCCGCTGGATCACGGCCGACAACGCGGCCGACCTGCGCGCCTTCACGGACGCCTACCCGCTGCGCCTGGCGCACGACGCGGCCGATACGCTGGCCTACCTGTGCACCAGCCCCTATGACGTGCGCCTGGCGCAGGAGCGGTTTCCCAAGATCCACTTCCACCCGCTGCGCGAGCATGCGGGCCTGGCCCTGCAGAAGGCGGGCTGAGCGGCTTTGCGGGGCGGCCTCAGGGCCGGTACTCCCACCCATGGGGATTGGTGTCCTTCTGCAAGCACAGCGCCAGCCCCAGCGCCGTGACCGACCCGCTGAAGCACACGAAGGTGGCCTGGTGGGCGCCCCACTCGCGCTGGCAGTGGTGCAGGAAGCTGGCCTTCAGGCGGCCCTGGCGGTGCTCTTCGGCCAGGGCCAGCACGGACGGGTTCCTGGCTTCGGCCTTGAACTCCACAACGAGGTCGCGCCACTCCGGGACCAGGCCATCGAGCTTGCCGGCCGCGCGCTGGCAGACGGCCGCTGAATCGACGGGCGCCCGCGCCATGGCGGGGGCCGCAGCGCAACACCCCGCCCACATGAAGAAGAAGATCAAGGCCCCACGCTGCACGACAACTATCTCCCGGACAATGGCGCTCTCTTGCGCAAGAGCCGCAGCATAACGACATACCGCATGCAAGCCCTGAACCTTTGGCCCCCGGAGGCCCGCCGCGACCTGGTGGGCGTTTTCACCGACATCGACGACACCCTGACCACCGAGGGCGCCATCACGCCCGACGCGCTGCAGGCGCTGGCCGACCTGAAGGCGGCGGGCCTCGTGGTCATCCCCATCACCGGCCGGCCGATCGGCTGGTGCGAGCCCTTCATGACCGCAGGCGCGGGCGCGGCCTGGCCCGTGGATGCGATGGTGGCGGAGAACGGTGCCGTGGCGTTTGCGCGGGGCCCAGGCTCCGGGCAGCCGCTGGCCAAGCGCTACCAGCAGGACGCCGCCACGCGCAGCGCCAACCAGGCGCGCATGCGCGAGATCGCGGCCCTGGTGGCGGCCGAAGTGCCCGGCGTGGACTTGAGCAGCGACAGCGCGGGGCGCGAGACGGACATCGCGTTCGACTACGCCGAGTTCGCCCGGCATACGCCCGACACCGTGCAGCGGGTGCTGGCCGTGCTGCAGCGCGTGGGCATGCAGACCACGGTGAGCAGCATCCACATCCACGGCTGCTTCGGTGATTTCAACAAGTGGCAGGGCGCGAACTGGATCGTGCGCGCGCTGTGGGGCCGGGACCTGGCGCAGGAGCTGGACCGCTGGGTGTTCGTGGGCGATTCGGGCAACGACCAGGCGATGTTCGAACACTTCACCCACAGCGTGGGCGTGGCCAACATCGCGCGCTTTGTGCCGCAGCTGCGGCACCTGCCACGCTATGTGACAAAGGGCGAACGCGGCGCGGGGTTTGCCGAGGTGGCGCGGGCCATCCTGTCGGGCCACGGGCGCGGCCAGGCGCCGAGCGCCCAGCGAGCCACCCCTGGGCTTGAATGAAAACACCGCCTGGCGCTTGATAGGCAAGCGCCAATAGCTATATATTTTATAGCAAATTAACCACCCGACCCCACGCGGGTGCGCGGGCAGGCGGCGCGCCAGGACATGTACCGAAGGCCGCGCCGCAAGGCGCCCGGGCGCCGTGCCGCGTCGGCATGCGCTGCTGCACGGCCCGGCGGCTCCGTGGCAACTCTGGCCGGCTTGGCAGGCGTCGCAGGCCTATTCGGCGGGCTGGGGCGGCTTGCCCGCCCCGCGCGGTTTGCGCGCGCGGGTTGCCGCTGCCTTGGCGGGCGCGGCCGGGGCCCCGGCATCGGCCGGCGCTGCGGCGCCCGCCGCGCCGGCCTTGCGCCCGCCGCTGCTCTTGCGCGGGGTGGATGCCGGGCGGCGGCTGCGGGGCGCGGGTGCCGGCACAGGGGCATCGGGCAGCGCATCGCTCGCGGTCCCTTCCGCCGCCGGCGCCGCCACGGGCGCCTGCACGTGCACGCGCACGGGCTCCTCGTCCGCGAGGTCCTCGCCCTCCTGCGCCGTCTCATGGCCGGATTGCGCCTGGGCCGTCACGGGCGCCGGCAGCTGCTGGCGAAAGTAGCTGCCCACCGGGCGCTCCGGCAGCGCATCGTCGCGCGCGCCGGAAGCCGGCGGCTCGGCACGGGTTTCTGCCGGCAGGTCCTGGCGCGCATCCGGCGGCATCGCCCCGGCGCGCGCAGCGGCATCGCCCCGGCGCCCGCGCGAACGACCGCCACGCCCACCGCCCTCGCTGCCGCCAGCGGATGCCTCCGGCACCGACGCGACCGCATGGAAATCATGGCGGAAGTACCCCGCCCCGCCCTGCCGCTCGGCGGGCGCGTCGGCTCGGCCCACGGGCTCGGCCCCCGTGGCCGCGGAACCGTGGCCACGGAACACATACGCGCCCGATTTCTCGTCGCGCCCGAACTCCAGCAGCCCCCGCGCCTGCGCTTCTTCGAGCAGGTTGCCAAAGGTGCGAAAGCCGTAGTAGCCCTCGCTGAAATCGGGCTTGCGGCGCTTGATGGCTTCCTTGAGCACCGAGGCCCAGATCTTGCCGCTGTCGCCACGCTCGGAGGTCAGGGCCTCGAAGGTCTCCACCGCCAGCTCGACGCCCTGGGCGCGGCGCACCTCCTGGCTTTCCTTGCGATGGCGCTCTTCCTCGGGGGACCGGCGCGGTGCGGGTGCCGCGCCGGGGGGCTGGCGCCGGGCCAGCGCGCGCTGCTTCTCGCGCACGAGGTCGTCGTAGAAGATGAATTCGTCGCAGTTGGCGATCAGCAGGTCGGACGTGGACTGCTTCACGCCCACGCCGATGACCTGCTTGTTGTTCTCGCGCAGCTTGGACACCAGCGGCGAAAAGTCCGAGTCGCCGCTGATGATGACGAAGGTGTTGACGTGCGACTTGGTGTAGCACAGGTCCAGCGCGTCCACCACCAGGCGGATGTCGGCCGAGTTCTTGCCCGACTGGCGCACATGGGGGATCTCGATCAGCTCGAAATTCGCCTCGTGCATGGTCGCCTTGAAGCCCTTGTAGCGCTCCCAGTCGCAATAGGCCTTCTTGACCACGATGGAGCCCTTGAGGAGCAGGCGCTCCAGCACGGGCTTGATGTCGAACTTTTCGTACTGCGCATCGCGCACGCCCAGGGCGACGTTTTCAAAGTCGCAGAACAGGGCCATGCTGATGCTGTCGGAGGGGGATGCCATAAATGCTCGCGGTGTTCCGTTCAATGTTGGGACGGATCATCACACGGAACGCCCCGGGCCCTTCATGAGAACCCGCCGCGCCATGGTGCATGAGCGTGGTCAACGGGCATTGTCCACTGCGAACGGCTCGCCAGCGAACGTCGCAACTGGCGCGCCCCAGGCTCGTGCCCCCGCGCAAGGGCCGCCAAGCCGCTTGCGGCGCTTCACTTCCGTGCGCTGGAGGCGTCCCCCTCCCGCCAGCGCAGCGCAGCGAGAGAGGGGGAAGCGGCGCAGCCGCTCAGGGGGAGCTCACTTCAACTCGGCTTTGCCAGGCCCAGCTTTTCGACCAGCGCCTTCTCGCGCGTGAAGGTGTCCTGCGCGAATTTCTTGTACGCCGCCGTGCTCATGTACATGGGCACCATGTCGTAGCGGGCCAGGGCCGTGCGGTAGCTTTCCTGCTCCATGGCCTGCTTGAACGCGTCGTGCAGGCGCTTGACCACCGCATCGGGCGTGCCCTTGGGCGCGCCGATGCCAAAGGGCGAGTTCTGCACCAGGTTCAGCCCCAGCTCCTTGAGCGTGGGCGCATCGGGGAACTTGGCCAGGCGCTCGGCGCCCCAGGTGTTGAGCACGCGCAGCTTGCCGGCCTCGACCTGCGGCGCAAAGCCGGTGGAGTCGGCCGCCGCCATGATCTGCCCGCCCAGGATGGACTGCATGAGGTCGGCGCTGCCCTTGTAGGGCACGTGCAGCAGCTCGATGCCCAGCTGCTGCGCGATGAGCTCCATGGTCAGGTGCGGGCTGGTCATGGTGCCGGTGGATCCGTAGCTGAGCTTGCCGGGGTTGGCCTTGGCCCAGGCGACGAAGTGCGTCCAGGTCTTGAGCGGCGAGTCGGCGGGCACCACCAGGCCGAACGCATAGCCCGTGACGTTCAGCACGTAGCTGATGTCCTTGACCGGGTCCCAGTTGATCTTGGTGGTGTAGGGCAGGCGGAACACCCCGAGCGGGATCTGCGCCACCGTGTAGCCATCGGCAGCGGCCGATTGCAGCGCCTGCGCGGGCAGCGTGCCGCCGGCGCCCGGCTTGTTCTCCACGATCACGGGCTGGCCCAGGATCTTGCTGGCGTTGTCGGCCAGGGAGCGCATGGTGATGTCGGTGGGGCCGCCCGCCGGGAAGGCGATCACGAGCTTGATGGGCTTGTTGGGAAAGCTCTGGGCCTGAGCCAGGAATGCGGGGGCGGCGAGGCTGGCGGCTCCCCATTGGATGATCTGGCGGCGTTGCATGGAGGGCTCCTGAAAAGGCAAAACGAAGACCCCTTCATTGGACTGCAGCCACGGCGGCCAGGGCATGCGGAAACCCCCTAGCCGCTGTCGCCAACGCGGCACCCCTGGGCCGCGTTTCGCGCCTCGGTGCCACCGCCAGGGGCCGCCGCCGCCGCTCGCCCGCGCCGCGCCGCGCCGGTGGGGCAAGCATGGGCCGGAATGGGCTGCCCCGCCAACCCCGGGGTTCAAGCCTTGTAGGTGGACAGCAGGATGCTGGTCTCGGTGTTGGCGATGCCGGGCGTGAGGCGGATGCGGCCCAGCGCAGCGTCGAACGCCTCCAGGCTCTCGGCGCGCACCTCGGCCACGATGTCCCAGCGGCCGTTGGTGGTGTGCAGCGTGCCCACCATGGGCTCGCCGCGCAGCGCGCGGATCACCTCGGGCGCGGCGTTGCCCTCCACCGCGATGCTCATCCACGCGCGGATGCGCTGCGGTTCGGAATCCGGCCGCAGGCGCACGGTGTAGCCCACGATCACGCCGCCCTCCTCCATCTTGTGCAGCCGGTTCTGCACCGTGCCGCGCGATACGCGCAGCTTCTGCGCGAGGGTGGCCACGGGGGTGCGCGCGTCGGCGCGCAGGATGCTGAGGATTTCCCGGTCGGTGTCGTCCAGCCTGTTCATAGTGGGCCTCGTTGCTATCAGAGTGGCAGATTTTGCAGCATTTTGACCAGTTCTAAGGCTATTGGTTGGCGTGGGCTGCCAGCAAAATTCTCCCACCCCCTTCCTTGCACCATCCACCGCCATGCCCACACCTGCTTCCGCCCAGGCCCCCCGCGCCGTCGTGATGGTGCGCCCGCACCACTTTCACCCCAACCCGGAAACCGCGCACGACAACGCCTTCCAAACCCGGCCGTGGAACGCCACCGCGGCAGAGACGGCGCTCCAAGCCCATGCCGAAGTCACGCAGGCCGCCGCGCGGCTCGAAGCCGCGGGCGTGCGCGTGCACCTGTTCGAGGACCGGGGCGAGCGCCACGCGCCGGACGCCGTGTTTCCCAACAACTGGTTCTCCACCCACGCGGGCGGGCACGTGGCCGTGTACCCGATGTACGCCGCGAGCCGCCGGCGCGAGCGCCGCAGCGACGTGCTGGACCTGCTCAAGGCCGAGTACCGCGTGCAGGACGTGATCGACTACTCGGGTCTCGAGGCCGACGGCATGTTCCTCGAAGGCACGGGCGCCATGGTGCTCGACCACATCTCCCGGGTCGCCTACACCGCGCAGTCGAACCGCGCCGACCCCGTGGCCCTGGAGCGCTTTTGCACCCACTTCAACTACGAGCCCATGGTGTTCGCCACCGCCGACGCGCGGGGCCAGCCCTGCTACCACACCAACGTGATGCTCTGCGTGGGCACCGATTTCGCGCTGGGCGGGTTCCACATGATCACCGACCCGGCGCGGCGCGAGGCCGTGCGCGAGCGCCTGCGCGAAACCGGGCGCGAGGTGATCGAACTGAGCGCGGCGCAGATCGCCGACTTCGCAGGCAACGCGCTGGAACTCACGGGCGCCCAGGGCCGCGTGCTGGCCCTGTCGTCGCGCGCGGCGGCCAGCCTGGCGCCCGCGCAAAAGGCCGTGATCGAGCGCAGCGCCCGCCTGCTGCCGCTGGCCGTGCCCACCATCGAACTGGCCGGGGGCTCGGTGCGCTGCATGCTGGCGGGCATCCATCTGGCGCGGCGCCATGCCCCCGCACCCACGGGAATTCACATCGAAATGGCCACCAGCGCCGGATGAACAAGCGCGGCGCGCTATATATTCAATAGCAAACTCAATCCCGGGAAGGCGGCGGCAACGCCTGCGTGTGCAGCCGCGCATCGCACCCCACGCCCGAGGCGATCCAGCGCCGCGCCAGCGCCGACAGCGCGCGCACGGCCCAGGGGTGGGCCAGGCCGGTCACGCCGCCGGGGTCGGCCACCATGCCGCACCAGTAGCGCTGGTCGGCATCGCTCCAGCGCAGGGCCGTGCACGGCCCCGTGCGGCGCCGCGACACCAGCATGCCCAGCGGGCAGGGCTCCGCCAGGCAGCACAGCCCGCAGCCATTGCAGGGCGCGCCTTCCGGGGGCTTGGGCGGTGCCTGGGTGTGCAGCCACACCACGGCGTGCGGACCAGGGGATTGTGCGGGCATGGAGAAAGCGGATCGAATGGACCGCGCGCAGCGGCCTCGGGCCGCAGCGCTCAGGCCTGCATTGTGGCGCCATGCACGCATGGGCGCGTGGCGCGCCCGCAGGCCGGCCGCAGGGGCATGCACGCAAAAAAGCCCCGCGCGGCCGGGGCCACGGGGGCTGAACCGGTCGAGAGGACCGGGAGAGGGAGACAAGCAAGGGGGAGCGAGCTGCCCCGGAATCAGCAAGGCCGCATCAGCATCCCAGCGGGCGGTTCGGGCGCATGGGGACGATGCCCGAGACACGCAGCGTGGCGCTGGAGCCGTCGGTGGCGGTGAGCGTCTTGCCGGTGAAGCGCACCTGGTTGCTCTCGCGCACCACGGCCGTGTCGGTGGGCTCGCCGCTCGCGTATTCCTTGCCGTCGAAGGTCAGGAACACCTGGTGCAGGCCGGTGGCGTCGGGGCGGTAGCGGATGTCGCCAAAGGCCGTGGCCGACGATCCCACCTTGTTGGCACCGTCGAAGCGGAAGGCGCACAGCTCGGGCACGGAACCGACAGGGTTTTCCTTGTCCACGTCCGTGAGGTTCAGCGTGCCGTTGCCATACACGCCGTTGAGGCCGTCCAGGGTGGCGCTGCTCACGGTGAGCACGCCGGGCTCATTGCTGGGCGTCGGATCGTCGTCATTGCCGCCGCCGCAGGCGACCAGCAGAACGGAGGTGGCTGCAAGGGCAGCGCAGGTCTTGAGCAGTGATTTCATGGTGATGGGTCCGTAGGAGTTGGTGGAGATGTGCGGGGCCGCTGCGCCTGGCGCCAACCCCTGCACTGAATCCTAGAAACCTCACCCCGCGCCGCGCGTGCGCCATGTTCCGCGCCGTGCGTAGGACATGGGCCGACAGTGGCGTGCGCCACCGCCGGGCCCTCCGGTCACCGCGCCAGCACCGCCGCCAGCGCCTTGCCGGTGTGCGTGCCCAGCCGCACCACCTCTTCCGGCACGGTGGCCGCCACGATGCGGCCGCCCTCCCTGCCCCCTTCCGGGCCGAGGTCGATGATCCAGTCGGCCTCGGCGATCACGTCGAGGTCGTGCTCGATCACCACCACGCTGTGGCCGCCGTCGACCAGGCGGTGCAGCACGCGGATGAGCTTGTCCACGTCGGCCATGTGCAGGCCCACCGTGGGCTCGTCCAGCACGTAGAGCGTGTGCGGCACCTTCTGGCCCCGGCGGCCCACCTCGTCGCGCACCTTGGTCAGTTCGGTCACGAGCTTGATGCGCTGCGCCTCGCCGCCCGAGAGCGTGGGCGAGGGCTGGCCCAGCGTGAGGTAGCCCAGGCCCACGTCCTTCAGGAGCTGCAGCGGGTGCGCGATGGAGGGCATGCTGGCGAAGAACTCCACCGCCTCGTCCACCTCCATCTGCAGCACGTCGCCGATGCTCTTGCCGCGCCAGGTCACGGCCAGCGTCTCGGGGTTGAAGCGCGCGCCGTGGCAGGTCTCGCAGGGCACCTTCACGTCGGGCAGGAAACTCATCTCGATGGTGCGCACGCCCGCGCCCTCGCAGCTCGCGCAGCGGCCCTCGCCGGTGTTGAAGGAAAAGCGCCCGGCCGCGTAGCCGCGCGCCTTGGCCTCCAGCGTTTCGGCGAACAGCTTGCGGATGGTGTCCCAGAAGCCGATGTAGGTGGCCGGGCAGCTGCGCGGCGTCTTGCCGATGGGGGTCTGGTCCACTTCGAGCACGCGGTCGATGCTCTCGAAGCCCGACAGGCCCGTGCAGCCCACCAGCGGCGGCGCCTTGCCCGCGTCCATCGCGTCGCGCCCGGCCTTGGTGGCGCGCTGCTGCACCCAGGCCTGTACGTTGGCCAGCAGCACGTCGCGCGCCAGCGTGGACTTGCCCGAGCCGCTCACGCCCGTGACGGCCACCAGGCGGTGCAGCGGCACGGTGGCCGTCACGTCCTGCAGGTTGTGCAGGTGCGCACCATGCACGGTAAGCCAGCGGATCGCGGCGCGCGCCTTGGCATCGGCCAGCGCATCGGCCGTGAGCGCCGCCGCCGCCGCGGCCCGCTTCTTGACCGCGGCGCTCTGCCGGCCTTTGGGCGCGTCGGCGGGTTCGCCCAGCGCGAGGGCCTCGGCGCTCAGCTCGCTCGGCAGCATGCTGCGGCGCAGCTGCAGCGGGTGTTTCATGGCGTGCAGCAGGTAGCGGCCGGTCTGGGATTCGGGCGCGCCGGTGATGTCGTCCACGCTGCCCTGCGCCACCAGCCGCCCGCCGCGCTTGCCCGCGCTCGGGCCGATGTCGATGATGTGGTCCGCGCGGCGGATGGTGTCCTCGTCGTGCTCCACCACCACCAGCGTGTTGCCCTTGTCGCCCAGCTTGTGCAGGGCGTTGAGCAGGATCTGGTTGTCGCGCGCATGCAGGCCGATGGTGGGCTCGTCGAGCACGTAGCACACGCCCTGCAGGTTGCTGCCCAGCTGCGCGGCCAGGCGGATGCGCTGCGCCTCGCCGCCGCTGAGCGTGGGCGCGCCCCGGTCGAGCGTGAGGTAGGACAGGCCCACTTCCTCCAGGAATTCGAGCCGGCTCTGGATCTCGGGCACGAGGTCGCGGGCGATGTCGGCCTCGCGCCGGCTCATGCCGCCTTCGATCTGCAGGGTCTCGATCCAGCGGCGCACGTCCGTCACCGACAGCGCGGCGATGTCGGTGATGCCGATGCCCGCGAACCGCACCGCGCGCGCCGTGGCGTTCAGGCGCGTGCCCTGGCAGCTGGGGCAGGCGGTGTCGGCCAGGTCTTCCACCTCGGGCTCGGCGAAGGTCTGCTCGCGGCCCTTTTCCTTGTCGTCCTGCACCGAGTCGTCGAACACCTTGCGCTGGTCGCGGGTGAGCTTGACGCCCGTGCCCACGCAATCGGGGCACCAGCCGTGCTTGCTGTTGTAGCTGAACAGGCGCGGGTCCAGCTCGGCATAGCTGGTGGCGCACACGGGGCAGGCGCGCTTGGTGGAAAAGGCCTGCAGCTGGCCGATGCCCGCCGTGGGCTGGCCGCTTTCCATGGCGGCGCGCAGGTCGCCGATGCTGCTGAGCACGTGCACCACGCCCTTGCCGTGCGTGAGGGCCTCGGCCAGCGAGGCGCGCAGCAGCGCCTCGTTCCCTGCGGACACCTCGACGCTGGCCACGGGCAGTTCGATGGTGTGCTCCTTGAAGCGGTCGATGCGCGGGAAATGGGTGGTGGGCAGGAAATTGCCGTCCACCCGCAAATGCGTGTAGCCGCGCGGCCGCGCCCAGTCCGCCAGTTCGGTGTACACGCCCTTGCGGTTCATCACCAGCGGCGCGAGCAGCCCGATGTGCTGGCCCCGGAACTGCGTGAGCAGCTGGGCGGCGATGCTCTCGGGCGTCTGCGGCTGCACGGCCGCGCCGTCCTTCACGCAGTGCTGGGTGCCGAGCTTGACGTACAGCAGGCGCAGGAAGTGCCACACCTCGGTGGTGGTGCCCACCGTGGACTTGCGCCCGCCGCGCGACAGGCGCTGCTCGATGGCCACGGTGGGCGGTATGCCGTACACCGCATCCACCTCGGGCCGGCCGGCCGGCTGCACGATGGACCGCGCATAGGCGTTGAGCGATTCGAGGTAGCGCCGCTGCCCCTCGTTGAACAGGATGTCGAACGCGAGCGTGGACTTGCCCGAGCCGCTCACGCCCGTGACCACGTTGAATTGGCCGCGCGGGATGTTCACGCTCAGGTTCTTGAGGTTGTGCTCCTTGGCGTTGACGATTTCAATGGCGTTTTTGGCCGCTGGCGCTTTATCCATGAGCGCAGAGCGCTCCTGTTTTCGTAGCGCCGCGGCTTTTTCGTGCACCGAGTGGCCGCCGATGCCCAGCGTGAGTTCGTAGTCGCGCAGCGCCAGGCCCGTGTGCGAGGTGGCGTGCTGGCGCACGTCCTCGGGCGTGCCCTCGGCCACGACGAGGCCGCCCGCGTCGCCGCCCTCGGGGCCCAGGTCGACGAGCCAGTCGCTCGCGCGGATCACGTCCAGGTTGTGCTCGATGACGATGAGCGAGTGCCCCGCGTCGATGAGCTTGCGCAGCGCGCGCATGAGCTTGGCGATGTCGTCGAAGTGCAGGCCCGTGGTGGGCTCGTCGAACAGGAACAAGGTGCCCTTGCGCGCTATCGTCTGGCGCGACTTGCTTTGCACGCGGGCCGCTTCCGCCAGAAAGCCCGCCAGCTTCAGGCGCTGCGCCTCGCCGCCGCTGAGCGTGGGCACGGGCTGCCCCAGCGCCACGTATTCGAGCCCCACGTCCACGATGGGCTGCAGCGCGCGGATCACGTCGCGGTCGGCGGCGAACAGTGCGGCGGCCTCGGCCACCGTGAGGGCCAGCACGTCGGCCACGTTCAGGGCCCTGCCGCCCCGCTCGATGGTGATCTCCAGGATCTCGGGCCGGTAGCGCTTGCCGTCGCAATCGGGGCAGCGCAGGTACACGTCCGACAAAAACTGCATCTCCACATGCTCGAAGCCCGAGCCGCCGCAGGTCGGGCAGCGCCCGTCGCCGCTGTTGAAGCTGAACTTGCTGGCGGTGTAGCTGCGCTGCCTGGACAGCGGCGCCACGGCGTACAGCTCGCGGATGCTGTCCCAGGCGCCCACGTAGCTCACGGGGTTGGAGCGGGCCGTCTTGCCGATGGGCGACTGGTCCACGAACACCACGTCCGAGAGGTGGTCCGCGCCCAGCATGCGGTCGTGCGCGCCCGGCGAGTCGGTGGCCTTGCCGAAGTGGCGCAGCAGCGCGGGGGCCAGCACGTCCTGGATCAGGCTCGACTTGCCCGATCCGCTCACGCCGGTGACGGTGACCAGGCGCTGCAGCGGGAATTCGACCGACACGTTCTGCAGGTTGTGCTCGCGCGCCCCTTCGAGGATGAGGCGCGGCGTGGACTCGGTCACCATGCGCTTGAAGCCGAAGCCCACGTGCTTGCGCCCGCCCAGGTAGGCGCCGGTGAGCGTGTCGGCATGGCGCAGGTCGGCCGTTGTGCCGTCGAACACGATCTGCCCGCCCAGGCGGCCGGGGCCGGGGCCCATGTCGATCATGCGGTCGGCCGCGAGCATCACGGCCGGGTCGTGCTCGACCACTACCAGGGTGTTGCCCGCGTCGCGCAGGCGCAGCATGGCCTCGGTGATGCGGTGCATGTCGCGCGGGTGCAGGCCGATGCTGGGCTCGTCCAGCACGAACAGCGTGTTGACCAGCGAGGTGCCCAGCGCCGTGGTCAGGTTGATGCGCTGCACCTCGCCGCCGCTGAGCGTGCGGCTCTGCCGGTCCAGCGTGAGGTAGCCGATGCCCACGTCGCACAGGTACTTCAGGCGCGTGGTGATTTCTTCATGCAGGAGTTTCAGCGCCTGCGCATCGCCACCGGCCGCCGCGTCGCCCACGGGCAGCTCCATGCGGTCGAAGAAGCGGCGCAGCCGGTCGATGGGCAGCAGCATCAGGTCGTGCAGGCACAGGCCGGGCAGGGCTTCGAGCTGCTCGCGCGACCACAACACGCCCTCGGGCATGAAGCGGCGGGCAGGATCGACCGCGGCGTCCGCGTCGTCCTTGCTGCCCACGCGCCAGAGCAGGCTCTCGGTCTTGAGGCGCGCGCCCGCGCAGGTGGGGCACGGCGTGTAGCTGCGGTACTTGGACAGCAGCACGCGGATGTGCATCTTGTAGGCCTTGCTCTCCAGGTACTCGAAGAAGCGCTTGATGCCGTACCACTGCTTGCTCCACTGCCCGTCCTTGTAGCCCGGCGTGCCGCCGATGACCCATTTCTTCTGGTCGTCGGTGAGCTTGTACCAGGGGGTGTCGCGCGGGATGCCGGCCGCCTCGGCATGGCGCATGAGGTCGTCCTGCGCTTCCTTCCAGGCGGGGGTCTGGATGGTCTTGATCGCCCCCGCGCGCAGCGTGAGCCTGTCGTTGGGGATCACGAGGCCGTAGTCCACGCCGATCACGCGGCCGAAGCCCCGGCAGCTCTCGCAGGCGCCCACGGCGGAGTTGAACGAGAACATCGAGGGAATGGGGTCGCTGTAGCGCAGGTCGCTGTCGGGGCAGTGCAGGCCGGTCGAGAAGCGCCACAGCTCGGGCTCGCCCTCGTCCACGAGGCGGTACACGTTCAGGCGCCCCGTGCCGCGCTTGAGCGCGACCTCGATGGCCTCGACCACGCGCGCCTTCTCGGCATGGCCCAGGCGGAACCGGTCGGCCACCACATCGAGCACCTTGCGCGGGCCCGTGGGCGTGGCCACCTCGCGCTCGGCCTGCACCTTGGTGAAGCCGCTGGCGGACAGCCACTGCTCGACCTGCTCGGCCGACGTGCCGCCCGGCAGCTCCACGGGGAATGTCAGCACGATGCGGGGGTCGCCGGCCTCGGCGCCGCGGCGCTGCAGCTCGGCGTAGATGGTCTCGGGCGAGTCGTGGCGCACCGGCTGGGCGGTCTGCTTGTCGAACAGCTGTCCGGCGCGCGCGAACAGGAGCTTCAGGTGGTCGTTGAGCTCCGTCATCGTGCCCACGGTGGAGCGGCTGGAGCGCACGGGGTTGGTCTGGTCGATGGCGATGGCGGGCGGCACGCCCTCGACCTTGTCCACCGCCGGCTTGTCCATGCGGTCGAGGAACTGGCGCGCGTAGGCGCTGAAGGTCTCCACGTAGCGGCGCTGGCCCTCGGCGTACAGCGTGTCGAACACCAGGCTGGACTTGCCCGAGCCGCTGGGGCCGGTGACCACGGTGAGCTCCCCCGTGCGGATGTCCAGATCCAGGTTCTTGAGGTTGTGCTGGCGTGCGCCGCGGATACGGATCAGTCCCTGGGTCATGGAGGCAGTCTTTTTCGAGGGTGAGGCGGGACATTCTAGGCACCGCCACGGACCCCGTCCGGCCATGCCGCAATAGCCCCTGATCGCACATCTGCTGACAAGTCCTGTCACACCTTCGGGTTATGCCGATTCGCAAACCGAGGACATTTGTCTAGAGTGGCCGGACAATTCAAAGGAGACGACCATGCACACATGGACACAATGGGGAGCCGCGACCGCCCTGGCCGCCGCGCTGTGCGGCACCGGCCATGCCCAGATCCTGATCGGCCAGACCGCGGGCTTCTCCGGGCAGGTGGCGGCGGGCGTGAAGGAGACCACCGATGGCGCCCTGCTGCACATCGAGGCCGTCAATGCCAAGGGCGGTGTCCACGGCCAGAAGATCGAGCTGACCTCGCTGGACGACAAGTTCGACCCCAAGCTGGCCGCCGCGAACGCGCGCAAGCTGATCGAGGAGAACAACGTGTCCGCGCTGTTCCTCACGCGCGGCACGCCCCACACCGAAGCCATCATCCCCCTGCTGGAGAAGCATGGCGTGGCGCTGGTGGGCCCGTCCACGGGCGCGATGGTGCTGCACCAGCCGGTGCGCAAATACATCTTCAACGTGCGCGCCACCTACCAGCGAGAGGCGGAAAAGGCCATGACCCACCTGGCCTCCATGGGCATTTCGCGCATCGCCGTGGTGTACGCGGACGACAGCTTTGGCGCCGACGGCGTGGCCGGCGCCCAGAAGGGCCTGGCGGCCGCCAAGCTCACGCCCGTGGTGCTGGAAAAGTTCGACCGCGCCAAGCCCGATTTCGCGCCCATCGCCGCCAAGGTGGCCAAGGCCGATACCCAGGCCGTGCTGATGATCGCCTCGGGTTCGGCCGTGGTGGACGCGGGCAACGCGCTGCGCGGCGCGGGCTCGGCCGCGCAGATCGTGACGCTGTCCAACAACGCCTCGGGCGGCTTCATCAAGAGCCTGGGGAACAACGCGCGCGGCGTGATCGTGACGCAGGTGTATCCCAATGAGCGCGCGGTGACCTATGCCATGGTGAAGGAGGCCCAGGAACTCGCGCGGGCCAAGGGCCTCACCGAGATCACGCCCGCCATGCTGGAGGGTTTTGCCGCGGCCAAGGTGCTGGTGGAAGGGCTCAGGCGCGCCGGCCCCAAGCCCAGCCGCGAAAAGATCCATGCGGCGCTCGAGAGCATCCGGAAACTGGACCTGGGCGGCCTGGAGGTCTCCTATGGCCCGGACGACCACACGGGCCTGGACTTCGCGGACTTGTCCATCATCGGCACCGACGGCAAGTTCCGCCGCTGAGGTGTTGCGAAATACCCGCAAACCCAGGAAGAAATTGTTGACAAATCAGTGAAAACACCCCCTGGCCGCTACGCACTTCTACGGATGCCCTGCGGTGCCCAGTCCCTAAACTCGGGCACCTCAATGAAGAGAGGAGCACCATGACAGTCCCTGGCACCCTTGCGAAATGCGCCGCCGCGCTGCTCACCCTGGCGTTCGGCGCGGCCCAGGTCCACGCGCAGATCCTCATCGGCCAGACGGTGGGCATCACCGGCTCCGCCGCCGCCACGGTGGCCGAATCCATGCGGGGTGCCGCCCTCTACCTCGACCACGTCAACAGCAAGGGCGGCGTGGGCGGCCAGAAGGTGGAGGTCGTGTCGATGGACGACAAGTTCGACCCCAAGCTGACGCTGGAGAACACCCGTGCCCTCATCGAGGAAAAAGGCGTGATCGGGCTGTTCATGACGCGCGGCACGCCCCACACCCAGGGGATCATTCCGCTGCTGGAACAGCATGCCGTGCCGCTGGTGGGGCCCTCCACGGGCGCCATCGCGCTGCACCAGCCGGTGAACAAGTACATCTTCAACGTGCGCGCCCCCTACCAGCGCGAAGTGGAAAAGGCCATCACCCACCTCAACACCCTGGGCATCAAGCGCATCGGCGTGGTGCATGTGGACGACACCTTTGGCGCCGACGGCCTGGCGGGCGCGCAGTCCGGGTTCAAGGCCAACCAGCTGGAAGCCCTCTTCGTCGAGAAGTTCGACCGCGCCAAGCCCGACTACAGCACCATCGCCCCGCGCGTGGCACAGAAGGAGCCCCAGGCCATCATCTTCATCGGCACGGGCGCGGCCGTGGTGGACGGCATCAAGGCGCTGCGCGCCGCCGGCGCGACCGGGCAGATCGTGACGCTGTCCAACAATGCCTCGGGCGGCTTCGTCAAGGCGCTGGGCGAGCAGGCCCGGGGCGTGGTGGTCACGCAGGTGTTCCCGTCGGAGCGGTCCTTGAACTACGCGGTGATCAAGGAGGCCATGGACCTGGTGCGCGCCAGGAACCTGGGCGAGCTGACCCCCGCCATGGTGGAAGGCTTCGTGAGCGCCAAGGTGCTCGTGGAAGGATTGAAGCGCGCGGGCGCCAAGCCGGACCGCGCCAGGCTGCAGGCCGGGCTGGAGAGCATCCGGAAATGGGACCTGGGCGGGCTGGAACTGAGCTACAGCGCCACGGACCACAGCGGGCTGGATTTCTCCGACCTGTCCATCATCGGAAGCGACGGCCGCTTCAAGCGCTGAGCGAGGCCCCCGCAAAAGAAAAAAGCCCGAAGCCAGTGGCTTCGGGCTTTTTCATGGAGACCCGCAGGGCCCCGGGGCACGCACCCCGCGTCCCGGGGCCGCCATGGACTCAGCGCATCACTGCGCGCTGGCGGCCGAAGCCGGCGCCGACGCGGGCGCAGCCGCCGCCGGCGCGCTGGCCGCAGGCTCGGGCGCATGCACGGCATCGGCGCCGTGCTTCTCGCCGCCCATGTCGGCCTTGTCGCCCGCCTTGATGATCACGTACATCGACAACGCGGCGAACAGGACGAAACCAACAACAATCTTCCACATATCAATATCTCCTTGGATGGGTTTGTTCAATCAAGGGGCCTGGAGCGCGGCGTTGTAGGTTGTACTGGTGCAGCACAAGCCCCTTGATGGAACACAGGGCCCGACCCTTGCGGGGCGGGCCCTGCACACCGATCAGAAACGGTCAGTCGTTGGCGTAGATGTCAACGTCCTTGGTTTCCTTGACGAACAGGCCGCCGATCACCACGGTGGCGCCCGCGATGATGATGGGGTACCACAGGCCGTTGTACATGTTGCCGGTCTGGGCCACGATGGCGAATGCCGTGGTGGGCAGCAGGCCGCCGAACCAGCCGTTACCGATGTGGTATGGCAGGGACATGGACGTGTAGCGGATGCGGGTCGGGAACATTTCCACCAGCATGGCGGCGATGGGGCCGTACACCATGGTCACCAGCAGCACCAGGTAGGTCAGGATGACCGTGACCATGACCTTGTCGATGCGGGCGGGATCGGCCTTGGTGGGGTAGCCGGCGGCCTTCAGCGCATCGGCCACGGCCTTCTTGAACTCGCCGTCCTTCTTCTTGGCTTCGTCAGCGGGCAGGCCCTTGCTGGAGTACGAGGTGATGACCGTCTCGCCGATCTTGATCGAGGCGGGCGTGCCGGCGGCGGACGTGGCGTTCTCATAGCTCACCGAAGCGCCAGCCAGAACCTGCTTGGCGATGTCGCACGAGCTGGTGAACTTGGAGGTGCCGGTGGGGTTGAACTGGAACGAGCATTCCTTGGGGTCTGCCGTCACGATCACCTGGTTCTTGGCCTGTGCTTCGGCCAGGGCGGGGTTGGCCGCCTTGGTCAGCGCGCCGAACACGGGGAAGTACGTCAGCGCGGCCAGCAGGCAGCCCGCCAGGATGATGGGCTTGCGGCCGATCTTGTCCGACAGCGCGCCGAACACGATGAAGAACGGCGTGCCGATCAAGAGCGACACGGCCACGAAGATGTTGGCGGTGGCGCCATCGACCTTCAGCGCCTGCGTCAGGAAGAACAGCGCATAGAACTGGCCCGAGTACCACACCACGGCCTGGCCGGCGGTCAGGCCCACCAGCGCCAGGATCACGATCTTCAGGTTCTTCCACTGGCCGAAAGACTCGGTCAGCGGCGCCTTGGAGGTCTTGCCTTCGGCCTTCATCTTCTGGAAGGCGGGGGATTCGTTCATCGACAGGCGGATCCAGACCGAGATGGCCAGGAGCAGGATCGACACGATGAACGGGATGCGCCAGCCCCAGTCGGCGAAGGCTTCCTCGCCCATGGCCGTGCGGGTGCCCAGGATCACCATCAGCGACAGGAACAGGCCCAGCGTGGCCGTGGTCTGGATCCAGGCCGTGTAGGCGCCGCGCTTGCCGTGCGGGGCATGCTCGGCCACGTAGGTGGCCGCGCCGCCGTACTCACCGCCCAGCGCCAGGCCTTGCAGCAGGCGCAGTGCGATCAGGATGACGGGAGCCGCCACGCCGATCGATGCATACGTGGGCAGGATACCCACGATGAAGGTCGACAGGCCCATGATCAGGATGGTGACCAGGAACGTGTACTTGCGCCCGATCATGTCGCCCAGGCGGCCGAAGAAGATGGCGCCGAAGGGGCGGACGATGAAGCCCGCGGCAAACGCCAGCAGCGCGAAGATGAACGCCGAGCCGGCATCCAGGCCGCTGAAGAACTGCTTGGCGATGATGGCCGCGAGCGAGCCGTACAGATAAAAGTCGTACCACTCGAAAACGGTGCCGAGGGACGACGCGAAGATGACCTTCCTCTCTTCGGGCGACATCGGCCGCGGTGCGGGATGAACGGTTGCCATGGTGTGTGTCTCCTGTTGGTTGTTCAGACCGCGCTGCGGCGGGCTGCACGCATTCTTGGAGATGGCACTGACCACGCTCTGACGCGAAACCAACACGAGCTTTCACCAAACTGACCGCTCTCTGACAACTTAGGGTGAAACCCGCAGCGCCCCTTTCAGCATCCGGAAATCGCTCACACCTTGCCGGGTAAACCCGATGGGAGCTGGCTGACAGCATCCCAGCCCGGACCGTCGAACCACGCGTCGCCGTCGAGGTACGCGCGCAGCATCGGCAGGCCGTCGAGGCCCCAGAACAGCTTGCCGTCCACCTCGAACGCCGGCACGCCAAAAACGCCCGCCGCCTGCGCGGCTTCGGTGTTGGCGCGCAGCAGGGCCTTGGGGCCATCGCTGGCCGCATCCTCGCCGGGCCGCAGCTGGTCCGCGAGTTGCGTGGCCAGATCGGCCAGGCGCGCCGGGTCGAGCGCATCGTGCCCGCCCTGCCACACATGGCGCAGCACCGTGCCGGCCACGAAGCGGTTGATGTGGCCGTCGTCGCTGCAGGCCAGCGCCGTGCGCAGCAGGGGCAGCGGGTTGAACGGATGGCGCGCGGGCATCTGCAGCGGCGTGCCCTGCGCGTGGCCCAGCCAGGTCACATGGCGGTAGGTCCAGTCGCGCTTGGGGGCGATGCCCGCCGGCCCGGGGTTGGCATGCTGCTGCAGCAGCGCACCCAGCAGCACGGGCTGGTAGGCCACGCTGTAGCTCAGCCCCTGCAGCGCCTCGGGCAGGCGCTCGAACGCCAGCCAGGCGTAGGGGGACACGAAGTCCAGGTAAAAGGTGATGCGCTTCACGGCGATGTCTCCTGTGCCTTCTGCGGGGCGGCCGGGATGCCAGCGCGGCCCAGCAGCTGCGCCCAGATGCCCCGGCGCAAACTGGCGTCGGCACGCGACCAGATGCGGATCTCGTCGAGCGTGCGAAAGCAGCCTTCGCAATGGCTGCGGTCGGGCGACATGCGGCACACCGAGATGCACGGCGAGGGCACGGGCTCCATGCTCTGGGCATCAAAATGGCCGCTAGCGCCCAACTGGTGGGCGCGATCAGCTAGCAAATCAATAGCATTCATGCGGCGGGCTGCACGCTGGTGTCCACGGGCGCCTGCACCACGTCGACCACGGGCGCCCCGGTCAGGCGCTGCAGGTCGCCCGGATGCAGCGCAAACACGCTGTGCGGGTGCCCGGCCGCGGCCCACACCACGTCAAAGCGCAGCAGGTCCTGGTCGATCAGCGTGACGGGCGGCGTGGCATGCGCCACGGGCGAGACGCCGCCGATGGAAAAGCCGGTGCGCGACTTCACGAACTCGGCATCGGCCCGGCCGATCTTGCCGCCCACATGGGCCTCGACCTTTTTCTCGTCCACGCGCCGGTCGCCCGACGTGACCACGAGCACGGCCACGTCGTCGCTCTTGCGCCGGAAGATGATGCTCTTGGCCACCTGCCCCACGAGGATGCCGAGCGCATCGGCCGCCTGCTGCGCAGTGCGCGCGGCGTCGTCGAGCATCTGGGGCATGTGGGGATGGCCCTGCGATTGCAGCGCCGCGGCCACGCGCTGCACGCCGTCCGGCAAATTCTTCAGTTCAGCTCCGCACACGGTAGTTTTCTCCTGCGCCGATGGCGCTATCCCGCGCGTTTGGTCAGCAGTGCATTCGCTGCGCGGGAATTGGGTTTACGATTCAGGAACCCACTGATGTAGGCCCCCGCATCGATGAGCTTATCAAGATCGATGCCCGTCTCGATGCCCATGCCGTGCAGCATGTAGACCACGTCTTCCGTCGCCACGTTGCCCGTGGCGCCCTTGGCGTATGGGCAGCCGCCCAGGCCCGCCACGGAGGACTGGTAGTTCCACACCCCCAGCTCCAGCGCGGCCAGCGTGTTGGACAACGCCTGACCGTAGGTGTCGTGGAAGTGGCCCGACACGTCGTCGATGCCGAAATGCTTCAGCGTCGCTTCCAGCGCGCGCTGCACCTTGCGCGGCGTGCCCACGCCGATGGTGTCGGCCACGTCCACGCGCTGCACGCCGATGCCCTGGAGCAGGCCGGCAAGATACTCCACGCGCCCGGGGGCGATCTCGCCCTCGTACGGGCAGCCCACGGTGCAGCTCATCGCACCGCGCACGCCGATGCCGGCCGCCAGCGCCGCCTCGACCACGGGCGCGAAGCGCTCGATGCTCTCGGCGATGGAGCAGTTGATGTTCTTCTGGCTGAAGGCCTCGCTGGCCGAGCCGAAGACCACGATCTCGTCGGGCCGGTCCGCCACCGCGGCTTCATAGCCCTTGAGGTTGGGCGTGAGCACCGAGTAGCGCACGCCGGCCACGCGGTTCACGCCCTGCATCACCTCGTGGTTGTCGGCCATCTGCGGCACCCACTTGGGGCTCACGTAGCTCGTGACTTCGATCTCTTTGAGGCCCGCGTCCTGCAGGCGGTGCACCAGGGCGATCTTGACGTCGGCGGGCACGGGCGATTTTTCGTTCTGAAGCCCGTCGCGCGGACCGACATCGATGAGTTTGACGCGGGAAGGAATGCTCATGGGCGGCTACCTGAAAGAAAGGGAAACGGGAAACAGGCCGGGCCCTGGCGGCGGCAGCGCCCGGGCGGCGCCGCTGCAGCCCGGACACCTCGGCCGGGAACAGGCCGTCTATTGTCCGGGCTTCGCGGGGACGGCACCACCCCATATCCTGCCAGACCCTTCCCCGCTCCTGCCATTGCGGCGCCGGCGTCCGGGGCCTCAGCGTGCAGCCCCCTCCTCCATCTCCTGGCGCAGCAGCGCCACCATCTGCACCGCCGCCAGCGACAGGCGCCGCCCGCGCAACGTGACCAGGCCGATGGGCCGCCGCAGCGAGGGCAGCTTGAGCGGGCGGGCCACCACCTCGGGCCGGCGCACCACCTGCGCGGCCAGCTCGGGCAGCGCGCTCACGCCCAGCTGCGCGGCCACCATGGCCGCGATGGTGGCCAGGTGCTCCACCTCGTAGCGCGGCGCAAAGCGGATGCGGTGCGTGAGCAGCGCCTCGTCGGCGTACTGCCGCACGCTGGTGCCCGCCGGCATGGAGATGTGCGGCAGGTCTGCCACATCGGCCCAGGCCAGCGCACCGCGGCCGCGCGCCAGCGGGTGGGCGCGGGCCAGCAGCAGCACGAAGCGGTCGGACGACAGCGGGGTGTAGTCGAGGTCGGCATACGCGGGGTTGGCGGCAGTGAGCGCGAAGTCCACGCGCCCTGCGCGCACCATGTCGAACGCCGGGCCCGCCAGGCTGTCGAACAGCTCCAGGTGCACGCCCGGGTGCCCCGCCGCAAAGCGCGCGAACGCGCGCGGCACCACGCCCGCCGCCAGCGACGGCAGCGCCGCCAGCGCCAGCCGCCCCACCTGCACCTGCGCCACGGCCTGCACGCGGCGCACCGTCTCATCCATCTGGTGGCGCAGAAAGCGGGCCTGCTCGGCAAACACCTCGCCCGCCTGCGTGAGATGCACCGTGCGCGTGGTGCGGTCGAACAGGCGCGCGCCCAGCATCTCTTCGAGCCGCGCGAGCGTGCCCGACACCGCCGACTGCGACAGGTGCATCTGCAGCGCGGTGCGCCGAAAGCTCAGCGTGTCGGCCAGCGCCAGGAACACATCGACCTCGCGGGCCGACCAATTGATCTTCATGGCCGATCAGTCTATCGAAAAATACGTCTGGACCGCGCAATGCCGCCTGCCTAGACTGCACCGCAAGACAACACAAGGAGACAGCAGCATGGACATCAGTTCGCCGCGCAATGCACGCACGGTGGTCGTGGGCGGGGGCACCATGGGCGCCGACGTGGCCGTGGTCCTGGCCCGCGGCGGTGCCCGGGTCACGGTGGTGGACCCGCACACCGCACGGCGCGATCTGCTGCTGCCGCACATTGCCGCCGAGCTCAACGCCGCCGGCCTGGCCGCGAGCGCGGGCCCGGTGGAGGTGTGCGCCAGCCTGCAGGACGTGGCCTGGGACGGCGTGGTGCTGGTGGTCGAATGCATCACCGAGCAGCTGGCCGCCAAGCAGCAGCTGTTTGCCGAGCTGGAAGCCATCGCCCCGGCCAGCGCGGTACTGGCCAGCAACAGCTCGGGTTTTCCGATCAGCGCCATCGCACAGGGCCTGCCCACCGCGCGGCGCATGCTGGGCCTGCACTTCTTCATGCCGGCGCACCTGGTGCCGCTGGTGGAGGTGGTGCTGGGCGAGCGCAGCGACCCCACGCTGGGCCAGTGGCTGCACGGCTTCATGCGCCGCTGCGGCAGCGTGCCGGTGCTGGTGAAGAAGGACAAGCCGGGTTTTCTGGCCAACCGCATGCAGCATGCGCTGTCGCGCGAGGCGTTTGCGCTCATCGACGAAGGCATCGCGTCTCCGGAAGACGTGGACGCCGCCGTGCGCTTTGGCTTTGGCTTTCGCTTCCTGGCGGCGGGGCCGGTGCTGCAGCGCGACCACGCGGGCATCGAGGTGCACTGCGCGGCCGCGGCCACCATGTATCCCACGCTTTCCAACACCGACGTGCCCGCCCAGGCGCTGCGCGACCGCGTGGCCAAGGGCGAGCTGGGCATGAAGACCGGCAAGGGCTTCTTCGACTGGCCCGAGGACCGCAAACGCGCCGAGCGCACCCGCTACGACACGCTGCTGCGCCAGGGCCTGGCCCTGCTGGCCAGCGAGCTGCCTGCCATCGAGCCCGCCAGCACACACACCACGCCGGGAGCCACGCCATGAGCGCCACCAGCCAATGGCCCGACCCGCTGATCGTCACCGTGGCGCCCAACGGCGCGTACAAGCTGCCCAGCGACCACCCCGCCGTGCCGACCACGCCGGCCACGCTGGCCGCCACCGCCAAGGCCTGCCTGGAGGCGGGTGCGGCCATGATCCACATGCACATCCGCGACGCCCAGGGCCGCCACAGCCTGGACGTGGAAGGCTACCGCGAAGCCCGGCGCGTGGTGCAGCACGCGGTGGGCGATGCGATGGTGGTGCAGGTCACGAGCGAAGCCGCGGGCGTGTACCGCGCCCCGGCGCAGATCGTGATGGTCGAGGCGCTGCAGCCCGAGGCCGTGTCCATCGGCCTGCGCGAGATCGACCAGCCCGAGATCGGAGAGGCGGGGCTGCAGCGCTTCTTCACCGGCCTGGTACAGCGCCGCTGCATGGTGCAGGTCATCCTGTACGACGTGGCCGAACTGCGCCGCTGGCAGGCGCTGCGCGCCAGCGGCGTGGTGCCGGATGCGCCGTGGTTTTTGCTGTTCGTGCTGGGCCGCTACAGCGCGGGCCAGACATCGAGCCCGCGCGACCTGCTGCCCTTCCTGGCCGCCCACGAAGGGCCCGAGCCCTGGGCCGTGTGCGCGTTCGGCGCGGCCGAGAACACCTGCATCACCGCCGCCGCGGTCTTCGGCGGGCATGCCCGCGTGGGCTTTGAGAACAACCTGCTCCGCAAGGACGGCAGCACTGCACCCGACAACGCGGCGCTGGTGCGCCAGGCGGTCGAGGCCGCGGCTGCGCTGGGGCGGCCGCTGGCCACGGCGCAGGACATCCGCCAGCGGTTCGGGGCGGGCTGAGCCTCGGCCCGCCTCTGCCCATTCTCATTACGCCATCAAACCCATCAGCCCGCGCCAGACGGGCCTTCATCCATCCGCAGGAGACACCATGCAACAACACCCCACCGCCCACGCCCACTCCCCCGTACCGCAGGCCCGCCAGGCCACGCGACGCACGGCCATCCGCCTGGCGCTTGCCGTGCCCGCCACCTGGGCCCTGGCCCTGGCCCTGGGCATGGCAGGCCACGCCGTGGCCCAGACGGCCCCGGCCGCCTTCCCCACCAAGACCATTCGCTTCGTGGTGCCCTACCCGCCCGGAGGCCCCACCGACCTGATGGCGCGCATGCTGCAGCCCGAGCTGCAAAGCCGCCTGGGCGTGACCGTGGTGGTGGACAACAAGGGCGGCGCGGGCGGCAACTCCGGCAGCGCCGAGGTGGCCAAGCAGGCGCCCGCCGACGGCCACACCCTGCTGCTGGCCGCCAGCGGCCCGATGGCGGTGAACCCGTCGCTGTACGCCAGCATGCCGTTCAACCCACTGACCGACCTGGTGCCCGTGGTGCAGCTGTCGGCCTTTCCGCTGGTGCTGGAAGTGCACCCCTCGCTGGGCGTGAAGACCTTGCCGGAACTCATCGCCATGGCCAAGGCGGGCAAGCCGGTGCTGAGCTTTGCATCGGCCGGCAACGGCACGCCGCAGCACCTGGCGGGTGAGCTGTTCAACACCACCGCCCACGTGAAGATGGGCCACATTCCGTACCGCGGCGCGGGCCCCGCGCTCAACGACTTGCTGGGCGGCCAGGTGAACGTGATGTTCGACATCGTGGGCAGCTCGCTGCCGCACCTCCAGTCGGGCAAGCTCATCCCGCTGGCGGTCACGTCGGCCGAGCGCGCCAAGGTGCTGCCCAACGTTCCCACCATGGCCGAAGCGGGCGTGCCGGGCTACCAGATCACCGGCTGGCACGGCATCGCCGTGCGCGCGGGTACGCCGCAGGCCGCCGTGGACAAGCTCAACGCCACGGTGAATGCGATCTTCAAGGAACCCGCCTTCCGCGCCAAGTGGGAGGCCATCGGCACGCCGGTGGTGGCGGGCACGGCGGCAGACTTCGGCGCGCTGATCAAGGCCGACGCGCAGCGCCTGGGCAAGCTGGTGCGCGATGCGGGCGTGACGATGGATTGACGGGCTGCCAGCCAGGGGCTCAGGGCGGTGGGGCCGCGGCCCTCGGGCGCAGGCGCAGCAACAGCCAGCCCGCCGCCATGCCCACGGCACCGAACAGCAGCATCACGACGCCGATGAAGCTCCTGATCGTGGTGGAGCTGCTGATTTCGGCCTGCGCGGGGTCCTTGGCGGGATAGCGCACCGTGACCGCCTCGCCGACCTTGTGCACGGCCTGAAGCTGGCGCGCCACCGAGTCCGTGAAACGCAGGGTTCGCCCGTCGCCCGCCACGAATTCCACGATGCTTTTCCGGGCGAGCGCCTTGCGGTGGGAGGGGCCGACAAAGGTCTCCTCATGCGCCACCACGCGGCCCTGGGCGGTGAGCGTGCCGCCCAGCAGGCTCATGCCCGAGGCCAGCAGCCACGCCGCGCCCAGCGCGGTCAGGGCACCGGGCACCAGCAGGAACCAGCCCAGGAAGCCAAGCAAGCCGCGAAAGGTTGACGTGTTCATGCCCCCATTTTCAACGCTGGAGACACCGCCGGCCAGCGGCCTCAGTACCCACGCCCGGGGTTCACCACGCCCGCGACCGCCTCGCCCCGCTGCAGCGCGGCCATCTTGCGCGCGATCTGGGCAATGCTCTCCTCGCGCAGCGTGCGCGCCGAGGTGTGGGGGGTGACGGTGATGCGCGGGTGGCTCCAGAACGCGTGGTCCGCGGGCAGCGGCTCGGTGCGGAACACATCGAGCGTGGCGCCGGCCACGTGGCCGCTGCCGATGGCCGCCAGCAGGTCTTCGTCCACGAGGTGCGCGCCGCGCGCCACGTTGATGACGTAGGCGCCCGGCAGCAGGCGGCCCAGCGTTTCCTTGTTGATGACATTGGCCGTGTCGGGCGTGAGCGGCAGCAGGTTGACCAGCACGCGGCTGGCCGCCAGGAAGTCGTGGAACTGCTCCGCGCCACTGAAGGCGCGCACCCCTTCGATGGCCTTGGGGCTGCGGCTCCAGCCGTTGACCGGGAACTCGAACTGCGCCAGCGCCTTGGCCACGCGCTCGCCCAGCACGCCCAGGCCCATCACGCCAATGGGGTAGTCGCCACGCAGGCGCGGCTTGCGGTAGCCCCAGCGCCCTGCCGTCATGTCGGCCTCGTAGCCGTCGAACTCGCGAAAGTGGCGGATGACCGCATGGCACACGTACTCGGCCATCTGCACGGCCATGCCCGCATCGTCGAGCCGCACCACCAGCGCACCGGGCGGCAGGCGCAGCTTGAGCAGCGCATCCACGCCCGCCCCGATATTGAACAGCGCCTTGAGGCCTGGCTGCTCGTCCATGAACTGCTGGGGCGGCGCCCAGACCACGGCGTAGTCGGCCAGCGGCGCACCGGGCTGCCACACGGAAATATCAGCGCCGGGCAATGCGGCGGAAAGCCCCTGGAGCCAGGGGTCGGCCTTGGTGTCGGTACAGCAGAAGGTGATTTTCATGGCGCCCAAGCGTAACGGCATTGCCCCCCGCGCGCTGTCGCATGCGGGGTGCCCTGCCGCCGCCTACGCCTTTTCGGCCACCACCAGCTTGAGCAGCTCCGCGCCTTCGGTCACCTGGTCGCCCGGGGCGTACAGCAGCTCCTGCACCACGCCGTCTGCGGGCGCGGCAATGGTGTGCTCCATCTTCATGGCTTCCATTACCGCCAGCGGCTGGCCCTTGGTGACGGCATCGCCCGCCTTGACGGCAAAAGACACCACCTTGCCGGGCATGGGGGCCGTGAGGCGCCCGCCTTCGGCCGCTGCCTCGCCCGCATGGGCCAGCAGGTCGATGGCGGTGATCTGCGTCGCGCCGCGCGGGGTGAACACATGGTCCACCTCGCCCTGGGCGTACACCGCAGCGCGGGTGCGCTGGCCTGCGAACTGCAGTTCGATGGCGCCGCCTTGTTCCGCGAATTCCAGCGGCCCTGCCACGGCCGCATCGCCCTCGTCAACCGCCAGGTGCAGCGCGCCGTCACGTTCGTAGGTAAGCCAGGCCTTGGCGTGCTCGCCGCCAAACTCGAACTCGAAGCGGCGGCGCGTGAGCGCGTGCGAATGAAAACCGTCGCGGCGGCTGAAGGGGTCCACGCCTTCGGTGGCGCGTTCATGCAGCACCGTCTGCGCCACGGCGGCTGCGGCGGCCAGGGGCAGGCCCACCGGCTCCTGGTGGAACAGCACCGCCTGCTCGCGCGGGATCAGCGCGGTGTCGAGCTGCGCGTTCGCAAATGCACCGGTGCGCGCCACGCGGCGCAGGAACTGCACGTTGGTCGCCAGGCCCACGATGTGCGTTTGCTCCAGGGCCTCGTCCAGCCGCGCCAGTGCCTGCTCGCGCGTGTCGCCGTGCACGATGAGCTTGGCCACCATGGAGTCGTAGAACGGGCTGATCGCATCGCCCTGGCGCACGCCGGAGTCCACGCGCACCGCGCCCCGCTCGAAGGTCACGCAGTCGGGCAGCGCATACACGTTGAGCGCGCCGGTGGCGGGCAGGAAGTTGTTGTCGGGGTTCTCGGCGCAGATGCGCGCTTCGATCGCATGGCCGGTGATGCGCAGCGCGTCCTGTGTCAAAGGCAGCGGCTCGCCAGACGCCACGCGCAGTTGCCACTCCACCAGATCGAGCCCCGTGATGGCCTCCGTCACCGGGTGCTCCACCTGCAGGCGGGTGTTCATTTCCATGAAGTAGAACTTCATCTGGTCGGGCCGCTCGTAGCCACCGGGCTGCTCCACGATGAACTCCACCGTGCCCGCGCCCACGTAGTTCACCGCCTTGGCGGCGGCCACGGCGGCTTCGCCCATCTGTGCGCGCAGTTCCGGCGTCATGCCGGGGGCGGGGGCCTCTTCCAGCACCTTCTGGTGGCGGCGCTGCACGGAGCAGTCGCGCTCGAACAGATAGACGCAGTTGCCGTGCATGTCGCCAAACACCTGGATCTCGATGTGGCGGGGGCGCTGCACGTATTTTTCGACCAGCACCGCGTCGTCGCCAAAGCTGTTGATGGCCTCGCGCTTGCACGATTCGAGCGCGGCGGCGAAGTCCCCGCTCTTGTCCACCGCGCGCATGCCCTTGCCGCCGCCGCCCGCGCTGGCCTTGATGAGCACGGGGTAGCCGATGCGGTCGGCCTCGCGCTGCAGCAGCGCCGGGTCCTGGTCACTGCCGTGGTAGCCGGGCACCAGGGGCACGCCGGCCTTTTCCATGAGCTGCTTGGACTCGGCCTTGAGGCCCATGTCCTTGATGGCCGAGGGTGGCGGGCCGATGAAGACCAGGCCTGCGGCCGCGCAGGCGTGGGCGAAGTCCTCGTTCTCGGACAGGAAGCCGTAGCCGGGGTGGATGGCCTGTGCGCCCGTGGCCTGGGCGGCCTCGATGATGCGCTCCCAGCGCAGGTAGCTGTCCTTGGGCGCGCTGCCGCCGATGTGCACGGCCTCGTCGCACACGGCCACGTGCTTGGCCTTGGCGTCGGCATCGGAGTACACCGCAACGGTCTTCACGCCCAGGCGCTTGGCCGTAGCGGCGACCCGGCAGGCGATCTCGCCACGATTGGCAATCAGAATCTTTTTGAACATTTTTAAGCCACCTTGGCAGAACCAGAAAAGAAAGAAGACAAGCGCCGCACCACGGCGCGCAGAAACTTGAACAGCACCACCAGGAGCAACACCGACACGGCCACCATCAGCACCAGTGCGATGCCGAAGGCCACCGGGTGCTGCGTGGCCAGCCACACCACGGCCACCACCAGGCCGTCTTCGAAAAACGACAGCAGCCAGTTGGAAAACGGCTCGGGCGAGGTGTTGGCCGCTGCGCGCGTGGTCATCTTGGTGGCCATGGACGTGGCGGCCAGCGACCCGCCCAGCAAACCGGCCACCACGCCCATGGTGGCGTTGTCGGCACCGAACACGCCCGCGGCCAGCAGGGCGCCGCCGGGCACGCGGATGACGGTGTGCACGGCGTCCCAGGCGCTGTCGATCCACGGGACCTTGTCCGCAAAAAATTCGACCAGCATCAGGCCGCCCGCCACCAGCAGCACCAGCGGGTTCTGCAGCACGTGCAGACCGGGGGGCAAGGGCATCCAGCCCATGGCACCCATGCCGCCGACGAGGAACACGACCGCGTACAGCCGAAAGCCGCTGGCCCAGCCCAGCGCGGCGGCCAGCGCCAGCAGGCTGGGCATGTCGAGCCGCGCGGTGGCCGTGGCCGCTGCGTCACCCACGGCGCGCGCCGTGCCGCCATCCACATGCAGCCCCAGCGTGTGGAGCCACTGCACGATGTTAAGCCAGAGGGTGTCCATGTCAGTAGGTCTCCCCGACACTGTGAAAGATCGCTGGCCGCGACAACTGGCGCGCCCCAGGCCAGGGACGCCGAGCAAGGGCCGCCCCGCAGCGAGGGCGTCGTCCACCTGCCCGGTGCGCGCAGCGCAACGAGAGCGGGGGGAAGGCGCGCAGCGCCTCAGGGGGGTGTCTCATATCAGCCAGTTCGGCTTGCGCTTGTTCAGGAAGGACTGCACGCCCTCCTTGCCCTCGTCGCTGGCGCGGATGTCGGCAATGCCCTGCACGGTGGCGGCGATCAGGCCCGCGTTGATTTCCCGCTCGGCCACATCCATCACCAGCTTCTTGCATACGCGCACGGCGTTGGGACTGGCGCTGGTCAGGGCTTTCAGCAGTTCGTCCACCTTGGCGTCGAGTTGGTCGGCCGCCACCACCTCGTGCACGAAGCCGATGCGCAGCGCCTCGGCCGCGCCGAAGCGCTCGGCCGTCAGGAAATAGCGGTGCGCGGCGCGCGCCCCCATGGCACGGATCACATAGGGGCTGATGGTGGCGGGGATGAGGCCCAGCTTCACCTCGCTGAGACAAAAGCCCGCCGTGTCCACCGCCACCGCCATGTCGCACGCGGCCACCAGGCCCATGCCGCCCGCGTACACATCGCCCTGCACGCGGGCGATGGTGGGCTTCTCGCATGCGTAGATCACGCGCAGCATCTCGGCCAGCTTGCCGGCGTCGGTGATGTTTTCGTCGCGCGTGTAGTCGGCCATGCGGCGCATCCAGTTCAGGTTGGCGCCCGCGCAGAACGCGGGCCCTTCTGCGGCCAGCACCACGGCGCGCACATCGGCACGCCCGCCCACCTCCATGAAGGCGGCGGTGATCTCGGCGATGACTTCGTCGCTGAAGGCATTGCGGATCTCGGGCTGCGTGAGCGTGATGCGCGCCACGGCGCCGGTGTGGGTGATGGACAGGTTCTGGCTCATGGCTTGGGCGGGTTTTGCAGGAAGTAGACAAGGTCCAGCTCGGGGCTGGACTGGCCCAGGGCGGTCAATGCGGCGGTGATCTGGCCCCGGTGGTGCGTGCCGTGGTTGAACACATGCGCCAGCGTGGCCGCGAACGGCAGCGATGCCGCCGTGCCGCGCATGGTGGTGTAGTCCAGCGTACCGTCCCAGCGGCCTGGGGCGAACGAAGCGATCAGCGGTGCCCAGCGGGCCGCGCCCTCGCGCAGGCGGGCATCCAGCCGCGCGCGGTCGCTTTCCAGTTCGGCGTCCAGCGCCATCTTGGGCGAGGTGCCTTCGGCGAACCGCACGAACCACAGATGGTGTTCGCCCACCAGCAGGTGGTTGAGCGTGCCGTGGATGCTCTTGAAGAACAGGCCCACATCGCGCCGGTAGGCCTCTTCAGGCAGCGCCCGCACGGCATCGAGCAGGCGCGCCGTGGCCCACACGTTGTAGCGTGCGAGCTGGGTGAAGTGGGCGACGGCGTCCATGGCGGCTCCCGGCACGGTCACATGCGGAACAGGCCGAACCTGGTGTCTTCGATGGGCGCATTGCGCGTGGCCGCCAGGCCCAGCGCCAGCACGCGGCGGGTGTCGGCCGGGTCGATCACGCCGTCGTCCCACAGGCGGGCAGTGGCGTAGTAGGGGTGGCCCTGGTCTTCGTACTGGCGGCGGATGGGTGCCTTGAAGGCTTCTTCTTCCTCCATGCTCCACTGGCCGCCCTTGCCCTCGATGCCATCGCGCTTGACGGTGGCGAGCACGCCGGCCGCCTGCTCGCCGCCCATCACGCTGATGCGCGCGTTGGGCCACATCCACAGGAAGCGGGGCGAGTACGCGCGGCCGCACATGCCGTAGTTGCCGGCGCCAAAGCTGCCGCCGATGATGATGGTGAACTTGGGCACGCTGGCCGTGGCCACGGCCGTGACCATCTTGGCGCCGTTGCGCGCGATGCCTTCGTTCTCGTACTTGCGCCCGACCATGAAGCCGGTGATGTTCTGCAGGAACACCAGCGGGATCTTGCGCTGGCAGCACAGCTCGATGAAATGCGCGCCCTTCAGGGCCGACTCGGAAAACAGGATGCCGTTGTTGGCGATGATGCCGACCATCATGCCTTCGATGCGCGCGAAGCCCGTGACCAGCGTGGTGCCATAGCGCGCCTTGAACTCGTCGAACTCGCTGCCATCGACGATGCGGGCAATGATCTCGCGCACGTCGAAGGGCTTGCGTGTGTCGACGGGGATCACGCCGTAGAGCTCTTCAGCTACAAATTTAGGAGCTACTGGCGCTTGATCGGCGGGCGCTGGAGCCTTGTTTTTGTTCAGATTTCGCACCGCATTGCGCGCCAGTTGCAGCGCATGCAGGTCGTTTTGCGCCAGGTGGTCGGCCACGCCCGACAGGCGCGTGTGCACGTCGCCACCGCCCAGGTCCTCGGCCGTGACGACCTCGCCCGTGGCGGCTTTGACCAGCGGCGGGCCGCCCAGGAAGATGGTGCCCTGGTTCTTGACGATGATGGACTCGTCGCTCATGGCCGGCACATAGGCGCCGCCCGCCGTGCACGATCCCATGACCACCGCGATCTGCGAGATGCCCATGGCGCTCATGTTGGCCTGGTTGAAGAAGATGCGGCCGAAGTGGTCGCGGTCCGGAAAGACCTCGTCCTGGTTGGGCAGGTTGGCGCCGCCGGAGTCCACCAGGTAGATGCAGGTGAGGTGGTTCTGCTGCGCCACTTCCTGCGCGCGCAGGTGCTTCTTGACGGTGAGCGGGTAGTAGGTGCCACCCTTCACCGTGGCGTCGTTGCACACGATCATGCAGTCCACGCCGCTCACGCGGCCGATGCCGGCAATCAGCCCCGAACTGGGCGCATCGTTGTTGTACATGTTGAGCGCGGCCAGCGGGGCCAGTTCCAAAAACGGCGTGCCCGGGTCCAGCAGCATCTGCACGCGCTCGCGCGGCAGCAGCTTGCCGCGCGCGGTGTGCTTGGCGCGGGCGGCCTCGCCGCCGCCCTGGGCGACCTTGTCGAGCTGGGCGCGCAGGTCGTCCACCAGCGTGCGCATGGCGGCGGCATTGGCCAGGAAGTCCGCCGAGCGGGCGTTGAGTTGGGTGTCGAGAATGGTCATGCTGTGTTGCTTCTTGTGTGTTTCACGCGGTCTTGGCTTCGACCAGACCGAGCTGATCCTTCATCTCATCGCGGATCTTGAACTTCTGGATCTTGCCCGTCACCGTCATCGGGAAGCTGGTGACGAAGCGGATGTAGCGCGGCACCTTGTAGTGCGCGATCTGGCCCTTGCAGAAGGCGCGGATGTCGTCTTCGGTGGGCTTCGTGCCCGGCTTGGCGATGATCCAGGCGCAAAGCTCCTCGCCATACTTGGCATCGGGCACACCCACCACCTGCACGTCCTGCACCTGCGGGTGGCGGTACAGGAACTCTTCGATCTCGCGCGGGTAGATGTTCTCGCCGCCACGGATCACCATGTCCTTGATGCGGCCGACGATGTTCACATAGCCCTCGGCGTCCATGGTGGCGAGGTCGCCCGTGTGCATCCAGCCGCCTTCGTCGATGGCTTCGCGGGTCTTGGCCTCATCGCCCCAGTAGCCGTGCATCACCGAATAGCCCTTGGTGCAGAACTCGCCGCGCTGGCCGATGGGCACCACGGCGCCGGTGTCGGGGTCCACGATCTTGACCTCCAGGTGCGGCTGCACCTGGCCCACGGTGGAGACGCGCTTGTCGAGCGGCGTGTCGGTGCTGCTCTGGCAGCTGACCGGGCTGGTCTCGGTCATGCCGTAGGCGATGGTGATCTCGCGCAGGTTCATCTGCTCCACCACGCGCTTCATCACCTCGGTGGGGCAGGGAGAGCCCGCCATGATGCCGGTGCGCAGGGTGGACAGGTCGAACTCGGCGAACCGCGGGTGGTCCAGCTCGGCGATGAACATCGTGGGGACGCCGTGCAGGCCGGTGCAGCGCTCGTCCTGCACCGTCTGCAGCACGGTGAGCGGGTCGAACCCGTCGTTGGGGTACACGATGGTGGCGCCGTGTGTCAGGCACGCCAGGTTGCCCAGCACCATGCCGAAGCAGTGGTACAGCGGCACGGGGATGCACAGGCGGTCCTCGGGCGTGAGCTTCATGCATTCGCCGATGAAGAAGCCGTTGTTCAGGATGTTGCGGTGCGTGAGCGTGGCGCCCTTCGGGAAGCCCGTGGTGCCGCTGGTGAACTGGATGTTGATGGGGTCGGTGGCCTTGAGCGTGGCGGCCACCTGGGCCAGGCGCGGGTCGGCCGCATCGCCGCGCGCGATCAGGTCCGAAAAGCGCAGCAGCCCGGGCTCGTCGGCGCCCTGGCCCGCCTCGTCGATCCACACCACCGTGTGCAGGTGGGGCAGCTTCACCGCGCCCAGCTGGCCCGGCTGCTGGTGCTGCCACTGGGGCGCCAGCTCGCGCAGCATGCCCAGGTAGTCGCTGGTCTTGAAGCGCGCCATGGTCACCAGCAGCTTGCAGCCCACCTTGTTCAGGGCGTATTCGACTTCGGACGTGCGGTAGGCCGGGTTGATGTTGACCAGCACCAGGCCCGCCTGCGCGGTGGCCAGCTGCATCAGCACCCATTCGGCGTTGTTGTGCGACCAGATGCCCACGCGGTCGCCGGGCACCAGGCCCTGGCCGAACAGCGCGCTGGCCAGGCGCTGCGCCTGGACCTGCAGTTCGGCGTAGGTGTAGCGGCGCCCCTGGTGCACGCTGACCAGCGCCTCGCGCCCCGGCTGGCGGGCCACCATGCCGGCAAAGAAGTCGCCGATGGTCTGCTCGATCAGCGGGACGCCGCTGGCGCCACGGGCGTGGCTGCCGGTGAGAGGGGCCGCGGCGGCAAAGGCGGCAGGGGTCGTCGTCATGTTGTGTCTCCTTGCATGGCTCTTCCTCCCGCGTGCGGCGGCGGGGGCGGCGATCCGTAAGCATAGAAGCCCTGGTCCGGCCCTGGTTGCCACAAAGGTTGCAAATCGTGCCACGCATCGGGCACACTGCCTTGTGTGAAACCCGTTGCCCCCACCCCCGAGCCAGCCTGGCAGGCCCTGGCCCCCGCCAGCGCACCCGCCGTGACGCCCATGGCCTTCGTGCGGGCGATCGCGCTGGCCTACGAACGCCGGGGCATGGGCCCCGAACGCGCCCTGGCGCAGGCACAGATCGCGCCGGAGCTGCTGCACGATACCCATGCCCGCATCACCGCCTGGCAGATGGAGCAGATCTCCGATGCCGCCATGCAGGAGCTGGACGACGAGGCCCTGGGCTGGTTCAGCCGGCGCCTGCCCTGGGGCAGCTACGGCATGCTGGCGCGCGCGTCCATCAGCTCGCCCAACCTGCAGGTGGCGCTGGCACGCTGGTGCCGCCACCACGGGCTGCTCGCGGACGATATCGCGCTGCACCTCACGGTCCAGGGCGGCACCGCCACCCTGGGCATCGCCGAAGCACGCGACCTGGGCGCGTTGCGCGAGTTCTGCCTGGTCTCGGTGCTGCGCAATGCACACGGGCTGGCCTGCTGGCTGGTGGATTCGCGCATACCGCTGATCGCCGCCGAGTTCGCGTTCGCCGCGCCGCCGCATGCGGACGCGTACGCGGTGCTCTTCCGCGGCCCGGTGGCCTTTGGCGCCCCGCGGACGGCCATCCACTTCGATGCGCGCTACCTCAGCCTGCCCCTGCGGCGCGACGAGCAGGCCCTGCGCCAGATGCTGCAGCACGCCCTGCCCCTGACGGTGCTGCAGTACCGGCGCGACCGGCTGCTGGTGCAGCGCGTGCGCCAGCTGCTGGGCGCCCCCGTGGCCGGGCAACTGGCGCATGCGCTGCCCCAGCACAGCGCCGAATCGCTCGCGGGCCTGCTGCATGTGTCGCCGCGCACGTTGCACCGCCAGCTCAAGGAAGAAGGCGCCACGCTGCAGGGCCTGAAGGACGAGGTGCGCCAAAGCCGCGCCGTGGACCTGCTGCACCGCACGGACCGCCCCATCAAGCAGGTGGCCGAGGCGGCGGGCTTCGTCAACGAGAAGAGCTTCATCCGCGCGTTCCGCGGCTGGACGGGGGACTCGCCGGCGGAGTTCCGGCGCAAGGCGCGCAACGCCGCATGAAGCGTTGCGGCGCTGCGTGACGAGCGTCGCCAGGACGGCACCGGCCAGCGCACTTTCGCCACCCGCCACTACACTGGCGGGCCCGGTCACCACACCGCCATGCCCCCACCGCACCCATGATCCATCTGTACCACTGCGTCAGCGCCCGCTCCTTCCGCCCGTTGTGGATGCTGGAAGAGCTGCGGCTGCCGTACGTGCTGCACATGCTGCCGTTTCCGCCGCGCGCGCACGCCCGCTGGTTCCTGGAAGAGAACCCGCTGGGCACCGTGCCACTGCTGGTGCAGGGCAAGGCGCCACACCAGGTGCGCATGACCGAATCGGCCGCCATCTGCCAGTACCTGGCCGCCGCGCACCCGGACGCCGGGCTGGACGTGCGCCCCCCCGACCCGGCCTTTGGCGCCTACCTGAACTGGCTGCACCTGGGCGAGGCCACGCTCACCTTTCCGCAGACACTGGTGCTGCGCTACGGGCGATTCGAGCCCGCGGACCGCAAGCAGCCCCAGGTGGTGGAGGATTACAGCCGCTGGTTCCTGGCGCGCCTGCGCGCGGTGGAGGCCGCCGTGGCACGCAGCGACTACCTGTGCGCGGGCCGCTTCACGGCGGCCGATGTGTCGGTGGGCTATGCGCTGCTGCTGGCCCAGCACCTGGACCTGGAGCCGCAGTTCGGCGAGGCCACGCGCGCCTACTGGCAGCGGCTGCAGCAGCGCCCCGGCTACCAGAGGGCCCTGGCCGCGCAGATCGAAGCGGCCGAGGACCAGGACGTGCCCACCACCCCCGCGCCCGACACGCGGCCCTGAGCCAGGGACGAAAGGCCTGCCCGCGCGGGCTGGCGGCCTACCGGCCCCGCGCCTCTGTCACTGCGACGGCTGCGGCGGCCTGGGTGCGCCGTGCAGCAATGACTGCACCAGCGCGCGGAACTCGGGCGAATGCCGCAGCACGCTGCCGCCGGCCTCGATGAGGTCGGTGACCTCTTCGTGGGAGATGGAGAACGCCGTGGGCACCTGCAACAGGCGCCGCCGCGCCACGTCGTCCGGCGCGTCGCGCAGGTTCACGGGAATCACATGGATCTCGGCATCGGGCGCGAAGGCATCGCCGCTGCCCGTGGAGCCCGCGGCCAGGGCCTGGCGCCACTGCTGGGTGATGTCGCGCAGGAACTCCTGCGTCTCGCGCGTGGCGCGTGCGCCGGTGCCGAACAGCAGCGCATCCACCACCTGGGCCATGTTGGGCACCTGGTCGCTCATGTCGATGTTGACCGACGGATCGCGCTCCGCGTTCACGGTGATCAGCACCAGCTTGCGGATGGTGGCGGGCGGGATGCCCACCTCGCTGAACGTCTGGCGCAGGCCGCCGCCCGCCAGGGCCCGGTCCAGCAGGCGCTGCACGCCCAGGTTGTCGGCCAGGCCGCCGTCCACCAGGTGGATGTAGGGCTTGCGCTGCGCGTCGGTGTAGCTCAGTTCGTGCGCGCGGTACAGCCGGGCGCGGTAGTCGCCGGCGGCCGCGGCGCGCGCGCTGGCCGTGGAGCCGGTGCGGCGTTCAGGGCACTGGTCGGCGTAGTTCTTGAGCGTCATCGGGCTGAGCAGCAGCGGCACGGCCGACGAGGACGCCACCGCGAAGGACAGCGGCACCTTGCGCAGGTCCGAGCAGATCAGCGTGAACTGCTCCCAGGTGAACTCGAAGCCCGTGCCCAGCGACATGTCGGTGGCGGTGATGAACAGTTGCGGGTGGCGCGGGCGCCGCTCCACATCGCCGAAGGTCAGCCCGCCGTACAGGTCGTCCAGCCGCCGCGCGAGCAGGTGGGTGCGGCCCAGCCAGGGCGAGGTCAGGTCCACCAGGTTGCCGGGCCGCAGGGCCTGGGTGATGAGGCTGTTCTGGAAGTTCTGCCGCAGGAAGTCGTGCTCGAACCGGGGCAGCCCCTCGATGCCATGCGCCGCGAAGTAGGCGGCAACAATGCTGCCGCCCGACACGCCGCTCACCACGTCCGTGGCGTCCAGCAGGGTGGTGTCCCGCCCATTCCAGCGAAAGCGGGTCTGCTGCATCTCGGTCAGCACGCCGAAGCCGAAGGCGGCCGCGCGCGCGCCGCCGCCCGAAAGCGTCACGGCCACCAGGATGGTGGGGTCGCGCTCGGACTTGCGCACGGGGATGTCCCGGTCTTCGGGCGGCAGCGGCTCGTTGATCCAGGGGCGCACCGACGAGCAGCCCATGAGAACGCCGAGGGCCGCGAGCGCGGCGCAGTTGCGTAGCCACCGTGGCAGCTGGCTGCTGTGCTTGGGCATGGCGTGTCCTGGTGCGAACAGCAGCGGTCAGCAGCCCAGCAAGGCCGGCAGCTCGGCCATGCTGCGAAACACCTCAGACGCCCCCGCCGCGCGCAGGGCCTCGCCATCGTCCAGTGGCGCATAGGCAAACACCGTGGCGCCCGCCGCCACCCCCGCAGTGACGCCCGTCACCGTGTCTTCGACCACCGCGCAGCGCAGGGGCTGCGCCTGCAGCGCGGCGGCCGCCGCCAGGTACACGTCCGGCGCGGGCTTGGTGCGCGGCATTTCGTGGCCGCTGAAGATGCGGCCCTCGAAGAAGGGCGTGAGGCCCACCTTGGCCAGCTGCATCTCCACCTTGTGCCGGTCGGCCCCCGAGGCGCAGGCGATGCGCCCGCCGTGGTGCGCGTGCACGCGCTCGATGGTGCCGTGGATGTGCTCGATGGCCGTGAGGCGCTGGTCCAGCTCGGCATTGCGCCGCGCATAGAAATCGGCCATCCATGCATCGGTGAGCGGCCGGCCGGTGTGGGTCTCGATGCGGGCGGCCTCGCTGCGCACGGTCTTGCCGATGAAGATGCGCATGCACTCCTCGGCGCTCAGGGCCCAGCCGGCCTCCGCGAGCATGTCGCGCAGCACGCCGTTGGTGATGGGTTCGCTGTCCACCAGGACCCCGTCGCAGTCGAACAGTATTGCTTCAAATTTCATAGCTTATGGCGCTTATGGATAAATGGCTTGAGGTCATTTTCATGCAAATTTCAACCGTGGACATCGCCATCCACATAGAACCAGCGCCCGCCTTCGCGCACGAAGCGGCTGGTCTCGTGCAGGCGCACGGCACGGCCGCCCACGCGGTAGCGCGCCACGAACTCGACTTCCGCACGGCCTTCGCCCGTGGCGCGGTGGCCGCGCACCGCAAGCCCGAGCCACCGCGCGCCCGCATCGAAATCCATCGACGCGGGGCGCGTGGTGGGGTGCCAGGTGGCCTGCAGGTACTCGGCCCGCTCGCCCACGAACGCGGTGTACCGGGACCGCATGAGGCTTTCGGCGTCGGGCGCGGGCGCCGCTTCCAGATGGTCCACATAGCGGCCGCAGCAGTCGGCATAACGCAGCACGGCGGCCGTGCCGCCGGCGCGCCGGCCCGCGGGCGCCACGGTGCGTCCGCACGGGCAGGGTGCGCTGTCGGCCAGGGCCATGGGCGGGGTGCGCATCGCGGTGAACGGCGATCAGCGCAGCGCGCCGAACACCTTGCGGGCGATGGCACTGCCCGCGCCGGCCGGGTCCTGGCGGATGCGGCGCTCTTCCTCGCCGATCATGGTGTACAGGCCATCGAGCGTCTTGCCGGTGACGTACCGCGCCAGGTTGGCCTCTTCGGGCTTGAGCAGTCCGAAGCCCGCGGCCTTGCCAGCGAAGGCGTTGTACTTCTGGGTGAGGCCCACCTTCTCCGTCGCCTGGTCCACCACCGGCAGGAAGCGCTCCCCCAGCGGCACGCGCGTCTTCTCGGCGAAGAAGGCCGTCACCGAGGTGCTTCCTCCCGCCAGGATGTTCTTGGCGTCCGTCACCGTCATGTTCTGCACCGCGCCCACGAGCAGGTCCTTGCCCATGGGCACGGCGGCCTCGGCGGCGCGGTTGATGGAGGTGACCAGCTCATCGACGCGCTTGCCCTGGCCCAGCGATTTCATGACCTTGGCCGCGTCGTCCAGGTAGCCGGGAAGCCCGATGCGCACCTTGGGATTACCCAGGAAACCGTCGGGCCGCCCCAGCAGCGACACCGCGGCCTGGGCGCCCTGGCCCAGCGCGGCCTTGAGGCCGCCCGTGGCATCGGCATTGGAGAGATCGCCCAGCGACAGGGCCCAGGCCTGCTGCCAGCTGGCGCACAGCAGCGCCCCCAGGGCACTGGCTTGGTGGAATTGGCGGCGTTGCATGGAGGTGTTTTCTTTCTGTGAAGGGACCGGGACCGCACGGGGCGTGGGCCGGCCTGGCAGGTGGCATGTCCGGGATTTTCGCTCAGCGCCGTAGACTGGCACGCGACACAACCCTCCAACAAGGAGCCTGCAATGTGGGAAATGAATGTACCGTGGTGGGAGTTCGTGCTGCGCGGCGTGGTGGTCTATGTCTTTTTGCTGGTGTTCCTGCGCCTGACAGGCAAGCGGCAGACAGGGCAGTACGCGCCGTTCGACCTCGTGCTGCTGCTGATCCTGTCCAACGCGGTGCAGAACTCGATGAACGCGGGCGACAACTCGCTGGTGGGCGGGCTCGTCTCGGCCACCACGCTCATCGGCTGCCACGTGGTGCTGGCGCAGCTGACGTTCCGCTTCGCGTGGATGGAGCGGCTGATCGACGGCACGCCGCGGGTGCTGGTGGAGCAGGGACAGGTGAACGCCGACCTCCTGCGCAAGGAGCTGCTTTCACCGGACGACCTCGAGGCCGCGCTGCGCGCCAGCGGATGCCTGCACCTGCACGAGGTGGAGCGCGCGACCATCGAGACCAATGGGCAGATCACGGTGGTGCTGCGGCGCCGGGGCAGTGGCGGCTGAAATTCCGCCCGCCCCCCCGTCCAGCCGCCCGGCGGTGCCCACGGGCCGCCACGGCCCGCAGGGAGCACGGGGGTTCAGTTCTGGGTGTAGCAGGCCTTGTTCTGGATGGAGATGTCGGCCGAGGCCTCCACGGCGGCGGCCGAGCCGAACAGGCTCGGGTTCTGGTCGCCCAGCGGGCACAGATAGGGGCCCTTGCGCGCCCACACGGTGCGCGAGGTCAACCCCGTGACCTGGGCCCAGCTGCCCCAGAAGGCGGCGAGCGTGGGTGTCGCGCCCGTGCGGTCAAACGTGAAATTGCCCCCATCGCCCCCTTGCCCGCCAATGACCGCGCCCGCGGCGGTGCAGTTCGCGTCGGAGTAGGTCGCCACGCCCAGGCTGACCGTGGCCCGGGTCTCGCCTTGCCGCGCGATGCGCCACAGCGACCGGCCCCATTGGCCCGGGCCGATGGGCGTGCAACGCTCCTGCTTCCAGTCCCCCTGCGGCAGTGCCACGGCCGTGGCGCAGGCCACCTCCACCGAGCCGACATGGGCCGAACCCACCGTGCCGCTGCCGTTGCGCACCGCGCAGTTCTGGCCTGCGGGCGGGGTCTTCACCGTGACGACATAGGGGCTGCCCGTGGCCACCGCCGTGGAAAACGCGAAGCCACCGTTGCTGGCCAGGGACAGGTCATCGCCGCCGTTGTTCTGCAGCACCACTGCGCCGCCCGCCAGGCCCGATACCGAGCCCCCCACCGTGAAGGTGGCCGCCGCCAGGTTCTCGCAGCGCACCTGCACATCGCCCACGTTCGCGGTGGCGGTGCCCGTGCCTTGCGCCACGGCGCAGCGCTGGCCGCCGGGCTGCGTCGTGACGGTGACGGCATAGGCCACGCCGCGGTCCAGCCGGGCCGCGAACACAAAACCGCCGTTGGCGCTCAGGGCCAGGTCATCGCCGCCATTGTTCTGCAGGGTCAGCGCCTTGCCGGCGCCCAGGCCGACCACGGAGCCCCCCACGGTGAAGGCCCCGGCCGTGGGCGGGGGCGTGGTGCCGCCGTCGCCATCGCCGCCCCCGCAGCCCGCCAGCAACACCGCGGCCAGCCCAAGAGGGGCCCAGCGGACTGCGGGCCGTGCGTGGTGCCGGGTGAACTTTGCGCTTGTGGGGGTCATGAACGGAAACCTCCTGGGTGGTGAAGGAATGAATGGATGAAAGAGGGGCGGATTCTGTGCGGCACGCCGCCCGCCGCAAAACCCTACCGAGGTAGGGTTTGCGCGCCGCCCCTTCCGGTCCACACTTGGCAGAATTTGCTTTGCTGCGGCATCCCGGCGCCCGGCGCCGCAGCGCCCCCCGGCCCCCATGTCACCCTATGCACTCATCCTGGACGACCACCCGCTGGTAGCACGCGGCGTGGCCGAATTCCTGCGCTTGCGCCTGCCCTACCTGGAGGTGGCCGTGGCCGGGTGCGCCGATGACTTTCTGCCGCTGGTGGCCACGCGGGGTGCCCCCGCCATCGCGCTCGTCGACTTCTGGCTGGCCGAAGGTGCCGCGCTGGGCCTGATCGCGCTGGTGCGCGAACACTGCCCCGGCACCGCGCTGGCGGTCGTCAGCGGCGACGACGACCCGGCCATGATGGAGCGCGTGCGCCAGGCGGGTGCGCACGGCTTCATCCACAAGCAGGCTCCGCCAGAGATCTTCGCCCAGGCGGTGGAGGCCCTGCTGGGCGGCCTGGCCTGGTTTGTGCCCGCCCCCCCCGGCAACCAGCCCCCGCGCAGCCGCGACCTGCCGGTCACGCCCGCCGAACTGGGCCTGTCGGTGCGCCAGGGCGAAATCCTGGCGCTGGTGCTGCAGGGGCTGCCCAACAAGCGCATCGCGCTGCAGTACGACCTGTCGGAGAGCACGGTCAAGGAGCACATGAGCGCCATCCTCCTGCGCCTGGGCGCACGCACCCGCGTGGAGGCCATCACGGGACTGCGCGGGCGCCGGCTGGTCCTGCCCGGTCCACCCGCCTGAACACCGGCCCGCCCGCGCCCCATGCCACTCCAGTTCTTGCCGCGCCGCTGGTTTCCCCACCCCCATCCCCGCGCCGGCACCGGACCGGGCGAGCGCGGCCAGGTGCGCATCCCGGCCTGGACCGCGGTCCACGCCCGCGCGGCCCTGGGCATGTGGCGGCAGGCGCGCCGGCTGCGGCGCCGCCGGGAGGCGGCGGCCACCTTCGCACGCACATGACGCCCAACACCAAGGCCCCGGGCCATGCGCACGGCGCGCCCAGCGCACAAGGCTGGCTGCTGCTGCTCGAAGCCTCTTTTGCGCGCCTGCGGCTGGGCATGTCGGTCATGCCCGCCATGGGGCTGCTGTTTGGCCTGCTGCTGGGCTGGCAGGGTGGGCAGGCCATGCCGCTGCTGGCGTGGGGAGGCGCATACCTGCCCGTGTTGCTGTTCGTGGGGTGGGGCCACCGGCAGTACCGGCGCGAACGCGCCTTGCGGCCGCCCGAAGCCCTGCTGCCCCCCTGGACCCGCCGCGTGTGTTACCTGGCCTTGGCGCACGGGGTAGGCGTTTCACTCTCGATAGCGTTGTCGCTGGGCCACGCCAGCTACGAATTCATGCTGTTGCTGCATATCACGCTGGCGGGCATTCTGGCCGCCAACGCAGCGCAGATGACCGCCACGCTCGCTGTCTACCGCATGTATTTCGTGGGTGCGGTGGGTGGGCTGGCGATGATCCCCTGGGCGTTTCCGGCGCAGTGGCCGTTTGTACTGCCCATGACGCTGGTGATGGCCGCCGTGATCTACCGCAGCGCCATGAACTCGCACCGGTTCTTCGTGCGCCAGGTGGTGCTGGAAGAGCGCAGCCGCGACCTGGCCGAGCGCTACCGCGAGGCCAGCGACGCGGCCGAAGCCGCGCTGGCCGAGAAGAACCGGTTTCTGAGCACCGCCGCCCACGACCTGCGCCAGCCCGTGCACGCCATGGCGTTGCTGGCCGAAGCCATTGCGCTGCAGGGCCAGGGCCACCCGCACATCGGCCCCTTGCTGGGCCAGTGGCGGCTGAGCATGCACTCGCTCAGCCAGATGTTCGACGCCCTGCTCGACCTGTCGCGCATCGAATCAGGCACGGTGGAGCTGCGGCCCGCGCCCGTGCCGCTGGCCCACCTGTTCGACGACCTGCGCCACCAGTTCGTCACCGAAGCCACCGCGCGCGGGCTGGCCCTGCGCTTGCGCCCGCCCCCCGCGCACGCCACGGTGCTGGCCGACCCCGCGCTGGTGCGGCAGTCGCTGGCCAACCTGGTGCACAACGCCTTGCGCTACACACTGCGGGGCGGGGTGCTGGTGGGCGCACGGCAGCGCGGTGGCCACTGGCGGCTGGAGGTGTGGGACACCGGCGAAGGCGTGGCACCACAGGAGCAGGCCGCCATCTACCAGGCCTTCTACCGCCCGCAGAGCGCGGGGCACCTCCACCGCGAAGGCCACGGCCTGGGGCTGGCCGTGGTGGCGCGCTGCGTGGCGCTGATGGGTGCACGCCAGGGCATGGCCTCGCGTCCGGGGCGGGGGTCGTGTTTCTGGATCGAGCTGCCGGCCACGGCCGCGCCTGCGCTGGCGCCCGACGCACGTGGCACCGCCGCGCCACGCACCTGGCCCCGCCTGCAGGGCCGGTGCCTGGTGCTGGACGACGATCCCCACGTGCTGCGGGCCTGGTCGGCCCTGCTGGGCGGCTGGGGCATAGCGTTGCGCACCGCCCGCACCCCCGGCGAGGCCCACGCCCACCTGGACAACGGCTTTACACCGCAGGCCATCCTGTGCGACCAGCACCTGTCGTCGGGCGATAGCGGCTTTGACGTGCTGCGCGTCCTGCTGGAGCGCTGCCCCGCCGCGCGCGGAGCCATGGTGAGCGGCGAGTTTGACTCACCCGCCCTGCACGAGGCCGATGCCGAGGGCTACCTGGTGCTGCGCAAGCCCGTGGATGTGGACGCGCTCCATGCGGTGCTGGCCCAGTGGCTGCCGCAGCAAGAAATTTGAACAAAACAGGCCCTGGCGCTTTCCCCTCCTGCGCCAACAGCTATTCAATTCATAGCAATCAGCATCAAGCCAGCGCGCGCTGAATGATGATCTTCTGCACGTCGCTCGTGCCTTCGTAGATCTGGCACACGCGCACGTCGCGGTAGATGCGCTCCACCGGGAAGTCGTTCACCACGCCGTAGCCGCCCAGGGTCTGGATGGCGGCGCTGCACACGCGTTCGGCCATCTCGCTGGCGAACAGCTTGGCCATGGCGGCTTCCTTCAGGCAGGGCCGGCCCGCATCGCGCAGCGCGGCGGCGTGCCAGATGAGCTGGCGCGCGGCTTCGATCTGCGTGGCGCAGTCGGCCAGGCGAAAGCCCACGGCCTGGTGGTTGAAGATGGCGGTGCCGAAGCTCTCGCGCTCTTTCGAATACGCCAGCGCCACGTCGAAGGCACTGCGTGCCATGCCCACGCTTTGCGCGGCGATGCCGATGCGGCCGCCCTCGAGCGCGCCCAGGGCGATCTTGTAGCCCTCGCCTTCCGCGCCGATCAGGTTTTCGGCCGGAATGCGGCAGTGGTCGAAGTTGATCTGCGCGGTGTCGCTGCTGTGCTGGCCCAGCTTGTCTTCGAGCCGCGCGACCACGTAGCCCGGGTTGCTGGTGGGCACGAGGAAGGCGCTCATGCCCTTCTTGCCCGCGCCCTTGTCGGTCACGGCGATGACGATGGCCACGTGGCCGTTCTTGCCGCTGGTGATGAACTGCTTGACGCCGTTGATCACGTATTCATCGCCCTGCTTCACCGCCGTGGTGCGCAGTGCGGACGCGTCGGACCCCACATGCGGCTCGGTCAGGCAGAACGCGCCCAGCATCTCGCCACGGGCCAGCGGCGTGAGCCAGTCGCGCTTTTGCTGGGCGTTGCCATAGCGCATGAGGATGGCGTTGACCGGGCAGTTGGTCACGCTGATGGCGGTGCTGGTGCCGCCGTCGCCGGCCGCGATCTCTTCAAGCACCAGCGCGAGGGTGACGTAGTCGAGGTGGGCGCCGCCAAATTCTTCGGGCACGCAGATGCCATACGCGCCCAGTGCAGCCAGGCCCTGGTGCGCCTCCTTGGGGAAGTGGTGTTCCTTGTCCCAGCGCGCGGCGTGGGGCCACAGCTGTTCCTGCGCGAAGTCGCGCACCGCGTCGCGGATCATTTCCTGGTCTTGGGTCAGCAGCATCGGGGTTGTCTCCAGAAGTCGTTGTGGGTTCGGTCGAAAGGGTTACCAGTGGGTGGCGCGACGGCCGTCGTGGTGCAGCAGGCGGCCCTTGTCGGCGGCGGTGACGCCCGCCACGGTGGCGCGCAGGCCGCGCACGCTGTCCCGCACCGTCAGCGCGGCGCCTTCGCCGCCCATGTCGGTCTGCACCCAGCCGGGGTCGATGGTGATGAGCGTGGCGCCTGGGTAGTCATGCTGGGCCGCGGCCACCGCCATGTTCAGCGCCGCCTTGCTGGTGCGATACAGCCAGGAGCCGCTGCCCGGCACGCTGCCAATCTGCGACATGGACGAGGACAGGAACGCGAACACGCCCTGCGCGTCGGCCACCAGGGGCGCGACCTGCGGCAGCGCCTGCATGGCGCCCAGCACGTTGGTGTGCATGACGGCGTCGAAGTCCTGCTGCGTGGGCGGCGTGAGCGCGTTGGGACGGCGGATGACGCCCGCCACGTACCAGGCGGTCTCGATCTTTTCGCCGTCCAGTTGCCAGGCCAGCGCGCTCACACTGGCGGGGTTGGCCACGTCCACGGTGAGCACCTCGGCGCCCAGGGCCTGCACCCGCTCGCGGCCCGCGTCGTCGCGCACGGTGGCGATCACGCGGCGGCCCGCCTCGGCGTACTGGCGCACCAGCTCCAAACCGATGCCGCGCGATGCGCCGATGACAAGTATGGATTTCATGGTTGAAATTTGGATTGAATTGGGCCCTGGCGCCTATGTATCAAGCGCCAATAGCTATCAAAATAGTAGCAGTCACTCTCAACACCCTCAGGCGTCGCCGAGCTGCTGCTCCTGCGCCAGTTGGGCGCGGTAGCGTTGCAGCATCGCCACTTGCGACTCAGGCTCGGTGGCGAGGCCCATCTGGTCGTGGATCATCTGGCCCATCGTGGGCAGCGCGGCGCGGTCCACCTGCGCATCGGGGGACCACAGCCGCGAGCGCATGAAGGCCTTGGAGCAGTGCAGATACGCCTCGGCCACGCGCACTTCGATCACCATCTTTGGGCGCTGGCGCCCGGCCGTGAAGAAGTCGGTGTACAGCGCCTCGTCGCGCAGGCGCGCCGTGCCGTTCACCCGCAGGGTTTCGTCCACGCCCGGAATCATGAACAGCAGGCCGATGCGCGGGTCATCGAGCAGGTTGGTCAGGGTGTCGAGCCGGTTGTTGCCCCCCGCGTCGGGCAGCAGCAGGGTGTGCGCATCGGGCGACTTCACGAAACCGGGCGCACCGCCGCGCGGCGAGGCATCGAGCAATGCGCCATGGAGTCCACCACTGGCTACCACGCAGAACGGCGACAGGGCAATGAAGCGCTGGCAGTGCGCATCCAGCTGCGGTTGCTGCTTGTGCAGGGCCCGCTCGCTTGGGGCGGCATACAGGGCGCGCAGCTGCTCGGTGGTTTCGATCATGGTCGCGTCCAGGTCAATGCGCGGCAAATTCGAAGTAGCCGGACCACGCCGGGTCATAGGTGGTGGACAGCACCAGCGACTCGGCCTCGTCCCGCAGCAGCAGGGGTGCCAGCGCCTGCCTGGCCAGTTGCTCGTCGCCCACGTAGTAGACGGCCTTGCGGCGCCCGGCACGGGTCAGGGTGTAGGCCAGGATGCCCAGCTGGGGCAGCTCCAGCAGCGTGGCGGCCTGGTCCTGCAGCGCCTGCACGGCGGCCAGCTCATCGCGGTCCCCCACGGCCAGGTCCAGCACCAGAGCGTGCGACAGGTCGGCGCGCATGGCCACGGGGCTGGCGCTGCGGTTGACCATGACAATGGCGGTGTCCTCGCGCACCCCGGGGCCTTCGTCGCCGTCGCCATCTCCGGGCTCGCCGCCGAACGCCAGCGTCATGCCCGACCAGTCGTGTTCACCCGCCGGGAAGTCTCCCGTGCGGCCCAGCGTCTCGACCCAGTAGCGATCAAACACCGGAGGCAACTGGCTGAGCGGGACCCACTGCGCCTGCGGGTCGCCAGCCTGCCCGACAAAATCCACCGCCCCCACCTTGACGGCGAAGTCGTACTCGCCGAGCACATGGTCGAGCATGATGAACGCCATGTTGCGCGCATGGTCCTGGTAGTCGCTCGGGATCTCGCGGCCAAAGCGGATCTCCAGCGCGGCCTGCCCGCCATCCTGGTCCAGGGCGATGAACACCTCGGACGTGGCCAGCTGGAAACCGTCCATGCCGATGGGAAAGTCCGGCTGCGTGGTGCGCTCGCGGAACGCGCGCACGCGGTAGTTCTGCAGCGCGGGCGCGGCCGCCACCGCCTGCATCAGCAGTGGAAATTTTTCGGTGCTGCCGTGGGCGGTGACGATGAGGTCCACCACCGCATCGCCGTCGCCGCCGGACATCTCCAGCGCCAGGCCGCCCAGGTGGCGCTCGATGAGCGCGTTGGCGGACTCGACCCGCTCGCGCAGCGGCTGGGCCTGGAGCGATGCCTGGGCATCGGAAAACGCGCGCCAGAAGGCGGTGATCTCGGGAGAGGGTGCGGTCATCACTGTCCTTGTGAAAAGAGCCAAATCATCCCATCTCCCTCCCGCATCAAACGAGTTCCAGCGCCACCGCCGTGGCTTCGCCGCCGCCGATGCACAGCGTGGCCAGGCCCTTGGTCAGGCCGCGCGCCTGGAGGGCATACATCAGCGTGACCATGATGCGGGCGCCGCTGGCACCGATGGGGTGGCCCAGGGCGCAGGCGCCGCCGTTCACGTTGACCTTGTCGTGCGGCAGGTCCAGCTCTTTCATCAGCGCCATGGGCACCACGGCGAAGGCCTCGTTGATCTCCCACAGCTGCACGTCGCCCACTTCCCAGCCGGCCTTGGCCAGCGCCTTCTGCGTGGCGCCCAGGGGGGCGGTGGCGAACCACTCGGGCTCTTGCGCGTGGGTGGCGTGGCTCACGATGCGCGCCAGCGGCTTGGCCCCGAGCTTCTTCGCGGTGGATTCGCGCATCATCACCAGCGCGGCGGCGCCGTCGTTGATGCTGGAGCTGGATGCGGCGGTGATGGTGCCGTCCTTCTTGAAGGCGGGCTTCAAGGTGGCGATCTTCTCCAGCTTGACCTTGCCCGGGCCTTCGTCCACCGACACCACGGTCTCGCCCGCGCGGGTCTTGACGGTGACGGGCACGATCTCGGCCGCGAACGCGCCGGACTCGGTGGCGGCCTTGGCGCGCTGCACGCTGGCCGTGGCGAACGCGTCCTGCTGCTCGCGCGTGAACTGGTACTTGGCCGCGCAGTCTTCGCCAAAGGTGCCCATGCTGCGGCCTGCTTCATAGGCGTCTTCCAGGCCGTCGAGCATCATGTGGTCGAAGATGCGGTCATGTCCCAGGCGGTAGCCGCCACGCCCCTTCTGCAGCAGGTAGGGGGCGTTGGTCATGCTCTCCATGCCGCCGGCCACCATCACGTCGTGCGTGCCGGCCAGCAGCATGTCGTGCGCCATCATCGCGGCCTTCATGCCCGAGCCGCACATCTTGCTGAGCGTGACCGCGCCAGCGCCCTTGGGCAGGCCGCCCTTGAAGGCCGCCTGGCGCGCGGGCGCCTGGCCCTGGCCGGCCATCAGGCAGTTGCCGAACAGCACCTCGCCCACGGCGTCGGGCGACACACCGGCGCGCTCGATGGCGGCCTGGATCGCGGCGCCGCCCAGGTCGTGCGCGGCCAGGCTGGAAAAGTCGCCCTGCAGCGAGCCCATGGGGGTGCGCGCGGCGCCGACGATGACGATGGGGTCTTGGGTGGATGCGGACATGGTGCAAATCTCCTGGGAAGGGTTCAGACGAAAGTCGGGGGTTGAATGAAATGGACTAACGGGCCGGCGCGCCCTGCGCGAAGCGCCGGTCCGTGTCGTAGGGAAAAACGTCGAACATGTGGCCCGCCTGGATGCGCTCCTTGTGCGACTGCCAGAACGCGGCGTCGAGCAGGTCGGCGTGGTGCGACATGAACACCTCGCGCACGGCGTCGTTGCCGAGCAGGAAAGGGCCGAAGGTTTCGGGGAACACATCGCGCGGGCCCACGCTGTACCAGACCTCGCCGCTCATCTCTTCCTCTTCGTTGCGCGGCGTGGGCACGCGGCGGAAGTTGCAGTCGGTGAGGTATTCGATCTCGTCGTAGTCGTAGAACACGACCTTGCCATTGCGCGTGACGCCGAAGTTCTTCCAGAGCATGTCGCCGGGGAAGATGTTGGCGGCCACGAGGTCCTTGATGGCGTTGCCGTATTCGATGACGCTGTGCTCCATCTGCTGGCGCGCACGCGGGTCGGTGAGGCCGGTGTCAAAGGCCTCTTGCAGGTAGATGTTGAGCGGGATCATGCGCCGCTCGATGTACAGGTGCTTGATGATGACTTCGGTCTGGCCGTCGCCATCGCGGTCGCTGATCTCCAGCTGGCTGGGGGCGAACTTCTCGATCTCGGCAATCAGTGCATCGTCAAACCGGTCGCGTGGGAAGGCCACCTCGCTGTACTCCAGCGTGTCGGCCATGCGGCCCACGCGGTCGTGCTGCTTGACCAGCAGGTACTTGGCCTTGATCTGCTCGCGCGTGGTTTCCTTCTGGTGCGGGAAATAGTCCTTGATGAGCTTGAAAACGAACGGAAAGCTCGGCAGGTCGAACACCAGCATCACCATGCCCTTGATGCCGGGGGCGATGCGAAACTGATCGCTGGAATGCTTCAGGTGGTACAGGAAGTCGCGGTAGAACAGGGTCTTGCCCTGCTTGGCCAGGCCCAGCGCGTTGTAGATCTCGGCGCGCGGCTTGCGGGGCATGAGGCTGCGCAGGAACTGCACGTAGGCGCTGGGCACCTCCATGTCCACCATGAAGTAGGCGCGGGCGAAGCTGAACAGCATCTGCATATCGTCTTCGCCGAACAGCGCGGCGTCGATGAACAGCCTGCCAGCATCGTCGTGCAGGATGGGCAGCGCAAACGGCACTTCGTTGAAGCCGTTGATGATCTTGCCCACCACATAGGCGCCCTTGTTGCGGAAGAACAGGCTGGTGAGCACCTGGATCTGGAAGTTGGCGCGCAGCCGCACCTTGTCGAGGCGGCCGCGCACGGCGGCCACCACGCAGGCACTGTCTCGCGCCAAGTCCGCAAACTCACGCTGCAACTGGAAGTTCTCGATGATGGTCTGGAACGTCTCGTGCAGGTTGTCGCGGGAGGGGTAGTACGCGCGGTAGGTGGGGCGCGCTGCGGGCTCTTCGTTCTCGATGTATTCGGTGCTGACCGCGGGCCGCACGAAGATGAAGTCGTTGTGGAAATGCGTGCGGTGCAGGATCTTGGTCGTGACCGAGTTGAAGAAGGTCTCGGCCAGTTCGGGCTGGTGGTGGTTGACCAAGAGGCCGATGTAATGCAGCTTGATCTGGTGCCACACGTCCATGGGCTGCGCGCCCGCGCTGAATTCCTTCTCCAGCCGGCGCACGCATTCTTTCACGCGCAGGTCATAGAACTCGATGCGTTCGCGCTGCGCCCGCTGCTGGCCGTGCCAGTCGCCGGTTTCGAAGCGGTGCTTGGCCCGCGCCGACTCGGTGCGGAACAGCCGGTAGTGCCGGTTGAAACCGTCCATCATGGCCTTGGCAATGCCGTAGGCCTGGGGCGCATCGAGCCGTTGCGGGAACATGGCGGGTGCTCAGCCGTTGCAAAGGGGAGGTGTTGACTATTGCCTTTTGACGGCCGCCACACCGGCGATCGCTGCCTTGTACAGCGAGTCCAGGCCTTCGGTGCTGCCCACGGACATGTGCAGGTTGTTGATGAGACCGTCCTTGAGCCCATAGCACCAGCCGTGCAGCGTGACCTTCTGGCCCCGGCCCCAGGCGTCGAGCATCACCGTGGTCTGGGCAATGTTGACGACCTGCTCGATGGCATTGAGTTCGCACAGCACATCGTGGCGCCACTCTGGGGCGGTGGCAGCAATCAGGTCGCGGTGGCGGTCACGCACGTCCTGCACATGGCGGATCCAGTTGTCAGCCAGGCCGACACGCGTGCCCTCTAGTGCAGCCAAAACGCCGCCACAGCCATAGTGCCCCACCACCATGAGGTGCTCGATGTGCAACTGGTCCACCGCGTACTGGATGGTGGAAAGGCAGTTCAGGTCAGTGGGCACCACCACATTGGCCACGTTGCGGTGCACGAACACTTCGCCCGGCTCCAGGCCCGTGATCTGGTTGGCGGGCACCCGGCTGTCCGAGCAGCCGATCCACATGTACTTGGGCTTTTGCTGGGCCAGCAGGCTCGTGAAAAAACCGGGCCGCTCGCGCTCCATCTGGGCCGCCCAGGCGCGGTTGTGAACAAACAGGTCGTCGATCGAGGAGGGCATGTTGTCCTTGAGGAATCAGTAGAAAGGAAATGAAGCTCAGCAGGTTTCAGCAAACAGCTCGCGGCCAATCAACATGCGGCGGATCTCGCTGGTGCCCGCACCGATCTCATACAGCTTGGCGTCGCGCCACAGGCGGCCCAGCGGGTATTCGTTGATGTAGCCATTGCCACCATAGATCTGCACGCCCTCACCGGCCATCCAGGTCGCCTTCTCCGCACACCACAGGATCACGCTGGCGCAGTCCTTGCGCACCTGGCGCACGTGATCTGTACCGAGCATGTCAAGGTTCTTGGCCACAGTGTAGGCAAACGAGCGCCCCGCCTGCAGCACGGTGTACATGTCGGCCACCTTGCCCTGAATGAGCTGGAACTCGCCAATGCTCTGGCCGAACTGCTTGCGGTCGTGAATGTACGGGATCACGTTGTCCATCACGGACTGCATGATGCCCAGCGGGCCGCCGGTCAGCACCGCACGTTCGTAGTCCAGGCCGCTCATCAGCACCTTGGCGCCCTGGTTCAGGCCACCGAGCACATTCGCGGCGGGCACTTCGACATTGTTGAAAACCAGCTCGCCTGTGTGGCTGCCACGCATGCCCAGCTTGTCGAGCTTTTGCGCAATGCTGAATCCCGGCATGCCTTTTTCGATCAGGAAGGCCGTGACGCCCCGCGCGCCCATTTCGGGTTCGGTCTTGGCGTACACCACGAGGGTGTCGGCATCCGGACCATTGGTGATCCACATCTTGTTGCCGTTGAGCAGGTAGTAGCCGCCCTTGTCCTCGGCCTTGAGCTTCATGCTGATCACATCGGAGCCCGCGCCCGGCTCGCTCATGGCCAGCGCACCCACGTGCTCGCCACTGATGAGCTTGGGCAGGTACTTGGCCTTCTGTGCCTCGCTGCCGTTGCGGTTGATCTGGTTCACGCACAGGTTGCTGTGCGCGCCGTAAGACAGGCCCACGGAGGCGCTGGCGCGGGAGATTTCCTCCATGGCCACCATGTGGGCGAGGTAGCCCATGGCGGCGCCGCCATATTGCTCGGGCACCGTGATGCCGAGCACGCCCAGGTCGCCCATCTTGCGCCACAGGTCCATGGGGAACTGGTCGCTGCGGTCGATCTCGGCCGCGCGCGGCGCGATCTCGGCCTGCGCAAAGTCGCGCACGGCATCGCGCAGGGCATCGATATCCTCGCCCAATTGGAAGTTGAGGCCAGGCAGGTTGGCGGGAATGCTCATGGTGAATGTCTCCTCAAAACAGATTGTGGAAGGTGGCTTGTTCAGCCTTGGATGTTGTCGCGCCCGGTGACGGCCATGAGGGTGCACCCCATGGTGGCCACCAGCTTTTCCTGGGAGTTTTCTATGGCGAAGGCACGGCCCTCGCACACGGTGATGGTGCGGCCGGGCTTCAGCACCCGCCCCTCCATGCGAAAACGCTGGCCCTTGGCGGGGGCCAGCAGGTTGATCTTGAATTCGATGGTGAGCACGGCGGCGTCGGGGCCCATCAGGGTGAAACCCGCATAGCCACAGGCCGAATCCAGGGCGGTGGCCACCATGCCGGCATGCAGGAAGCCATGCTGCTGGGTAAGTGCCGGAGCCCATTCGAGCTCGATGTCGACCGCCCCCGCCGCCACGCGGGCCAGGCGCGCGCCCAACGTCTGCATGGCGCCCTGAAGGGCGAAGCTGGCGCGCACGCGCTCCGCGTAGTCAGCGCACCGGGGCTCAAGGGGGGGCGTGCTCAAGGCAATCTCCTGATCAGCATTTACGTTTACGTAAACGTCAATTATGAATCATTTTTGCTTTTCGACCTTCAGCAAGAGTGCCCGCGCCTCGTTTTCATGCTCCTGGACCTCCTCCAGATTGGCCTGCAGGTCAGCCATCTGTTCCTCGAGCTGCTTGCGATGGACGACAAGCACATCCAGAAACTTGCGCAGCTGCACGCCCGTGTCGCGGGGACTGTCGTACAGGTCGATGATCTCCTTGGCCTCCGTCAGCGACAGCCCCAGTCGCTTGGCGCGGAGCGTGAGGCGCAATCGGGTCCTGTCACGGGCACTGTAGACGCGGTTTCGGCCCGCTGGTCCCGTGCGTTCCGGTTGCAGCAGGCCCATGTCTTCATAAAAGCGGATCGCCCGCGTGGTGAGATCAAACTCTTTGGCGAGATCGCTGATGGTGTAGGTGTTGGCCATGGTGGGTACTGCGTGCAGCAAGGTCGGTTTCGCACAGGAGACAGCCCCGCGGCCGCAGCTCCCTACAATGCATCGGATGCATGACGTTTACGTTAACGTCAATGCTAACCCATACCACGACCGCCATGAACCCACTCGAACACCAGATCCACTACCCGCTTGGCGATGCACTCCCTCCGCAGGGGGGCACCATGGAAGTCGCACCTGGCGTCAAGTGGATCCGCATGGGCCTGCCATTCGCGCTGGACCACATCAACCTGTGGTTGCTGCGCGACCGGCAACCCGACGCCGACGGCACCATGGTCAGCGGCTGGACGGTGGTGGACTGCTGCATCGACAGTGCGACCACGCGTGCACAATGGGAGCAGGTTTTTGCGAGCAGCCTGGAAGGGTTGCCGATTTTGCGCGTGATCGTGACCCACATGCATCCGGACCACATCGGGCTGGCGCATTGGCTGTGCGACCGATGGAAAGTACGCCTGTGGATCAGCGCCACCGACTACAACGTGGCGAGAACCGCGGTATACGACCGCAATGGATTCGGTGGCGAGGCCAGCGCCGACTTCTATGCCCTGCATGGCATGCAGGATGTGGAATTTCTCCAGCATGTCCGGGGACGCGTGTCGTACTTCCCAACCCTGGTGCCCGCCCTGCCGCCGACCTTCCGCAGGCTTATGGAAGGTGATGTCATCGAAATCGGTGGCCGCGATTGGCAGTGCATCAGCGGGTACGGGCATGCGCCTGAGCACATTGCCCTGTATTGCGCGGAATTGTCCTCCCTGATCAGTGGCGACATGGTGTTGCCGCGCATTTCCACCAACGTCAGCGTCCACGCGGCAGAACCCGAATCGGACCCTCTGCGGCTTTTTTTGGCCTCCCTGCTCCGGTACCTCGCATTGCCGGCTGACACGCTTGTCCTGCCGTCTCATGGCAAACCCTTCCAGGGATTGCATGAACGCATCCAGCAACTGCAGAACCATCACCGGGATCGGCTGGCAGAAATCCTGGAGGCTGCGAAATCGGGCCCTTTGTCAGCGGCGGATGTGCTGCCCATCATGTTCAAGCGAAAGCTGGATGCCCACCAGATGACCTTTGCGATGGGCGAGGCGCTGGCCCATCTGCACCTGCTGTGGTTTGACAGCCAACTGCATCGGGTTCTCGACGCCGCTGGCGTTCACAGGTTTGCCCCCCCACGCAAGCATTGAACTTGCGCGAACCGCCGGTGAATTGGAGCTCAGGCGCCTTCGTCATGCGTGTGGGTGGCGCAGTGGTGGAAAGGCGCTACCCGCGTATAGGCAGGTGCCGCAGAGTGATGAAGAAGACGTGTGGCGGGTTTTTCGCGAAGCGGGGGCACAAGAGCAGGGTGAGTCCATTCCATCAGACGCTCATAGAGCTCACCAAGGTCCAGACCAGCAGAGAACCCAGCTGAATGGATGCTTGCTTTTCGCCGCCCCTCAAAGCAAAAAACCCCAGTCATTGCTGACTGGGGTTTTCTGGGCTGTAAGAGCCTGACGATGACCTACTTTCACACGGGAACCCGCACTATCATCGGCGCAAAGTCGTTTCACTGT
>NZ_JBWKMU010000004.1:0-394025 GCF_059415205.1 Acidovorax sp. GW821-FHT10E03 | reverse complement strand
TTCTTTTGGGTACTTTTCTTTGGCGAAGCAAAGAACAAGTACCTCGCCCGCCGGGGCGACATCCCGGCCTCCGCCCTTCACTCAGGCACGGCGTGAACTATAAGAACAATAGCTAACAGCGATTGAAGGACAGGCGCAAACCGATGATTTGCCTTCCAATCCCGTTGCAAAGATATCGCTCACCCGGCATCCGGCACCACCGCCGTCGCCTCGATCTCCACCTTCGCCCGCTCCTCCATCAAACCCGCCACCTGCACACACGCCATCGCCGGAAAATTTTTCCCCAGCACCTCGCGGTACACCGCGCCCAGCTCCTTCAGCCGCGCGTTGTATTCCGTGCGGTCCACCACGTACCAGGTCAGCCGCACCAGGTGCTCGGGCCCCGCGCCGCCGGCCTCCAGCACCGCACGCACGTTCAGCAGCGTCTGCCGGGTCTGGTCGATGAAATCATCGCTCTCGAACTGCTGCTGCGCATTCCAGCCGATCTGGCCGCCGGTGAAGACCATCGTGCCGCGCGCGGCCACGCCGTTGGCGTAGCCCTTGGGGGTCACCCAGCCTTCGGGTTGCAAAAGGGTGTTCTTCATGGTGTCTTGGTCGAGGAGGGTGTGGTGGTCGTGGCGGCGACGGCGCCCTGGCGCAGCTTGAAGCGCTGCAGCTTGCCGGTCTCGGTGCGGGGCAGGGCCGTGACGAACTCCACCACGCGCGGGTACTTGAACGGGGCGATGGTCGCTTTCACATGGTCCTGCAGCGTCTTGACCATGGCCGCGTCGCCCGTGTGGCCGGGTTTGAGCACGCAGATGGCCTTGACCACCATGCCGCGCTCCTCGTCGGGCACGCCGATCACGCCGCACTCGGCCACGGCGGGGTGGCGCAGCAGGGCGTCTTCCACCTCGGGGCCGCCCACGTTGTAGCCGGCGGTGATGATCATGTCGTCGTCGCGCGCCTGGTAGAAGAAGTAGCCGTCGGCGTCCTGCGTGAACGCGTCGCCGGGATAGTTCCAGCCATCCTTCACGTACTTGGCCTGGCGCGGGTCGTCGAGGTACTTGCAGCCCGTGGGGCCGATGACGGCGAGCTTGCCCACGGTGCCCCGTGGCACCTCATGGCCATCGTCGTCCACCACCTTGGCGGTGTAGCCGGGCACGACCTTGCCAATGGCGCCGGGGCGCGTTTCGCCGCCCGCCGACGATACAAAGATGTGGAACATCTCGGTGGCGCCGATGCCGTCCGTCATGTCGATGCCGGTGGCGCCCTTCCACAGCTGGCGCGTGGCGTCGGGCAGGCCCTCGCCGGCGCTCACGCAGATGCGCAGCTGGGGCAGGCCGATCTGTTGGGCGAACGGCGCCATCTGCCGGTAGAAGGTGGGCGCGGTGTAGCAGATGGTGACGCCCGCGTCGCGCATCAGCGTCACCATGGTCTGGGGCGTGTAGGGCTGGTCCGGGAAGTACACGCTGGCCCCCGCCCACATCGGGAACACGAGCAGGCCGCCCAGGCCGAAGGTGAAGGCTAGCGGCGGCGATCCGGCCACGATGTCGTCGGGCGTGGCGCGCAGCACGTGGCGCGGCCAGGCCTCGCAGGCGGCCAGCACATCGCGGTGGGTGTGCACGGCGGCCTTGGGCGCGCCCGTGGTGCCGGAGGTGAAGGCCATGAGCGCGATGTCGTCCGCCGCCGTGGGGCAGTGCGGTGTGGTGCCCGGTTTGTCCTGGGCGCGCTGGATGAGGTCGGCCGCGTCGGGCGCGGTGTGGAAGGGCACGATGGTGGCGAGCACCGGGTGCTGCGCCTGCGCCGCCTGCAGCTCGGCCAGCAGGCGGCCGTCGCACAGCGCCAGCGTGGGCTGGGCGCGCTCGATGATGCTGGCCAGTTCGCCCGCGCGCAGCAGCGGCATGGTGGCCACCGCCACCAGCCCGGCGTAGACGGTGCCCAGCCAGGCCAGCGCCATCTCCACCGTGTTGCCGCCGCGCAGCAGCACGCGGTTGCCGGGCACGAGGCCGTGGTCCTGCGTGAGCACCTCGGCGATGCGCGCGGCCTCGGTCCAGGCGTCGCGGTAGGTGTACGTGCGGTGCGGGCCGCGCAGCAGGGGCCGGTCGATGTGGCCCGCGCGCTCGGCCTGATCGAACAGGGCGTGCACGAGATTGACCTGCTCGGGGATCTGCTGCTCCGGCAGGTCGTAGCGCAGTGTGGGCCGGGCCCCGGGCGGGGGCAGGCGGTCGTGCACGAAATGGTCGGGCTGGGCGGATGCGGCTTTCATGGGATCACTCCTGCAGGACGGCCTTGCCGATGATGAGTTGCTGCACTTCGGTGGCGCCTTCGTAGATGCGCAGCGAGCGGATGTCGCGGTACAGCGACTCGACCTTGCTGCCCACTTCCACGCCGCGCCCGCCGTGCAGTTGCAGCGCCATGTCGATCACGCGCTGGGCGTTTTCGGTGGCGGTCATTTTTGCCATCGCGGCTTCGGCAGTGACGCGGGTGCCACCGCGCTTTTCGCCCTCGTCGCGCAGCCAGGCCGCGCGGTAGGTGAGCAGCGCGGCGCCGTCCACCAGCGCGGCCATCTCGCCGATCCTGGCCTGCGTGAGCTGGAAGTCCGCCAGCGTCTGGCCGAACATGCGGCGCTGGCGCGCGTGGTGCACGGCCTCGGCCAGCGCGCGGCGCGCCATGCCCAGCGCGGCGGCGGCCACTGACGCGCGAAAGATGTCGAGCGTGCGCATGGCCAGCTTGAAGCCGCCGTGCAGTTCGCCGAGCAGGGCAGTGGCGGGCACGGTGCAGTTGTCGAACTGCAGCGTGGCCAGCGGGTGCGGCGCCATCACGTGGATGTGGCGCGAGGCGTCGAGCCCGGGCGTGTCGGCGTCCACGATGAAGGCGCTGATGCCGCGCGTGCCGCCCGCCGGGTCGGTCTTGGCGAACACGCAGTAGAAGTCTGCAATGCCGCCGTTGCTGATCCAGGTCTTGGTGCCGGTGAGGGAATATGAGTCTTTTTGGCCGCTAGCACTTGATGGATAAGCGCTGGTGGCTACTGTTTGCATAGCGCCCACGTCGGACCCTGCCTCGGGCTCGCTGAGCGCGAACGCCGCGATCAGCTCGCCGCGCGCCACGCCCTGCAGGTAGTGCGCCTGCTGCGCCGGGCTGCCGGCCAGGGTGATGGCGCCGCTGCCCAGGCCCTGCATGGCGAACGCAAAGTCCGCCAGCGGCGAGTGGTAGGCCAGCGTCTCGCGCAGCAGCACCAGCGCGCGCGAGTCGAGCGCGGGCAGCGCGCCGCCCTGTGCGGCGGGCACGCAGTAGCGCAGCCAGCCGTCCGCGCCCAGGCGCCGCACCCAGTCGCGGCAGGCGGCGCGGTCGTCGGTCTCATCGACCTGCTGGGCGGCGGCCCAGGGCACCAGGCCCTCGGCCAGCGCGCGGTGGGCGTCGTCGAAGAAGGGCAGGGCCAGGTGCGCCGTCGAGGGCGGGCGGGGGGCCGGGGGGGTGGCGACGTGCATGGGCTCAATCTCCCTGGAACACAGGTTTCTGCCTGGCGGCAAACGCCTCGTAGGCGCGTCGGAAATCTTCGGTCTGCATGCAGATGGCCTGGGCCTGCGCCTCGGCCTCGATGGCCTGCTCGATGGTCATGCTCCACTCCTGGCTGAGCATGGTCTTGGTCATGCCATGGGCGAAGGTGGGGCCGCCCGCCAGCGTGCGCGCGGTGGCCTGCACGTTGGCCAGCAGGTCGGCGCTTTCATACAGGTCGTTGAAGAAGCCCCAGGCCAGGCCCTCGTGCGCCGTCATCGCGCGGCCGGTGAACAGCAGCTCGCTGGCGCGGCCCTGGCCGATCATGCGGGGCAGCAGCGCGCAGGCGCCCATGTCGGCACCGGCCAGGCCCACGCGGGTGAACAAAAAAGCGGTCTTCGTGGCCTCGGTGCCGTAGCGCATGTCGCAGGCCAGCGCCATCATCGCGCCCGCACCGGCGCAGATGCCGTCGATGGCGCCCAGCACGGGCTGCGGGCAGGCGCGCAGGGCCTTGACCAGGTCGCCCGTCATGCGCGTGAACTCCAGCAGCTCGGGCATGGTCATGGTGGTGAGCGGGCCGATGATCTCGTGCACGTCGCCGCCCGAGCAAAAGTTGCCGCCCGCGCCGGTGACGACGATGGCCTTCACGTCGGTGGCAAACCGCAGCGCGTAGAAAAAATCGCGCAGCTCCGAATAGCTCTGGAAGGTGAGCGGGTTCTTGCGGTCCGGCCGGTTGAGCGTGACAGTGCCCACGCCAGCATCGAAGCTCCACGCGAAATGCTCGGCCACGTAGCTGGCCTGGGGGTTGAACTGCTCGCGCATGGGGTTGCTCGCGCCGATGAAATGCTTCATTCCGTGGTCTCCAAAGAGTTGTTCTGGGTGTGTTCCTTGACCTTGCCCAGCAGGCGGTGCAGGGTGCTGATGTCGCGCTCGCCCAGCGTGGCGAAGGCCTCCACGATCCATTGCTCGTGCTGGCGCGCCATGTCGATGAACTGCTGGCGGCCCTGCGGCGTGAGGCGCACGAGGTACGCGCGGCGGTCGCCTTCCACGTCCATGCGCTCCACCAGCCCTTCGGCCACGAGCTGGTCGGTGATGCCGGTGATGTTGCCGCTGGTCACCATCATGCGGCGCGAGAGGTCCTTCATCTTCATGCCCTCGGGCGCGCGTTCCAGCTGCGCCATCAGGTCAAAGCGCGGCAGCGTGGTGTCGAACTGCGCGCGCAGGTGGCTGCGCACCTGTTTTTCGATGAGCTGGGTGCAGGTGAGCATGCGCAGCCACAGGCGCAGGGCCTCGGGGTGCTCGCTGGGGGCGGCGTCGTGCAGGCGGGCTTCAAGGTCCATGGCTAGCCTTCTTCCTCGGGTGCTCTGCTTTTGGTAGCTGCCTGCGCTTGATTGGCAAGCGCTGCAAGCTGTTTTTGCTTGGAAATCTCGCGCAGCATCTGGTCGCGGCCGCTGGCGTACTGCACGGGCCAGTCGGTGTGCGCGGCGGCCACGGGGCTCAGCTGCGCGGCCGCGTGCAGCGTCCAGGCCGGGTCGGCCAGGTGCGGGCGGGCAATGGCGCACAGGTCCGCACGGCCTGCGGCAATGATGCTGTTGGCGTGGTCGGCCTCGGTGATCGCGCCCACGGCCATGGTGGCGATGCCCACCTCGTTGCGGATGCGGTCGGCGAACGGGGTCTGGTACATGCGGCCGTACACCGGCCTGGCGGCGCGTGTGGTCTGGCCGGACGACACGTCGATCAGGTCGGCGCCGGCCGCCTGGAACAGGCGCGCGATCTCCACCGCGTCGTCCGGCGTGGTGCCGCCCGGCGCCCAGTCGTGGGCCGAGATGCGCACGCTCATGGGTTTGTCGGCCGGCCACACGGCGCGCACGGCGGCGAACACTTCGAGCGGGTAGCGGCAGCGGCCCTGCAGGCTACCGCCGTACTCATCCGTGCGCTGGTTGGTGATGGGGCTGATGAAGCTGGCCAGCAGGTAGCCGTGTGCGCAGTGCAGCTCCAGCCAGTCGAAGCCGCAGGCCACGGCGCGGCGGGCGCTGTCCACGAAGGCGGCGGTCATCCGGTCCATGTCGGCGCGGGTCATGGCGGCGGGCGCCTGGTTCTGCTCGCCGTAGGCCAGCGCGCTGGCCGCCAGCAGCGGCCAGTTGCCGTGGGGCAGCGGCTCGTCCGTGCCCTCCCAGCCCACGCGCGTGGAGCCCTTGGGGCCGCTGTGGCCCAGCTGCAGGCCGATCTTGGCGGTGCTGCTGCCGTGCACGAAGTGCACGATGCGCGTGAACGCGGCCTGCTGCGCGTCGTTCCACAGCCCGGTGCAGGCGGGGGTGATGCGGCCCTCGGGCGTGGGGCTGGTCATCTCCACCATCACCAGCGCCGCGCCGCCGAGTGCGCGCGCGCCCAGGTGCACCAGGTGGAAGTCCTGCGGCACGCCATCGACCGCGCTGTAGGTGGCCATGGGCGAGACGACGATGCGGTTCTTGAGCGTGAGGCCGTTGAGCGTGAGCGGTGTGAGCATGGGGGGAATAGCAGCTTTGCCGCCTGCCAACCACGCCTCGTAGCCCTCCAGCCATGCGGCATCGCGCAGTCGCAGGTTCTCGTGGCTGATGCGCTGGCTGCGCGTGAGCAGCGAATACGCGAACTGCTCCACCTCCATGCCGGTGTAGCGGCCCACGTTCTCGAACCACTCGGTGGAGTTGCGCGCGGCGTTCTGGATCTTGAGCACCTCGACGCTGCGGCGCGCCTCGTAGTGGGTGAGCACCTCATCGATAGGCAGGCCCGTCGAAAATTCGTTCGCCAGGTCAATCGCGTCTTCCAGCGCGAGCTTGGTGCCGCTGCCGATGGAGAAATGCGCGGTGTGCGCCGCGTCGCCCATCAGCACGATGGGCACGCGCTTGCCGCTGATGGTCTCGCGGTGCACCCAGGTGTTGCAGATCACGCGCGGGAAGCGGATCCAGTTGGCCGAGCCGCGCAGGTGCGTGGCATTGCTGATGAGCGCGTTGCCGTCCAGGTATTTGGCAAACAGCTTCTCGCAGAATGCAATCGCCTCGGGCTGCTCCATCTGGTCGAGACCGTGCGCCTTCCACACGGCCTCGGGTGTCTCGATGATGAAGGTGGAGGTGTCGGCGTCGAACTGGTAGGCGTGCGCCTGGAACCAGCCGTGCTCGGTCTGCTCGAAAGCAAACGTAAAAGCATCGAGTTTTTTGTGAGTGCCCAGCCAGACGAAGCGGCACTGGCGCAGGTCGATGTCGGGCTGGTAGGTGGCGGCGTAGCGGGTGCGGATGCGGCTGTTGAGGCCGTCGCTGGCGATCACCAGGTCGGCCTGGTACTGGGCGGCCAGCGCCTGGTCGTCGGCCACGTCGGTCTCGAACACCAGCTCCACGCCGACCGCGAGGCAGCGGTCCTGCAGGATGTTGAGCAGCCGCTTGCGCCCGATGCCGCAAAAGCCGTGGCCCGAGGAGCGCACGCTGCGGCCCTTGAAGAACACCTCGATGTCGTCCCAGTGGTTGAACGCATCGCCGATCAGCGCGGCCGTCGGTCCGTCGGCCGCGCGCAGGTTCTCGAGCGTCTGGTCCGACAGCACCACGCCCCAGCCAAAGGTGTCGAACGGCCGGTTGCGCTCGACCACCGTGACCCGGTGGACAGGGTTTTGCTGCTTCATGAGCAGTGCGAAATAGAGGCCTGCGGGCCCGCCGCCAATGCAGAGGATGTTCATGTGAAAATAGTTTAGGCCTAAACAAAATACTGTCAATGGGGCCTTCCCGGCGGGGGCTTGCGGGGGAGGTGTTGACGCAGTGCAGCACCCATTCAAAAATAGGCGGCATGAAGCACTTGCTGCACACCCTGGAGGGGCGGCTGGCTGCGTTGCCAGTGCCCATGGCCGTCCAGCTGCCCGCCGGGCAGCAGCTGGGCGCGTCCGAGCCCGCCGTCACGCTGCGGTTTCGCGACCGCATGGCGCTGGTGGCCCTGGCGATGGGCGAGATCGGCAACGTGGGCGCGGCCATCGTCGAGGGCCGCGTGGCGCTGGAGGGCGGCATGCGCGACCTGATGGCCGCCGCGGCGGGCCTGCTCACCCGCGACCCGGCCCGCGAGCAGCACAGCGGCTGGTGGCGCCGGGTGCTGGCGCGGGCACGGTCCATGGCGGCGCACACGGTGGCCCGCGATGCCCGCCAGGTGCAGTTCCACTATGACCTCTCGGACGACTTCTACGCGCTCTGGCTCGACCCGCGGCGCGTCTATTCGTGCGCCTATTTCCGGGATGCGGGCATGTCGCTGGCCCAGGCCCAGGAGGCCAAGCTGGACCACATCTGCCGCAAGCTGCGCCTGGCGCCCGGCGAGCGGTTCCTGGACATCGGCGCCGGCTGGGGCGGCCTGCTGCTGTGGGCCGCGGAGCACTACGGCGTGGATGCCACGGGCATCACGCTGTCGCGCAACCAGCACGCGCATGTGCAGCAGCTCATCGAGGCGCGGGGGCTGCAGGGCCGTGTGCGGATGCAGCTGTGCGACTACCGCGAGCTGCAGGCGGACCGGCCCTTCGACAAGGTGGCGTCCGTGGGCATGTTCGAGCATGTGGGCCGCGCGCAGATGGAACGCTACTTTGCCACCGTGGCCCGGCTGCTGCGCCCGGGGGGCCTGCTGATGAACCACGGCATCACGGCGGGCGCGGTGGACAACGCGCAGCTCGGCGCGGGCATGGGCGACTTCATCGAGCAGTACATCTTCCCCGGGGGGGAGCTGATCCACGTGAGCGCCGTGCTGCACGACATGGCCCGGGCGGGCCTGGAAATGGTGGACACCGAGAACCTGCGCCCCCACTACGCGCGCACCCTGTGGGCGTGGTCCGACGGGCTGGAGGCCCGTCTGCCCGCGGCGCGCGAGGTGCTGGCCGCGCAGTCCGGCGCCGAGCAGGGCGACAAGGTGCTGCGTGCCTACCGCCTGTACCTGGCGGGCAGCGCGCTGGGGTTCGAGCGCGGCTGGATGGCGCTGCACCAGATGCTGGCCACGAAGCCCGACGGCCAGATGGCGGCCGGGGCCCTGGCCGGAGCACAATCGGACTATCCGTTCACGCGCGACTACATGTACAACCGCTGAACCTGAGCGGCCCGCAAACGCCTGTCCACCATCGCCGTGCCGGGTTTGCCGGCCGCTTCAAGCCCTACCGAGGAATACGTTTCACCATGCTCTACAAATTCAAGTCCCGCGCTGCCGCCGATCTGATCATGCTGGAGCCGCAAGGGCGGCAGATCGTGACCATCATGGGCAAGACACCCGGTGCGAGCGGCATCGTGACGGCGGCGCAGATCCCGGGCGCCATCGCGGCGCTCGAGGCCGCCGTGGCGGCGGAGGAAACGCTGCCCCCGCCCGAGGACGCCAGCGACGATGCCGTGGCCGAGGAGCGCGCCGACACGGTGCGCCTGCGCCAGCGGGTGGCGCCGTTCATCGAGATGCTCAAGCGCAGCGCGGCGGCGGACGTGGACGTGGTCTGGGGCGTGTAGCACCGCATGAATGGCGGCGTGGCCGCGCGGGAGTGGCTGCGCGCCAGAGCGGGCTCCCGCTGTCCGCCCTGCCGGGCCCCTGTGCGGGCCGGGTGCCATGCCCTCCTGCGCTTTCCTTGTTTCACCATCCATCATGATCCACGACCCTTCGCCGCTGGCCGTCGTGCAGGCGCAACTCGATGCCTACAACGCCAGGGACATCGAGGCCCTGCTGGCCACCTACGCCGCCGATGCGCAGCAGCATGTGCTCCATGGAGAACGGCTCGCGCACGGGCATGCTGAAATGCGGCCGCGCTTTCTGGCGCGTTTTGCCGAGCCCGACCTGCATGCGCGGCTGCTGTCGCGCACGGTGATGGGCGGCGTGGTGGTGGACCTCGAACTGATCACGCGCAATTTCCCGGAGGGGCTGGGCACCCTGGAGATGCTCTGCGTCTACGAGGTGGCCCAGGGGCGGATCCAGCGGGCTTCGTTCGCCCAGGGCGAGAAGCGCTTGCTGGCCGCGCCCCCCTCGGCGCCACCGTGACTTGACCGACAGGCGGCTGCGCCGGGGGCCTGCCGCCGGCGTGGTCGGTCAGTCGACCTTCGCTCCCGAGGTCTTCACCACCTGCGCCCACTTCTTGTGCTCGCTGTCGATGTGCCTGGCGAAGTCCGCCGGCGTGTTGCCGCCCGGGATCGCGCCCTGCGCCACGAGCCGTTCCTTCATCGCGGGCGTGGCCAGCGACCTAGCGACTTCCTGCTGGATGCGGTGGACGATGTCGGGGGGCGTGCCCGCGGGAGCCAGCAGGCCGAACCAGGAACTGGCCTCGTAGCCCTTGAGCGCGGGGCCGCCCGCCTGCTCCACCGTGGGCACGTCGGGCAGCGCGCTGGAGCGCTCCGAGCTTGTCACGGCCAGCGCCGTGAGCTTGCCCGCCTTGATCTGCGCCATGGACGAGGGCAGGTTGTCGAACATCACGTCCGCATTGCCCGCCACCATGTCCATGAGGGCCGGGCCCGATCCGCGGTAGGGCAGGTGCAGCATGAAGGTGCCCGTCATGCTCTTGAACAGCTCGCCCGCCAGGTGGATGGACGTGCCGTTGCCGCTGGAGGCCATGTTCATCTTGCCGGGGCTGGCCTTGGCCACGCGGATGAAGTCCTGCACGTTGTGGATGCCCTGGGCCTTGGCCTTGTCGGCATTCATCACCATCACGTTGGGCACGGCGGCCACCAGGGTGATGGGCACGAAGTCCTTGATGGGGTCGTACGGCAGCTTGGCGTACAGCGCGCGGTTGATGCCGTGCGTGCCCACGGTGCCCATGAGCAGGGTGTAGCCGTCGCCGGGGGATTTCGCCACGATCTCGGCGCCCACGTTGCCGCCCGCGCCCGCGCGGTTGTCCACGATGAACTGCTGGCCGAACGCGCGCGAGAGTTCGGGGGCCATCGCGCGGGCCAGGATGTCGGTGGTGCCGCCGGGCGCGAAGGGCACGACGATGCGCACGGGCTTGGTGGGCCAACCGCCCGCGGCGGGCGTGGCCTGGGCGTGGGCGGAGCCTGGCGCGAGCAGGGTGGCGGCCGCCGCGATGGCCATGGCGCCCAGCGCGCTCAGGGTGAATGCGAACGCCAGGGCCTCGCGGCGGCTGCGCGCCGGGGCGCGGGGCTGGGAGGTGCTGCGCGCAAGGTGGTGGTGGTGGGCTTGTCGATGTTGCGCCATGGGCGGGCTTTCGTTGTGAGGGAGGATCTGCCGGCAAGAGAATGCCACGATGGTCCCCTTTTTACGCGGGCCGGCATGCCGGGGTTCACATGGATTACCCGGAGCGCGGCGGCGTGCGGCGGCCCGTGGCGGCGCGGGCAGGAAAAAGCCACCAGGCCCGGGGGGCGTGGTGGCTTGCCGGCTTCCTTCAATCCTTCAAGCAATCCTGAGCACCGCAGCCCGCAGGGTCGCGGGCTGGGGGCGCAGGTGCCGATCAGTCCGCGTAGGAGCCCGCAGCCTTGATGGCGGCGCCGAATTTCTCGGTTTCGGACAGCACGAACTTCTTGTGCTCGGCGGGTTCGACGCGCTTGTCGGTGGCCACCACGGCGCCCAGGCCTTCCTGCTTCTTGATGAACTCAGGGTCCTTCAGGGCCACCTTGAGGGCTTCGTTGATCTTGGTCAGCACCGGTGCGGGCGTGCCCTTGGGCGCGTACAGGCCGTGCCAGATGGTCACGTTGAAGTCCTTCACGCCGGATTCGGCCAGCGTGGGCAGGTCCTTGAGGGCGGGCGTCGTCAGGCGCTTGGAGGTGGTCACGGCGTAGGCCTTGACCTTCTTGGCCTCGATCTGCGAGGTGGTGTTGGTCGTCTGGTCGCACAGCAGGTCGATCTGGCCGCCGATCAGGTCGGTGATGGCGGGCGCGGTGCCCTTGTAGGGCACAGCCGTCATGTCGACCTGCACGGCGCTCTGGAAGATCAGGCCGCACAGGTGCGAGGCCGAGCCCTGGCCTGCATTGCCCAGGTTGATCTTGCCCTTGTTCTGCTGCAGCCAGCCAGCCAGTTCCTTGTAGTTGTTCGCGGGCATCGAGGGACGCGCGATGAGCGTCATGGGCACGTCGTTGATGATGCCCAGGTACTCGAAGTCATTGGCCACGTTGAAGGCCAGCTTGCGGTACATGGTGGGCATGGTGGCCATGCTCACGTGGTTCAGCAGCAGGGTGTAGCCATCGGGTGCGGCCCGCGCCACCTTGGCGGAGCCGATGGTGCTGCCCGCGCCGGCGGAGTTGTCCACCACCACGCTGATGCCGCCCAGGGGCTTGCGGATGGCTTCGGCCAGGTCGCGCGCCACGCGGTCGGTGGGGCCGCCCGCGGCGTAGGGGACCACGATCGTGATCGTCTTGTCCTTGGCGGGGAACTCCTGGGCGCTGGCGCCGAAAGCGGTGGCTGCGGCGGCAGCGATCAGTGCGAGTTTCAGCATCTTTTTCATGGTCTCTCCTGTGAATGACGGGCCATGATAGCGAGGGGGGTTTACGGGAACATTGCGGATATTACGTAGCCCGCCCGGGGCAGGGGCTTTAAGTGAAAAAGGCCTGCGGCGCCCGTCAATAAAGCGCTAAATGCTATAAAAAAAGGAGTATTGATTAGGGTAAACACTGCGGTGACCCGCCGTGCCAAGTGGGCATTTCTTGCGTTGCCGCAAACTGCCGGTGGTCCAGTGACCGGGTGCCTGTCTGTCTGTCTGCCTGCATGCTTGCACCGCACCGCTTCAGTCCTCTGCGCTCGATACCGGCGCAGGCCAGGCGGGAGGCGTCGAGCAAGGGCCGCCCCGCAGCGAGGGGGCCGGCCCCTCGGGGGAAGGCGCCGAAGGCGACGCAGGGGGCTACTTGTAACTCCGCGTGTCCTCGATCACCTTGCCGTCGTTGGGCAGGGTGCCCGGGGCCACCATCTGCACATCGCCGCGCAGCTTGGTCACCTCGCGGATGGCGTCGCCCAGCTGGCGCGCTAGGCCCTCGGCGGTTTCGCTGGTCTCCACCTGCAGCACCATCTGGTCGTTGGCCATCTCGCCGCTGACCACCAGCCGCGCGCGCAGCACCTGCGGAAAGCGCCGCGCGATGGTGGCCACCTGGCCGGGGTGCACGAACATGCCGCGCACCTTGGTGGTCTGGTCGGCGCGGCCCATCCAGCCCTTGATGCGGGTGTTGGTCCGGCCCGTGGGGCAGTCGCCGGGCAGCACGGCCGACAGGTCGCCGGTGCCAAAGCGGATCAGCGGGTAGTCGGGGTTGAGCGTGGTGACGACCAGCTCGCCCACCTCGCCCTCGGGCACGGGGTCGCCGGTGCCGGGGCGCACGATCTCCACGATCACGCCTTCATCGAGCACCAGGCCCTCGCGCGCGCTGGTCTCGTAGGCGATCAGCCCCAGGTCGGCCGTGGCGTAGCACTGGTAGCCGCTGATGCCGCGCTCGGCGAACCAGTCGCGCAGCGAGGGGGGGAACGCCTCGCCCGAGACCAGCGCCTTGGTCACGCTGGGCAGCGCGATGCCCATTTCCGCGGCCTTCTCGACAATGATCTTGAGGAAGCTGGGGGTGCCGATGTAGCCCGCTGGCCGCAGTTCGGCCATGGCCTGCACCTGCTGCTCGGTCTGCCCCGTGCCGCCCGGAAACACGGTGCAGCCCAGCGCATGGGCGCCGGTTTCCATCATCGAGCCCGCGGGCACGAAGTGGTAGCTGAAGCTGTTGTGGATCAGCTCGCCGCTGCGAAAACCCACGGCATGGATGGCCCGCGCCATGCGCCAGTAGTCGCGGCGCGTGCCCTCGGGCTCGTAGATGGTGCCGGGGCTGGCGAATACGCGGGTCATGCCGGGGCCAAAGCCCAGCGCGCTGAACCCGCCGAACACGTTGGCGGCGCGGCCCGCCTGCTGGCGCTCCAGCAGCTCGTACTTGCGCGTGACGGGCAGCTGCGCCAGCGCAGCGCGGCTGGTGACGGCGGCGGCATCCACGCCCGCCAGGATGCCGGCAAACGCGGGCGATGCCTTCTGGGCATGGGCGATCTGCCGCGGCAGCGCGGCCATCAGGGCCGCTTCGCGCTCTGCGGGGCTGCGGGTTTCCAGGGCGTCATAGAACGTGCTCATGCCTGGTGTTCCTTGTGAAGTGGTTTGAAGTGAAATTGGCCTCTAGCGCTTGTCCATCAATCGCAATCAGCTATGAATTTGGGAGTGGATTCATCCGTGGTCTCAGAAAGTGCGCTGCTCCCGCCAGCGCACCCGTGGAACTGGCTTCGCCAGGCCACCGGGTGCGTCCCCCTGAGGGGGAAGGCGCGCCAGCGCCTCAGGGGGCACGTCAAGCCAGCCAGCGCTTGCGCCGCTTGTAGCTCTTCACATCCTTGAAGCTCTTGCGCTCGCCACCGCCCACGCCCAGGTAGAACTCCTTGACGTCCTCGTTGCTGGCCAGGTCGCTGGCGGCGCCGTCCATCACCACGCGGCCGCTTTCCATGATGTAGCCGTAGTCCGAGTACTTGAGCGCCATGTTGGTGTTCTGCTCGGCCAGCAGGAAGGTGACCTTTTCCTTGGTGTTCAGGTCCTTGACGATGTTGAACACCTCTTCCACGATCTGCGGTGCCAGGCCCATGGAGGGCTCGTCGAGCAGCACCATGCTGGGGTTGGCCATGAGCGCGCGGCCGATGGCGCACATCTGCTGCTCGCCGCCCGACGTGTACGCCGCCTGCGAGGTGCGGCGCGTCTTCAGGCGCGGAAAGTAGTTGTAGACCTTCTCCAGGTTGGCCGCGATCTCGGCCTTGCTGGTACGGGTGTAGCTGCCCGTCATCAGGTTCTCTTCGATCGTCAGGTGGGCGAAGCAGTGGCGCCCCTCCATCACCTGCACCACGCCGCGCTGCACCAGGTCGGCGGGCGAGAGGTTCTCGATGCGCTCGCCACGCAGCTCGATGCTGCCCTTGGTGACCTCGCCGCGCTCGCCCTTGAGCAAATTGGAGATGGCGCGCAGCGTGGTTGTCTTGCCCGCCCCGTTGCCCCCCAGGATGGCCACGATGCTGCCTTCGCGCACCTGCAGCGAGACGCCCTTGAGCACGAGGATCACGTGGTTGTAGATGACCTCGATGCCGTTGACGTTGAGAACGATGTTGCTGTTGGAGTCCATGGTCTTGCCTTCCTGTGCCAATCCAAAAAGCTGCTGCACAACCCTTTGGATTGGCGGCTGCCAAAGAGGCAACCGCTGTTCACTGGCCCCTGAAACGGTCGCTGCCCAGGCCAGGGCCACCGCGCAAGGGCCGCCCCGCCGCGCTGGTGGCGTCCCCCTTCCCGCAGCGCGAAGCGCTAAGAGAGAAGGGGGAAGGCGCGTCAGCGCCTCAGGGGGATGGTCCGAATCAAGACTGGCAGTCCGCCGCATCCCGGCGCGTCATCTTCTTGTCGGCCAGGTACTTGTCGGCGCCCGCCTTGATCATGGGCTTGAGGATCTGCTCATCGGCCTGGTACCAGTCGGACGAGAAGTTCCACTTGGCGCCATCCCAGGTGTGCACGCGGGCCCAGGTGGAGCCCATGTGGTCGGCGCAGCTCGTGGACAGGGGGCGCATCACGCCGCCAAAGCCCATGGCGTCGAGCTTCTTCTGGTCCAGGGCCAGGTTCTCCATGCCCCAGCGCACCTGCTCGCCGGTCATGACCTTGCCCTTGCCGAAACGCTCCTGCGCGCGGCGCACCGATTCCACGGCCAGCATCTGGATGATCACGCCGCGGGTGTACAGCACCGAGCCCACTTCGTCCTTGGGTCCCGTGCCCTGGCCCTTGTCGTGCACGTTCTTCAGGATGTCCTGGATCACCTTGGGCTGCTGGCCCGAGGTGTTCAAGGCCAGCGCGTTGTAGCCCTTGGCGCCTTCGCCCACGTCACGCACGTCCGGCTCGGCGCCAGCCCACCACACGCCATACATCTTGTCGCGCGGATAGCCGGTGGCCTGGGCCTCCTTGAGGGCGGTGGAGTTCATCACGCCCCAGCCCCACAGCAGCACGTAGTCGGGGCGGCTCTGGCGCACCTGCAGCCAGGTGGCTTTCTGCTCCACGCCGGGCGCGGTCACGGGCAGCATCTGCAGCTCGAAGCCATGCATCTTGGAGCGTTCCTGCAGCAGCGGGATCGGCTCCTTGCCGAACGGGCTGTCGTGGTACACCAGGGCGATCTTCTTGCCCTTGAGCTTGTCCATGCCGCCCGCGGCCTTGCCGATGTGCTGGATCAGGATGTCGGCGCCGGTCCAGTAGCTGCCCATGAAGGGGAAGTTCCATTTGAACGCCTGGCCGTCCTGCGCCACCGACAGGCCGTAGCCCAGCGTCATCAGCGGGATCTTGTCCACGGGGGCCTTCTCGGTCAGCGCGAAGGTGATGCCGGTGGCCTGCGGGTCGAACAGCGACACGCCGGGGCGCCCCTTCAGGCGCTCGTAGCACTCCACGCCACGGTCGGTGGCGTAGCCGGTTTCGCATTCTTCAAAGGTGAGCTTCACGCCGTTGATGCCGCCGTCGCGGGCGTTGATCATCTTGATGTAGTCCTGCTTGCCGTTGGCCCATGGCACGCCGTTGGGCGCGTAGGGGCCGGTGCGGTACGACAGCAGCGGGAAGAACTGCTCCTTGGCTTGTGCGAAGGCACTGGTGGTGATGGTCGACGCACCGGCGGCGACCACGGCAGCGGCGATCACGAGTTTCGAAAGCTTCATGGATGTCTCCTTTGGATGAATGTGTTGAAGCACGGGGAAGAAACCGACGGATTCAAGGGCTGCGAGCTTTGCACTGGCATGCACGAGGCCAGCGCCACCGTGGAACTGGCTTTGCCAGGCCACCGGTGGCGTCCCCCTCCCGAAGGAGAGGGGGAAGGCGCGAAGCGAATCGGGGGGTGCATATCAATCAATGCGGGAAGGGCCACAGGCGCAGCTTCTGCTTGGCGGTGGACCACAGCTTGGCCAAGCCATGCGGCTCCACGATCAGGAACCACACGATCAGCGCGCCGAAGATCATCAGCTCGGCGTGCGAGACACCGGCGGTGGACACCTCGATGCCGAACAGGCCCATGAAGGCTGGCAGGAACTGGTTGAGCACGATGGGCAGCACCACGATGAAGGCGGCGCCAAAGAACCCCCCGGAGATGGAGCCCAGGCCGCCGATGATCACCATGAACAGGAGGCGGAACGAGATTTCCACCGAGAAGGCCGCGGGCTCCCACGCGCCCAGGTGCACGAAGGCCCACAGCGCGCCGGCCATGCCCACGATGAAGGAGCTCACGGCGAAGGCGCTGAGCTTGGCGTACATGGGGCGGATGCCGATCACGGCCGCCGCCACGTCCATGTCGCGGATGGCCATCCATTCGCGGCCGATGGCGCCACGCACCAGGTTCTTGGCCAGCAGGGCCACGACGACCAGCAGGGCCAGGCAGAACAGGTACTTGCTGGTGGCGCTCTCGATGGGCAGGCCGAAGACCTGCAGGTTGTTCACCGACACCGAGCCCGAGTCCGAGTTGTTGGTGAACCACTTGATGCGCAGGAACATCCAGTCGGAGAAGAACTGCGCGGCCAGGGTGGCCACCGCCAGGTACAGGCCCTTGACGCGCAGGCTGGGCAGCCCGAACAGGATGCCGAAGAACGTGGCGCACAGGCCGCCCAGGATCAGCGCCGGAATCAGCGGCATGCCCGGAAAGCGCACGAAGAAGTTGTAGGCGCCATAGGCCCCCACCGCCATGAACGCGCCCGAGCCCAGCGAGATCTGGCCGCAGTAGCCCACGAGGATGTTCACCCCCAGGGCCGCCAGCGCCATGATGACGAAGGGAATCAGGATGGCGCGGAAGATGTAGTCGCTGGCCAGCATGGGCACGACCAGGAAGGCGACGGCCAGCAGCAGCGCGATGGCGATGCGGTCCTGCGCGATGGGGAAGATCTGCTGGTCGGCGCGGTAGCTGGTCTTGAACTGGCCGTTTTCGCGGTAGAGCATGGAAGTTTCCTGTTCTTGTTGTTATGGGTTACACGCGGTCGATGATCTTCTCCCCGAACAAACCTTGCGGTCTGAACAGAAGGAACACCAGCGCCAGCACATACGCGAACCAGATCTCGATGCCCCCGCCCACGAACGGGCCCAGGTACACCTCGGACAGCTTCTCGCCCACGCCGATGATCAGCCCGCCGATGATGGCGCCGGGCACGGACGTGAGGCCGCCCAGGATCACCACCGGCAGCGCTCGCAGCGCCACCGTGGTCAGCGAGAACTGCACCCCGAGCTTGCTGCCCCAGATCATCCCGGCCACCAGAGCCACGACGCCGGCCACGCACCATACGATCACCCAGATGCGGTTGAGCGGAATGCCGATGGATTGCGCGGCCTGGTGGTCGTCCGCCACGGCGCGCAGGGCGCGGCCGGTGGACGTCTTCTGGAAGAACACCGACAGCAGCGCCACCAGTGCGGCGGCGATGGCGGCGGCGATCACGTCTTCCTTGTTCACCAGGATGCCGCCCTGGAAGAGGCTGTCCAGCATGAAGATCGGGTCCTTGGGCATGCCCACGTCGATCTTGTAGATGTCGCTGCCAAACAGCGTCTGGCCCAGGCCTTCCATGAAGTAGGTGATGCCCAGCGTGGCCATGAGCAGCGTGGCGCCTTCCTGGTTCACCAGGTGGCGCAGCACCAGCTTCTCGATCAGCCAGGCCACCACGAACATGATGGCGCCCGCAATCACGAAGGCCGCGAGGTTGGCCACGATGGGGCTGCTGATGCCCGTCCACTTGGGAATCCACTCGGCAAAGCGGGCCATGGCCAGCGCGGCGAACAGCACCATCGCGCCCTGCGCGAAGTTGAAGACGCCCGATGCCTTGTAGATCAGCACGAAGCCCAGCGCCACCAGCGAATACAGCATGCCGGCCATGAGGCCGCCGATCAGTGTTTCGAGAAAGAATGCCATTGTTTTTTTCTCCCGCCCTTAGTGGCTCGTGCCCAGATAGGCACTGATCACGTCTTCGTTGTTGCGCACTTCGTCGGGGCTGCCGTCGCCGATCTTCTTGCCGTAGTCGAGCACCACCACCCGGTCGCTGATGTCCATCACCACGCCCATGTCGTGCTCGATGAGCACGATGGTGGTGCCGAACTCGTCGTTCACGTCGAGGATGAAGCGGCACATGTCCTGCTTCTCTTCCACGTTCATGCCGGCCATGGGCTCGTCGAGCAGCAGCACCTGGGGCTCCATGGCCAGGGCCCGGCCCAGGTCCACGCGCTTTTGCAGGCCGTAGGGCAGCTGGCCCACGGGGGTCTTGCGGAAGGCCTGGATTTCCAGGAAGTCGATGATGTGCTCGACGTATTCGCGGTGGCGGATCTCCTCGCGCTCGGCCGGGCCGATGCGCAGCGCCTGCATCAGCAGGTTGCTTTTGATCTTGAGGTTGCGCCCGGTCATGATGTTGTCGATCACGCTCATGCCCTTGAACAGCGCCAGGTTCTGGAACGTGCGCGCCACGCCCATCTCGGCCACCTGGCGCGAGTTCATGTGCGAGAAGGTCTTGCCGCGGAAGGTGATGGAGCCGTCCTGCGGCGTGTACACGCCGTTGATGCAGTTGAGCATGGAACTCTTGCCCGCGCCGTTGGGGCCGATGATGGCGCGGATCTCGTGCTCCTTGACGTTGAACGAGATGTCCGTCAGCGCCTTCACACCGCCAAACCGCAGGCTGATGTTCTTGACGTCGAGGATGACGTCACCGATCTTCTTTTTGGTCATGGATTGAATGCCTGGACTCAATGGGTGGGGTGCGGGGTCATGCGGCCTTTTTCACCGGCGCGAAGGTCTTGGTGTCCGACAGCTTCAGGGTGGCACTCACGCTGCCGGTGCGGCCGTCCTCGAACTTGACCTGGGTCTCGATGTACTGCTCGGTGCGGCCCGCGTAGAGAGCGTCCACGAGCACGCCGTATTTCTCGGCGATGAAGCCGCGGCGGACCTTGTTGGTGCGCGTGAGCTCGCCGTCGTCGGCATCGAGTTCCTTGTGCAGCACCAGGAAGCGGCTGACCTGGCTGCCCGCCAGCATGGAATCGGTGGCGAGGTCGGCGTTGACCTTCTCGATGCACTCGCGGATCAGTTCGTACACGTCGGGCTTTTGCGCCAGGTCGGTGTAGCCCGCGTAGGGCAGGTTGCGGCGCTCGGCCCAGTTGCCCACGGCGTCGAAGTCGATGTTGACCATCACACACACCTTCTCGCGGCCGTCGCCCAGCGCGACCACTTCCTTGATGTGCGGGAAGAACTTGAGCTTGTTCTCCACATACTTGGGCGCGAACATGGCGCCATCGTTGGCGCCGCCCTTGATGCGGCCCACGTCCTTCACGCGGTCAATGATCTTGAGGTGGCCGTGCGCGTCGAGGAAGCCCGCGTCGCTCGTGTGGTACCAGCCGTCGGCCGTGAGCACCTCGGCCGTGGCCTTGGGGTTCTTGTAGTACTCCTTGAGCAGGCCGGCGGACTTGACCAGGATCTCGCCATTGTCGGCGACCTTGATCTCCACGCCCCGGATGGGCACGCCCACGGTGTCGGCGCGCGCCTGGTTGTCGGGCTGCAGGCACACGAACACGGCGGTCTCGGTGGAGCCGTACAGCTGCTTCAAGTTGATGCCGATGGAGCGGTAGAAGGTGAACAGGTCAGGCCCGATGGCCTCGCCCGCCGTGTAGGCCACGCGCACGCGGCTGAAACCCAGGTTGTTGCGCAGCGGGCCGTACACCAGCAGGTTGCCCAGGGCGTACTTGATGCGGTCGAGCGTGCCCACCGGCAGGCCGTCCATGAGCGCGGGGCCCACGCGCTGGGCCACGGCCATGCAGGCCTGGAACATCTTGCGCTTGAGGGTGCCCGCGTCTTCCATGCGGATCATCACGCTGGTGAGCAGGCCTTCGAAGATGCGTGGTGGCGCGAAGTAGTAGGTGGGGCCCACTTCCTTCAGGTCGATGGTCACGGTGCTGGCCGACTCGGGGCAGTTCACCACGTAGCCGCAGGCCAGCCACTGCGCATAGCTGAAGATGTTCTGGCCGATCCAGGCCGGGGGCAGGTAGGCCAGCACCTCTTCGCTGCTGGTGAGCTTGTCGAACTCGGCGCCCGCGGATGCGCGGTCCAGCAGCGTGCTGTGGGTGTGCACCACGCCCTTGGGGTTGCCCGTGGTGCCCGAGGTGAAGAACATCGCCGCCACATCGTCGGGCTGGGCCTTGGCCACCTCGGCGCGGAACCACTGGGGGTTCCTGGCGGCATGCGCCTTGCCCGCCTCGATCAGCGAGTCCAGCGACGCGAGGCCTTCTTCCTCGTAGTTGCGCAGGCCGCGCGGATCGTCAAAGAAGATGTTCGAGATCTGCGGGCACTGCGCGCGGATCTCGAGCAGCTTGTCGACCTGTTCCTGGTCTTCCACCAGGCAAAAGCGCACCTCGGCGTTGTTCAGGGGGAAGATGCATTCCGCGCCCACGGCGTCCTGGTACAGGGGCACCGGAATGGCGCCCAGCGATTGCGCAGCGAGCATGGTGGCATACAGGCGGGGGCGGTTGGCGCCGATCACCACCATGTGCTCGTGGCGCTGCAGGCCCGCCAGGTGCAGGCCGGCCGCCACCTGTTCCACCAGGCGCACCAGGTCGGCCCAGCTGTGGGTCTGCCAGATGCCGTATTCTTTTTCGCGCAGCGCCGGCGCGTCGGGGCGCTCGGCGGCATGCTTGAGCAGCAATTGCGGGAACGTGGTCTTCATTCCGGTTCCTAAAAGTAAGAGGTGTCGGCCCGGGGGCTGCCGGGGCGCGGCTGGGTGCCTTGTGGCAGCGCGTTGGGTCCAATGCTAGGACCCACTTTGACGCCATCTTGTCTTGCCGACGACAATTTACGGGAAACTACTCGGTGGGTGAAACCCTGCCTCCCTGTCCGGGCAGGCCCCGCGCTGTGCCCGGGTACGGCCGGGGGGCGTTTCATGGCAGGGCGGTATCCTCACGGCATGTACGCCCCGTTTTTCGGTCTTCAGCATCCCCCGTTTTCCATAGCACCGGACCCGCGCTACCTGTTCATGAGCGAGCGGCACCGCGAGGCGCTGGCGCACCTCCTGTATGGGCTGGACGCGGGCGGCGGCTTCGTGCTGCTCACCGGCGAGGTGGGCACGGGCAAGACCACGGTGTGCCGCTGTTTCCTGGAGCAGATTCCGGCGAACTGCAACGTGGCCTACATCTTCAATCCCAAGCTCACCGTGGGCGAGCTGCTGCGTTCCATCTGCGACGAGTTCGGCGTGCCGCACAAGCCGGCCGTGCCGGGGGTGGAGACGGTCAAGGACTGCATCGACCCGCTCAACGCGTCGCTGCTGGCCGCGCACGCCTCGGGGCGCAACAACGTGCTCATCATCGACGAGGCACAGAACCTCGCGGCCGACGTGCTGGAGCAGTTGCGCCTGCTCACCAACCTGGAGACCAGCGAGCGCAAGCTGCTGCAGATCATTCTCATCGGCCAGCCCGAGCTGCGCGCCATGGTGGCGCGGCCTTCGATGGAGCAGCTGGCCCAGCGCGTGATCGCGCGCTTTCACCTGGACGCCCTGACCCCGCTGGAGACGCAGCAGTACATCGCGCACCGCCTCGCCGTGGCCGGGCTCAACGGGCCGATCCCGTTCGAGCGGCGCGCCATCCAGCGCGTGCATGCGCTCTCCCACGGCGTGCCCCGGCGCATCAACCTGCTGTGCGACCGGGCGCTGCTCGGCGCCTACGCGGCGGGGGCGCGCCAGGTCACCAGGGCCATCGTCAACCGCGCCGCGCGCGAAGTGTTCGACGCACCGGCATCGGCCGCCGCGGCGCGCAGCGCGCGGCCACCGCTGCCGCGCTGGGCGTCCACGGGCCTGGGCGCCGTGGCGGGTGCCGTGGCCGTGGCGGCCGCGGGCTGGGCGCTGGGCCTGTGGCCCGCGCCGCAGCCGGGGCCGCAGGCGGCCACGGGCGCCGGGGCCGCTCCATCGCGCGCGGCCTCCCGTCCCGCCGCCACGCCCCCGCCGCCCGTAGCCGCGCCCCTGGTGGCGCCCGCGGTGCTGGCGGCGGCGTCCACCGCGTCCGCCGCGCAGGGGGCGGCCGCGGCCGCCATCCCGCCGGGGGCGCAACCTTCCGCGCTGGAGCAATTCGTGCTGGCGCAGCCCGCCAGCGACGCGCCGGCCTGGCAGGCGCTGGCCTCGGCCTGGGGCGTGAAGCTGCCCGCGGGGGCGGACGCTTGCGCCACCTTGCCGCGCGAGGGGCTGCGCTGCTACCGCAACCGCCGCGCGGGCCTGAACCTGGTGCGGCAGATCGACCGGCCCGTGCTGCTCGCGCTGTATCCGTCGGATGAAGCCGAGGCCCCGGTCTCCGTGCTGCTGCGCGGCCTGGACGGCGAGACCGCCGCGCTGGAAGGCGGCGGCCGTACGCTGCGGGTGCCGGTGGCCGAACTGGCGCAGGCGTGGCGCGGCGACATCGCCACGCTGTGGCGCGCCCCGGCCGGCATGCCCGATCGCGGCGAGATCAGCGACACCCCGGCCGGCGCGGCCTGGCTGGACCAGCAACTGGCCAGCAAGGCGGCCGGCGGCACGGGCTCCGGCAGCCGGCCGGTGACACCCGCGCTGCGCCAGTCGCGCATCCACCGCTTCCAGCTGGCCCAGGGCGTGACGCCCGATGGCCGTGCCGGCCCCCTGACACTCATGCTGCTCAACCGCGCCACGGGCGTGAACGAGCCGCGCCTGCGCAACGGAGACTGACCATGTCCTACATCCTTGATGCGCTGCGGCGTGCCGACGCCGAACGCGGCCGGGGGGCCGTGCCGGGCCTGCACTCCCAGGCCGCGCCCGCGGCCGGGGAATTGCCCGCCGTCCACCGGGCGGCGCCGGCCCCGCTCTGGGCCGTGGCGGTGGTGGTGGTGGGCGTGGCCGGGCTGGCGGCCGGTGGTACCTGGTGGGCCCTGCGGCCGCAGGCCCCGGTGGCGACGGCGGCGGCCCCGGCCGCGCCCGCCGTGGTGGCGCCTGCCCCTGCCGCGCCCGCCACACCCACAGCACCTGCCACGACGGCAGCTCCAGTGGCGCCGCCGCCCCCCTTGGCTTCTTCCGTGCCCGCGCCGGCGCCGCCGCCAGAGCCCGCGCTCGCCCGGGCGGCCCCGCCGGCACCCGAGCCGCGCCCGGCGGACAGCAAGCGCGCGGCGGACAAGCGTGGCGGCACCGCGCGTGAGCGCGAGCGGCCTGTGGCCGCGGTGGTGGTGGCACCACCCGCCGCACGGGCGCCGGCGGCCGATCCGGCGCGCCCGCGTGAGTCGCTTGGCGCGCCGCTCCCAGCCAACGGGTCTGCCCCGCGCTCCACGCAGGACCCCGGCGCTGCGCCGCCCGCGAGCCCGGTGTTCGCCCAGACCGACCTGCCGGACACCCTGCGCGCGCAGTTGCCCGCGCTCAAGGTCACGGGGGCCACGCATTCCAGCAACCCGGTGTACCGCATGGCCATCGTCAACGGGCAGGTGCTGCACGAGGGCGACCAGGCCGCGCCGGGCCTGGTGCTGGAGAAGATCGAGCCGGGGCGCACGGTCTGGACCTTCCGCGGCTACCGGTACGCGGTGGCCGCGCAATAGGGCGTCCCCGGGGCGCCGGCACCCCCTGGGATGCCGGCCGGTGCGTCTGCATGACGCCTGCCGCTCCACCAGGGCCGCCCGTGGCGCGGCCGTGGACTCTTTTGCTCTCCTGGCGCGGGCCGCGCTGAGCGCGCTTTTGCGGGGCTGGCCGCCGCCGCAGGGCGAACGCCTGGGCTCCGTGCGGCCCGGTGGACCGCGGTGCGCCACCGGGGGGAGCCCGCGCCGGTGCACGGGGCGGCCACGCCTTTCTGCCGCGCGCCGCGTTCGGGGTGGGGGGGTGGAGCGGGTCTTACGACCCGGCGCACAAGGTCGTAGGACATCAGTCGGATGGATTTGCCGCCCACCGCTTCGGACAATGGGCCCGGTGGCGGAGCGCTGCCTGCAAGGCCTGCGCTCCTGCCTGCCGCCGCCAAAGCGCCGTGCCTGCTGCCGGTATGAATCCAATAGCAAAGAATCAATATGGGACAAGCGTCAAAGCCACATTTGATTCAGGAATCACACCGTTCTGCCGCGCGGCGTTTTTGTTTTCTTTTGCCCTTTGCCTTGTCTTCCAGGAGAAATTTCACCATGCCCCATCTACCAGCGGCGAGGGAGCGCGCAGCGCGCTCCTGGCGCATCCGGTCCCGCCATGCAGGGACCCTGCTGCGGCTATTGGCCGTCTCCTGGATGCTGGCCGGCGGCAGCGCGATGGCGCAGGCCAGTTGCGCGCCGGGCCAGTGGCTGGCGGAGTACTTTCCCAATACCGGACTGTCCGGCGCACCGGTGCTGACCCGCTGCGAGGAGGGGCCGATCGACCGCTACTGGATGACCGACAGCCCCGACCCCCGGCTGCCGGTGGACGGTTTCTCGGCGCGCTGGACGGCCTCGGTGCCCTTTGCGGCCGGCACCGCCCGGTTCGTGACGTTCACCGACGATGGCGTGCGCGTGTTCGTCAACGGCCAGCGGGTGATCGACAACTGGACCCCGCACGGCATCACGATGGACGTGGCCGAACTGCCCCTGGCGGCCGGCAACCATACGGTGCGCATGGAGTATTTCGAGGCCGGCGGAGAAGGCCTGGCCCAGCTCGTCATCGAAGGCGGGGCCGAGCCGCCGCCGCCCGCGCCGCCACGCATCCTGTCGTTCGGGGCGGACCCGGGCACCATTGACGCTGGCGCCACGAGCACCCTGGCGTGGAGCACCGAGAACGCCGCCACGTGCACGGCATCCGGCGGCTGGAGCGGCGACCGCCCCGTCAGCGGCACCGCCCCCGCCAGCCCGGTGGTGACGACCACCTACAGCCTGAGCTGCAGCAACGCGCAGGGAGACGCCACCGGGGCCTCCACGGTGATCCTCGTGCGCAACAGTCCGCCGCCGGTGCCCCCCACCATCGCCAGCTTCGCCGCGACGCCCAGCCGCATCCGGCCGGGAGAAAGCGCGCGCCTGGACTGGCAGTCGCAGAACGCCTCCGGCTGCACCGCCTCGGGTGGCTGGAGCGGTGCGCGCCCGGTGCAGGGCAGCGAGCAGGTCAGTCCTGCCGCCAGCGCCGCCTACACGCTGGAGTGCGTCAACAGCGCGGGCCAGGCCACCAGCGCGCTCGTCAACGTGACGGTGGACGCAGGCAACCCGCTGCCCCCGGTGGGCGGCGTCACCGCCACGGCCACCCAGCAGGGCGTGCGTGTTGGCTGGAACCCCGTGACCAAGAGCGGCAAGTGGGTCAATGGCTACTACGCGGGCTGGTTCTGGAACCTGTTCCCGCCGGACGCCGTGGACATGACCACCATGACCCATTTCGTGTTCGGCCGCTATGCGCCCGCGCTGGGCTCGCTGCCCGGCGGACAGGCGGGCGATCTGCTGGAGGGCGCCGGAACGGGCCATCTGGCCAACGTGGAGGACGCGCTGATCGCCAAGGCCCATGCGGCGGGCGTCAAGGCGGTGATGATGGTGGGCGGGGACAGCGATGGCGCGGGGTTCATCGCCGCCACGGCGAACCCCACGGTGCGCGCACGCTTCATCAAGAACATCCTCGACAAGGCGGTGCAGAAAAACTACGACGGCGTGGACATCGACTGGGAAGAAAAGCTGGACACCGAGGTCGGCCGCGCCCAGGCCCTGGCGCTGCTGCGCGAGCTGCGCGCCGCCTCGGCGCTGCGTGCCCGCTACCAGGCGCCGAACGCGCCGCTGGAACTGAGCTGGCCCGGCTTCTGGGTGAACAAGAACCAGCCGGACATCACGCCCTGGCACGCCCAGGTGGCCGAGCTGGTGGACCAGTACAACCTGATGACCTACAGCATGGCGGGCGACTGGGGCTGGAAGTCGTGGCACCACTCCCCCCTGTTCGGCGAGGGCGACCTGCACCCCACGTCCATCGCCTCCACGGTGCAGGCCTACCTGAGCGCGGGCGTACCGCGCACCAAGCTGGGCATTGGCATCGGGCTCTACGGCGTGTACTACCCCCGTCCGGTGACGGGGCCGCGCCAGGACCTCACGGGCATGCAGGGCTGGGTGGACAACGGCGACTGGATGAACAACTACCAGCGCCTGGTGGAGGAAAACGCCTTCGGGCAGCCCGGCGCCGCGTATCGCTGGGACGACGTGGCCAAGCAGGGGTACATCACGTACTCGCAGCCCTGGTACCGGGGCTCCACGCCGGTCACCTACCTGAGCTTCGAGGATGAGCGCTCCATCGCCGAGAAGGGCAAATGGGTGCGCGAGCAGGGCCTGGGCGGCACGCTGGTGTGGACCATCAACTACGGCTATCTGCCGCAGTCCGGCACCAACCCGCAGATGCAGGCGGTCAAGAAGTCCTTCATTGCAAGCAGTGCCGCCAGCTACCGGGTGTACCGCGACGGCGTGGCGATCGCCACGGTCACCGATCCGGCCTACACCGACACCACCGCGCCCAGCGGCAGCCACAGCTACCAGGTCAGCATGCTGGATGCGTCCGGCAACGAAGGCCCCCTGTCCGCCGCGGTGGTGGTTCAGGTGCCCTGATTCCGCCCGCGCCACGGGGCGGGCGGCGCCCGTCCGGTGGCCGGGGGAGGGCAGAACGGCCGAAGGCCGCCGAGGCCCGGGCTCAGCGCAGGAAGCGCCCGTCGCGCCCGACCAGCGTCAGCTCGACAAAACGCGAGGCGTTGCGGTCCGGGGTGGTGGCATGGATCTCGAAGCCGCCCAGGTCCCACTTCTTGAGGTTCCAGGTGGCATCGATGAAGGCGGCGCGCGTGGCGTTGCGCCCCGCGCGCTGCAGTGCCTCGGCGAACACGCGGGCGTTGATGTAGCCCTCCAGCGCCAGGTGCGAAGGTTCTGCGGTGGCGCCCGCCGCCTTCCAGGCCGCCTGAAAGTCCCGCACCACCGGCATGACCGCATTGGAGGGCAGCGGGACGACCTGCGAGATCGCCATGCCCGTGGCGTCCGCGCCCAGGGCCTTCACGGTGGCGGGCGTGCCCATCACCGACAGCGCATACAGCGTCACGCCGCGCTTGATGGCGCGGAACGCCTTCACGAACTCCAGCGTGGGCTTGCCCGCCAGGCCGATCACGATGGCCTCGAGGTTGCCGCCCGCCAGCTTGGCCGCCGCCGTGCCCGCGTCCGAGGCATTGTTCTCCACCGTCACGGTCAGCGCCTCGGGCAGCTTGAGGCGGTCCATCGACTGCTTGGCGGCGGTGAACACCTCTTTGCCGAACGAGTTGTTCTGGTAGACGATGCCGATGCGCTGGATGCCGATGGTGGACAGGTGCTGCACCAGCTTTTCGGCCTCGTCGGCGTAGCTCGCGCGGATGTTGAACACGTTGCGGGCACTCTTGGTGCGGCTCAGCTGCGCGCCCGTGAACGGCGCGAAGAACGGGATCCCGCTGTCGACCACCTTGGGCAGCATGGCGTCGATCATGGGCGTGCCCATGCAGTTGAACAGCGCGAAGGTGCCCGGATCGGCCAGGAACTGCGTCACGTTGGCCAGCGCCTTGGGCACGTCGTAGCTGTCGTCCTGGGTGACCAGCTCGATGGTCTTGCCGTGGATGCCGCCCCGTGCATTGATGCCTGCAAACGCCGCCTTGGCGCCCTGGTGCATGGCCGAGCCGAGATCGCCCAGCGGGCCGGTGAGGGCGGTGGACTGTGCAATCCGGATGGCCCCTTCCTGCGCGCGGGCGCTGCCCAGTCCCAGCCAGGGCAGGCTGACGGCCGCGGCCAGCAGCTGGCGCCGGGCAAGGCGTGGCGAAGGGCGGATGGCTGGCCGTGCCAGGCCTGCGGGCGGGTGGTTGTCGGGCATGCGTGTCTCCTCGGGTGGCCCAGGCGGGCGCATCGGCTGCTGGGGAGGCGACATCATCCCGTCACAATTGACATTTTTTTGTCGTTCTGACGACAATCCGGGTCGTGGTATTCCCGCATCGCATGCCCCCTTTGTCGCTCTCCCCCGGACCCGCACCGCCATGGACTCACGCATGAACCAGGATCTTTCGCTCCACCAGCGGCGCCGGCCGCCCACGGTGGACGAGCTCGGCGGCATACCCTGGCTGAGCCTGCTGCTGCCCGCCGAGCGCGAGCGGGCCGTGGCGTCGCTGTTGGTGGGGGACGCCAACGCGGGCGACTACGTCTGCCGGGTGGGGCGGCCGGTGACCTACTGGTTTGGCGTGGTGGAGGGCCTGCTCAAGATGAGCAGCGACAACGCGCAGGGGCAGACCATGACCTACGCCGGCCTGCCGCCCGGGGGCTGGTTTGGCGAGGGCACGGCCTTGAAGCGCGAGCCCTACCGCTACAACATCCAGGCGCTGCGCAAGAGCGTGGTGGCCGGGTTGCCGATCGACAGCTTCCACTGGCTGCTGGACCACTCCATCGGCTTCAACCGCTTCGTGATGAACCAGCTCAACGAGCGGCTGGGCCAGTTCATCGCCGCGCGCGAGATCGACCGCCTGAACAACCCCGACGTGCGCGTGGCCCGCAGCCTGGCATCGCTGTTCAACCCGGTGCTGTACCCCGGCGTGGGGGAGGTGCTGCGCATCACGCAGCAGGAGCTGGCCTATCTGGTGGGCCTGTCGCGCCAGCGCGTGAACGAGGCGCTGGCGGCGCTGGAGGCGCAGGGCGCGATCCGGGTGGAATACGGCGGCCTGCGCGTGCTGGATCTGCTGGCGCTGCGCTCGAGCATCTTCCCGCTGCAGCAGGGCGTTTGAGCGGCGGCGGGCCTCAGCCCGGCAGCGAGGGTTGCTGGCCGCGCGAAGGGGGCTGCAGGCTGGCGCGCTGCGGGGGCGCCGGTACGGGCACCGGCGCGGGTGATGCGGCGCCGCCGCTCCAGTGGTTCTCGCCGCCGCCATCGCGCGTGAGGCGGAAGGTGCCCACCATCTGGGTGAGGCGGCCCGCCTGGTCCTTGAGGCTGTCGGCCGCCGCGGCCCCTTCCTCCACGAGGGCGGCGTTCTGCTGCGTCATTTCCTCGAGTTCGCCCACCGAATGGCTCACGTGGCCGATGCGCTGGCTCTGTTCCTGCGTGGCGGCGGTGATCTCGCCCATGATGTCGGACACGCGGCGCACCGACAGCACCAGCTCCTCGATGGTCTTGCCCGCGTGGTTCACCAGGGTGCTGCCCTCCTGCACCTGATGGACGCTGGCGCCGATCAGGGCCTTGATCTCGCGCGCGGCATTGGCCGAGCGGCCGGCCAGGCTGCGCACTTCGCCCGCCACGACGGCGAAGCCCCGGCCCTGTTCGCCGGCGCGGGCGGCTTCCACCGCGGCGTTGAGGGCCAGGATGTTGGTCTGGAAGGCGATGCCGTCGATCACGCTGATGATGTCGGCGATCTTGCGCGAACTGGCGCTGATGGTGTCCATGGTGCGCACGACCTGCGACACCACCTCGCCCCCGCGCGTGGCCGCGTCGGACGCGGTGGACGCGAGCTGGTTGGCCTGGCGGGCCGAGTCGGCGCTTTGCGACACGGTGCCGGTCAGGTCCACCAGCGCGGTGGCCGCGCCCTGCAGATTGTGCGAGGTCTGCTCGGTGCGCTGGCTCAGGTCCAGGTTGCCCGAGGCGACTTCCGAACTGGCCACGAGGATGGAGTCGGCGGTCTGGCCGATCTCGCCCACCAGCGTGCGCAGGCGCTCCTGCATGGCGGCGATGGCTTCCAGCAGGCGGCCGGTTTCGTCCTGGATGCGCACTTCCACCTGCGAGGTGAGGTCGCCGCGCGCGATGCGTTCCGCCACCACCACGGCGCGGCCGATGGGGGCGGTGATGCTGGCGGTGATGCGCCACGCGATCAGCGCGCCGAGCCCGATGGCCAGCAGCACCAGCAGGCCGCCCACCATGCGGGCGTTGCTCTGGGTCTGCTCGGCCGAGGCCGTGGCGTCGGCGTTGAGGCTGTTCTGCAGCTCGATGAGTTCGCGCAGCTTGGCGCGCCACGCGGTTTCCACGGGCGCCACGCGGGTCATCAGTGCCAGGGTCGCGCTCACCGTGTCGCCGTCGTCGGCCGATTTGATCGCGTTGTCGAGCTCGGGGCGCGCCTTGCGGCCCAGCGCCTGTACCTCGCCCAGCAGCTTGATCTCGGCGGGCGTGGCGCCGGCGGGGGTGAGGAGTTCGCCCAGGGCGGTTTCCTGGCGGCCGTATTCCTTGAGCGTCGCGGAAATGGCAGCGATCTGTTCGTGTGCCTGCTTGGGGTCGATGTCGTTGAGCATGGCCGCCGAGCGGCTCTGGATGCCGATGGCGCTCACGCTCTCCAGCATGCCGTTGACGAGCTTGGACTTGCTGGCGCCGGCACCGGTGACCTGGCGCATCTGCTCATGCACCTTGCCCACGGAAAGCTGGCCCACGGCAGCGACGGCCACCACCAGCACCAGCATGCAGCCGAAGCCCAGGCCGAGCCGGCTGGAGATCGACAGGGATTTGAGTGATGAAGCGGCCGGCATGGTGTTCCTTGAGGTCTCTGGGTGCAATGGATCGGGATGCACAAGGCAAAGCAATAACGGGGCCCGCATCAGCCGGGCCGGCGGCCGCGACCCGCACGCCGGCCCAGGGCAGTGTAGGCAGAATTGACAAGAAGTGTCATGAGGCTTGCGGATGGCGCCATGCCCGTTGTGCATGGGCGTTTGTTACAAATGGCCTTCCAGGGCGTGCACCACTCCCGCAGGGCAGAAGGCGGGGTGGAGGCTGTGGAAAATGAAGGAAAACGCAGCAAGGCGGCGTATTGCATTGGGTTTTTTGCTATTTGATTGGTAGCATTTGGCGGGTGCTTCGTTGGCCGGTGGCTCCCGGTGGCGCACCCCATCATGTATAAACCCGTTACAGATGTGAGGCCTCAGGATGAACCCGCTTTCCCTCCCCCTGGCGTGCCGCGCCGCCGCCGCCGCGCTGGTGGTCGCCGCGCTCGCCAGCTGCGCCACGGCACCCGCGCCCGGGCCGGACCAGCGCGAACTGGTCGTCGCGGTCACGGCGTCGCACGAGCTCATCACCTTCCATGCCGGCCAGCCGGAGCGCATCCTGGAGCGCCGCTCCGTGACGGGCCTGGCCCCGGGCGAGCGACTGGTGGGCCTGGACTTTCGCGTGGCGCGCGGCGTGCTGTATGCGCTCTCGCAGGCGGGGCGGCTGTACACGCTCGACATCCCCACCGGGGCCCTGCGCCCCGTGGGCCCAACGCCGGCCGTCCTGGCCCTGCGGGGGACGGCCTTCGGCTTTGATTTCAACCCCGTGGCCGACCGCATCCGCGTCGTCTCGAACGCGGGCCAGAACCTGCGGCTGCACCCGGACACCGGCGCCGTGGTGGACGGCGACCCGGCCGTCGAGGGCGTGCAGCCCGACCCGGCCCTGCGCTATGCCTGGAGCGACACGAACGCCGGCCGCGCGCCCGATATCGCGGGCGCCGCCTATACCTACAACGCGCAGGACGGCAAGCTCACCACCAACTACGCCATCGACCGTGCGCTCGGCGTGCTGGTGACGCAGGGCTCGCGGGAAGGCGCCACGCCCGTGGTGTCGCCCAACACCGGCCAGCTGCGCACCGTGGGGCCGCTGGGCCTGGGGCCCCTGACCGATGTGTCGTTCGACATCTCGGATGTCGGCAACACCGCGCTGATCGCCGTGCGCACGCCGGCCGACGGCCAGACGCGGCTGCACCTGGTGAACCTGGACACTGGCGCCACCCGTGCGCTGGGCAGGGTGGGCGAGGGCGCGCCCTTGCTGGGCATGGCCATCGAACCATGACGCATGCCTGCTTTCCCGCGCGCCGCACCGGGCGCCCGGTGGCCGCGTTCCTGCTGGCCGGTGCGTGCATGGCGGGCCTGGCCACGGCGGCGCGGGGTGCCACGGTGCAGGTGGACGTGCTGGACACCGCGGGCAAGCCGCTGGCCGACGCCGTGGTGTTCCTCGACTCGGCCGACGCGGCCCGGCAGGCCCGGCCGCTGGCCAGTGTGGAGATGGCGCAGGAGAAACGAAGGTTCGTGCCCGGCGTGCTCGTGGTGCCGGTGGGCACCGAGGTGCGCTTTCCCAACCATGACTCGGTGCGCCACCACGTCTATTCGTTCTCGCCCGCCAAGAAATTCGAGCTCAAGCTCTACACCGGTACGCCCTCCAATCCCGTGCTGTTCGACCGGCCGGGCGTGGTGGTGCTCGGCTGCAACATCCACGACCAGATGGTGGGCTGGATCCTGGTGGTGGACACCCCGCACTACGCGCGCAGCTCCGCCGCCACGGGCAGGGCGCAGCTCGACAATGTGCCGCCCGGCACCTACACGCTGCGCGCCTGGCACACGCGGCTGCCGGTGGGCGCCCCCGCGCAGGAGCAGGCGCTGACGGTGCCCGCCGCCGGCGGCGCCGCCGCGTCGGTGCGTTTGGCGGGGTTGCAGCCTTGATGCAGCTGCGCCTGCTGCGGCGCAGCCTGATCCTGCGGCTGGTGGGACTCTCGCTGCTGCTGCTGCTCATCGTGCAGGCGGCGGGTTTTGCGGTGGTGCGCGCCACCATCGAGCGCAATGCGCGCGCCCAGATCGCCCAGGCCCTGGACCTGGACGAGAACGTCTGGCGCCGGCTCCTCGAACAGAACGCCGACAAGCTGCGCCAGGGCTCGGCCCTGCTCGCGGCCGACTACGGCTTTCGCTCCGCCGTGAATTCGGGCGACGAGGAAACCATCCAGTCCGTGCTGGAGAACCACGGCAGCCGCATCGGCGCCGCCGTGACGGCGCTGCTGGGCACCGACCTCGCGCTGCGCGCGGTCAGCCTGTCGGGCAGCATGGAGGCGTTTCCGGCCACCCTGCGCGAACTGGTGCCGCCGCTGGCCGCGCAGGCCCAGGGCAGCCAGATCGCGGTGATGGACGGCGTGCCCTACCAGTTCGTGATGGTGCCGCTGCGCGCACCGGTGGTCATCGGCTGGGTGCTGATGGGCTTTCCCATCCACCAGCCGCTGGCCGACGAGATGCGGCAATTGCTGTCGGTGCATGTGGCGCTGGTCGTCCAGGGCGCGGACGGCTCGGTCCAGGTGCCCGTGAGCACGCTGCCGCCCGGCCCGCTGGCGCTGCTGCAGCGCCAGGGAATTGCTTCGGGTGAACTGCAGACGCCGGAAGGCACCTTGCTGGCGCGCACCATCCGCCTGCACAGCGTGGGCGGCGAGGTGCAGGCGCTGCTGCTGCGCTCGGTGGACGAGGTGCTCGCGCCCTACCGCCAGCTGCAGGTGCTGCTGGCCATCATCACCGTCGCCGGCGTGCTGCTGTTCGCGGTGGGCACGGGGCTGGTGGCGCAGCGCCTGACCACGCCGCTGCGCTCGCTGCTGGCCGCCACGCAGCGCCTCTCGCGCGGCGAGTACGACGTGCCGCTGGCGCACACCGCCCGCAGCGACGAGATCGGCAACCTCGCGCGCTCGTTCGACCATATGCGCGTGGACATCGGCGCGCAGCAAACGGAAATCCGCCGCCTGGCCTACTGGGACCGGCTCACCGGACTGCCCAACCGGGAGCGCTTTCGCGAAGCGGTGGTGCAGGCGATCGCGGGCGCGGGCGGCGTGGCGGCAGGGCCACCGCAGCCGCTGGCCGTGCTCACGCTCGACCTGGACCGCTTCAAGCATGTGAACGACGTGCTCGGCTATGCCTTCGGCGACCGCCTGCTGCAGGCCGTGGCCGAGCGCCTGCGCCAGCAGGTGCCGTTGCCCGGCCACATGGTGGCACGCCTGGGCGGCAACGAATTCGCCGTGCTGCTGCAGGGCGCCGATGCGGCCGCCGCCCACGACACCGCGCTGCGCATCACGCGCTCGTTCGAGGAGCCGCTGGCCTTCGAGGACCAGACGGTGGACCTGAGCGCCGGGATCGGCATTGCCTGCTGGCCAGGCGACGCGGACGATGCCGACACGCTGCTCAGCCGTTCCGAGATCGCCATGTACGCCGCCAAGCGCAAGCTCAGCGGGGCGCTGCAGTACGACGCGTCGTTCGATTCGGCCAGCACGCAGACCCTGTCCCTGCTGACCGAACTGCGCCGCGCCGTCGAACACCGCGAACTGCGCCTGTACCTGCAGCCCAAGGTGGCGCTGCGCGGCCAGCCCGGCCTGGCCGCCGAGGCCCTGGTGCGCTGGCAGCATCCGCAGCGCGGCCTGGTGCCGCCCATGCAGTTCATCCCGTTCGCCGAGCAGACGGGCTTTGTGCGCCAGCTCACGCTGTGGATGTTCGAGGAGGTCGCGCGCCTGCTGGCCGACCCGCGCACCCGGGGCCTGCCGCTCAGGGTCTCGGTCAACCTGTCCACGCGCGACCTGCTGGACCCGGAGCTCAGCGCGCGGCTGGCCGACATCCTGGTGCGCCATGGCGTGTCCGCCAGCGCCTTCTGCCTGGAGATCACCGAAAGCGCCATCATGGACGACCCCCAGCGCGCCGAGGCCATGCTCAACCGCCTGTCCCAGCAGGGCTTCAAGCTCTCCATCGACGATTTCGGCACGGGGTACTCCTCGCTGGCCTACCTCAAGCGCCTGCCGGTGGACGAGCTCAAGATCGACAAATCGTTCGTGATGGGCATGGCGGCGGGCGAGGACGACGCGATGATCGTGCGCTCGACCATCGACCTGGCACACAACCTGGGGCTCAGCGTGGTGGCCGAGGGCGTGGAAACCGCGGACATCCTGGAGCGGCTGCGCTCACTGGCGTGCGACGAGGCGCAGGGCTACCACATCGCACGGCCCCTGCCCGTCGATGATTTCCTGGCCTGGCAGGCGCGCCAGGGGTAAGCTGTCCGGTTTTTCACCGGTGGCGGATGCCGCAGAGGCACCGCCGGCCGGCCTTTCCGCGCCGGGCCCGCAAGGCCCGTGCGGCCCACAGGCGAAAATACGCGCAATGTCCTCTTCCAGTTCCCGTCCGCCCGCCGGCCCCGCAGCGGCTCCAGCCCCGGATGCCGGCGGCCCGTCCGCACCCGCGCCGCGCCCCGTGCTTCGCCGTCCCGTCGTCGAAGCCAAGGCGGCCAAGGCAGCGCCCGCCCGTCCCGCGCCGCCGCCCCGGCCCTCCCGCGCGCCCGCACCGCCCACCTACCGCACGGCGTCGGGTGGCTTTGTCGCGCCGGTGCGGCAGGCACCCCCGCCTGCCGCACGCACCGTGGCACCCAACGGCCTGGTCAGCTCCCGCCTGAACAAGCGCATGGCCGAACTGGGCATGTGCTCCCGGCGCGAGGCGGATGACTGGATCGCCCAGGGCTGGGTCAAGGTCAATGGCGAGGTCGCGGAGATGGGCGTGCAGGTGCTGCCCACCGACCGCATCGAGGTCGACAAGGTCGCCCAGGGGTTCCAGGAGCAGCGCGTCACCATCCTGCTGCACAAGCCCATGGGCTATGTGAGCGGGCAGGCCGAGGACGGCCACACGCCCGCCGTGGCGTTGATCAACCCCCGCACGCACTGGCGCGACGACCCCAGCCGCAACCGGTTCTCGCCGCCGCAGCTGCGTGGCCTGGCGCCGGCCGGGCGGCTGGACATCGATTCGGTGGGCCTGCTCGTTCTCACCCAGGACGGCCGCGTGGCGCGCCAGCTCATCGGCGAGGACTCCACGGTGGACAAGGAGTACCTCGTGCGCGTGCAGTACGGCGATGTCGCCACCGACGTGCAGTCGGCCTTCCCGCGCGAACAGCTCGCGCGGCTGTGCCACGGCCTGGCGCTCGACGGCCAGCCGCTCAAGCACGCCCAGGTCGACTGGCAGAACCCCGAGCAGCTGCGCTTCGTGCTCACCGAAGGCAAGAAGCGCCAGATCCGCCGCATGTGCGAGCTGGTGGGGCTCAAGGTGGTGGGGCTCAAGCGCATTCGCATCGGCCGTGTCACCCTGGGCAACCTGCCGGTCGGGCAGTGGCGCTACCTTTCTCCCGGCGAACGGTTCTGACAGGCCGGGCGCCCCGGCTTCTTCCTGTGTCGCTTGACCATTCCTGAACGGAGCCTTTCCACCCATGTCCCCATCACCGCGCCGCGGCGCCAATGCAGCCGGCCCCGGGGCAAGGCGCCCCGCCGAACCCTCCACGCCGGGCCCCCTGCGGCAGTTGCGCGTTTCCGACCTGCGCGGCGTGGCACGGCTGGCCACGCAGGCCACCACGGGCATCAGCCGCGTGGCCGAGGGCGTGCACCAGTCGGTGCTGGGCACCCTGGGTTTGCCTGGCGGGGCGCAGCCCGGGCAGGCGCGGGGCCTCACGGGGCTGGTCTACCAGAGCATTCGGGGCGTGACATGGCTCGTGGATGCGGGGCTGCAGGCGGGCCTGGCGCGGCTGGAGCCGTTTTTCGAGCCTGCCGTGCCGCACACCGGCGTGCAGTGGGAGCGCGAGGCCGTGCTGGCCGCCCTCAACGGCGTGATGGGGGACCGCCTCCAGCGCGACGGCAACCCGCTGTGCACCCGCATGGGGTTCCACCGGGAGGGGCTGCCGCTCGACCTGCCCGCCCTGGCCGCCAGCGGCGCGGCCACCGGCAAGGTGCTGGTGCTGGTCCACGGCCTGTGCATGAACGATCTGCAGTGGCGGCACGGCGGCCATGACCATGGCGCCTACCTCGCGCAGGCGCTGGGCTGCACGCCGGTCTACCTGCGCTACAACACGGGCCTGCACACCTGCGCCAATGGCGCGGAGCTCGCGGCGCAGCTGGAATCCCTCGTGAGGGACTGGCCGGTGCCCGTGACGGAGGTGGCGGTGCTGGCCCACAGCATGGGCGGGCTGGTCGCGCGCAGTGCGTGCCACCAGGCGGTGGCGCAGGGGCTGGGCTGGCCGGCGCTGCTGCGCCACCTGGTGTGCCTGGGCACGCCCCACCATGGCGCGCCGCTGGAAAAAGCCGGCCACTGGGTGGACATCCTGCTGGGCAGCACGCCGTATTCGCGCCCCTTCGCACGGCTGGCGCAGCTGCGCAGCGCGGGCATCACCGACCTGCGCCACGGCCACGTGCTGGAATCCGACGGGCAGGGGCGCGACCGCTTTCACCGCCAGCCTGACCGGCGCGTTCCGGTGCCGCTGCCCGAGGGCGTGGCCTGCCATGCCATCGCCGCCACGCTGGCCGCGCGGCGCAGTCCGGTGGCCGAGCGGCTGGTGGGCGACGGGTTGGTGCCGTTGCACAGTGCCCTGGGCATCCATGATGATGCGCGGCGGACCCTGGGTTTTGCCAAGGATCGGCAGGCCGTGTTCCACCGGATGGGCCATCTGGCGCTGCTGGGCGATGCGGGCGTGGCGCGGCAGCTGGAGCAGTGGCTTCGGCCCGCGTGAGCGGCAAAGGGAGAAAAGCGGTCCGGTGGTCCGCTTTTCCATGCCAACGGCCTTGTGGGGCCATGGCCCGCGGCTACCATGTGGCCATGAATATGTGACAAGGAGAAACTAGTGAGCGACGTGAAATACCGGCTGGTAACCCGCAGCGACTTCGACGGCCTCGTGTGTGCCGTGCTGCTCAATGAGCTCAATCTCATCGACGAGATCACCTTCGTGCACCCGAAGGACATGCAGGACGGCAAGATCGCCATCACCAGCCGCGACATCACCACCAACCTGCCCTATGTGCCGGGGGCCCACCTGGTCTTCGACCACCACGAATCGGAAACCGTGCGCAACTCGGGCCGGCGCGACGAAAACCACATCATCGAGGCCCATGCGCCGTCGGCGGCCCGCGTGGTCTACAACCACTACGGCGGCAAGGCGGCCTTTCCGCGCATCACCGACGAAATGATGGCGGCGGTGGACCAGGCCGACTCCGCCCAGTACTCCCGCGAAGACATCCTGGACCCCCAGGGCTGGGTGCTGCTGAACTACATGATGGATTCGCGCACGGGACTGGGGCGTTTCCGCGACTTCCGCATCAGCAACTATGCGCTGATGATGGACCTCATCCAGTATTGCCGCGACCACGACATCGCCGACATCCTGGCCCTGCCCGACGTGCAGGAGCGCGTGCAGCTGTACCGAGACCATGCCCCCAAGGCCCAGGAGCAGCTGCAGCGCTGCGCCATCCGCATCGGCAAGCTGGTGGTGCTGGACCTGCGCGAGGAAGAAACCATCTGGGCCACCAACCGCTTCATGATCTACGCGCTGTTCCCCCAGTGCAACATCTCCATCCACGTGATGTGGGGCCTGCAAAAGCAGAACACGGTGTTCGCCACGGGCAAGTCCATCCTCGACCGCAGCAGCCAGGTGCACATCGGCAACCTCATGCTGGAGTTTGGCGGCGGCGGGCATGCGGCCGCGGGCACCTGCCAGGTGGCCAACGACAAGGCCGACAAGATCCTGCAGACGCTGGTGCAGCGCATCACGATCGAGGGCTGAAGCCCGCCCCCTCAGTCGTCGCTGAGCAGCGCGCGGTAGATGGCGGCGCCCAGCAGCGCGCCTGCGATGGGCGCTGCCCAGAACACCCACAGTTCCGACAGCGCATAGGCCGGGCCAAACAGCGCCGGGCCGGTGCTGCGCGCGGGGTTGACCGAGGTGTTGGTCACCGGGATGGAGATCAGGTGGATGAGCGTGAGGCACAGGCCGATCGCCAGCCCGCCAAAGCCGCTGGCCGCGCGTTTGGCCGTGGCGCCCAGGATCACGATGAGGAACACGGCCGTCAGCACGACCTCCGTCACCACGGCGGCCACCAGGCCATAGCCGCCGGGGGAGTGTTCGCCATAGCCGTTGGTGGCGAAACCCCCGATGTCCGCGCCCGGCTTGCCGGTGGCGATGAGGTACAGCACGCCCGCCGCGGCGATGGCGCCCAGCACCTGGGCCAGCACGTAGCCGGGCAGCTCGGACGCCTTGAAGCGGCCACCCAGCGCCAGCCCCACCGACACGGCGGGATTGAAGTGCCCGCCCGAGATCGGTCCCAGGGCATAGGCCCCTGTCAGCACCGTGAGGCCAAAGGCCAGGGACACGCCGACAAAACCAATGCCCAGCTGCGGGAAGGCGGCAGCCAGCACGGCGCTGCCGCAGCCTCCCAGGGTCAGCCAGAACGTGCCGAGGAACTCGGCGGACCATTTTTGAAGGGATGTGGGCATGGCAGGACGGCTCCGAAAGAAAAAAGGGCACAGGGCTCTGGAAGGCTGCTCTCTTCGGAACAGCGGCGGCGCGTGCATCTTATGGGGGGCAAATGACAAAAAATACTGCCAGTTGCCTGCAGATTGTCAACAATCTTCAGCGCCCGGCCCCGTCTGCCCGCCGTCTGCAGGGACGGACGGCAGGCCGCGCCGGAGGCCGCCGTGTGCGAAACACCCTTGAAATCAGCCAGTCCGCCCCGAGGTGAACACGCGCGAACGCCTTTCCTCGCCACCCCCGTGGCCCGTGAAAGGCGTTCCCTTGCACCTTACACAGCAATCTCCAAGACACCATGAGCACCAAACAGACCCTGTCTTTCCAGGCCGAAGTGGCCCAGCTGCTGCACCTTGTCACGCACTCGCTGTACTCCAACCAGGAGATCTTCCTGCGCGAGCTGATCTCCAACGCCTCGGACGCGTGCGACAAGCTGCGCTTCGAAGGCCTGAACAATTCCGCGCTGTTCGAGGACGCTCCCAACCTGGAAGTGCGCGTGACCTTCGACAAGGACGCGAAGACGCTCACCATCACCGACAACGGCATCGGCATGAGCCAGCAGGAGGCCATCGAGCATCTGGGCACCATCGCCAAGAGCGGCACCAAGGACTTCATGGGCAAGCTCTCGGGCGACCAGAAGCAGGACGCGCAGCTCATCGGCCAGTTCGGCGTGGGCTTCTATTCGGGCTTCATCGTGGCCGACAAGATCACGGTCGAGTCGCGCCGCGCGGGCCTGCCTGCCGGCGAAGGCGTGCGCTGGGTGAGCGGCGGCACGGGTGACTTCGAGGTGGAAACCATTACCCGTCCGCAGCGCGGCACCAGCATCATCCTGCACCTGCGCGACGACGCCGAGGAATACCTCAACGCCTGGAAGCTCAAGTCCGTCATCGCCAAGTACTCCGACCACATCAGCCTGCCCATCCTCATGGAAAAGGAAGAGTGGAAAGACGGCGAGCTGATCAACCCTTCGGACGAGAACGGCGGCCGCCAGCCGGGCGCCATGGTCAAGACCGGCGAGTGGGAAACCATCAACAAGGCCAGCGCGCTGTGGAGCCGCCCCAAGAAGGACATCACGGACGAGCAGTACGCCGAGTTCTACAAGACCATCAGCCACGACCACGAGGCCCCGCTGACCTGGGCGCACAACCGCGTCGAGGGCAACACCGAGTACACGCAGCTCCTGTACATCCCCGCCAAGGCGCCGTTCGACCTGTGGAACCGGGACAAGAAGGCCGGCGTGAAGCTGTACGTCAAGCGCGTGTTCATCATGGACGACGCCGAGGCGCTGATGCCCACCTACCTGCGTTTCGTCAAGGGCGTGATCGACTCGGCCGACCTGCCGCTGAACGTGAGCCGCGAGCTGCTGCAGGAAAGCCGCGACGTGCGCGCCATCCGCGAAGGCTCGACCAAGCGCGTGCTCAGCATGCTGGAAGACCTGGCCAAGCACGACAAGCATGAGGCCACGGCGGGCGACGACGGTGTGACGGACGTGGTCGACGCCGACGACAAGGCCAAGGAAGGCAAGTACAGCCAGTTCTACGCCGAATTCGGCGCCGTGCTCAAGGAAGGCCTGGGCGAAGACTTTGGCAACCGCGAGCGCCTGGCCAGGCTGCTGCGTTTTGCGTCCACCACCAGCGACACCGCCACCGTGGGCTTTGCCGATTACAAGGCCCGCATGAAGGAAGGCCAGGAGGCCATCTACTACATCACCGCCGACACCCTGGCGGCGGCCAAGAACAGCCCGCAGCTCGAAGTCTTCAAGAAGAAGGGCATCGAGGTGCTGCTCATGACCGACCGCGTGGACGAGTGGGCGCTGAACTACCTGCACGAATTCGACGGCACGCCGCTGCAAAGCGTGGCCAAGGGCGCGGTGGACCTGGGCAAGCTGCAGGACGAGGCCGAGAAGAAGGCCGCCGAAGAGGCCGCCGAGACCTTCAAGCCCGTGCTCGCCAAGCTCAAGGAGGCGCTCAAGGACAAGGCCGAGGACGTGCGCGTGACCACGCGCCTCGTCGATTCACCCGCGTGCCTGGTGGTGCAGGACGATGGCATGAGCACCCAGCTCGCGCGCATGCTCAAGCAGGCGGGCCAGCAGGCGCCGGAGACCAAGCCCGTGCTGGAGGTCAATGCCGAGCATGCGCTGGTCAAGAAGCTCGACGGCAGCGTGCATTTCCACGACCTCGCGCACATCCTGTTCGACCAGGCGCTGCTGGCCGAAGGCGGCCTGCCCGAAGACCCGGCGGCCTACGTGCGGCGGGTGAATGCGCTGCTGGTGTGACGGGGATGAAATAGGCTTCTGGAGCCCGGCCATCAAGCGCCGATAGCTATTAAAAATAGAGCAAACCCCGTCGATGCCAGGGCATCACGGGGTTTTTTTGCGCCGGCGCTGGCGTCCTCCGCGCCAGCGGGCGGGGGCGGTGCGCCTCAATCCTCCGGCCGCGCCTGCTCCAGCAGGCGGTCGTGCGCGCGGTTGCGCTCCTGCGGGTCGGCGTCGATCAGCTCCTTGAGCGCGCCCTGCGGCGCCAGCAGCCCCTTGCGCCGGTCATTCTTGACGGGCAGGTTGCGCCAGCCCGAGAGCACCAGCCAGTCCCAGAGCTCGGGCGGCACGGGGCAGGTGATCGCCATCTTGACCGGCCCCCGGATGATGAACGTGCCCACCGCCGGCAAGGGCCCCACCGGGGCAGGCCGGCGCTGCTGGCGGATGGAAAAGAGGTTGCGGAACAAATCCTTCATGGCCGGGGCAACTCGCTGGGGGATCTGGGATGGCGCAGCATAGCCCAGTGCCGTGGAGCCGGTCCACTGCCCGGGGGCCGCCTGCGCGCCACGGCCTGCGTGGTGGAAACAATACGCAATACGGTTCACGAACGTTAACGATTGTTTCTGCGCGGATTACGCCTGCCGCGCTCGATAAATTCAGGCCCTGCCTTTGCCCATGGCGGCCCAGGCGCGTTCACGCACTCCCTCGCATTTTTTGCCAGCCCTGAGGGGCCTGGTGAGGTCGCGGCGTGGCCGGAAGTTCGAGCCATCCACTTCAGGAGAATTCAATGCCCTATCGATTGACGCGACTATGGACGAGCGGCCGCGCTCCCTGGCGCGCGCAGACATCCAGCGGGTCCATGCAGCCTGCCAGCGATGCCACCGCGCAGGCACGCGAGGTTCCTGCGGCTGCGCCCGCGCAGCGCGCCGTGCGCCGCTTCCGCTGGCTCTTGCTGGCCAGCGGGTTGTTTGCCGGGGCCGCCCTGGCGCAGTCCGCCGACCTGGTGGTGAACCATGCGGATTCCCCGGACCCGGGGCCCGCCGGAGGCATCTTCACGTACACGCTGCGCATCGACAACAACGGCCCGAACGGCGCCACCGGCGTCACGCTGGTGGACACCCTTCCCGCGGGCTCCACGTTCATCGACGTGAACACCACGGCGGGCTCGTGCAGCGAGGCCGGCGGCACCGTCAACTGCGCCGTGGGCAACATCGCGTTCAACACCAACCAGACCGTGACGATCCGCGTGCGGCTGCCTTCCGCGGGCGTGTGGACCAACACCGCCACGGCCTCCAGCGCCACGTCCGATCCCAACACCAGCAACAACGTCAACAGCGTGCAGGACACCACCGCCACGCAGGCGGCCGACCTGGCGCTCGTGGCCACGCCTTCCACGGCCAACGTGGTGGCCGGGCAGGCCTACAGCTATGCGCTGCAGGCTGCGAACAACGGCCCGAATGTGGCCGATGGGAGCCAGCGCATCAGCTTCACCGTGCCGGCCGGCGCCTCGATCACGTCGACGCCCACGGGCACGGGCTGGTCGTGCACGGCCTCGGGCGGTTACCCGCTGAACAGCGGCACGGTGACCTGCACCCGCGCGGGCACGCTCGCCAACGGAGCGTCCGCCGCCGTGCTGACGGTCCCCGCCGTGTCCAACGTCAACGGCACGGTGACCGCCGCATTCGCCATCGACGGCCTCAAGCCCGACAACTCGGCCATGCCGGACGGCAACACCTCCAACAACACCACCTCCGCCGACGTGACTTCCGCCTCCGGTGCCGATGTGGCCATCACCAAGAGCGCCGCCAGCTCCAATGTGGCCCAGGGCACCAACGTGGTGTACACGCTCACGCCGCGCCTCAATGGCGGGGAGTCGCTGGTGGGCCGACCCGTCACGGTGACCGATACGCTGGGCGCGGGGCTCACCTTCGTGTCCGCCGTGGGCACGGGCTGGACCTGTGACGCCACGATCACCTGCACGCGCACGGAGTACACCGGTGCCAACTTCACCAACATGCCCGTCATCACCGTGACCGCCACGGCCGACAGCGCGGGCACGCTGGGCAACACGGCCGCCGTCAGCACGCCGCTGGCCGACCCGGTGCCCGCGAACAACTCGGCCTCGGTCAACGTGACGGCCAGCAACGATGCGGACATGCAGCTGACCAAGACGGCCAGCATCAACCCGGTAGTGCCGGGCCAGGCGTTCAACTACACGCTGACGGCGCGCAACACCGGCCCCTTGGCGGTACCCAACGGCCAGGCGATCACCATCTCCGACGTGGTGCCTGCCGGTGTGACGCTCAACAGCCTTGTCAGCGCCACGGGCTGGACCTGCGATGCACTGCCCTTTGTCGGCAACGGCGTGGCAGCCTGGAACTGCACCCGCTCCACGGGCCTGAACGCGAACTCCAATGCGCCTGCCGTCACGGTGTCCGCCGTGCTGGCCAGCGCGGGTACCGTCACCAACAATGCCTGTGTGGCGCTGGGGGGAGGTGCGCGAGTGGACAGCAACGGGACGAACAACTGCGTGGGCGTGGGCGTCACCGCCACCGCCACCCAGGCCGACCTGCGCGTCGTGTCCAAGACCGCAGCGCCGGACCCCGTGGTCGCGGGCCAGAACCTGACCTACGTCATCACGGTCGACAACGTCGGCCCGGCGGCCGCCAGCAATGTCATCGTGTCGGACACGCTGGCCAGCCTGGTGACCACCGGCGGCTTCCAGTCCGCCGTGGCCTCGCAGGGCAGCTGCACGCCCAACGGCGTCACCAACGGCACCCCGCAGAACCTGAGCTGCAACCTGGGCACGCTGAACTCCGGCGCGCAGGCCACGGTGACCGTGGTGGTGCGCCCCAGCATTGCCGTCACCGGCCCGCGCACCAACACCGCCACCGTGCGTTCCGCCGACGTGGGCGACCCCAACCAGACCAACAACAGCGGCAGCGTGACCAGCCAGGTCACGGCCATCGTGGACGTGACCGCCGCCAAGACGGCCACGCCCTCCACGGTCGCGGCCGGTGCGCCCATCACCTTCGTGGCGACCATCGGCAACACGGGGCCTTCCACGGCACAGACCGTGCAGATGGTGGACACCCTGCCGTCCAATGCCGCCTTTATCGACGTGGTGAGCGTGAGCGGGGGCGGCAGCTGCGTCCCCATCGCGGCAGGCACGGTGGGCGGAACGCTCACCTGCAACTGGGCCAGCATCAATGCCGGCGTGCAGCAGACGGTGAACTACCGCATGCGTCCCCTGGGCAACGCGGCAGGCAGCAGCGTGGTCAACAGCGTCGCCGCGACCACCGCCACCACCGAGTCGAGCCTGGCCAACAACAGCGCCACCACCACGACGCCCGTCACGGCGCCGCAGCTGGACATCCTGGTGAACAAGGTGGACAGCTCCGACCCGGTGGACCTGGGGCAGTCGACGACGTACACGATCACGGTGAACAACAGCGGCCCGTCCTTCGGCACCAACGTGGTGATGACCGACGTGTTCCCCGCGCCGGGCTCCTCGCCGACGGCCACCTTCAGCTACCGGGGCTCGCTCACGGTGAATGCGGGCGGCTCCTGCACCGAGCCCGCGGTGGGTGCGACCAGCGGCACGCTGATCTGCTCCTTCCCAGGGCTCAGCAGCGGCCAGAGCGCCACCATCACCTACGTGATGCGCGCTGAAACCCTCACCGTCGCGGGGGCCACGAGCGGCACCGCGTTCAACCAGGCGAGCGTGGTGGTGGAGGAAACCGAGACCACGCTGGCCAACAACGTGGTGACGCATGACACGACCGCGCGCCGCTTCACCGTGGCCACGGACCTGGCCCTGACCAAGACGGCGCCCGCGGGCCCGATCGCACCGGGCGCGGCGCTGGACTACACGCTGGTGGTGACCAACAACGGCCCGCTGGCCAGCGATGGCGCGCAGGTGGTGGATGTGCTGCCGGCGGGTGTCAACTTCGTCTCCGCTGCCGGGTGCGTCAATGCCTCGGGCACCGTGCGCTGTGCGGTCGGCGCACTGGCGGTAGGGGCTTCGCGCACCTTCACGATCAGCACCATGCTGTCGTCCCCCTACAGCGGCGCACGTCCGCTGGTGAACTCCGCCACCGTGGATGCGCCGGGCGATACCAACCCGCCCAACAACACGGCCAGCGCCACGACCACGGTGTCCAACACCACCAGCAGCATCCCCACGCTGTCCGAGTGGGGCCTGATCCTGCTGGCAGTCCTGCTGGGGCTGATGGCCTGGCAGCACCCTGCCGTGGGTCGCCGCCGGTAGTGCGCGCGTGGCAGCGGCTATCGCGGTGATCGCGCCGGGATAGCCTGCTGCTCGCGGCCCGGTCCAAGGCCAGCACGCTGCCTGCGTGCTGGCCTTTTTTCATTCCGGGATGCGTGTGGGGTGCGGGAGGTCCGCCGGGTGTGTGCCGCGGGCTGCGTGTGCGCCGCGTGGGCCGGCCCGCACGCTGGCGGGGGAGGGCGCGGGGGCCGTCTAGCCGCGCGAATCCGCGGCGTCCAGCCGGTAGCCCATGCCGTAGATCGCAGTGATCGTGTAGCCGTTGCCCGGGGTCAGCTGCAGCTTGGCGCGCAGGCGCGATACATGGGTGTCGAGCGAGCGCGAAGCCGCCTCGCTGATTTCGCCCCACACGACTTCGCGCAGGTGCGCGCGGGACAGCAGCCGCCCCGCGTTGCGGAACATGAACAGGGCCAGTTCGTACTCGCGGTTCTTCAGCGCCAGCGGAGCGCCGTGCAGGGTCAGCAGCCGCCGCTCCGCGTCGAAGCGGTAGGGGCCGAAGACCAGCGCCTCGCCCATGGTCTGCGGGTAGGCCCGCCGCAGCAGGGCCGAGACGCGTGCCACCAGCTCGCCCATGCGCACCGGCTTGGTCATGAAGTCGTCGGCGCCCCGGTTGAGGGCCTCGATCACGTCGCGCTCCTCGTTGCGCCGGGTGACCAGCAGGATGGGAAGCTGGTGCCCGATCATCTCGCGCATGCGCTGTATGACCTCGATCCCGTTCATGTCGGGAAGATGCCAGTCTGCGATCAGCAGATCGAAGGTCTCGTGGCGCACGTCCTTGAGCAGGCTCGCGCCGCTGGCATAGAAGTGGCACACGTGGTGGAGGCGCTCGAGGGCACCCTTGATCATGTCGGGCAGGAGGGGGTCGTCGTTGAGGACGGCAATGCGCATGGTGGTGTGAGTCTTCGGGCCTGAAGGCCCTTCGCAAGTCAGAAAAATGCCCTTCTTGAAGGTCGTTTTTCTGATGGTGCGCGACATCGCACCCGCGTGCACACGGGTTGACAATCGTTTGCAATGAAGAGGCGCCAAGGGCATCGCCGGCACCCGCGGCGCGAACCCCGTGGCGCGGCACGCAGGCCGCGGGGCTGCCTCAGGCGGACAGGGGCTCTTCCTGCATGGCCTCGATCTGCTCGATCAGCATGTCCACCTGCCCGCGCCAGTAGTCGCTGGTGCCGAACCACGGGAAGTTGACCGGGAAGATCGGGTCCTGCCAGCGGCGCGCGAGCCAGGCGCTGTAGTGGATCAGGCGCAGCGTGCGCAGCGGCTCGATGAGCGCCAGCTCGCGGCGGTCGAAGCCGCGGAACTGCTCGTAGCCGTCGATCAGGGCGCCGAGCTGGTGGGTGCGCTGGCGCCGGTCGCCCGACAGCAGCATCCACAGATCCTGCACGGCCGGGCCCATGCGGGCGTCGTCCAGGTCCACGAAGTGCGGGCCGCCCCGGCCCCATTCGTCCAGCGGCGTCCAGAGGATGTTGCCGGGGTGGCAGTCGCCGTGCAGGCGGATGGGGGTGGCATCTTTCAAGCTAAATGGAGCTCCAGCGCTTGATGGATAAGCGCTGGCAGCTATCAATTCAAGAGCTTTTTCGCACTGGGCCTTCCACTGGGCCTGCATGTCGAGCGGGATGATTTCCCGGGCAAGCAGCCAGTCGTACGACGCCGTGCCAAAGGTCTGCACGTCCAGCAGCGGGCGGTGCACAAACGGCCGGGCCGCGCCCACGGTATGGATGCGGGCGAGAAAGCGGCCGATCCATTCGAGCACCTCGAAGTCATCCAGCTCGGGCTGGCGGCCGCCGCGCCAGGGGCTGACCGAAAACGCAAACCCGTCGTGCTGGTGCAAGGTGCTGCCGTTCAGCACCAGGGGCCCCACGGCGGGCACCTCGGCGGCCATCAGCTCGGCGGCAAAGGCGTGCTCTTCCAGGATCTGCGCCTCGCTCCAGCGGCCAGGGCGGTAGAACTTGGCCACCACGCGCTCGCCATCCTCCAGGGTGACCTGGTACACCCGGTTTTCGTACGACGACAGGGCCATGAGGCGCCCATCGCCATACAGGCCCACGCCGGCCAGCGCGTCCAGCACCTGGTCGGGGGTGAGGCGGGCGTAGGGGTGCTGGTCGGCGGGGGGGCGGGTGTCGGGCGCGGTGTCGGGAGGCAATGGGGTCATGCCCCATTGTCGCCGCCCGCCCCGGCATGTCCCGCGCGTTGCGTGTCAGCGGGGCAGCATGGTGGCGATGTGCCCGGCGCGCGGGTCGCCGCTGCCGGCCAGCACGGCGGCAAACAGCGCCTGCGTGGCCTCGGGCCCCTCATGGTTGTGCACCACCAGCCAGGGGTTGGAGGCGGTCTGTACGGCGGCGCTGAACTGGTTCCAGGCCGCCACCAGGCGGTCGTTGAGGCCCTGTGCACCCCAGTCGGCGTGGCGCTTCTTGACCTGGGCGGGCGCAAAGAACATCACCGGGCGCGGGCCGGGCAGCTGGCCGGCACCGCCCAGATCGCCCACATGACTTGCACCCACCGAGCAGCTGTAGGCCAGGCCCGTGAAGTGGGCGTGGATGCGCTGGCGCAGGCCCACGCTGCCCGCGAAGTCGATGTACACGCTGGGCGTGGCGCCGTCGAGCTGCGATTCCAGCGCGTCGTAGGTGACCACGCGGTCGTAGCAGCCCAGGCTTTCGCAGAAGGCCACATTGCCCGGCGACGTCAGCCCCACGACCTCGATGCCGCCCCGTTGCGCCAGCTGGAACGCGGTGCCGTAGGCCGTTTTGCTCGACGCGCTGGACAGCAGCATGCGCCTGGCGCCGAAGAACTGCTGGTCTGCCAGAAAGTCGTCGATGAGCCACGAGGTGATGAACAGCGGCCGCAGCAGCGCCTGCACGTCCTCGTTGTCGGCGCGGTACAGCGGGTCGGTGCGGGTGCGCAGGTAGTGGTTGTAGACGGCGTGCAGGCCCGCGCGGTGGGGGGCACCGTCGCTGAAGCCGGCCGCGTTGGCGCGCTGGGGCGAGAGCACCGCCTGGGTGCCCATGGGCCAGTAGCCGTACAGCCGCTCGCCCACCGCCACGTCGGGGTGCGATGACTCGGTCACCGTGCCAAACCCCCACACGGGCACGATGCCCCAGCCGGGCTCGCTGGTGGGGAAGAACTGCCAGTAGTTGAGCATGTTCCCCAGCGCCGCATAGGTGATGTTGTTGGACGTGAGGGCGAACTGTTCGACCCGCACGCGGACCTGGCCCCCGGCGAGTGCGGGTTCTTCGGCGGCCCACAGGCGGGTGGTGGCCAGCTGGTTCTGGCGCACGAGGAGGGTGGTGGTGGTGCTCATGCCGCGACGCTAAACGAAACCCCCCACCGGCTCAAGATGCCCGCGCCGCCTGCGCGACAGCGCGGCCCGGCCGCTCAGCCGCCCAGGGGGTGCGCCAGCTGCTCGAACGGAAGCGACTGCTTGACCAGGATGACGGTGCAGGGCGCGTCGCGCGCCACGCGCATGGGCACCGTCGCGATGAAGCGCTGGGTGTGCAGGCCGTGGGTGGCCGCGCCCAGGATCATCATGCTCACGTGGTTGCTGGCGGCGTAGCGCACCAGCGCCTGGGCCACGTCGCTGGCTTCCAGCACGTGGTAGCTCGCGTGGTGGCCCGACAGGTCCAGCCCCTGCGCCCATTGCCGCAGGCGCGCCATGTGCTGGCGGTGCAGCGTGGTCTCGCTGCGTTCGCTGTCGCTCGTGCTGCTGGCCGAGGGCGAGATCACCGTCACGCAGGCCAGGCGCGCGCCGGGCCGGATGCCCAGCGAGCGCGCGACCGCTTGGCGCAGCGAATACAGCGTGGCATCGCTCACGTCGGCATGTGGCACGGCCACCATGAGGATGGGAGTCTCCTCGATCTGCTGCGCGGGCAGGGGGCTGGGCTGGTAGTGCATGCCCGCCGCGCGCACCCAGCGGCGCAGGTGCGTGGTGAGCGGCGTGCCCTGCGTGCGCTGGCCGCGCGCGGTGATGGGCACCTGCGCCGGGTGGGTCAGGTCGAACGCCAGGTGGGCGGCCGAGGGGTAGCGGCTGGCGGCCTCGGGCTCCAGGCAGCGCAGGATGGCTTCCTGCAGCCAGGGCGGGATGTCGGCGCGGTGCTTGCGGGGGGGCGCGGGCGTCATCCACAGCCGCTGGCGCAGGCCGCCCTGCGTGGTGGGCGAGCCAAAGGGCAGCTCGCCGGTGGCCAGCTCGTACAGCATCACGCCGATGGCGAAGATGTCGCTGCGCGGGTCGCCGCGCACGCCCACCACCTGTTCGGGGGCGATCCAGGTGGGCGAACCCACGGCCTGGCGCATTTCCTCGGCCAGCAGGTCGGGGTAGTGCGCGTGGCACGAGAGCCCGAAGTCCAGCAGCACGGCGTCGCCGTCGCTCTTGATGAGCACGTTGGCCGGCTTGAGGTCGAGGTGGCAGACGTTCTGCTGGTGCAGGCTGTGCGCGGCGTGGGCAATGGCCGCGCCCAGCCGCGCAATGGTCTCTGGCGGGGTGGGCGCCATGCCCGGACCGGCGGCGCCGTCCAGCCAGTGCTGCAGCGTCTGGCCCGGCACGTATTCCATGACGAGGTAGGGCAGGCGCACCAGGTCGCCGGCGGCGACGAAGCGCGGCACGTGGGGGCCGGTGAGGACCGGAAGGATCTGCAGTTCGACCTCGAAGCCCACGATGTTCTCCGCGCCGTCGCCTGCGGTCATGCGCGGGATCTTCATCGCCATCGGAAAGCCGGGGCTGCGGCCTGCCTGCGCGTACTCCACGGCATAGATATGCGCCATGCCGCCCGCGTGGATGCATTCGACCACGCGAAAGCCGTCGATCTCGGTGCCGGGCTCAAGCAGTTTCATGTTGATTTTCCCTTGCGCCGCGTGCCGCGCTGGCGCCGTCCCCCTGCCCGCATCCCCCAGCGATGCGGGGGCGGGAGAAGCGGCGCAGCCGCTCAGGGGGGTGTTTCATCCCTACTGGCCTTTTTCCAGGCGGTCCGCATAGAAGCCGGGCAGGCCCGCCGCGCGGATGGCGGCCGCGGCGGCCAGGTGGTCGTACGGCACCCGGTGGAAGGTGATCTGCGCCGCCGCGTCGTCGAACAGCGCGTACATGGCGCGTGCGTCGCCGTCGCGCGGCTGGCCCACGGAGCCCACGATGGCGAGCCACTGGCGGTGTGGCGGCACGGGCACGGGCACGCCGGGCTCGGGCGCAAAGCGCATGAGCTTGGCGGTGGGCGTGAGGAAGTACAGCACCTGCTCGTGCACATGGCCGCAGAACACATAGCGGATGGCGGGGTCGATGGCCTGCGCCGCCATCATGCAGCGCTCGGCCGCGTTGGAGTCGTCCACGTAGCGCCACTGGGCAGGTGCGTCGGCGCTGGCGTGCACGAGCAGGGCGTTGCCGCCCAGCCGCGCGGTCAGCGGCAAGGCCTGCAGGAAGGCGTGGTGCCGCGACGCGAGGCGGTCGTGTGTCCACCGCGCGCCCAGCTCTGCGCGGTTGCGGGGCGTCGCGGGCGGCGCGAGCGCCATGGCGTCGTGGTTGCCCAGCACGCACAGCGCGCCGTTCTGCGCGAGCGCCATGGCCTGGTCTGCCACGGCCACGGGGTCGCCGCCGTAGCCCACGAGGTCGCCCAGCAGGGCGAATCGCTGGGCGCCCTGCGCGCGGGCATGCTGCAGGCAGGCGTCCAGGGCCTGGCGGTTGGCGTGGATGTCGGAGAGGAGGGCGGTCTTCATGGCGCGAGTATTGGGCACCATCATCGCGCGCGTGGCTGAATGCCAGCTTGCAGCGCGCGGGCCGGGCGCCGGGGAGCGCCATGCCGCATGTAAAGATAGCTTCCAGTGCTTGGCAGACAAGCGCTGGAAGCTATGATTTTTGTAGCTACTACAGGCTGCGCTGGCGCGCGGGCTTGTCCAGGGCCAGCACCAGGGCCAGGGCGATGATGGCCGGCAGCGCCTGGGTGAAGAAGATCTTGGGCACGGCGGTGGCGGCGCCGAAGACCCCGGCCACGATCACGCAGCCCAGGAAGAAGATCTTGAACAGCCGGTTGCCGGTGAACAGCCCCCAGAACAGCCCGGCGGCCAGGAAGCCGTTGTACAGCCCCTGGTTGGCCGCCAGCGTCACGGTGGCATCGGCCAGCTCCTGGGTCAGGTTGAAGGTCTTCAGGCCCAGGGGCTTGTTCCAGAAGAACATCTCCAGCACCAGGATGTACACATGCTCGATGGCCACGAGGGCCACCGCGATGCGGGGAAGCAGCAGCCGGCCCATGGCTTACACCAGCGTGATGGTCACGTCGATGTTGCCGCGCGTGGCGTTGGAGTAGGGGCAGACCTGGTGGGCTGCGTCCACCAGCTTCTGGGCCGTGGCCTTGTCCAGGCCGGGCAGGCTGATGGCCAGGCGCGCGGCGATGCCGTAGGCGTTCGGGATGGGGCCCAGGTCCACTTCGGCGTCGATGGACACGTCCTGCGGCACGGGGATGCCGATCTTGCCGCCCACGGCCTTCATCGCGCCGATGAAGCAGGCTGCGTAGCCCGAGGCGAACAGCTGCTCGGGGTTGGTGCCGGTACCGGAGGTGCCGGGCGAGGACAGCTTGACGTCCAGGCGGCCGTCATCGGTCTTGGCGGCGCCGTCACGGCCACCGGTCACGTGGGCCTTGGCGGTGTAGAGGACTTTTTCGAGTTGCGTCATGGTGTCTTCCTTTGCAGTGGGTCAATGAATGTCCGCGATGCGGACGGGGGGTGGAAACGAACGGTGAAAGAAAAGGGTCAGCGCGGCGGGTTGATCCGGTCGCGGAAGGTCTTGAGCTGGCCGGTCAGGGCGGTCAGCTCGGGCAGGGTGCACTGGCTGCTTTCGAGCACGCAGGGCGGAATGCTTTCCGCCTTGTCGCGCAGCGCCCGGCCCGGGGCCGTGAGGCTGATGCGCACGCGGCGCTCGTCCTGCGCATCGCGGATGCGGGCGATCAGGCCCGAGGTCTCCAGGCGCTTGAGCAGCGGGGTGAGCGTGCCCGAGTCGAGGAACAGGCGCTCGCCGAGGTCGGAGACGGTCACGCCGTCCTGCTCCCACAGCACCAGCATCACGAGGTACTGGGGGTAGGTCAGGCCCACGGCCTCCAGCAGGGGCTTGTACAGCTTGGTCATCGCCAGCGAGGCGGAATACAGCGCGAAACACACCTGGTTGTCCAGGCGCAGCGCTGCCGGGCTGGGGGTGGTGGAAGTGTTGCTGCGTGCCATGGGGTGGATTGTGCGGTGCAATTCAATTGTGCGCAATTGAATTGTGTAATCTTTTGTTGCTGGGTTGGTTTTTGCGGACGGACGCGGCGGCCTTTCGCCTGCGGTGCTATCCGCGCGCAGCGCGCGTGCCATCAAGGCGCAAGAGGCCCGGCCCGGCCTGGCCGCGGCCTCTGCGGGCCGTCAACGCCCGGTGAAACGCGCGGGCCGCTTTTCAACGAAGGCGCGCACGCCCTCGGCCGCATCCTCGCTGTTGGCCAGCTGTTTCTGCACGGGAATGAAATCGGCCACCGCGGCGGCCTGCCCCTGCTCGATGGCCTTGAGCACGTTGAGCCGCGTGGCCACCACGGCCCGTGGCGCCTGGGCCTCGATGCGCCGGGCGATGGCGATGGCCTCGTCCAGCACCTGCGCGGCGGGCACCACCTTCTGCACGAAGTTCAGGCGCAGCGCCTCGCTGCTTCCGAACTCGTCGGCGGTCAGCAAATGCAGCAGCGCATTGCCGGTGCCCGCGCGTTCGGCCATGCGCAGCGTGGCGCCGCCCGTGGCCATGATGCCGCGCTGCACCTCCATCTGCGAGAAACGGCAGTCATCGGCGGCGACCACGATGTCGGCGCCCAGCATCAGTTCGATGCCCACCGTGAAGCAGATGCCCTTGACCGCCACCACCATGGGCTTGCTGCGGCGCCGGTAGCCGGGCAGGCCGTAGTCGTGGGGCTCCACCAGGCCTTCGGGGATGGCTTTTTCGCCGCGCTGCATGTAGGCGCTCACGGCGGGCAGGTCCAGCCCGGCGGTGAAGTGGTCGCCAAAGGCATGCAGCACGCCCACGCGCAGCTCTGGGTCATCGTCGAGCCGGGTGTAGGCCTCGGCCAGTTGGCGGAACATGGGCGGCGTCCAGCCATTGCGCTTGGCCGGGCGGTTGATGCCGATCAGCAGGATGTGGCCGAGCACCTGGGTGTCGATGCAGCCTTCGGCCGGGGGCGTGGTGGGGGTGATGCTGCTGGTCATGGGCGCAAATGTCTCCTTGCCCATGATTGAAAACCCAACGCGATGGGCGCGCCGTCCCCGGGGGGACAGCGCGCCTGGGGTCCTCAGTAGGTGTAAACGCCCTGGCCGGTCTTGCGGCCCAGGCGGCCGGCGGCCACCATTTCCTTGAGCAGCGGGCAGGGGCGGTACTTGCTGTCGCCGAACTCGGTGAGGTAGACGTCCATCACCGCCAGGCAGACATCCAGGCCGATCATGTCGGCCAGCGCCAGCGGGCCGATGGGCTGGTTGCAGCCGAGCTTCATGCCCGCGTCGATGTCCTCGGGCGTGGCCAGGCCCTCGGCCAGCACGAAGAAGGCCTCGTTGATCATCGGCACCAGGATGCGGTTCACCACGAAGCCGGGCGCGTTCTTCACGGTGATGGGGCTCTTGCCCAGGGCCTCGGCCAGGGCCTTCACGGCGTCGTGCGTGGCATCGCTGGTCTGCAGGCCGCGGATGATCTCCACCAGCGCCATCATGGGCACGGGGTTGAAGAAGTGCATGCCGATGAAGCGGTCGGCACGCGACGTGGCGGCGGCCAGCTTGGTGATGGAGATCGAGGAAGTGTTCGAGGCGATCAGCACCTCGGGCGCGACCAGCGCATCCACCTGCTTGAGGATCTTGAGCTTGAGCTCGTAGTTCTCGGTGGCGGCCTCGATCACGAGCTGCGCGGCCTTGAGGTCGTCGTAGCTGGTGGAGACCTTGATGCGCGCCAGCGCCGCGTCCTTGTCGGCCGCCGTGATCTTGTCCTTCTTGATCAGGCGGTCCAGGCTGCCCGACACCGTGGCCAGGCCTTTTTGCACCGCGGCATCGGAGATGTCGACCATCACCACGTCGATGCCCGAGACCGCGCAGGCCTGTGCAATGCCATTGCCCATGGTGCCCGCGCCGATGATGCCAACCGTTCGAATCGTCATATAGAGAGCTCTCTTCAAAGTGAAACAGACGGGCAGCATGGTAAAGCGAATCGAACGCCCGTTCGGTTATCGTGCCTCCACACCGCCGCCATGTACGGCGCAGGAGGCAACACAACATGTTCGATTACATCGTCATTGGCGGCGGTTCGGCGGGCTCCGTCCTGGCGGGCCGGCTGACCGAAGACCCCGCCGTGCGGGTCTGCCTGCTCGAAGCAGGCCCGGCCGACAGCAGCGTGCTCATCCATTGCCCCGCGGGGCTGGCCGTGATGGCCAAGTTCGAACTCAACGGCTGGGGCTTCAACACCACGCCGCAGGCCGCGCTGAACCACCGCAGCGGCTACCAGCCGCGCGGCAAGGTGCTCGGGGGCTCCAGCTCGATCAACGCCATGGTCTATATCCGGGGCCAGCATGCCGACTACGACCATTGGGCCGCCCAGGGCAATCCCGGCTGGGGCTGGGAGGATGTGAAACCCTACTTCCTGCGTGCCGAGAACAACGAGCGCGGCGCCGATGCCTGGCATGCCCAGGGCGGCCCCTTCAACGTGGCGGACCTGCGCGCGCCAAACCGCTTCAGCCAGTACTTCGCCGACGCGGGGGTGCAGGCCGGGCATCCGTACAACCCCGACTTCAACGGTGCCACGCAGGAGGGCGTGGGGCCGTACCAGGTCACGCACAAGAACGGCGAGCGCCACAGCGCCGCCAAGGGCTACCTCACGCCGCATCTGGCACGGCCCAACCTCCAGGTCGTCACCGGCGCGCAGGCCACCCGCATCCTGTTTGACGGCCGGCGCGCCGTGGGCGTGGAATACCGCCAGGGCGGCGCGCTGCGGCAGGTGAAGGCCTCGCGCGAGGTGCTGCTGAGCGCGGGGGCGCTGCTGTCGCCGCAGCTGCTCATGCTCTCCGGCGTGGGGCCAGGCGCACAGTTGCAAAGCCACGGCATCCCGGTGCTGCATGGCCTGCCCGGCGTGGGCGCGCACCTGCACGACCATCCCGACGTGGTGCAGGTCATGGATGCGCCCGCGCTCAAGGACCTGTTCGGGCTGTCGCTCTCGGGCATGGCGCAGACCCTGCGCGGCATCCGCGAATGGCGGCGCAGCCGCACGGGCATGCTGACCACCAACTTCGCCGAGGCCGGTGGCTTCATCAAGAGCGATCCGTCCGAGCCCGTGCCCGACCTGCAGCTGCACTTCGTGATCGGCAAGCTCGTGGACCACGGCCGCAAGACGGTGTTCGGCCACGGCTACTCGGCCCACGTGTGCCTGCTGCAGCCGCGCAGCCGGGGCTCGGTGACGCTGGCGAGCAAAGACCCCATGGCCCTGCCGCTGGTGGACCCGCAGTTCCTCGCCGACCCCGATGACATGCGGCGCATGGTGCGCGGCTTCCAGCGCACGCGCGAGATCCTCGCGCAGCCTGCGCTGGCGAAGTTCGGCGCCAAGGAGCTGGCGGCATCCGCCAACGCGCGCACCGACGTGGAGATCGAGCAGTTCATCCGCCAGTACGCCGACACCATCTACCACCCCGTGGGAACCTGCCGCATGGGGACGGGGCCCATGGACGTGGTGGATGCCGAACTGCGCGTGCATGGCCTGTCGGGCCTGCGCGTGGTGGACGCGTCCATCATGCCGCGCATCGTGAGCGGCAATACCAACGCGCCGACGGTGATGATCGCGGAGAAGGCGGTGGACCTGCTGCGTGCGCGGGTGTGAAGGAATTCACATTCGCGGCACTGAACGCGGTTTTTAAGGTTCGAAGAAGGTCTGCTTAAGGAGTTTTTAACAGGCAAACCGGCCGCGCTTTTCTAGACTTCTTTTCATGGAAGCGGGTGCATGGTGCACCCGGCCCGGCACCCCTAGAAGCAGGGTGTTGAGAGGCCCCACGAGGCCATGAAAGAAGCAGATGAAGATTGATGCCCGCGAAATTGCCGCACTGACCCAAGCCCAGCCCGCCGCCCGCCGCATGGACATGTACGCCAGCATCCACAAGGCGCTGCGCGCCTTCATGGCCGACACGCTGCTAGGCCTGGGCCGCATGGATGTGGAGGACGACCTGGAGTTCGCCCACACCTGCGACCGTGTGATGCAGCTGCTGGACCTGTGCCGCGCGCACCTGCACCACGAGAACCAGTTTGTGCACGCCGCCATGGAGGCGCGCCAGCCCGGCTCCAGCCAGAGCATTGCGGGTGAGCATGTGGAGCACGAACAGGCCATCACGGCCTTGGCAGACGGGGTGAACCACCTCATGGCCTGTGCCAAGCCCGCACGGGCTGCGGCCACCCTGGCCCTGTACCGCCAGCTGGCGCTGTTTGTGGCACACAACTTCGAGCACATGCACGAGGAAGAGACTGGGCACAACCGCGTGCTCTGGCAGTGCTACACCGATGCGGAACTGGCCGGTGTGCACGATGCGCTGGTGGCCTCGATCCCGCCGCACGAAATGATGGTGGTAGCCCGCTGGATGGTGCCCTACATGTCACCGGCCGAGCGCACGGCCATGCTGTCGGACATGCAGCAGCATGCGCCCGCCCCCGTGCTGGCCGCAGTGCTGGCGCAAGTGCAGCCGCACCTCACGCAGCCCGAGTGGACCAAGCTGATGCGCAGCCTGGGCCTGCCGGTGGTGCCTGGTCTGGTGCACTGAGGCGTCAGGCGTCTTCCAGCACCACGGGGCGCAGCACGCACAGCCGAAAACGCCCGCGCCCTGTTTTTTCGATATGGATGTGCGGGCAGTTCTCCTGCAGGCGGCGCTGCAGCAACAGCAGGCGGGCCTCCAGGTTGTCGGCCACATCGGGCAGGCGCAGGGTGGGGTCCAGCCGCAGTTCGCGGTTGGTGAAGTCCACGCGCCCGGTGTGCTGGTGGTCGCGCAGCAGCTTCCAGATGATGGCTCCTGCCACGCCCTTGATCAGGTAGTCGTCGTTGATGAACACGCTGTCATTGGCCGCAAAGTGGCGCACCCGCAGCGCGCTGCCGCTCACTGGCGTTGCTACAGCGGGGGCGGGCAGGGGCTCGGTCGCATCGGGCGCTGCCTGCAGCAGGTCGATGGCGGCAGCCAGCTGGCCCGCAATGGCCACCAGCAGGTCTTCATCCTCGAAGCCAAACCGCATGTCCTGGGGGCTTTCGGCAAACAGCACGCCCAGCGGGCGTCCGGCGGACATCAGGGGCACCGCCACCTGGCTGTGCGGCTGGGCCAGGCCCGGGTAGGGAATGTCCAGGCCGCGGGCGGGCTGGGGATTGCCGGTGCCGGCATGGGCATCCAGGCTCTCGCGGATGGCGTGGCTGTAGCGGGCGGCATTGGTGAAATGGCTGATGCGCACGGGTGTCCCTTCCTGGGCCGCGACGCCGATCACCCCCTGGCCGAGGCGGATCTCCGATCCGACGCCCGAGGTTGCGTAGCCGCAGCTGGCCACCGTGTAGAGCTGGCTGGAAGGCGCGTCGAGCAGGAGCACCATCGCGTGCTCGATGTCCAGCTGCTCGCGCAATGCGCCCAGGGTGCATTGCAGCAGCTCGTCGAGCGCGGTGCAGCGGGCCATGCGCTCGCTGCAGGCCCGCAGCGCGTGCAGCATGCCGGGGCGCGGCGCTGGCGGAGGCAGGCTCTCGCCCGCCACGGATTCGATGCGGTCCACCGCGTAGATGTCGGCCCCCTTGAGTTCGAAGACGCCCGCCATTCCCGCGTGCGAGGCAATGCCCGCCAGCTGCGCGCGCATGCTCTCGAACACCGGGCCCGTGGCTTCCGTGCGCTGGTAGACGAGGTGCAGGCGGTAGAAGCTGGCCGTGCGCGGGTCCAGGACCAGCACCGAGGCGCGGGGGTTGCGCAGGATGTTCTGGCGCGTCTTGTTGAAGAACTGGAACGACAGGGCGACATGCCCTTCGTCCACGTACACCGCCTGCGAGATGTAGGCGACGTTGGGGGTTCCATCGGCGTTGCAGGTGGCCATGACGGCCGGTATCGCTCCTTCCAGGCAGGGGCGGATCGTGTGCAGGGACAGGAGGGGCTGGCTCATGGCTGCGGCGCGGGCAGCGCGGCGCCCGCGCGCGGCCCCGGTGTCTGGTCGAAGGCCCTGGCCGGCGTGAAGCTGACGGCGACCACGTCCGCCAGCGGCGCTGCCAGCATCGCGCCCACGTAGCGCGGACCGTACCCCACCAGGCCCACTTCGTGTTCCATGGAGCGCAGGTACGCCTCCAGCAGCGGCGCGTCGGCGGCGGCGGCCGGGCGCTGCACCGCCCGGCTGGCCTTGAGCTGCAGCGTGCGGTGCGTGGACGGCTCGCTGAAGACGACGGCGATCTGCCCTGTCTCGGCAATGTCCTGCAGCAGTTGCCGCGACTGGCTGCGGCGCAGGAAGACGGTGACCTGATGCCCGTCCGCGCTGATGTGGGAGCCGACCGCGCGCATGATGCTCGGCTGCAGCTGGGCGTTGCACGATGCCACGATGGCCGACACGCCCTTGGCGACCATGGCCATGCGGTCCGGATCCAGCAGCGGGGGAAGGGCCATGGCGGTGCCGCCGGTTCAGGCCTTGAAGCGCCTGCGCGTGAGCGCCAGGGCCACCCAGAAGGCCACCACCGTGGTCACCACCAGCACCAGCCCGTGGCGCAGCGCATTGGCAGGCCACTGGTCCATGAACAGGGGCCGCACCAGCTCGACCGCATTGGTCAGCGGCAGCCAGTCCGAGATGGCGCGCACGATGGGCGGCAGCTGCTCGCGCGGGAAGAACACCCCCGACAGGAACATCATGGGCGTGAGCACCAGCGTGAAGTAGTAGGTGAAGAAATCGTAGCCCTTGGCGAGTGCGTTGAAGATGAGCGCGATGCTGGAGAACATGATGCCGACGAAGAGCAGCACCGGCCAGGCCACGAGCAGCTTGGGGCTGTGGCTGATGGAGAGCGCGAGCATCACGCCCAGGATGGCCGTCACCGTGAACAGCGCCTTGAAGGCGGCCCACAGCATTTCGGCGAGCACCACGTCGTCAAGCCGCACCGGCGCGTTCATGATGCCGTCCCAGGTCTTTTGCACATGCATGCGCGAGAAGGCGGAGTACAGCGCCTCGAAACTGGCGGCGTTCATCGCGCTCATGCAGATCGAGCCACTGGCCAGGAACAGGATGTACGGCACCTGCGTCGTCGCGCCGCCCGCCGTCCCCACGTTCACCTGTCCCACCAGGGCGCCCATGCCGTAGCCAAACGCCACCAGCCACATCAGCGGCTCGGCGATGTTGCCCACCAGGCTGGGGATGGCCAGCTTGCGCCAGACCAGCAGGTTTCGCAGGAACACGGGCCACCAGCGCGCCGAGAGGCTGGGCGCGCGCCAGACGGAGGCAAGGGGCGGGGCGGCAGCGGTTGCCGCGGAGGGAGATACGGATTGCATGGGCTTATTGTGCTGTGTCGGGCCGGGGGTGGATAGGTGGCCGTGTCCACCGCCCCACGGGCCTGTGGGGCCGGCGGGCACGGGCATTGCTTGCGGTCGTGCCATAGCGCACTGATCCGACACCCGCCCCCAAGGAGCCCCATGAACCGCAACGACGTCACCGAGAAGATCATCAGCACCAAGGTCGCCAAGGGCCTGCAATGGGATGCCATTGCCAGGAAGGTCGGCCAGTCCAAGGAGTGGACCACCGCCCTGTGCCTGGGCCAGATGACCGCATCGCCCGTGCAGGCCAAGGTGCTGGGCAAGATCTTCGGCCTCACGGCCGAGGAGCAGAAGTGGTTGCAGGTCGTGCCCTACAAGGGCTCGCTGCCCACGTCCGTGCCCACCGACCCGCTGATCTACCGCTGGTACGAGATCGTGAGCGTGTATGGCACGACCATCAAGGAACTGATCCACGAGGAGTTCGGCGACGGCATCATGAGCGCCATCGACTTCAGCATGGACATCACGCGCGAGGCCGACCCCAAGGGCGACCGCGTGAAGGTGGTGCTGTCGGGCAAGTTCCTGCCGTACAAGCAGTACTAGGGCGTGCCATCAATCCCTACCCCCACGCGCTGGCCCCGCAATGCGGATAGATGCGCGAAGCGGTGCGCGGCGGGGCGGGCAGCGGCCTACGCCGCTTTCCAGAAGATGTAGTCGGCCTGGTACTTCACGCTCTGGCGCTCGCCCTTGTTGGCGGCCGCACAGGGCGAGGCAGGCGCCACGCCGCCCTTCAAGGCCACGCGCTGGATGAAGGTCACACCTGCCATCGCGCCGCCGCCCATGGCGGGGTGGGCCTTGACCAGCTGGTAGGGCAGGTTGCCTGCACCCGATGGCGCCACGGCCAACTGGGTGGCCGTCAGCTTGGAGCCATCGGCCGACTCCCAGGTGGCGGGTGGGCCGTAGTAGGTGCCCACTTGCTTGCCGCTGCGGTCGTTCAGTACCGCCTTGGGGCCCACGAACACCCATTCGGTCTGGCCGGGCGCGTTGGCCTTGTCGCGGCATTCATAGGTGATGTCGCCCACGCCGATGGTTTCCATGGCGACCCGGTTGCCGGCGGGTACCTTGATGGCGTCCGGCAGGCTGTCCTGCGAGAACATGGGGCTGGGGGTGGGCTGCTTCATCGCCCCGCAGGCGGCCAGCAGGGCCGTGGCGGCAAGTGCGCCCGTCAGGGCCGCGAAACGGGAGCGCAATGGCTGGGTGTGCATGGTATTTCCCTTTTCTTCAGTGGGTTGAAAAAGCGCAGCGGTCCCAAGAACGGTCTGCTGCCCCTGGGAGTACGCGCGCCAGCGCCGCCTGGATCCACCCGGCGCAAAAAATAGTCCGCACGCCCTGTGGCCGGGGTGGCGGGGCGCGCAACCCGTGCATTAAAGTTGGCCGATCGCCGCGGCTTCACGACCCTTTCTGCCGCCCGTCCTCACTTTTTTCTGGAAAACCTCCCATGACCACCCTCGGAACCCCGCTGTCGCCCCATGCCACCAAAGTCATGCTGCTGGGCTCGGGCGAGCTGGGCAAGGAGGTGCTGATCGCGCTGCAGCGCCTGGGTGTGGAAACCATCGCCGTGGACCGGTACGAGAACGCCCCCGGCCAGCAGGTGGCCCACCACCAGCGCACCATCACGATGAGCGACCCGGCCCAGCTCAAGGCCCTGATCAAGGCCGAGAAACCCCACCTGGTGGTGCCCGAGATCGAAGCCATCGCCACGCCCATGCTCGAAGAGCTGGAAGCCGCCGGCACCGTGCGCGTGATCCCCACCGCCCGCGCCGCGCGCCTGACCATGGACCGTGAAGGCATCCGCGTGCTGGCCGCCGAGACGCTGGGCCTGCCCACCAGCCCGTACAAGTTCTGCAACTCGCTTGAGGAACTGCAGGCGGCCATCGATGCCGGAATTGGCTACCCCTGCATCGTCAAGCCCGTGATGAGCAGCTCCGGCAAGGGCCAGAGCAAGATCGACGGCCCCGCCGACGTGCAAAAGGCCTGGGACTACGCCATGGCCGGCGGCCGCGTGAGCCATGGCCGTGTCATCGTCGAGGGCTTCATCGACTTCGACTACGAGATCACCCAGCTCACCGTGCGTTCGGTGGGCGCGGACGGCCAGATCGCCACCAGCTTCTGCGACCCCATCGGCCATGTGCAGGTGAGCGGTGACTACGTGGAAAGCTGGCAGCCCCACCCCATGCACCCGGCCGCGCTGGAGAAGTCGCGCCAGATCGCCAAGGCGGTCACGGACAACCTGGGTGGCCAGGGCCTGTTCGGCGTGGAGCTGTTCGTCAAGGGCGAGCAGGTGTGGTTCAGCGAGGTGAGCCCGCGCCCGCACGACACCGGCCTGGTCACGCTGTGCACCCAGCACCAGAGCGAGTTCGAGCTGCACGCCCGCGCCATCCTGGGCCTGCCAGTCGATACCAGCCTGCGCAACCCCGGCGCCAGCGCCGTCATCTACGGCGGCGTGGAGGCCCAGGGCATCGTGTTCGACGGCGTGGACGAGGCCCTCGCCGTGCCTGGCACCGACCTGCGCCTGTTCGGCAAGCCCGAGAGCTTTGCCAAGCGCCGCATGGGCGTGGCACTGGCGCGTGCGGCCGAGGTGGAAACGGCGCGCACCAATGCCAAGCTGGCGGCCAGCAAGGTGAAACCACGCACCCCCTGAGCCGCTTCGCGCCTTCCCTCTGTCTCGCTTCGCGGGAGGGGGACGCCACCCGTGGCCTGGCAAAGCCAGTTCCAGGGTGGCACCGGCTTGCGCTGTGTCAGTTTTCGCCGTTGCGTGAAGCGTGGCGCACCGGAGTGCACTGATCCAGACTTCAGTTCAGCCATCCTCGCGGATCTGCCGCCCCGTGAGCTTGAGGAACAGGTCCTCCAGGTTGGCCGGCCGGTGCAGGGTGCGCAGGTGCGGGTGCGCGCCCAGCGCCTGCAGCAGGGGCCCTGCGTTCTGGGTGTAGAAGAACACCGTCTCGCCGCTGATCTCCACGCGCGCCGCCAGGGCCCGCAGGGCGGCATTCTCGGCCAGCGCCACGGCGCCCACGCCGAACACTTCCACCACGTCCGGCTCCAGGTGCTGCGCGATCAGTTCGCGCGGGCGGCCCTCGGCGATCTTCTTGCCGTGGTCCAGCACCAGGAGGCGCGAGCACAGGCGCTCGGCCTCGTCCATGAAGTGGGTGGTCAGCAGGATGGACTTGCCCTGCTGGAGCAGCAACTGCAGGCGCTCCCACATGAGGTGGCGGGCCTGCGGGTCCAGCCCCGTGGTGGGTTCGTCCAGCAGCAGCAGGCGCGGGTCGTTGACGAGTGCGCGGGCCAGGCTCAGGCGCCGCTTCATGCCCCCCGAGAGTTCGCCCGGCTTGGCGTTCGCCTTGTGCGTGAGCGCCGCGAAGTCGAGCAGGCGCGGCACGCGCTCGTCCATCACCGGGCCCTTGAGCCCGAAATAGCGGCCGAACACGCGCAGGTTCTCGGCGCAGGTGAAGTCGGGGTCCAGGGTGTCGAACTGGGTCACCACGCCCAGCTGGGCCTTGATGGCGAGGGCATCGCGCGGCATGTGCAGCGGGGCGCCGCCCGGCGCGGGTGTGAAGTGCACCGCACCGCCGTCGGGCGCCGTCAGGCCCAGGCACATGCGGATGGTGGTGGTCTTGCCCGCGCCGTTCGGGCCGATGACGCCCAGGCATTCGCCGGGAGCGATGGAAAAGGAGACATCGTCCACCACGGTGGTGTTGCCATAGCGCTTGCGCAGTTGCAGGGCTTCGAAGAGTGCGGTCATGGCCTGATTGTGTGCCATGCTGGCACCCCGGGCCGCGCGGCGGATGATGGCCGCCCCCCCGCAGAGCGCCCGCCCCTTTGAACGAGAAATGCGCCATCCTGCCTGCACCATGAAACCCAGCCCCGCCGATACCAACTATGTCGAATTGCCGCTGGACGCCCTGGATGCGACCCGGATCGAAGCCGTCTGGCGCTACGACGCGGCGGCCCAAGGCCGGCAACTGGTGCTGCCGGACGGCAGGATGGACCTGGTGGTGCATTGCGCCCTGCGGCCCGATGGCATGGTGGCGTCCGTCTGGCCGGTGATCGCGGGCCCCGCCGACCAGCCCGCGTTCGTGAGCCTGCGCGCCGCGACGGTCGTCCTCGGGGTGCGTTTTCACATGGGCTGGGGCGGCGCCTGCCTGGGCACGGCGCCCAGGGCGCTGCGCAACCGGACGGTTTTCGGCGCCGAGGCCGCGCGGATGCTGGGTCCTTCTTGTGCCACCAACCCCTTGCTGCAGGCGCGCACGCTGCGGGGCGTGGAGCAGGCCTTGCGCTCCACCGCCCGCGCGCTGGCGGCCCGGGCCTCGGTGGCAGCGGCCCAGGGTCGGGCGCTCGCGGCCATCGAGCAGATGGTGCGGCAGGGCCAGACCGTGGAGGAAGGCGGTGGCGGCTGGGCCGTACCCTCCTCGCGCACGCTGCGCCGGGACATGGCGGCGGTGGCGGGCTTGCCCCTGCGGAGCCTGGCGGGCATCCTGCGCTTTCAGCGCGCCATGGACCTGCTGCAGGCCGGCCGCCCTTCGCTGGGCGAGGTCGCCTTGGCGGCGGGCTATGCCGACCAGGCGCACATGACCCGCGAGTTCCGCCGCTACGGGGGCTTCACGCCCGCCGCGCCGGCACCGGCGCCGCTGGTCCGGCGGGCGCCCTGCTTGCCCTGACGGCGTTGGCCGAAACCTTCAAGACGCGCGCGTGCGCAACGGCCAGACTTCCCTCTTTTTTTGAGCCCGTGCGATGTACAGCCAATCCCTCTTCTCCATCGACGATGTCCGCGAACTGCAGGGCCTGGTGCGCTCCTACCCCCTGGCGACCGTGGTCGCGGCGGCGCACGCGGGCCTGGAGGCCCACCTGCTTCCGCTTCTGCTGCTGGCCGAAGGCGGCGGCCTGGGGCTGCTTCAGGGCCATGTGGCGCGCATGCACACGCTGGCGCGGTCTGTCCCGCAGGGCGCGGAGGTGCTCGCGGTGTTCCAGAGTCCCAATGCCTATATTTCTCCGCGCTGGTACGTGAACGGCCAGCGCAGCGCGCGCCTGGCCCCCAGCTGGAACTATGTGGCGGTGGAAGTCAGGGGGCGCATCCGTTTCGTCGACGACGGCGGCTGGATGAGGGACCACCTTGCCGCGCTCACGGCGTCCCAGGAGGCGCACCGTGCGCAGCCGTGGTCCCTGCACGATGCCTCGCCTGCCTTCATCGACGAGGCGGCGCTGCATCTGCGGGGCTTCGAGATCGAAGTCACCCGCCTCGATGGCAAGCGCTTCCTGTCCCAGCAGCGCACGCCCGCGGACCGGTCCAGCCTCGTCGCGCACCTGGCGCTGGAGCGCCAGGGGGCGGCGCACGATGTCGCGGCGCTGATCGTTCCCTGACCGCCTGCCGTTGCCCGGAGGTGGTCTTCAGGTGGCGGCGGTCAGCCGGCCGCGGCCCGTGGCCTTGGCGTCGTAGAGCGCGCTGTCGGCCCGTGCCATCAGGGCCGCCAGGCTGGATTCTCCGGGCTGCAGCACGGCCATGCCGGCGCTGTAGTCCAGGATGAAGCCCAGTTCTGCCGCGCTGGCGTCATGCAGCTTGTGGCGCAGGCGCCGGTCGAACGAGACGCCCGCCGACGCCGTGTTGTGCAGCATCAGCACGCCGAACTCCTCGCCCCCGAGCCGCGCAATCAGGTCGCCGCTGCGGCAGGTGTCGCCCAGCAGCCGCGCAAACAGTTGCAGCGCACGGTCGCCCGCGTCGTGCCCGTGGGTGTCGTTGATCTGCTTGAAGTGGTCCAGGTCCAGCATCAGCGCGGTGAGCGGCAGCCGGTGGCGCCATGCATGCGAAAGCAGGTTTTCGCCCTGGGTGGTGAAGCCTCGGCGGTTGAGCAGGCCCGTGAGCCCATCGGTCATGGCCAGCGTGCGCAGCTTCTGCTCTGCCTCGTACCGCCAGGCCACCAGCACGGCGACGGTGCCCAGCACCAGGCTCACGTTGGTGGCCAGCGCCGCGGCCAGGTTGACCGGGTGCGGCGTGCGAAAGCTGGGGTACTCGTCGGTGAAGGCGCCCAGCAGCCCGCGCGCCAGGGTGAAGGCGGCCGAGGTGGCCAGGCAGCCCAGGAGCAGGCTGCGCCAGCGCACGTCGGCGAGCACCAGCGGGTACAGCGTGGCCCGCGCCACGATGCACAGGATGACCGCCATCAGCCCGTTGGCCCAGCCCACGCGCCAGGCGTAGTGGTCAAAACCCAGCGTGTAGCCCAGCGGCGCGGCCACCACCAGCGCCAGCAGCACACGCCGCAGGGGGCGGGGGCCCAGCCATTCTTCCAGCGCGCGGTAGAGCATCCACTGGGCAGCGGCGTTGCATGCGATGGACAGCGTGGACAGCGCCCGGTCCCATAGCGAGGACGACGCGATGATGGCGGCCCAGGCCAGCGCCTGCAGCAGCATGCTGGCCTGCACGTGGCGTGCGGCGCGGCTCACATCCCGCCCCATGATGAGCGGCAGGACGGCCGAGATCATGAACAGGTTGGCGGCCATCGCCGCCATGAGCGTGAGGAAGTCCAGGGGCATGGGAGACGGGGCGCTGCTTCTTTCTTGTCGTCACTGGAAGGCGACTTCGGCAAAGCTGCGCAGCTTGCGGCTGTGCAGCCTGTCCACGCCGCCGTTGCGCAGGATCTCGATGGCGCGCATGCCGATGCGCAGGTGCTGGTCCACGCGCTCGCGGTAGAAATGGTTGGCCATGCCCGGCAGCTTGATCTCGCCGTGCAGCGGCTTGTCGGAGACGCACAGCAGGGTGCCATACGGCACGCGGAAGCGAAAGCCGTTGGCCGCGATGGTGGCGCTTTCCATGTCCAGCGCCACGGCGCGGCTCTGGCTGAACCGGCGCTGGGGCATGTTGTCGGGCAGCAGTTCCCAGTTGCGGTTGTCGGTGCTGGCCACGGTGCCGGTGCGCATGATGCGCTTGAGCTGGTCCTCCGGCACCCGCGTCACGTCGGCGACGGCCTGCTGCAGCGCCATCTGGATCTCGGCCAGCGCCGGGATGGGTACCCACAGCGGCAGTTCCTCGTCCAGCACGTGGTCCTCGCGCACGTAGGCGTGGGCCAGCACATAGTCGCCCAGCTGCTGGCTGTTGCGCAGGCCCGCGCAATGGCCCAGCATCATCCACGCGTGCGGGCGCAGCACGGCGATGTGGTCGGTGATGGTCTTGGCGTTGGCCGGCCCCACGCCGATGTTGACCATGCTGATGCCGCTCGCGTCCTTGCGCACCAGGTGGTAGCCGGGCATCTGCGGCAGGCGCGGCGGGGCGATGCCCAGCTCGTCGCCCGGCTGCGCGGGCAGGCCCGCGCGGCGAGTGACCACGTTGCCGGGCTCGATGAAGGCCACGTACTCGCTGTCTTCCCTGGCCATCTCGGCGTGGCCCAGGCGCACGAACTCGTCGATGTAGAACTGGTAGTTGGTGAACAGCACGAAGTTCTGGAACCATTCGGGCGCGGTGCCCGTGTAGTGGCGCAGGCGGTGCAGCGAGTAGTCCACGCGCGGCGCGGTGAACAGCGACAGCGGCTGTGCCTCGCCCGGGCGCGCCTGCCAGGTGCCGTTGGCGATGCCGTCGTCCATGGCCGCGAGGTCCGGCAGGTCGAACACGTCGCGCATCAGCATGCGGCGCTCGGCCGTGAGCGTGCCCTCGATGTGGTCGTGCTCGGCGAACGAGAAGTGGATGGGGATGGGGTGCGCGCTGGTGCCCACCTCCAGCTCGACGTTGTGGCTGGCCCGCAGCAGGCGGAACTGCTCGGCGTAGTAGTTGGCGAACAGGTCGGGGCGGGTGAGGGTGGTTTCGTACCGCCCGGGGCCTTCCACGAAGCCGTAGGCCAGCTTGGAGTCCGCCCGTGCCACCGTGGTGGTGTGCACCCGCACGAAGGGATAGAACGCGCGCACCGCGCTTTCGGGCGTCTCGCCCGCCACGAAGCGCTGCATGGCATCGCGCAGGTGGCCGATCTGTTGCTGGTAGATGCGCTGCACCTGGGCCAGCGCTTCGGCCGGGTCGGTGTGGCGGGTGGGGGCGATGAAGTCGGGAATGAGGGGCATGCCCCTATTGTCCACAAGCCGGGAACGTGTTTGTGTGACGGGCTGGCGCCGGGGCCGCGGAGGGCCTCAGGAATTGACCGCCAGCAGGGGCTCCAGGCCGTGGAAGTCGCGCATCCAGCGCAGGATGGACGCGGCGTCCCGGGGCACCGACACCACATGGCCCTGGATCAGGTCGCACCCCAGGCCCGCCAGCAGATCCACCTGCGCCTGTGTCTCCACCCCCTCGGCCACGGTCCTGATCTGCAGGCTGCGGCCCATCTGGATGATGGCGGTGACGATGGCCACGTCGTCGGCGTTGTCCGGGGTGTCGACCACGAAGGAGCGGTCGATCTTGAGCTTGTCGATCGGGTAGCGCTTGAGGTAGGCCAGCGATGAGTACCCGGTGCCGAAATCATCGATGGAGATTCCGACGCCGAGTGCCTTGAGGGCATTGAGGGTGTCCAGCACCTGGCCCGTCTGGTGCATCAGCACGGATTCGGTGAGTTCGATCTCCAGATACTGCGGTGCCAGCCCGGTCTCGTGCAGCATGGCCGCGATCTCGCCCGCCACGTCGCGCTGGCGGAATTCGAGGGCCGACAGGTTCACCGCCACCGGCACCATGGCCAAGCCCTGGTCCTGCCACTCCCGGAGCTGGCGGCAGGCCTCGCGCATCACCCAGCGGCCAATGGGGGTGATGAGGCCGCGGGATTCCGAGAAGGTGATGAACTCATCCGGCCCCACCAGGCCGCGCTGGGGATGGCGCCAGCGCACCAGGGCCTCGAAGCCGCGCAGCGAGCCGTCTTCCAGGCAGATCTGGGGCTGGTAGTGCAGCACGAAGGCGTTGTGGACGATGGCCTCGCGCAGCAGCCGCTCGTGCTGCAGCACATCGATGGCGCTGGCCTCCATGCTGGGTTCGTAGAACTGGCGGTTGCCCCGGCCGCTTTCCTTGGCGTGGTGCATGGCCGCGTCGGCGCAGCGCAGCAGCGCGTCGCCGGTGGCGGCATGCTCCGGAAAGAGGCTGATGCCGATGGACGGCGAGACGGTCAGCGGCACCTGGTCGAGCGTGAACACGCCGTGCATGGAGTCGAGCAGCTTGTCGGCCACCCTGGCGGCGTCATCGGGGCTTTGCACGTCGGTCAGGACCACCACGAACTCATCGCCGCCCAGCCGCGCCACCACGTCGGCATCGCGCACGCCCTGGCGCAGCCGCTCGGCCACGTTGCACAGCAACTGGTCGCCCGCGTGGTGGCCGAGCGAGTCGTTCACCGTCTTGAAATGGTCCAGGTTCACGAACAGCACGGCCGCGCGGCCGTGGCGCCTGCGCGCCAGCGACAGCACCTGCGACAGCTGCTCCATCAGGAAATGCCGGTTGGGCAACTGCGTGAGGGTGTCGTGCAGCGCGATGAAGGCCTCGCGCTCCTGCGCCTGCTTGCGCGCGGTGATGTCCCGCACCACCACGATGCGGTAGTCCGCATGGTGCAGCGGCATGGTCTTGCCCACCACCTCGACGGGGATGGCATGCCCGTCCTTGTGGCGGATGGTCACTTCGTAGGGGTCTTCGCGCCCGCTGCGGGTGTAGTCCAGCGCCACGGCCCGCCATTCGGGACTGATGAAGTGGAAGATCGAGACCCCCAGCACCTCCTGCAGCCCGTAGCCCACCAGGCGGGTGAGCGCCTCGTTGCCGTCCGTGATGATGCCGTCGCGGTGGAACACGATGGCCTCGTCCGTGGCCTCGGTGAACTTGCGCATGCGCTCTTCGCTCTGGCGCACCTGGCGTTCCGCGCGCCAGCGCTCGGTGATGTCGGTGATCAGCACGAACGAGCCCAGCTGCTGCGAGCCGGCGCCGAAGTGCGGGATCAGGTTGACCTCGATCATGCGCGTCTCGCCATTGGGCAGGATCTGCTCGCGCGTGTACTTCACGTGCTCGCGGCGCGTGGAGCGCTCCACATGCGGCTGGATCACCTGCCAGGCCTTGTCGCCAATGGCTTCCTGCACCGTGAGCCCCAGGATCGATTCGGTCGTGTGGCCGTTGTAGGCGGCGTAGCCCTGGTTGGCGAACTGGCAGCGCAGGCCGGGCAGGTCGAAGTACGCCATCAATGCGGGCACGGAATCGGCGATCAGGCGCAGCAGCGAGTCGCTGGAGCCCCCCTGGCCAGGGGCGTTGGCTGCGTTGATTGAATCTGGCATGTCCCACCCGGTGCTGAGAAGGTGTGGCGGTCTGCACGCGGCCCCGTGGAGATCGCCAGCACGTTCTTCCGTTATAGCCGATAGACCTTGCGCGCGTGCAAGGTAGTTGCCCGGATACCCCGGGCGGGATAATCGGGCCATGACCTCCAAAGAAAACCAAGCCGGCACTGACTTCAGCACGCTGGCCCTGAGCCCTGCCATGCTGTCCAACCTGCAGCAGCTGGGCTACATGCAAATGACTCCGATTCAGGCGGCCAGCCTGCCGCCCGCGCTGCTGGGCAAGGATCTGATCGCCCAGGCCAGCACCGGCAGCGGCAAGACCGCCGCCTTCGCCCTGGCCCTGCTGGCCAACCTCAACCCGCGCCGCTTCGCCGTGCAGGCGCTGGTGCTGTGCCCCACGCGCGAGCTGGCCGACCAGGTGACCACCGAGATCCGGCGCCTGGCGCGCGCGGAAGAGAACATCAAGGTCGTGACCCTGTGCGGCGGCGTGCCGCTGCGCGCCCAGACGCTGAGCCTGGAGCACGGCGCCCACATCGTCGTGGGCACGCCCGGCCGCGTGATGGACCACCTGGAGCGCCAGCACCTCTCGCTGGAAGCGCTCAACACCCTGGTGCTCGACGAGGCCGACCGCATGCTCGACATGGGTTTCTTCGACGACATCGCCACCGTGGCGCGCCAGTGCCCTTCGGCCCGCCAGACCCTGCTGTTCTCGGCCACCTACCCCGAGGGCATCGCCAAGCTCAGCGCCCAGTTCATGAAGGCGCCGGTGCAGATCACGGTGCAGGCCCAGCATGCCGAGGGCAAGATCGAGCAGCGCTGGTACGAGGTGAAGCACAGCGAGCGCCTGCACGCGGTGTCCCAGCTGCTCAACCACTTCCGGCCCGAATCGTCGATCGCCTTTTGCAACACCAAGCAGCAGTGCCGCGACCTGGTGGGCGTGCTGCAGGCGCAGGGCTTCAGCGCGCTGGCGTTGTACGGCGAGCTGGAGCAGCGCGAGCGCGACCAGGTGCTGGTGCAGTTCGCCAACAGGAGCTGCTCGGTGCTGGTGGCCACCGACGTGGCGGCGCGCGGGCTTGATATCGCCAACCTGGCCGCCGTGATCAATGTGGACGTGACGCCCGACCCCGAGGTGCACATCCACCGCATCGGCCGCACGGGCCGGGGCGACGCCGAGGGCCTGGCGCTCAACCTGGCCAGCCTGGACGAGATGGGCAGCGTGGGCAAGATCGAGGTGCTGCAGGGCCGGGAGTCGCGCTGGTTCCCGGTGGCGGAGCTCACGCCCGCAGGCAGCGGCCCGCTGGTGCCGCCCATGGTCACCATCCAGATCATCGGCGGCCGCAAGGAGAAGATCCGCGCGGGCGACGTGCTGGGCGCGCTGACCGGCGAGATGGGCTACAGCCGCGAGCAGATCGGCAAGATCAACGTGAACGACTTCTCCACCTACGTGGCGGTGGACCGCGCCATCGGCGCCCAGGCCGCGCAGCGCCTGAACCAGGGCCGGGTGAAGGGCAAGGCCGTGAAGGCCCGCCTGGTGACGGATTGATGGTGGCTTGCCGAGGGGGCACCCCCCATCAGGATGGCAAATGCCGCTGGACCTTGTCCGGCGGTTTTTTTTGCTCCTTTTTGTGGGTAGCTGATCGTCCGCAACGGGACCCCATCCCGAAGCCTGGGCATCCGCCGCCGTGCCTGTGGTATTCACTTATTGTGCAAAGACCTATAGAGGACTATAGTTCTTTGCCATGATCTCCCATTCAAAAGTCGTGGCGCTGGATTCCTCCCCGGGCCTGAGCCGGTACGCCGCCCTGGCGGCTGCACTGCGTGCCCGCGTGGTGGCCGGGGAATGGCCGCCCGGCTCGGCCCTGCCGGCAGAAAGCCTGCTGGCCACGGAGCACCAGGTGGCGCTGGGTACCATGCGCCGTGCGCTGGAACTCCTGGTGGCGCAAGGGCTGGTGGAGCGCGTCCACGGCCGGGGCACCTTTGTGCGCCAGGGCATTGCCGGCGCCTCGATGCTGCGGTTTTTCCGGTTTGACAGCGGCGGCGGCGAAATGCCGCGCTCGCGCATCCTGTCGCGCCAGCGCATGGCGGCCCCGGCTGCCGTGGCCCGCAGGCTGGGCCTGGCGACGGGCGAGATGGTGCTGCGGCTGCAGCGCCTGCGCCTGCTGGCCGACCAGCCCTGCCTGCTGGAAGACCTGTGGCTGCCGCTGGATGTGTTTGCGCCCCTGGCAGAAGGAAACACCGCCGAGTGGGACGACCTGCTGTACCCCATGTTCGCGCGCCGCTGCGGTGTGCATGTGCACCGGGCCGTGGACGACATTGGTTTTGCTGTGCTGACAGCCCCGCAGGCCCTCCACCTGGGGCTGGCCGCAGGCCATCCGGGCGTGGTGGTGCAACGGGCCGCCTACGACCTGGGCGGGCGCTGCATCGAATGGCGCACCACGCGCGGCGATGCCCACGCCTTTCACTACACCGTGACCATTACATGAACGGCACCCCTGTGCGGTGCCACGGGCCTGGCAAGGCCCGTGCCGCTGCGCCTGCCGGCCTGGGGCGCGCCGCTCCCGGCGCGCGCCGCTCCCGGCGCACTCCCATGAACGACTGAAGACGAAACCAAGGAGACCCGTATGCACCATCTATCCGATCCTCTGAATTCACCAGATCTGTCGCGTCGTGCGGCGCTGGCTGCCGTGGGTGTCACGCTGGCAGCGCCCTGGGTGCGCACCCACGCTGCGGGCGTGGGGGGCGGGCGCACCGTGACCCTGGTCGTCTCCTACCCCGCAGGCGGCGGCGCCGACCTGATGGCGCGCATCATCGCGCCCCGCATGGCCGAAGCGCTGGGGCAAGGCGTGGTGGTGGACAACAAGCCCGGCGCCAGCGGCCAGCTGGCCGCATCGGCCGTGGCCCGCGCCACGCCGGATGGCACGACCCTGCTGCTCGATGCGTCGTCGTTCGCCGTCAATCCATCGCTGTATCCCAAGCTGCCCTACGACAGCAACACCGCCTTTGTGCCGCTGGCCGTGCTGGCGACCTTTCCGAACGTGCTGGTGTGCCACCCGGGCTTCGGTGTCAATTCCGTCAAGGAAGTCATCGCGCGCGCCAAGGCCAAGCCCGAGGACGTGGCCTATGCGTCGTCCGGCAATGGCTCGGCCCAGCATCTGGCCGGGGCGCTGTTTGAAGAGCGCACGGGCGTGCGCCTGTCCCACATTCCCTACCGGGGGGGCGGCCCCGCCATGAACGACGTGATGGGCGGGCAGGTGCCGCTGTTCTTTGCCAATGTGGCCTCGTCCCTGGGCCACATCCAGGCGGGCAAGCTGCGCCCGCTGGCGGTAACCAGTGCGCTGCGCGCCCGATCGCTGCCGGATGTGCCCACCATGGCGCAGGCCGGCGTGGCCGACTACGAAGTGCTGGAGTGGAACCCAGTTTTGGCCCCGGCGGGCATTGCGCCCGAGGTGCGCACGCAGCTGGTCAACGCCATCCGCAAGGCGCTGGCCGACCCCGAGGTGCTGGGCCGCATCCGCGCGCTGGGCGGCGATGCCTTTCCCGACGCGACCCAGGCCAGCGCGGGCAGGTTCATCCAGGCCCAGCAAGCGCAATGGGGCAAGGTCATCCGAGAGCGCAAGATCGTGGTGGGCTGACCCATGAGTGCGCTGGCCCCCTCCGCGCCGTTGCGGGATGTCCCGGAGGGATGGGACACGCATGTCCATGTCTTTGATGCAGCCGCCCCGGTCCAGGCCGGGCACTACCAGCCCGCGCACCAGCCCCTCGAACGCATTGAGGCCGAAGCCGCGAGGCTGGGCGTGGGGCACCTCGTGCTGGTGCAGCCCAGCGTGTACGGCACCGACAACCGGCTTGTGCTCGAGGCCCTGGCGCGCGAGCCGGGTCGGCACCGCGCGGTGGTCGTGGTGGATACCGACATTGCCGATGACGCGCTGCAGACCATGCACACGCTGGGCGTGCGCGGCGTGCGTTTCAATCTGGTGTCCCCGGTGGGCAACGGGGCGCGGGCCATGCAGTCGCTGGCGCCCCGCCTGAAGGCGCTGGGCTGGCATGTGCAGTGGTATGCGGCGCCTGCCCAGCTGGCGCAGATCGCCCAGCTGCATGCGCAAACGGGCCTGCCCTGCGTGCTGGACCACCTGGCGGGCATGCATGCCGCCCTGGCGCGGGACGATGCGGCCTGGCAGGCGCTGGCAAGGCTGGCCGGCCTGGGGGCGTGGATCAAGCTGTCAGGCTGGTACCGCCTGCAGGCCGCGGCGCCCTACGCCGAACTGCACGATGCGATCCGCCGCGTGGCCGGGCTGGCGGGGGAGCGGCTGGTGTGGGGTTCGGACTGGCCGCATACCGCATTTGCACCGGACTCCATGCCCGCCTACGCGAGTGTGTGGGAGCCGGTGGTGAATGCCCTGGGCGCGGTACGCGCCGACAGGGTGCGCATGGCGGGCGCAGCGCTGTACCGCTGAAGTGGGTGGGGCAGTGCGCCCGCACGGGTGCATCCCGCATCCGCTGGCTACCTACCTACCTGGCGCCCGCGGCCTCCAGCATCCGCACCATCTCGCTGAAGCCCCGCTGGCGAGCCAGCTGCAGCGGCGTGTTGCCCTGCCGGTCGGTCAGCGCATGGCTGGCGCCGGCCTGCAGCAGCGCCTGCAGCGTGGCCTGGTGGCGCGGGCCTCCGTCGCCCAGCACGATGGACTCGATCAGCGCCGTCCAGTGCAGGTTGTTCACATGGTCCAGCGGAGCGCCGGCGGCGATCAGCTGGCGCACCACGCCGTCGTGCCCCAGGTGGGCCGCGGCGATCAGTGCCGTGCCGTCGTACCGGCTCGTCACCTGCCCGGCGCGGGCGCCCAGGGCCAGCAGCAGGCGCAGGGTGTCTTCGTCGTCCGCCACCGCCGCGATGGTCACGGCGTCGTAGCGGTCGTTCTCCAGCGCATTCACATCGGCCCGGGCCTGCACCAGCTGCCGGATCACATCGCGCTGGCGGGCGAACGTGGCCACGTGCAGCGGCGTGCGGCCGTGGGCATCGCGGGCATTCACATCGGCGCGTGCCGCCACGAGCTTTTGCAGCATGCCCACATCGCCGCGCGCGGCGGCGGCGTGCAGGCCCTGGTAGGCCGCCGTTTGCGCCGCGGTGGGCGCCACCTGCGCCTGGGCGGGCTGCGCCAGCAGCAGGGCCGCGGCCAGGGCCAGGGGCATTGCGGTGTGTCGGTTCATGGCGTGTCCCTTCAGCGGTTGGTGGTGCTTTGGCGGGTGTCTGCGCAGCGGGCGAGCGCCCCAGGACGGGGCGCTGCGCTGTGGGCTTACTTCAGCTGGTCCGCCACCTTGGCGATGGCGGCCATGGCGCATTGCTCGTCCAGGTGGCCGCCGGGCGCGCCGCCCACGCCCACGGCGCCGATGACTTCATTGCCCACCTTCAGGGGCACGCCGCCGCCCAGCAGCAGGTAGCCGGGGATCTGGCCCAGGTTGGCGGCGGCGGGGTTCTTCTGCGAGCCTTCCATGATGGCCAGCGTGGTGTTCTTGGCCGATGCCGAGGTGTAGGCCTTCAGGCGGCTGGCTTCCAGGGTGTGGGGGCCGGCGTTGTCGGCACGCTGCACGGCGCGCACGGTGCCGGCGCGGTCCACCACGGTGGCGGTCACGTTGTAGCCGGAGGCCGTGCACGCGGCCACGGTGTGGGCGACGATCTGGTTGGCCAGGTCCAGCGAGATGTTCTTTTCGGTGCGCACGCCTTCGGCGCTGGCGGCGGCGCAGGCGGCCAGGGACAGGGTGAGGGCGGCGGCTTTGGCAAGGGTGTTCTGCATGGTGTTCTCCGTGGGCGTTCGGTGGTTTCGGGTCCGGTGCCACCCGTTGTGGCGCCGTGGGAGAACTGTAGGAAACGGCGTGGATTCCGGCCATTCGTACGCCTACGCCAGAGCCTCCGTAGAACTACGCAGTGCCCGCCAGGCGGTGGGCGGTTTGAAGGCCGCATCCGCAGCCCGCGGGCTGGCTATTGCACCAGGGCGGCGTAGCGCCGGATCAGTTGCGCCAGCGACTCGGCCCCGAGCTTGGCGAACAGGTTGGCGCGGTGGGTTTCCACCGTGCGGGGCGAGAGTGCCAGCACCCGGCCGATTTCCTTGTTGGTCAGGCCCTCGACGATGAGGCCCAGCACCTCGCGCTCGCGGCCCGAGAGCTGGGCGTAGCGCTCGCGGGCCTGCTGGTCGGCCTGGTGGCGTTCGCGCGAACGCACATGCTGGCGCACGGCGTTCTGCAGGGCTTCGATCAGCACCTCGTCATCCACCGGTTTTTCCAGGAACTCCGCCGCGCCTGTCTTGAAGGCGCGGCGGCACATCTCCACCGTGCCGTGGCCGGTGAGCAGGACCACCGGCTGGTCCACGCCCTGCGCCAGCAGCTGCTCCAGCACCGCGAGGCCGCTGATGCCGGGCATGCGCACATCCAGCACGATGGCGCCGATGCTGGCCCGGTCAAACCCGGCCATGAAGGCATGCGGGTCGGCCCAGGTCTGCACGCGCAGCCCGATGGTGCTGATGAGCAGGCCCAGGCTGTCGCGCACGGCGGCGTCGTCGTCCACCAGGTGAATGAGGGGGGAAAGGGACGTGGCGCTGTCGCTCATGGCTGCGGAGAGGGTGGCGCGGCGGCAGGGGTGCCAGGCGCCGCGGGCAGCACCAGCACGAACTCGGCGCCGCGTTGGGCGGCGGCGTTGCCTGGCGCCGCAGGGGCCAGTTCCAGGCTGGCGCCCATGGCCTGGGCAAGGCTTTCGCACAGTGTCAGGCCCAGCCCCAGGCCGCCCGAGCGCGTGGTGTAGAAGGGCTCGAACAGATGCTCGCGGGCTTCGGGCGGCACGCCGGGGCCTTGGTCGCGAACCGACAGGGCGATCCGCGTGCCATCCCGCGCCGACAGCCGCAGCGTGAGCCGGCGTTCGGCGGGGGGAACCTGCTCCATGGCCTGCATGGCGTTCATCAGCAGGTTGTGGATGATCTGCTGCAAGGCCACGGGCTCGGCCAGCACGGGCGCCAGGTCGGGCGCCACCGTCACCTCGGCCGCGATGGCGCGCTGCGCCAGCTCGGGCTCCAGCAGGTGCAGCACATCCTGCAGCGCCGTGGCCAGGTGCAGCGGCTGGGCCTGCGCCGACAGGTCGGGTCGCTCCACCAGGCGGCGCAGGCGGCCCACCACCGTGGAGGCTCGCCGGGCCTGCTCCACCGCGCGCGCCATGGCTGTCTGGGCCGTCTCCAGATCCGGCGGGTCGTCCGCCAGCAGCCGCTGTGCGGCCTGGGTGCTGGACAGCAGCGCCGTGAGCGGCTGGTTCAGCTCGTGGGCCATGCCCGCGGCCAGCTCGCCCAGGGTGTTCAGGCGGGCGACCTGGCCGAGCCGCAGCAGCTCTTCCGCCCGCTGGCGCGCAATGCGCTGGCGCCACAGCGCCCGGCCCGCCGCCCACAGCGCGGCGGTCAGCACGCACCAGCCCAGCATGCCCAGCCAGGGAAGCTCGCGCAGGCCCACATGGCGCTGCGCCACCACATCCAGGGGCTGGCTCGGCGCCGCGAGCAGCTTGTGAAAACCATACGACCAGCCCAGGCCCCAGCGGCCCGGTTCCGTGCGGCCCGGCTGCACGACGAAGGCCGTGCCGCCCTGGGCGAGCGTGACGCGCACCGGGCTGCTGTCCATGGCCATCGGCCATTCGTCCCGGGGGATGGTCATGCGCAGGTCGATCTGCAGCGCATAGCTTGCGGGGGTGCTGGCCAGCACCAGGTGGTAGCGGCCCGCAGGCAGGTCGGGCAGTGCCATTTCGGCATGGCCTGACTGGCGCGATGCGGCCTCGGCGGCCGCCAGGGCCGGCTGCAGCGCGGTGGGCCATGCGCCCCCCGCAGGCCGCTGCAGCACGGAAAGGATCTGCGGGTAGACCGAAGGCAGGCGCGGCAGCGGGGAGGCTGCCGTGGCCTCTTCGGTGGCGCGCGCGGCATCCGGGGTGGCGCCTGGCTCCGGAGGCTGCAGCAGGGCCAGGGTGGCCATCACCGCGTCGTGCTGCACCACGCGCTGGCTCAGGAGCCGGTGCACGATGCGGGCATCGGTCTCGAAGGCCTCCCGCAGCTGCTGCAGGCGCGCGTGAACCAGCCAGCCCGCGCCGGCGCAGGCCACCACGGCCCACAGCAGCAGGCCGGTGAAATGAACCCGCGCGAAACGGCGGCGCCATGCCCTGGTCATGCGCCGATTCTGGCATGGGGCCCTGGCGGTGGCTGCGCGGCGCAGCCTCTCTGGCTCTGGTGTAATCGGCTGCGCTCGCCGGTTTCCGTTTCCCCTGTCGCGTCTGGATGCCTCTCTCATGCCTGCAACTGCCCCCGTGGTCCATCGCTGGTTCTCGCCCCGCAACCTGCTGTGGGCTTCCGTGGCGGTGGCCGTGGTCACCATCCTGCTCAAGACCCTGGCCTGGCTGGTGACGGGGTCGGTCGGGCTGCTGTCGGATGCGATGGAGTCGTTCGTCAACCTGGCCAGCGCGATGTTCGCGCTGGCGATGGTGACCGTGGCGCAGCGCCCGGCCGACGACGACCATCCCTATGGCCACCACAAGGCCGAATACTTCTCGTCGGGTTTCGAGGGCATCCTGATCGTGGGCGTGTCCGTGGGCATCCTGTGGGCGGCAGGCCACCGCCTGGTGGCGCCCCAGCCCCTGGAGCAGGTCGGCTGGGGCCTGGGCCTTTCGGTGCTCAGCTCGGCGCTCAATGGCCTGCTGGCCTGGCTCATGTTCCGTTCGGCGCGCGAGCACCGCTCCATCGCGCTGGAGGCCGATGCCCGCCACCTTGTCACCGATGTGTGGACCTCCGCCGGCGTGCTGGTGGGCATCGCCGGCGCGGCCCTGACCGGCTGGCTGTGGCTGGATGCGCTGGCGGCGATCGTGGTGGCGCTGAACATCCTGAAAGAGGGGCTGGAGCTGGTCTGGCGCTCGTCCCAGGGCCTCATGGATTCGGCGGTGGAACCCGAGGTGCAAGCCACCATCGACGCCACCTTGCAGCAGTTCGTGCAATCGCAGGCGCCCGGCGCCGTGCGGTTCGACCATGTCTCCACCCGCCGCGCGGGCCAGCGCCGGTTTGTGGACATGCACCTGCACATGCCCGCCCACTGGACCCTGCGCCACGCCGCCGAGCTGCGCGGCCAGGTCGAGCGCGCGCTGATGGCCGCCGTGCCCGGCCTGCGCGCCACCATCGAGCTGCTGCCCTCCGACGTGGAAGCGCATTTCGACGACGCCCGTGACGATTTGAAGGATGCCGTGAAGTGATCAGCGTATTGCAACGTGTGCGCGAAGCGCGCGTAGATGTGGACGGGCAGACCGTGGGCGCCATCGGCGCAGGCCTGCTGGTGCTGGTGTGTGCTGAACGCGGTGACACGGAGATGGAGGCCGACAAGCTGCTGGCCAAGATCCTCAAGCTGCGCATTTTTTCGGACGCCGCAGGCAAGATGAACCAGAGCGTGCAGGACACCGGTGGCGGCCTGCTGCTGGTCAGCCAGTTCACCCTGGCGGCAGACACCACCGGCGGCAACCGCCCCAGCTTCACCCAGGCGGCTGCACCCGATGAGGGGCGGCGGCTGTACGACTATGTGGTTGCCCAGGCGCGCAAGGTGCACCCCGAGGTGGCCACGGGCCAGTTTGCCGCCGATATGCAGGTGCATCTCATCAATGACGGCCCGGTGACCATCCCGCTGCGGATACCTCCTAGAGCGGCTTGGTAGTCAAAAAGGATAGCATTCAGCGCTTGATGGATAAGCGCTATGGCCTTGTTTCTTTCTTGTTTTCGAGGGAAACCAAGGGCGACACCGGCAGCACCCGGAACCCTGCCGACGCCAGCGCCAGCCAGGTGGCAATGGCCAGCATGACGGCCGTGTAGGCATCCCATCCCTGGCGCTGCGCCCAGGTGGCGACGATGCCAGTGAACCACTGCATCAGCGCCACCCCCAGGAACATCGCCATGGTGTAGGCCGACAGTGCCCGGCCTGTGAGCGTGGGCGGATAGGAGGCCCGCACATCGGCGTACTGCAGCACGCCGTAGCCCGACAGCAGGCCCATCAGCAAAATCAGCACCACGCTGGCCCAAGCGTTCCCGTGCAGGAACGCCAGCACGATGAACAGGCTCGCCATGAGCAGCGAGGCATTGCCGATCCAGCGTCTGCGGCGGGCGATGCCCGGGTCCAGCCGACCGCCCAGACCCGGTGCGAAGAGGGCAATCAGCGAGAGCCCCAGCGCAACGTTGCCACTGTCTACCAGCGAGAGGTGGTAGCGGTCCATCAGCAGCGGTGCCAGCCACAGGCCGCGCAATGACAGAAACGCGGCGTAGCCCGACATGCCCAGCAGCAGGATGCCCCAGGTGTGCGGCACCGTGAGCAACTGGCCAAAGCCCAGCAGCGCCTGGCCCCAGGTTTCGCGCTGCGCCGGGGGCGGCACCAGCGGGGTGGGCTCGTGCACGCGCAGCCAGATCAGCAACCACGACAGCGCGCTGAGCACCGCCAACACGGCATAACCCGTGCGCCAGCCGCCGCCGTGTTGCACCAGCCAGGCCAGCGGCGTGCCGGTGAACAGCAGGCCCAGGCCACCCACACCCATCGCCACGCCCGACAGGTAGGCAAACCGCTCTGCCGGAAAATGCCGCGCAATGAACAGCGTGCAGGCCAGAAACGCGGGCGAGCAGCCCACGCCGATCAGCAATTGCCCTGCCATCAGCCAGGGGTAGGCCGGCGCGGTGGCCGAGAGCGCCGACCCCGCAACCGCCAGCGGAAACGCCGTGAGTACCGTGCGCCGCAGGCCGTACAGGTCCAGCCCCACGCCCATCAGCAACTGGGCCACGCCGAAGGAAAGGCCAAACAGCCCCGCAAACGCGCCCAGCGACCCTGGCGAGAGCCCGAAGTCCGCCGTCAGTCCCTGGGCCACCATGGCCGTGGTGGTGCGAAAGGCCTGGCTCAGTGCAAACCCGCTGAGCAGCGCAAGCAGCATGGCCCACAGCGCACGCGGTGATGGCCGGCCGCTGCCCACGGGCAAGGATGGAGGCGCCGACGAGGACGGCAGGGGATTGCCGCTCACTGCCGCCAGAAGAACAGAGCGGCCATGACCATCCCGGTAGCCACAATGCCCCAGCGCAGCACGTTGGCAGGCAGCTTGCGCGCTACGCGTGCACCGCCGTACCCGCCAGCGGTGGCGGCCACCATCATCATCAGCGCCTGCGGCCACAGCACCACGCCACCCGCCGCATAGATGAGCACGGCAATGGCTGTGAGCAGGGCCGACACCCAGTTCTTGAGGCCGTTCATGGCGTTCAGGTTCGTCTGCCCGAGCAGGCCGAACAGCGCCAGCAGAAGGATGCCCAGCCCGCCGTTGAAGTAGCCGCCATAGGCGGCCACCGCCAGCACGCCCACCGTGGCCTTGGCGGTGGAGGGTTTGCCGCCCGCCAGCATCCGGCGCAGCTGAGGCCCGAATGCAAACAGCGCCGTGGCCGCCAGCAGCAGCCAGGGCACCACGCGGCGGAAGGTGGCGTCGGGCGTGACCAGCAGCAGCGCCGCACCCGCCGCGCCGCCGATGAGCGACAACACCACCAGCAGCCGCATGGAGAGCCCTGGCGGCGGTGCCGTGTCCTCTCGAAACCCCCACGCCCCAGCCATGTAGCCGGGCAGCAGCGCGACCGTGCCCGTGGCATTGGCCACCACGGGCGGCACGCCGGTGAAGACCAGGGCGGGAAGGGTCAGGAAGCTGCCGCCTCCGGCGACGGCATTGAGGGCGCCGGCGACGAAGGCGGCGGTGAGCAGCAAAGGGATGTCGAGCATGCACCGATGGTAGGGGGTGGCGCTGCCGCCATTGGCGACGGCGCGGATGCAACACTTTTGCTTGCGACCACGTCGATGGGTGCCGGTTGCCATTGCGGCCAAGGCCGCACAACGACCGGCGCTTTCAGCGCCTCAGTACAGATAGGCTGAGTTGGGCACGGCGGGTGTTACGCCATCCGTAGCGCTGCTGGTGCCCACGGCCAGGGTGCTGGCATCACCGGAAAGCGCTACGCCAGCGCCGAAGCTCGCGAGTGCTTGCGGTTGGGGGGGCTTGAGATAGGCGCGGTGGCCCCAAGTCGTGCCGTCGCGGCGGTAGACATTGACGGCTCCGGCTGAATATAAGGCCTGGTTGTTGGGGTTGCCATTGATGCCAGAGGCGTTGCTGGCATCGTTGAGGTCGCCCACGGCGAGCGTGCGGCCGTCCGCAGAAAGCGACAACATGACACTGTTTGTAAAGAACCCGCCGGCAGCCTTGACCGGCAGTGCGGGCTGCTGCGTCCAGGCGTCCCCCGCCGTGCGTGTGAATGTTCGCAGCTGAACGTCAGTACCTCCAGAGCGGTCCAAGACGGCCAGTGTGCTTCCGTCCCTGGACATTGCAAAGGGATTGTGCGAAGCCGGTAGCACACCGGCGGCTGGAACGCGCCACACCTGCGTGGGTGCACTCCAGGCACCGCCGAGATGGGTCAGGACCGAGACGTCCTTGTCGGTGTTCGCCGCAAGCACGGTTCCGTCGCTGGACAGGGCTACAACCGCCCCGAAGCGGGCCATGGTCGGGTCGGCGCTGCTGCCTGGCAGGTGCGCCTGCTCGGCCCAGCCGCCGTTGTTGCGGGCAAAGGTGTGAACGGCTCCCACGCCGCCCCCAAAAATGGTTTCGCCGGTGAAGGAGAGCCCACCCAACACGGCGGCAGACCCCGGGGTGAAGTTAGCGCCTTCTTCGGGCGCTCCTACCGCCAGCAGGTTCCCGTCGGCTGACAGAGCCACGCTGAAGCCAAAGTGTTGGGGGGTGCAGGGAAATATAGCCGTGCCCATGATGTCCAGGCGGCTACAGGTTTCGACTTTCGCAGGCGTGTTGCGGGACTTGATGTAGGCCTGCTGGCTCCAGGTGCTGCCGTTGTCCATGAAGATATACGCAGCCCCCGCGCCATACGCGTCGCGGTTGGCCGCATCGCCGTTGATGCCGCGCGCATTGCTTCTTTCTTCCGGCGCACCCACGGCCAGCGTGCGACCGTTGGCCGACAGCGCCAGGCTGGCGCCAAAGGCCATCTTTGCGGCGGGACTGCTGCCTTCCAGTCGCGCCCGCAGGCCCCAGGCAGGGGTTGGCATGCCAATACCTGGCATGCTGCGGCTGAAGATGTACACCGCGCCCGCCCCTGCCAGGTCACCTGAACTGCCCTCGCGGGGCGAACCGACGGCCAGCGTTGCACCGTCGGCCGACAGGGCAATTGCGTTCGTGTAGGCACCAAATCGCTTGGTCGGATCGCCGCCAGCAAGGTCGAAGCGTCCTATGGCCTGGGTGAGGTCGGGTGTTACCGCGGCAGTGAACGGGCCGCAGCCGCTCGCGTCGCAGGCGCGCAGCCGGTAACTCGCGTTCACCCGCTCGTGCAGCAGCCCCCCAATCTGTAGAGGGAAGCTGGTGGCGTTGTTGGCGTTGGCGCTGCCGAACAGCGATTCGGATTGGGGGCCTCCCGCGCCATCAGGGTCCTCGAACAGTTCGTAGCGCATCGCGCCCGGGGTGACGGCCCAACCGAAGTTGTAGGTCTTGGGGCCGTAGCTCGCCACGCTGAAGCCGGAAGGGGCCGAGAGTCCGGCGGACTCCGATTCGCCACTGCCACCCCCGCACGCCGCCAGAACGAGTGGCGCCGCCAGCAGCAATGCGCGATGCAAGGATGGGAGGCCCGAATTTGCCATGGGGGCAGGGTGCCGCGGGAAATTGGCCACAGAGAAGACTCCTGAAAGAATGGGGGAAGACAGGCAGGGCGCGCGGCGGGAGTGCTGGCAGGTCTGCGAGACGCCCACTGGAGGAGTCAATCCTCACTTATCAAGGCAACGCCAAGGCCCGGCAGATGCGAGTACTTTGTACCAAATGGTAAAAAACTGCGCCGCTGCCCTCGGCAATAGGGATGGCGTTCAGGAGGTCGCGTACGGATCGGCAAATCCCAGCTCCCGCAGGATGTCGGTTTCGTACGACTCCATCTCCAGGGCATCCGCCTCGCTCGTCTCGTGGTCCCAGCCCTGGGCGTGCAGCGTGCCGTGTACCAGCATGTGGGCGTAGTGCTCTTCCAGGCTCTTGTTCTGCTCCTTCGCCTCGCGCTCGATCACGGGGGCGCACAGGACCAAGTCGGCGGTCACGACCGGCTCCTGGGTGTAGTCGAAGGTGAGCACGTTGGTGGCGTAGTCCTTCTTGCGGTACGCGTGGTTGAGCTGGCGGCCCTCGTCCTCACCCACGATGCGCACGGTGATCTCGGCGTCGGTGGCCAGGGCGTGGCGAATCCAGCGCGTGACCTTGTGGCGTGGCAGCACGGCGCGGTGTGCCGCCGCGCCGTCAAATGCGCCGAATTGCAACGACAGGGAGAGGTGGTTCAAGGGCATTGGGGCCTCAGGCGCTTGATTGGAAGGCGCAGATAGCTATAGAAACAGGAGCAAATGCTCAGCGGCGCGCAGCGGGCGCCGCACGGCGTGGCGCGTCGTATGCATCCACGATGCGCGCGACCAGCGGGTGGCGCACCACGTCGGCGGAGGTGAAGCGGGTGACGGAAATGCCCTTGACCCGCTTGAGCACGCGCTCGGCATCGATCAGGCCGCTCATCGCGCCCTTGGGCAGGTCGATCTGGCTCACGTCGCCCGTCACCACGGCCTTGGCTCCAAAGCCGATGCGGGTGAGGAACATCTTCATCTGCTCGGGCGTGGTGTTCTGTGCCTCGTCCAGGATCACGAAGGCATTGTTCAGCGTGCGGCCCCGCATGAAGGCCAGCGGCGCGATTTCGAGTGCGTTGCGCTCGAAGGCCTTTTGCACCTTGTCGTAGCCCATCAGTTCGTACAGCGCGTCGTACAGCGGGCGCAGGTAGGGGTCCACCTTCTGCGCCAGGTCGCCGGGCAGGAAGCCCAGGCGTTCGCCGGCCTCGACCGCCGGGCGGGTGAGCACGATGCGCTGCACGGCGCTGCGCTCCAGCGCATCCACGGCGCAGGCCACGGCCAGGTAGGTCTTGCCGGTGCCCGCGGGGCCGATGCCGAAGGTGATGTCGTGGCTGGCGATGTTTTCAAGGTACAGGTTCTGCGTGGGCGTACGGCCGCGCAGGTCGGCCCGGCGGGTGTTGAGCACGATGGCGCCCTCGGGCGCCTCCACCAGAGCGGTATCACCCGCCAGCATGAGTTGCAGGTAGTCCTCGGTGATGGGGCGTTCCGCCATTTCGTACAGGGCCTGCAGCAGTTCCATGGCCTGCGTCGCCCTGGCCTTGGGGCCATCGACCTTGAACTGCTCATGGCGGTGCGCAATGCTCACCTGCAGGGCCACTTCGATGGTGCGCAGGTGCGCGTCGGCCGGCCCGCACAGGTGCGTGAGCCGGGTGTTGTTGTGGGGGGTGAAGGTGTGGCGCAGGATCACGCGGATAATTCCAGTCAGGCAACGGAAAAACAGCAAGAACGACGGCGCAGGGTGTCATGCCAGCGGCGTCAAAGGACATCAATGATAGGCAAATTGACCGGCACCCTGCTGGAGAAGAATCCCCCCGAGGTGCTGCTGGACTGCCACGGCGTGGGCTATGAGGTGAATGTGCCCATGAGCACGTTCTACAACCTGCCCGCCGTGGGCGAGCGGGTGAGCCTGCTCACCCAGTTCATTGTGCGCGAGGACGCGCAGCTGCTGTATGGCTTCGCCACGGCGCCGGAGCGCCAGGCATTTCGCGAGTTGATCAAGATTTCGGGCGTGGGGCCGCGCACTGCGCTGTCCATCCTGTCCGGCATGGGTGTGGCCGACCTGGCGCAGGCCATCACGCTGCAGGAAGCGGGCCGCCTGGTCAAGGTGCCGGGCATCGGCAAGAAGACGGCCGAGCGGCTGCTGCTGGAGCTCAAGGGCAAGCTGGGGGCCGACATGGGCGCCGTGCACGGTGGCGCCACCAGCGACGCGCAGGCGGATATCCTCCAGGCATTGCTGGCGTTAGGGTACAACGACAAGGAAGCCGCGGCGGCGCTCAAGGCGCTGCCGGCGGACGTAGGGGTAAGTGACGGGATCAAGCTGGCGCTGAAGGCGCTGGCCAAGTAACGGGTTCAACCGGAGGGATAACCGAGATGACGTATCGCGCTTCGTTCAAATTTGCCGGACTGCTGGTCGCGCTGGCCATGGCGGCTTGTGGCGGCGGCGGCGGGGGGGATTCACCTGCAGCGCCCCCGGTGCCGACCACCCCGGCCGGCCCGGAACAGCCTACCACCCCCACCGTTCCCGTCACGCCAACGCCGGTGAGCACCGACCGTATCGAGCCGCTCGACACGGGGCTTCCCAAATCCGCCAGCAGCGCCGGAGCCAAGGTCGCAGTGCGTAGCGGCACCGCCGTGCAGGCGACGTCCATCCGCCTCGGCCCGCTGGAAGGCGACACCCAGGCCCTCGTGAAGAAGGCCATGCAACCCGCGGGGCTCACCAAGGGTGATCCCCAGCAGATTGGTGTGGCCCGCCCGGTGGCAGCCACCGCCAAGGCGCGCGACCTGATGGGCCAGCTCAATTGGCAGCCGGTAGGTGCGGGCCTGCAGCGGGCCGCCATCAGTTTCACAGCAGAGGGCGCCCTCGGCGTCCGGCTGGGGCTGGTGGTGCGCCAACTGCCCGCTGGTACGGTGCTGCGTTTTTACGCCCACGCCGGCGGCGATTCGGTGCAGGTTTCGGGCGCCGAAGTGCTGCGCAGCATCCAGCGCAACCTGGATGCAGGCGACACCGGCGATGCGGCACGCACCTATTGGAGTCCGGATTTTGGCGGGGCCGAGACCACGCTGGAGCTGGAGGTTCCCGTGGCCGCGCGGCTGGAGCAGGAACTGGACATCGCGGTGCCCATGCTCTCGCACTTCTTCGTGTCGCCCGACCAGGCCACGGCCGCAAGCTTTGCCAAGGTGGGTGAATCCGGCACCTGCAACATCGACGTATCTTGCAAGCCCGAACTCAGCGCCGAAAGCCGATCGGTGGCGCGCATGGTGTTTGTCGTCGAGGGCGGCAGTTTCCTGTGCACGGGCACCTTGCTCAACGACGCCCTGTCGAGCAAGAAGCCGCACTTCCTGTCGGCGCACCACTGCATTTCCACCCAGACGGTCGCATCGTCCCTCACCACCGACTGGTTCTACCGCTCGTCGGCCTGCAACAACGCTACCGCAAATCCCGGTACGCAAAAGGTCAGGGGCGGCGCAGAGCTGCTGTTTGCCGACTCGCAGACTGACACGTCCTTCATGCGCCTGAACAGCGCGCCGCCGCAGGGCGTTGTGTATGCGGGTTCGTACGTCGGATCCGTGAACACCTCCGCCGCCGTGGTGGGCATCCACCATCCCCGTGGCGACCTGCAAAAGACGAGCGCTGGCTCGGTGGCCCAGTTCAGCTATTGCAGCGGCGAACGGTGCTTCCCCGAAACGCAGCAGGACGGAAAGTTCTACGCGGTGGGATGGACGGAGGGCACGACAGAGGGCGGCAGCAGCGGCTCCGGCCTGTTCTTCACCATCGGCTCCAGGCGGTACCTGGTCGGCCAGCTCTACGGCGGATCGTCCAGTTGCGCGGCGCCCACGGGCCTTGACCACTACGGGCGCTTCGACCTGCCTTTCAAGCTGGCTCTCAAGACCTGGTTGATGCCCGGTTCCTGATGCCGGAGACGGCGAGAGCGCACACAAAAAGATGACCATTCAGACCGACGATTTCGCCCCTGCGCCCTCCAAACGCGTGATCTCCGCCGCGCCCGCATCGCCCCAGGAAGAAGCCATTGAACGCGCCCTGCGCCCCAAGCTCCTGCAGGAGTATGTGGGCCAGGCCAAGGCGCGCGAGCAGCTCGAGATCTTCATCGGCGCGGCGAAGAAGCGCGGCGAGGCGCTCGACCATGTCCTGCTGTTTGGCCCGCCGGGGCTGGGCAAGACCACGCTCAGTCACATCATCGCGGCCGAACTGGGCGTGAACCTGCGCCAGACCAGCGGCCCCGTGCTTGAAAAGCCCAAGGACCTGGCGGCGCTGCTCACCAACCTGGAGAAGAACGACGTTCTCTTCATCGACGAGATCCACCGCCTCTCGCCCGTGGTCGAGGAAATCCTCTACCCCGCGCTCGAGGACTACCAGATCGACATCATGATCGGCGAAGGGCCCGCGGCGCGCAGCATCAAGCTCGACCTGCAGCCCTTCACCCTGGTGGGCGCCACCACGCGCGCGGGCATGTTGACCAACCCGCTGCGCGACCGCTTCGGCATCGTGGCGCGGCTGGAGTTCTACACATCCGAAGAGCTGGCGCGCATCGTCAAGCGCAGCGCTGGCTTGCTCAACGCGCCCATGGACGACGAAGGCGGTTTCGAGATCGCCCGCCGCTCGCGCGGCACGCCGCGCATCGCCAACCGGCTGCTGCGCCGCGTGCGCGACTATGCCGAGGTCAAGGGTGACGGCCGCATCACCAAAGGCATTGCCGACAAGGCGCTGGCCATGCTGGACGTGGACCCGCAGGGCTTTGACGTGATGGACCGCAAGCTGCTCGAAGCCGTGATCCATCGCTTTGACGGCGGCCCCGTGGGCCTGGACAACATCGCCGCCAGCATTGGCGAAGAGGCCGGCACCATCGAGGACGTGATCGAGCCCTATCTCATCCAGCAAGGTTTTTTGCAGCGTACGCCGCGCGGGCGCATCGCCACGCTGGCGGCATTCCGGCACCTGGGGGTGGCGCCGCCCAGCGCCGGGGCGCCGGGGTTGTTTGGCGCCTGAGAAGCCTCCTACCGACCTTCACGTCCGCCGCCGCCCAGGCCGCGCAGCACCGCCATGGCAACACCGCGCAAGCATCCCAAGAAGAGCGACCGACGCCGCCAGTTGCGCGCCGAGGTCCGGACGCGCGCTGCGCGGGGCTGGGCGGGGTCGGACGGACCCGTGACCGTGCCCGAGCAACAGTTCCTGCGGTCCTGCGCCGTGGCCTTGCTGGCGGGCACGGTCGCATTGCATGCGCTGGGCGCGCTCATCTATGGCCAGCTGTCCATCTTTGTGCTGGAAGGCTTTGCCGACCTGCGCGGCCGCGTCGCCGTGTGCGCGGCGGTGGCCGAGGCCGCACTGGTGGCAGGCCTGGCACTGCACCTGATCGACGGCCACAGGCGGGGCAGGACGACCGCCGCGTGGTCGCACCGCCTGCTGGTGTGGCGTGCCAGCGCCTACATCCTGTTCGCCGTGCTGGTGCCGGTGACCTTTGTGCTGTGGATGGTGGACAGGCCGCGCTTCTCCATGGACCTGCCTGCGCAGCGCTGGCCGGGGCTGGCCGCGCAATCGGAATGGCTGTTGGCGCCCTTGCCCTGGGCCTGGCATTGGCTGCTGCCGGTGGCCAGCGACCGCCTGCAGGCCTGGCTGGTGGCCGGTGCGGTGCTGGCCGGTTGCCTGGGTGTATGGTGCACGGCAGGCTCCACCAAGCGATGGGGCACCGGGTACGCCTTCTATGGCCTGGCGCTGGTGCTGACCGGCTTCTGGGCCCTGGGAGGCGCCGTGTACCACTACACCGCCGGGCGGGGCTTGATTGCCGTGCAGGAAGCGGCCATGGCCGCCCTGCTGCAGGCGCGGCCTGGCTGGTACAACGCCGACACCCTGCTGTGGTTGCTGAGCGCTGGCTCGTTCACCCTCGCCGGTGTGCTGTTCATTGCGGGTGCGGCGTACATTCCGGCCGCAGCGCTGGCCCGCACGTGGTCGCATTAGCCACGACAGGAACAGAAGCAACAACGACCGGCGGGCTGTCAGGCGCCGTGGCCTCATGCGCAGGCACCAGCAACGCCGCTGCAGCCTTCAGCACCCCCGCCACGATGCACGCCTGCGCCACGTAGTAGGTGCTCAGCACCCACACCTGCGACCACGGCAGGGGCTGCACGAAGCGGTGGGTGGCCAGCAGGGAATCGCTGAGCATGAAGAACACCGCCCCCACCGCCACCAGCACCGACGCTCCATCGCGCAGCACGCTGGCCCGCCCGATGGCCTGCGCGGCCATCAGTGCAATCACCAGCACATAGGCTGCCACCGGCCCCCGCAGCGCGGCGGGCAACCCGCCCATCCACAAGAAGGCATACATCGCCACGCCGACACCGAGCGTGCCCGCCAGCGCGCCGCGGTGCGGAAACCACCGCTGCCCGGTCTTGAACAGCGCCACATAGAACAGATGGGCCACCAGGAAGCTCACCAGTCCGGGGATGAAAAAGCCCTCGAACATCAGAAACACATCGCCCGCCAGCGACCCCGCCAGCGCGGCACCCAGCAGTGCCAGGGTTTTTGATGAAAATCTGCCCCTGTCGCTTGACTGGTAAGCGCTGGCAGCTACCAAGACAATAGCAATCACCATGGTCAGCGGCTTGAACACCCAGTGCCACTGCACGAACCCCAGCGCGCTGGTGGCCGTGGCCAGCGCGCCGCTTTGCAGCACCAGGGCCATCAGCATGCCGATGCGCCCCTGCATCACCGCGCCCAGCGCCCACTGCGCGACCAACAGCGTGGCGAACCAGACGGCGTTCCGGGCCAGCGGCGCGCTGTCGGCTTGCCACAGAAAGGCCGCCACCCCCGTGAGCAGCAGCGCGAACTGCACCAGCGCGAACCACTGCACCGCGCGTGCCATCGGCGGGTGGTACAGCTGCATCTGCGCCATGCTGAAGGGGGGCTTGGGAAAACGCTCTGCCACATCGGCGGGCCGCCAGCCCGGGGGCTTGAGCCACACCCGGAGCTTGTCGGCCCAGCTGCGCGCATGCCAGCTGTCGTGCGCCAGGCCCGCGTACACCTGGGCATTGGCCCACAGCGGGTCCCAGCTGTTGAGCAGGCCGCGCGTGCCGTACACGCAGCGGTCCTGGTCGTCTTCGTCCTTGAAGGTGCCGAACAGGCGGTCCCACACGATGAGGATGCCGCCGTAGTTCTTGTCGAGATAGGCGTCGTTCACCGCATGGTGCACGCGGTGGTTGCTGGGGCTGCAGAACCAGCGGTCGAACCAGCCCAGGCGCCCCACCTGCTCGGTGTGCACCCAGAACTGGTAGAGCAGGTCGATGAGCGCCACCACCGCAAACACCAGCGGCGGCACGCCCGCCAGCGCCATGGGCACATAGAAGATCCAGCCCAGCGCTGCGCCAGAGCTGGTCTGGCGCAGCGCGGTGGACAGGTTGTAGTCCTGGCTCTGGTGGTGCACGGCATGCGCCGCCCACAGCACCGCCGACTCGTGCCCCATGCGGTGCAGCCAGTAGTAGCACAGGTCGTAGAACACCAGCGCCAGCAGCCAGCCGTGCAGGCTGGTCCAGAACGCGTCGTTGTGCCACAGGGCCACGTGCTCGAACAGGGCGGTGTAGATGCCAATGCGCAGCAGCCGCGTGAACACGGCGCTCGTCTGGCTGAGCATCCCCAGGCTGATGCTGCTGACCGCGTCGGCCAGCCGGTAGGTATTGCGCCGGCGCCGGTAGCCCACCACCAGCTCGATGGCGATCAGCAGGAAGAAGACGGGGGTGGCGAGAACGATGATCTGGCTGGGGCTCATGCCGCAGCATTCTTGCCCCAATCGGACCAATGCACCTCTGGCATCAACCCTGAGTCGTGGTCTTCTGATGTGATTTTTCCCCTAAGCTGCCTACGCGGCAGTGAACATCCAGGACCTGACCGATGCGCTTGCCGAAGATTTCTGAGCTGCCTATGCGGCAGTGAGCCGACAGGATCGTCGCAGGGCTCCATCGACAATTTTCTGAGCTGCCTATGCGGCAGTGAACGACATGTCGGAGATCGACGAGATGCTGGTCGATTTCTGAGCTGCCTATGCGGCAGTGAACAGATGCTGGTGGCGTGGGTTGGTCACCCAGTCTTTCTGAGCTGCCTATGCGGCAGTGAACGATGCCGCCGCCCTGCTGGCCGTGGTGGACTGTTTCTGAGCTGCCTACGCGGCAGTGAACCTTCATTCCACTCGCCAGGCGGGCATTCAGCATTTCTGAGCTGCCTATGCGGCAGTGAACGTGGCATGGGCGCACAAGCCAGAGCTGCTCATTTTCTGAGCTGCCTATGCGGCAGTGAACCGCTTGAAACCCTCACCGCGCGGGCATTCGACTTTCTGAGCTGCCTATGCGGCAGTGAACTGCGCGCCTCGACTCCGGTGCTGCAGGGCGTGTTTCTGAGCTGCCTATGCGGCAGTGAACAACCATTGGTCATAGTCCGCCGGCTCGATAGGTTTCTGAGCTGCCTATGCGGCAGTGAACCTACCTAGCCGCAATTTTTGCGGCTTTTTTCTGTTCCTGAGCTGCCTATGCGGCAGTGAACCCTTCACTGCTTCTTCCATCTGCACTGCCTGCTTTCTGAGCTGCCTATGCGGCAGTGAACCCCGCCGTTCGCCCGGGAACGGCCCAGGTCACTTTCTGAGCTGCCTATGCGGCAGTGAACGGCAGCACCTTGCGCGAAATCGCGCGCCACCTTTTCTGAGCTGCCTATGCGGCAGTGAACGATTTGCAAGGTGGTCGATGGATTGCAAATCCTTTCTGAGCTGCCTATGCGGCAGTGAACGGTGGGAGGTAAACCCCGGCGGTGCGGCCTGGTTTCTGAGCTGCCTATGCGGCAGTGAACTCCAGGCGTCCATGGCCGCATTCGCACGGGCGTTTCTGAGCTGCCTATGCGGCAGTGAACATGGTGTCGGCGTGCTCGGCCATCAAGGACACTTTCTGAGCTGCCTATGCGGCAGTGAACGTGCGCCTGTCGCCCACGGGCGTGCAAGAGGTTTTCTGAGCTGCCTATGCGGCAGTGAACTGTGTCTGGTCGATGTGTTCCACCGGCGTGTTTTTCTGAGCTGCCTATGCGGCAGTGAACATGGAGGTGCCCCGGCACGCCTGCAGTGTGTATTTCTGAGCTGCCTATGCGGCAGTGAACCGCTACTGATGTCGAAACATTGAGGGAGGCGTTTTCTGAGCTGCCTATGCGGCAGTGAACACGAAGGTGCGTGCACGCGCCGGATACGCGGCTTTCTGAGCTGCCTATGCGGCAGTGAACGCGGTGGCCATGGCGTCGGCCTCGCTGCCGTATTTCTGAGCTGCCTATGCGGCAGTGAACTTCCTCCCAATGCGAAACAAGGCCCGCGCGCATTTCTGAGCTGCCTATGCGGCAGTGAACTCAGTCGCGCAACGTGGGTGGCACGGTCTATACTTTCTGAGCTGCCTATGCGGCAGTGAACTGTCATGGGGCGCTTCACGCAATCAATGGCTTCTTTCTGAGCTGCCTATGCGGCAGTGAACGCAAAAATCCCGCACACCGGCCCGCACACCATTTTCTGAGCTGCCTATGCGGCAGTGAACACATGAACTACCACGGCGGGGCTGCGTCGATTTTTCTGAGCTGCCTATGCGGCAGTGAACCAGTCGCGCCGGTAGGGCCAGTAGCTCCGTCAGTTTCTGAGCTGCCTATGCGGCAGTGAACGCTTTGCATGAGGCCGTCGACCGCGGCGCGGATTTTCTGAGCTGCCTATGCGGCAGTGAACGTCGCGTTCCGATCCGTCCCCCCCGCTGCATCTTTCTGAGCTGCCTATGCGGTAGTGAACGACTGGCACGGCGCCACAGAGGCGGAACGACATTTCTGAGCTGCCTATGCGGCAGTGAACAGGTTGGCCTGCTCCAACTCTGCCTGCTTGACTTTCTGAGCTGCCTATGCGGCAGTGAACCGCCATGGCCGACCTGGCCCTGGTGTTCCATTTTTCTGAGCTGCCTATGCGGCAGTGAACGCAGGCCGCCTCCGCCTCTACCCAGTCCACACATTTCTGAGCTGCCTATGCGGCAGTGAACGTCTTGGCGGCGTGGATCAACTCGGGCCACCCTTTCTGAGCTGCCTATGCGGCAGTGAACATGAACGGCTATGCGCAGCGGTTCAACGGCATTTTCTGAGCTGCCTATGCGGCAGTGAACGATGACCGAACGCGAACTGAAAGAGGGTGACTTTTCTGAGCTGCCTATGCGGCAGTGAACAACGGCTGGCCGACCAGTCGTACCGCGTACATTTTCTGAGCTGCCTATGCGGCAGTGAACGTTCCAATCGACTCCGTCTGCAAGGACTTCCATTTCTGAGCTGCCTATGCGGCAGTGAACACCTCGACCTGAGCCCTGAAGAGCTTCAGACCGTTTCTGAGCTGCCTATGCGGCAGTGAACGCCAAGGCCTGGGGCCTGCCCGGCGTGCGGGTTTTCTGAGCTGCCTATGCGGCAGTGAACCTGCAGCCGGGCGAGCTGGAGCAGATCCTGGCTTTCTGAGCTGCCTATGCGGCAGTGAACATCGACGCCGCCCGAGCCCGCCTGGGCGAGAATTTCTGAGCTGCCTATGCGGCAGTGAACGCAGTAGGCGAGTGGGATGAATCCTTGCTGGATTTTCTGAGCTGCCTATGCGGCAGTGAACGGCACGGTCGGCCCACCGCTCAGGCGCTTGATTTTCTGAGCTGCCTATGCGGCAGTGAACAGGCAGGGTGTTGAGGCGGTCGCGGCGATGCTTTTCTGAGCTGCCTATGCGGCAGTGAACGCCATCATGTCGCCCGTCGCCGCTGGCATCAACTTTCTGAGCTGCCTATGCGGCAGTGAACCTTTGCAGTCGGTGCGTCGCAGTGCGCTAAATTTTCTGAGCTGCCTATGCGGCAGTGAACGATCACTCAGCATTCTGTCCTCCTTCCTTTTGTTTCTGAGCTGCCTATGCGGCAGTGAACTCCCGATGACGGATGAGGAGGCGCGGTCGTATTTTCTGAGCTGCCTATGCGGCAGTGAACAAGGCGCAGCGCCTGGGCGAACGCGATGCACTTTTCTGAGCTGCCTATGCGGCAGTGAACTCCAGCTTGGCGATTCGCTCTCCGGAATAGGTTTTCTGAGCTGCCTATGCGGCAGTGAACGCCTGCGTGGGCCTGACGGCGGCCACGCACACTTTCTGAGCTGCCTATGCGGCAGTGAACTTGCACGCCAAAGAAGTCAAGCACCGCGGGGGTTTTCTGAGCTGCCTATGCGGCAGTGAACTGCACATCGCCGGCTGGGCGCCGGACGTGAACTTTCTGAGCTGCCTATGCGGCAGTGAACTTGTTCCCGTTGAACGTGACGATCCGGTAGTTTTTCTGAGCTGCCTATGCGGCAGTGAACCACCTGCGGTGCACGGTTCCGGGTTGATCCGTCTTTCTGAGCTGCCTATGCGGCAGTGAACCCCGTTCATGCGCATGTGGCGGGTGCTCGATTCTTTCTGAGCTGCCTATGCGGCAGTGAACCAGGCAGTCGCCTCGCGCTTGGTCGGCCAGACTTTCTGAGCTGCCTATGCGGCAGTGAACCGGAAGTGGGAGCACCTGCGCGGCATCAACGTTTTCTGAGCTGCCTATGCGGCAGTGAACAACTACAAGGTGCGCACCGGTGTGCCCTCGACTTTCTGAGCTGCCTATGCGGCAGTGAACACACCCCGCACCCGTGGCGAGCAAAGCAGCTTTTTCTGAGCTGCCTATGCGGCAGTGAACGCTGCGCCCCAGCCAGCAACGGCAGATGCGCTTTTCTGAGCTGCCTATGCGGCAGTGAACTTCGGATCGCCGCGAGCTTGGGGTGACGAGCGTTTTCTGAGCTGCCTATGCGGCAGTGAACTATTTGGGCCGCATTCTTTCGTAATTGAGATATTTCTGAGCTGCCTATGCGGCAGTGAACGGCTGTCGAACATGTTGATGGGCGCCGTTTCTTTTCTGAGCTGCCTATGCGGCAGTGAACAAGGACTTTGCGCGCAACTTCCGCGACACCGTTTTCTGAGCTGCCTATGCGGCAGTGAACAGCAATTCGCCATCCGGGCCAATCGCCGTATTTTTCTGAGCTGCCTATGCGGCAGTGAACCACTACGCCGCGTTGCCCGTCTGGACCGACCATTTCTGAGCTGCCTATGCGGCAGTGAACCTGTGACAGAGGTACTTGGTCTATTTAACCAATTTCTGAGCTGCCTATGCGGCAGTGAACCGTGGAGCGCAACGAGGTGCGCGGCTCCAACGTTTCTGAGCTGCCTATGCGGCAGTGAACTGGCAGTCTAGCGCTGCAAGTAACTGATTTTTAAAGAACATTTCCCATCCAAACTAGAACACCCCAATTTCCGAGGTGTTCTGTAAGTGGTTGATTCACAAGGCTTCGCCACAAGCCTTGGAAAAAGGGTATTAAAACCAGGGCACCGTGGCTTCGTGCCCTAGGCCGTAGGCGTTGAAGCCTCCAGAAACGGGCTGTGCCTGTAGCGGCCCGTGCTCCACGCACAGGCAAAACGGTTGGCCGGTGCTGTTGCTGCGCAGTTGCACAAATGGCAAGTCCGGGCGGCGTTCTGCGCTATCGGGAATGGCGGCTGTGGCTTGTTCGGCGGTTTCTCCCTTGCGCTGCATGCGGCGGCGGCGCAAGCGGTCGGCGTTGGTTTTGAATTGGCGCCTGCGCACGGTGCGGTGCTGCACGTCGGTGGGCGCGGTGCGCAGTTCACTTACCTTTGTGTGGTCGCGCATGCCCCGGAGCCAGTCTTGCCCCATCAGGAGCTGCAGCGCATCTGGCATGCCGTGCAGGCGCAGCACTGCACCCAAGGTGCGGCGGGCCAGGGGCTGGCCCACGTGCTGTGGATAGCTCACACCGATGTCGGTGGTCTGCCCCTGCACCAGCGCCCGGTGCAGCTTGGCCACCAGCGCGCCCAGCAGGTGCGCGTGACTGAATTCCGGGTCGGGCAGCAGGGTGATGTCGATGTAGTGCGTGGTCATGGCGCCTCGCGCATCAGCTGGCGTCGCCAAACACACCGCCACGGATCAGCACGGCCATCACAAAGTGTTGCTGCTCTGCGGGCGGCACCTGGTCTTTCAGCAGCCAGTTATCCAGCAGGGTGTAGAAGTCCAGCTTCTGCTTGGGTTGGCGGTAGGCCTTGCCCTGGGTGGTGACAGAGCCGTAGGGCTCCACCGCGATGGGGCCGAGTTCTTCGGCACCTTCGTACCAGGTGTCGACGGTGCGGATGGCGTTGCCGATTTTTTGCGAATGGATGGCGGCGACGCCGTCCACGTGATAGAGCGTCTTGCTCTTGCCCGCGCTGCCCTTGTCCAGAATCAGCTCTTGCGATGGGAACACCTCTTGCCCCGCGCCCTGCCGCACAAAAGCCGTTACCCGCAGCAGCACATGGGCCGATCCTGCCAGCCCGGCCGCAATGGCCTGGCCCAGTTCTTCGAGTTCTTTTGCTTCTGTATTGATAGCGTCTACCGACCGTGTATTAAGCGCCAGGGCATCAAAAGGCCATGTTGTTGCAGCTTGGCCGTCCTGCATCTGCTCCACGGTCACGTCCACCTGTTCCGCCCCCGCGCGGTTGCGCCACAAGAAGCGGCCATTGGCCAGGTTGGCCGCGTAGCGCCGGGCCAGTTCGCCAAAGCCGTGCTGCTGCACATAGCCTTGCACCGTGGCCAGCAGCTTGGTCTGGTAGGCCGCGCTGTTGCAGGCCGATGGTGTGCCCGCACCGCCCAGCACGCGCAGCGTGAACTGCACCTTGAGCGTGTCGGCCTCAGCGGGCAGGGCGGCCACGTCTACGGTTTGCAGGTTGGGGTTCTCGATGGCGGCATCGAGCTTGGCGGGGTCCTGGTCTTTGGCCTTGAGGCGGTTGCTGATGGTGCCGCGCACGGACTTCTCGCGGATCACTACGGGCTGCCAGGCGTGCGACTGGGCGCGGTCTTCCCAGCGGCCGGCGTGGAACACGGCGTCGGAAGGGTCCAGTTTGCGTTCAAAAGCCAGGACGGAAGCGGTGGTGAGTTTGATGTCGGTCATGGTGTCAATCTTTCAAAAATGGGGTGTCTGTTGCGTGTGAACGAGCGGTGCTTCCGGCTCAGGTGTAGTCGTAGGCCTCGGCGTCGTCCCAGTCATCGAGCGTGTCGACTTGGCTATGGACGTTTGTGGTTGCGTCGGCCTCTGGCGCGGGCTGATAGCCATTGCGGCAGCGGTACAGACCCTGGGCCTCGTCGGTTTCGGCATGCCACAGCAATTGGCCCAGGTGGGTAAGGCGGTGCGGGCTGATCCATTCACTCAGCGCATAGACCGACTCCACAAACCGCAGCGGCACCGTGGCGTCGCGCGCATTGCGCACCGTGCCTGCGGCATGGGCCTGCGGGGTAAGGGCGGCATAGCCCACCGGGATGGGCACCACCCAGCCGCTGCCCTTTTTGCGCAGCGGATCGCCCCAGGTCACCTTGCCATCGGGTGCTGATGCACCGTCGGCGCTGGGCAATGGCTGGTGGTTGAAGCGGGCCGCATGCAGCCAGGCGTCCAGCAGCGTGGCGTCGGGCTGGGTGGTACGCAGGTGCTTCAGGCGTTGGGCCAGCAGGTCGTCGCGCCCCACCAAGGCAAAGCCAGGCAGCCATTGCCGACGCCATTTGCGAAACTCGATGGCAGCGGCCTCGGGGTCTTCGGGCACGATGGCCATCCATGGCCGCACCCGCTTGCCCGGCACGGGGCGAGATGGCAGCACACTTCCGCCCGCGACGCGCATGCCGGCAAGGATGTCGCCTGCCTTCTTTGCCCAGTCAGCCAGTTGCGTGTCGCTGCCTTGCACCAGCGTTGCGGGTGTGCCGGGCACGGGCTTTTCCGACACGGCCAGCACCAGCGTGATCTGCAGGTGCATGCGTCCTTCTTCCACGATGGCCGCCGTGCTGCCGTCTTTGTCTACGGGGTTGCGCGTGAGGTTGAATTCAAAGGGGGCGTACAGGCGTCCTTTGCCGTACACCTGCTCTTGATGGTTGTGGCATACCACGCCCACACCGTGCAGCCGCAGCGGCACGCCAGCCTGGGCCAGCTGGCGCTCCAACGCCCACATCATGCCGGTGAAGGCGGTGATGGACGGGAAACCGTGCGTGAGCGGGCTGGCAATGGCGTTCGCGTTTTGGATGCGCAGGTGGGGCAGTACGAGGATGGCTTGGGGTTGCTGTTGGCTCATGGGTTCTCCTCCCGAAGTGCCACCAGTTCCGCATGTGTTTTGCGGATGGGGATGTAGTGCGGCGCATCCAGCTTGTCGCGCAGCTCGCGCAACTGCTGCTTGAAGCCATCCTCATCGGTCAGCAGCACTTTCTTCCACTCGCGTGCTTCGGCATCGCCCATGGGTAGCTTGCCGCGCAGTTGCGCGTTGAGCCAGTTGCCGAAGGCTTTGCCGATGGCTGCAGGCCAATCCATGTACAACCAGTCATGTGCAAATTGGGCCTCTTCGGGTATCTCTGCGCGCAGTGGGTCCAGCCAAAGCGTCTCTGCGTAATCGAGCTTTTCAAAGCGCTCGTCATCGCGGCTCCACCCCGGCGGCAGGATTTGCTGCAGCTCAGCGGCCAGCGACACCAGTTCGTCCACCAGCGAGTCCAGCAACTCCTCGCGCCGCTCACGGGTCGCCAGGTTGGCGTCGGGGTCGGATTCCAAGAAAACCCGCAGCGCCCGCACTGCGCGGCGTACCTCGGGGCGGGCGATGAACAGCTTGTCGAACACCGAAGATGCGTGCACCGGCAGCCGCACCGCGCTGGCCTGCCATTGCGGCGGCAGGGACGAGAGCAGGTAGTTCATGCCCCGCCGCTCGCTGTTGAGCTGGCTGATGTTCTGCGGCTTGGTGCCGCCCATGTTCTGCACGGCCAAGCCGGGGTAGTCGTGAAACGCCCCGTTATGCGCCTTGCGCTCGCGCCGTGCCTGGCGGGCCGCCTTGTTGACATCGCCAAAGCGGTCTTCCTGCACCTGGGCGTGCACGCCATGGGCCAGGGATGTGGCGTACAGCGGGGCCAGCAGGGTGTAGTCGGCATCGTTGCAGGCGTTGGAGCCCGTCAGCCAGTACAGCTGTTTCGCCAGGGTATGGCTGCTGGGGCCTTCGGCGCGTGGCTGCGTCAGCGACACGAAGGCATCGTGCAGCGCCTGGGCCTGAGCCGGGTCGGCGTGTAGCGCGGCCAGTGCGTCGGTATCCTGTGCCAGCAGTGCGGTGAGCAGGCTGCGCCCGTCCACCTCCAGCTTGAGCAGCTTGTACACATCCAGCGCGGCGGCGTTGCCCACCACATCGCCCACAAAGCGTTGGCCCAGCGCATGGCTGCCCAGCTCTGCCAACGGGGGCAGGGTGCTGGGCTCCACATAAAGGTTGGTGCCCCGGGCATCGGGGTGGATGGGTTTGAGGGAGTGGGTGACGGCCTGGATTTGTTCCACGCGCTTGGCAGCACTGGCCAGCCACACATCATGAGCGAACGACGCAATCACCTCGTCGCGTTGGGGATCGTCAGGCTTGAGCTTGTCCAGCTTGGCTTGCAGGCGCTCTTGCAAGAAGGCGCTGATGGCCGCTCGATAACCTGCTTTGCCACCTATTACAGGGGCTTCAGACATGGGAATACCTTTCCAAAGGGGTTGGAAGCTAGAATTCCCGGTCAGCACAAAGCCAACCGGGGGACAGGTTTGGACGGCAAGCCGTCATACGACTAATAAGGTCAAGTGCTTGCTAAGCACAAAGCCTCCTTTCTTCTGGTGCCTGCTGGGCACGTTGCTGAATCAACCGTGGTGCAACTGGTACTTGCACCACGGTTTTTCTCAAGTTTCGAATTTTTTTCCAGTCAGCTAACTTGCGAAGCAATATTATTCGAATGGCATGAATGGTAGTCGAGAGATAGCGGACAATCAACTGCCTGTCGCAAGACAGCTCAGAAAAGTCACCTAACCTGCGTGGCTCTAGTCTTCTGCCGAACAGGCAGCTCAGGCTTTCTTGGTAAAGCCTAAGCGCTCATCCCACCACCAGCCCGCCTGAGATTGAGGCAGGCTGGTGGTGGAATAGCGTTCTGCGCAGCGCTCGAGCGACAAGCCCTGCGCTTGTGCGAGTGCAACCAGTTCCTCCATCAAACTCACCTGCGGCCAGGGCGACACGCTGGATGACGCCAGTTGCGCTGCAGGCACCGGATGGCACAGGCTTTGGTGGATGGGCACGTAGAGCTTGTCGTAGCGCCGTTGCCCGTCTTGTACGCGGTGCAGGCGCAGCGTTTCTTCTTCCTCATCCGGTAGCAGGGCCACGTCGTCGCGTTGTTGTGGGTCGTAGCGAAAGCGCTGGACTTGTGGCAGCAGGCCAGTGAGCCACAGATGACCGGGATGCGCCCAATGCAGGAAGGCCGCGCGCTCTGGGGCGGTGGTGTATTTGCTGGCCGCAGAGCGTTGCAACATGGCATCTCGCATGCGCTCGTGTTCCAGGTCGGCCCAATGGCGGCGGGGGTGGTATTGCGCGCTGGCAACTTCAATGCGCGGCTGGGCATCCACCGCCCACGGTTCATCATCTTTTACTGACCGAGCCATCAGTTGGCGCAGGCTATGGCTGAGCAGGTAGAAGTTCTGCGCGGCGTCGCTCGACCCTGACGGCTGTGGGTCCATCTCAAAGCCTGGCTTGCAAAACGCCGCTTTGTTTTTGTCTTTGAAGTGCCACAGGTTGCTGTCCAGCACCACCATGTTGACCCCACCCACTGCCCCGGGCCGGTGCCGCCGCACGCGTCCGGCCAGCTGGATGAGCGAGCGCATGGACGAGGGCTCGACCACGGCCCAGTCGTAGTCGTGGTCGCGGCCCACTTCGGTCACGGGGCTGCCCAGCACGATGAACAGGTGGTGGGGCTCGGGGTGGGCGTGGATCAGCGCGCGCAGGGTTGGGCGGTACAGCGCGGGGTCGTGGCCCTCCTTGGCACCACGGCGGTTGAGTAGGGTGTCCAGCTGCTGCTCGATGGCTGAGCGCAGCAGCTGGGGGAACTGCGAGTGGTACACGCACAGGTGAATGCGGACCTTGCCTTGCAACTCGGGTGGTAGGGTATCGGCTGCGTGCATGGCCAGTGCCACGTCGTACAGCGGGGCGATGTTGGCCATGCGGATGAGACCCAGGCTCACGCGCTTGCCGCTGGCGTCGGTGCTGTGATTTTGGGGCTGCTGGTGTAGCTCCCACGCGTGCGCTAGCGCCAAGCGGGCAAAGTCTTTGCAGCGTTCAGCTTCGTCCAGGCTGTGCCAGTTGTCGGGCAGGGCGGCAATTTGGGCGAGACGGCGTATTTCGGCCTGCTTCAGTTTTGCCACCCGCCTGTGCACGTACTGGGTGTGCGCTTCGCGGAAGGTGGCTCCGTCCCCGCAGTCTTGTGTGGTCTGGTGGAACTCGTCGACCCACAGGCAGCACACATTGACGCTCTCGCCGGGCCGCTCACTGCGGTGCTGCTGGTACACGGCCCGCCCGGCGCGGTAGGCTAGAAACAGCCCTTCCACCAGCGCGGGCGGCAACGTGGCTGATGACAGTAACACACGGCTGCCCAGCAGGCCTGCCCAGTGCACCAGCCGGGTGAGGGCGGGCAGGTCCGCCATGTCGAAGTCGTCGGGCTCGTCCAGCACCAGGTCCCCCGTCAGCAGGCGCAGCATGGGCGCGATCTGGCGGCCACCCCGCAGGCTTTCGGTGGCGGGGGTGAGGTGGTCCACCGTGCAGGCCAACAGCGGCGCGGCAATCAGCGCACGGGCTTTGGCATCGTCCGTCAGGCGCTGCAGCAGCGGGTGCTGGTCGTTGCCTTCGTGGAGCACGGTGCCCGCTTCGTCGAGCAAGTCCTGGCGCGATGCCGAACCCGTGGCTTCGGCTTGCTGCTCCCAGTATTCAAACAAGGCCCGGCTGGCGGCGCCGCCGACCTGGATGGCGAGTTGTTCTTCGCCCAGGCCCAGGTCGTTTTGGAAGCTGCGCCCCGTTTGCAGCGTGAGTGTGCGCAGTCCGATGGCAAACGCGCAGCGCATTCCGGTGGCAGGGTCGGCCAGCGCGTTCATGATGCGCGCATTGCCCAGCGTCTTGCCACAGCCGGTGGACGCCATGTTGACGATGAAGGCTCCCTGGCGCGCCGCATGGAAACGCACGCCGGTGGCCAGGTCGGCCGCCTTGTCCTGCCAGGCAAAGCGCGGGTCGGTGCTGCGCCTTTTGAGGGGCTTGTGGTTCTTGAGCGCGGGCAGGCTGTGCGTGAGGCTGGGCAGGGAGCGTGCCACCAACGTGGCGTGGGCTTGCACGCCCAGCAGGTGTTCATCCAGGGTTTGGTTGAAAAGTGGGTTCTGGCGCTTTTCACTCAAGTGCTGGAAGCCGTCATTTTGATAGTTGCTGCTGAGGGTGTTGGCATACAGCGGATAGCCTTCGTTGAGGTAGGGCGTCCGTGCGGCTTTGTCGGTGAGGCTGGAGTAGTGGTGGTCGGCCAGCATCAGGCACAGGCGCGAGACATGCATGACAAACGGGTCGTGCAGCGCGGGGGGCTGGGTGAGGGCTTGCGACAACACCAGCAGCTTGCGGGCATACCGGGAGGCCTGTTTGCGCCACGCGGTGGTGGTGACTGGCAGACCATGGGGGAAGTGCCAGTGGGCTTGCACGGTGGCGTGGTCGGAATGCTCGCGAGGTTCATTCCAGTCGGCACTGATGCGGGCCAGCACATCATCCAGTTGGTTGGAGTTGATGAAGCTCGGATGCGCGCCAAAGCGCCGGTGCTCTGCGTGGGGTGTGTTGCGATCTTCATCGCCGCTGCCATTGGGTTGTTTGACAGGCAGGCAGGGCAAACGGTGGTGGGTAAGCACCAGCCAGGCCACGGCCTGGGCCAGGGGCGGCAGTTGGGCAAAGGGCGGGTGCTGCGTGGCGCGGGGCTCGTCCAGACCGTCGCGCAGCAAGCGCCCGCCTGGGTGATCCAGCCACAGCGCTTCAACGGCTTGGGTATCTGTTTCCGCGTCGGCGCAAGCCGCCAGCCGCTGTAGCCAGCTGGCATCGTCGCCTTGGCCCACAAATGCCTGGAATAGCCGCACCGACACCCATTCGTGCCGGTAGTGGTTGCGTTGAGGTACCCCTAGGCTTCGCAGCCGGTCCTGAAAAGCCTGCGTCGCTTTCCCCAGGTCGTGCAGCAAAGCCGCCAAAGCGGCCAAGAAAGTCATCAGCGGCAGATGGTGCCAGGTGTTTTCGTCGCTGGCGCGCAGCACATTGCTGGCTGTAGTGTTGGTGGGGGTTGTACCTTCCGCGTTGAACTGTTGGTTGTCACCCACGACCCACAGCATTTCGCTGTGGTCTTTGCCATGAATCCAGTGGCAGGCCACGGCGGTGTTTTTGCGCGCTGTCTTTCGCAACAACTTGCGAACCGTATCCAGCCCGGCTGCAGTGATAGGGGTCTGCCATGAGCGCTCGCCACGCCGCTCGGCGAACTGGTCAAGGATGCGGCGCGTTTCTGTCAGTGCGCGCTTGCTGCACTGCGAAATAAACAGCACATTCATGGCCGGATATCTTGGGCGGCATGCCGTGCCGTTGTGGTGGCAATGGCCTTGAGCGTATCCACCATGAAATCCAGCGATTCGCTGCGCGTGAGTGCTTCAATACAACGGCGCCGGAACTGCTGCTCATCGTCCCCCTGCATGGCGGACAGAAATGCCTGGGGCAAGATGGTTGCGTCTTTCACGAGATCTGCGGCATCAAACACCAATCCGCCCCGCCGTGTCTTGCCATGCAGCACTGCCAGACCGTGTGGCAGACCCAGCACCCAGGTGGCTGTAGCACCCAGGCCATAGGCTAGATAGTTGCCGTGGTCCAGAAACCGATTCGCCACATCGGTGCCGCCGCCGCGTTTGGCGCGGACAAAGTCGCCATAGCCAGTGGCGTCCACGGCCAGCTTGAACAGCGACTTGGTCAAGCTGGCTTCATCGGTGAGCAGGACGGTCACATCTGGCGCCTTCGCAATGCGCTGGGTGAATTGTTCCACCAGAGTGTCAAGGCGCTGCGCATCCACTGCGAACCCAGCATCGCGCAGCACACGCGTGGTCCATTGCTCCCGCAGACGTTTCAGGCGCTGTGTTTGCAATGATTTGGCGGCCATCAGGCGCAGATCGTCGTCGAACCAAAAACGGACCCAGGCCTGCAAGTACTCAGTAGAGCGGTATTCGGATTGGGGGGTGAACCACGCTACCTCTACGTCGATCTCATTGGCGCTGAACAGGGGTGTTCCTCCACCGCCTGCGAATCCCACCAGCACCCCGGCCTTGGCCAACTCGCGCATCGCCGCTTGTGTGACGGACGTGCCCGTACCCAGCAAAATGCTGGTGGTATTGGCGATAGGGATGTTCCAGTAGAGGCTGCGTTTACCCGAGTCGGTGACATATTCAACCCGGCCTCCATTGACCAAGACCCGGCAGTGTTCTAGGTAGTAGAGGTTGGCCCGTTGGGAATGCAGGATGGTTTTGAGGTCAGACGATGCAATGGTCTCCATGGCATCAGTGTTGCCCAAAACAGGAGACAGATCACTCTATTTTTTGTGCTGCGATGGTTTTGCGCTGCGTTGGTGCCGTGCATTGCTTCAGGTCAACGCGCCTCTGGCATCAACCCTGATGATGCGCTCGACCACGCCCGCGGCCAGGCCGCCGCGCACCCCGGTCATGAAGTCGTGCAGGTTCACCGTGGGGTCGCAGTGCCCCGGGATGAGCCACAGCATGCGGCCCAGCGCGGGCAGGCGGGCCTTGGGGCCATCGGCGTGGAGCACGCCGTGTTCGTCGCCTCCATTGGAAAAGCGCAGCGCGCGGTCCGGGGGCAGCAGGGCCACGGTGGGCAGGCCGGAGTCGATGGCGTGGCTCTTGTGGCCCGCGTCGCACACCGCATGGGTGTCGCGCACCGATACCACCTGGGTCTTGATGAAAAGCGCGTGCTCGAACGGGGGCTGCGCGGGTTCGCGTTCGTTGCGCGCGTAGTCGGCGTCCATGAACAGGAAGGATCCCGCCTGAAGCTCGCCGAACACCCCGCTGGCCGCCTCGTGCACCAGCGTGCCGGTGCCCGAGCCCGTGACCAGCGGCACGGGCACGCCGGCGGCCTCGATCAGCTGGCGCGTGTGTTCCGCGGCGCGCACCACGGCGGCGATGGCCTCCCTGCGGCCCACCGTGCTGGCCAGGTGCTGGGCACGTCCGTGGTAGGCCTGCAGCCCCGCAAAACGCAGGCGGGGGCTGCGCGCCACGGCCAGTGCCAGCGGCACGGCGGCCTCGCCCGGCGGCACGCCGCAGCGGCCCTGGCCGACGTCGATCTCGACCAGCACGTCGATGCCCGCGTCGCTGCCGGATTGCGCCATCGCCTCGTTCAGGCGTTCGATGCCCTCCAGGTGATCCACCGCCAGGCCCAGGCGGCCCCCCCGTGCCGCCAGCAGGGCCGCCAGCCGTGCCACGCGGTGCAGCTTGGGCATGGCGATGACCTGGTTGGTGATGGTGATGTCGTCCACGCCGCCCGCCGCCAGGGCCTCGGCCTCGGCGACCTTCTGCACGCACGCCCCCTGGGCGCCCGCGCGCTGCAGCTGCAGCGCGAGTTCGGCGCTCTTGTGCAGCTTGGCATGGGGGCGCCAGCGCACCTGGTGCTTGCGCGCGAAGTCGGCCATCCGCTGGATGTTGCGGTCCATGGCGTCCAGGTCGATGACGAGGGAGGGGGTGTCGATCAGGTCCACCCGCAGGCCGACGGTGGCCTGGAGGGCGTCAGGAATGGGTTTCATCGCGCGCTGCGTTGTCCAGGTGCTGGGTGTCGGCCCAACCCACGAGGGTCAGGCCATCCGGGGTCCACAGCAGCCGGTTGATGGCCGCGTTGGAGAGTTGCCAGGTGCGCGGCGCCTGGATGTCCTGGCGGGTGGCCAGGCGGTACAGCACGTCCAGCACACCGCCGTGCGCCACCATCACCACCTGCTCGCCCACATGCTGCTGGGCCAGGGCCGTCACGGTGCGCTCGATGCGCTCGCGCAGCGCCACCAGCGATTCGCCGCCCTCGGGCGTGTAGTGCGGATCGCGCTTGCGCCAGCGCAGGGCATCTTCGGGCAGCTCGGCCTCGATCTGCGCGAAGGTGCGCCCCTGGAAATGCCCGAAACTGCGCTCGCGCAGGCCGGGCTCCGCCGTGAGCGGCGCACCGGTGGCGCGGGCCACGGCCTGGGCCGTGGCGTGGGCGCGCTGCAGGTCGCTGGTATAGATGACGGCGATCGGCTCGCCCGCCAGGGCGCGGGCGACCTGGTCGGCCTGCCACAGGCCGGTGTCGTTGAGGGGGATGTCCAAGTGGCCCTGGATGCGGGTGTCCACATTCCAGGCGGTTTCGCCGTGGCGGATGGCGACGATGCGGGTGGCGTGCATGCAGGTGGCGGTGTGTGTGGGCGGGCGGGCGGAAAAGAAACAGTGTTTGATGAGTGTTCTTCAGGGCGCGGGCGGCGCCAGCGGCAGCCGCACCTGGCGTACCCCGCCGGGCGGCTTGGGGAATCCGTTGAGCGCGGCATCGAACAGCACGCCATAGACGGCCGGGTCGCTCACCCACACGTCCTCGTGCACGGCGGAGGTCTCGTACACCACGGCCTGCGTGGTCGCGTCGCGCAGCACGATGCTGACCGCGCGGCGGTGCAGGGGCGTGGGTTCGCTGAACCGCCAGGTGCCCTGCATGCCCCAGCCCCGGCCGTACCAGCCGCCAAAACCCCAGGGATAGGGGCCGTAGGGGCCGTACGGACGGAAGGGGTCGTGGCGCGGCACGGCGTCGGCGTGGGCGCCGATCTGCACGAGCAGCCGGGGGGCGGTCTCGTCGCGCTGCAGGCCCGCGCGCGCCAGCGCCTGGTCAGCCAGGGTGGCGATCGGGTCGAACGACGGCGTCTGCTGCGATGGCAGGCGCTCGATGCGGTAGGTGGCGGGCGTGGGCAGGGCCGCCAGGGTGGAAAAGCTCTGCACCTGGCCCTCGACGATCCGGGGGGCGCTGCTGCAGCCCATCAGGGCGGCCGCGGCCGCATGCAGGAACAGGGTGGAAATCCATCGGCGCGTCATGGTGAAGCCTCCTGGGCGGAAGGAAAAGGGATTCCTGTCAGAGTGCTGCGGCACCCGGGAGGTTCACGACAGTTGGACCACCTGCACACCCGGCAGCGAGGGCGACGGCGCCGAGAACTCCTCCTTGTCGAAGGCCTTGTCGCCGTCCTCGTTCGCCACGCCCGTGGCCTTGGCATTCTTGAAGTCGTACAGGCCGCCGTCGAGCAGGTGCGAGGGCACCACGTTCTGCAGGGCGTTGAACATGTTCTCCACGCGGCCGGGGAATTTTTTCTCCCACTCGCGCAGCATCTCGCCCACCTGCTTGCGCTGCAGGTTCTCCTGGCTGCCGCACAGGTTGCAGGGGATGATGGGGAAGTCGCGGTGCGCGGCCCAGCGGGCGGTGTCCTTCTCGGCCACGTAGGCCAGCGGGCGGATCACCACGTGCCTGCCGTCGTCGCTCACCAGCTTGGGGGGCATGCTCTTCATCTTGCCGCCAAAGAACATGTTGAGCAGCAGGGTCTGCAGGATGTCGTCGCGGTGGTGGCCCAGCGCGATCTTGGTGCAGCCCAGCTCGTCGGCCACGCGGTACAGGATGCCCCGGCGCAGGCGGCTGCACAGGCTGCAGGTGGTCTTGCCCTCGGGGATCAGGCGCTTGACGATGCTGTACGTGTCCTCGTTCTCGATGTGGAACGGCACGCCGGTGCTCCGGAGGTACTCGGGCAGCACGTGCTCGGGAAAGCCGGGCTGCTTCTGGTCGAGGTTGACGGCCACCAGGTCGAAATGGATGGGCGCCCGCGCCTTGAGCTTGAGCAGGATGTCGAGCAGGGCATAGCTGTCCTTGCCGCCGGACATGCAGACCATCACCTTGTCGCCTTCCTCGATCATGTTGAAGTCGACGATGGCCTTGCCGACCTCGCGGCACAGGCGCTTCTCGAGCTTGTGGGTTTCGCGCTCGATCTTGAGTGGCGCAGGGATGCCTTCTGGCAGGCTAACGGAGGCGGACTGGGCGGTAGGAAGCATGGCGGGATTATCGCCCTTCGGCCTTCAGGGCATCAGGCCTTTCCAGCGCAAGAACCCCGCCGCCAGATTGGCCTCCGCCGGGGGGACGCGCGCTCTCTGTCGATTGATTTCGGCAATGACGCCGTGATGCGCTGTGGGCGGATCGGGTGGGCGTACCCAGTGTGTGCGATCGCCGTCCAGCTGCACGAACAGCAGATCAGGCTCGTCCTTGACCTTGATCAGCACGCGGTCTCTCTCCATTCCTTGTGCGTGAAAGATGTACCTTGGCTGCTGCCGAGGCTCGACGAAGCGGCCTTGAAAATCGCTGGTGCATGAGCGCATGCCCAGGGTGGACAGCACCGATGGAACGAGGTCTGCCTGTTGCCATTGCCCGGCAATGCTGCCGATGCCTCGGTAGCCAACGCCAGCGATGACGGCCGGAACCCGCGCATGCGCGGCAGGTCCAATGGTCCTGGCCTCACCGGGGCGCTGAATGGTCATGCTTCGGTGGTCCCCCATGATGATCAGAATGCCTTGGTCCAAAAAGCCCCGCTTTTCCAGCTGGCGCACGAAGTGACCCAGGGCGCGGTCCGCGTACCGCACCGCAGCCTCCTCGCCATGCTGACTGGAGCCCGGGATCACGAAGGGCGGGTGGGTGGTGATGGTTTGTATCACCGAGAAAAAAGGCCCAGGAGCGCGTTCGTGATCAAACCACTGCAGGTAGCGTTGGTATAGGGCTTCGTCTCCAGGATCATTGAACGAGCCCCGGGGCATGCTGTTGTAAAAGGGGTGTTCGGGCCCTTCGATATACGAGAACTGGAGTTTTTTCAGCCAGTCCCCCATGCCGATAAACCCCAGGTCGGAAGTCGAAAAATACGACGTTGGAATACCTGCCGCCTGCAGCGGGCCCAACATATCCTGCTTTGGGCTGTCATACCCTTGGTAAATGTCGATACTGTGGTAACGGTTGATGTTGGGAATGGGGGCATAGCCGGTCAGCAGCGCAATCAGCCCGCCGTCGGTGGAAAACCCGTTGGCATAGAAGGACTCCAGATGACCATATTTGCCCGCGATGGTGTCCAGTTCTGGGGTGTAGTCTTCGATGCCGGAAAACTTCTTGCTGTGGTAAAGCGAAAGTGATTCGACAATCAGCAGGATCACGGGGCGAGGTGCATGCCGGGGCTTGGCGCATGTTTGCGCGGGCGGTGCCTGACGCTCCAACTCTGCGCGCTTTTGCGGTGTGTAGGGCGTGTCGATGCCACTGGGGAGATTGTTGGTGATGTAGTCCGTGTAGACCTGCCCGGCAGCGTAGGGCGTCGTGGCTGGGAGGGTGCGGGCCGCGAGAAGGCCCAGCGCCGCCACCGTGAACACGCCCAAATGCTTGGCGCCATGGCGCATGCGCAGCGCCAACACCCAGAATGCGAGGCATCCCGCCAAGGTCAAGGTGAACAGCGCCGCCCCAGATGGTGACGCGAAGTGGGGTAGGGCCACGGTTTTGTTCAGTTCTACATCGTCCGCATATTTGATGATGTCGGTGATGTCGAGGCGAATGTTCAGCAGATCGGCAACAAAAACGTCCGTGCTGTAAAGCAGGAGAATCACTCCTCCCACGGCGGCCTTCAAAGGCCGGGCCCAGCGAGGTAGTACTCCGGCAAACCCTAGCAGAAGCACCAGCAGTCCAAAAACTCCCGCATCGTAAGCTGGGGCTTCCCAGCTCCAGCCGCAATGGCGGCAGTCGGTGGCAAGAACGATGGCATGGCGTATGTGGGAGAGCCGGACGAACATCAGACCGGTGCATGCCAGGGCGAGAATCAAGCTCCAAAAAAGAGTGCTGCGCTTGCTCACCACTGTCCTGTCTCTACGCGAATCGCCACTTCGCAGTCATCAAAAATCTCCAGCTTGGCGATCTTCACGCGCACGCCCAGCACGCCGGGCAGCTGCATGAGGCGGTGGGCCAGCTTGCCGATCAGGCTCTCGAGCAGGTTCACATGTTCGGCCCGGCATTCGTCGATGATGATCTGGCGCACCTTGCGGTAGTCCAGTACATGCAGGATGTCGTCGTCGCGCGGCGTGAGCGGCTGCACGCCCAGGCTCAGCTCGGCATCCACCTGGATGGGCTGCGGCGTCGTCTTCTCATGCGACAGGATGCCCAGGTTGGCGTCAAAGCGCAGTCCGGTGAGCGTGAGGATCTGGGTGCCAGCGGCGTTGTTCATGGATGGATGCTTTCTGCGTGAGCATGTGCTCACATCATGGAGAAGTCGCGCTCGAACTTCATCAGGTGCTGGCCGCCGTCGACCAGCAGCGTGGTGCCGGTGATCGAGCGGTTCTCCAGCGCGAATTTCACGGTCGCGGCCACGTCCTCGGCCGTGGACGATCGACCCAGCGGGCTCAGCGCATGCAGCTGCTGGAACTTTTCCTGCGCCAGCATGTGGCTCGTGATCGTGAGGCCGGGTGCCACACCGACCACGCGCACCCGCGGTGCCAGGGCCAGCGCCAGCATGGTGCCGGCGGCTTCGAGCGCCGCCTTGGACAGCGTGTAGCTCACGAAGTCGGGGTTCTGGTTCCAGAGCTTCTGGTCCAGCAGGTTGACCACGGCGCCCTGCGCGTCGGCCTCGCCCTTGGCAACGCGGTCGGCCACGTGCTGGTGCAGCGCCTGGGCCAGCAGCATGGGGGCGGCGGTGTTGCTGCGCAGGTGCTTTTCGAGCGCGGCAAAGCCAAAGGTGGCGGCGTTGTCATGCTCGAACAGCGAGGCGCTGTTGACCACCGCATCCACGCCGCCAAAGTGCGCCACCACGCGGGGCAGCAGGTCACGCACGGCGGCCTCGTCCTCGAAATCAGCGTCAAAATGGGCGCTGGCGCTTGTCAGTTGTGTGCAAGCAGCTACGGTATCGATAGCATCCTGCTTGGATGAACGGTAGTGCACCGCCACCTGCCAGCCCCCCGCCGCCAGGGCCAGCGCAATGCTGCGGCCCAGGCGCTTGGCGGCGCCTGTGACCAGAACGGTGCGTGCGGGGGCGGGGTGGGACATGTGGGGTGGGAGACAATGCGGGCCGTGACCCAAAGACCCGACAGTTTAACGACCGCCCTGCACCAGCACATTGCCCAGGCCATTGCCGCCGAGGGTGGATGGCTGGGTTTTGACCGCTTCATGGCGCTGGCCCTGTACACCCCGGGCCTGGGCTATTACGCCAACGATTCCACCAAGTTCGGCGCCATGCCCGAGTCCGGCAGCGACTTCGTCACCGCACCTGAGATGACCCCGCTGTTCGGCCAGGCGCTGGCCGTGCAGGTGGGCGAGGCCCTGGCGCAGACTGGTACCTCCGAGGTGTGGGAGTTTGGCGCGGGCTCAGGCGCGCTGGCGCTGCAACTGCTGGATGCCCTGGGCGACCAGGTGCGGCGCTACACCATCGTCGATCTGTCGGGCAGCCTGCGGGCCCGCCAGCAGGCCAAGCTGGTGGCGCATGCCGACAAGCTGCGCTGGGTGGATGCACTGCCCGACCAATTCAGCGGCGTGGTGGTGGGCAACGAAGTGCTCGATGCCATGCCCGTGCAACTGCTCGCCCGCCACGGCGGCCAGCAGAATGGGGCGTGGCACGAGCGCGGCGTGGTGGTGCAGGCTGACGGCAGCTTTGCCTGGGCCGACCGCCCCACCGGCCTGCGCCCGCCCGTCGACATCGACGGCCCGCAGGATTACCTGACCGAGATCCACGCCCAGGGCGAGGGCTTCATCCGCACGCTGGCCGACCGGCTCACGCGCGGCGCGGCTTTCCTGCTGGACTACGGTTTTGGCGAGAGCGAGTACTACCACCCCCAGCGCCACATGGGCACCGTGATGTGCCACCAAGGCCACCAGGCCGATGGCGACCCGTTGGTGGAAGTGGGGCGCAAGGACATCACCGCCCATGTCAACTTCACCGCCATGGCCCTGGCCGCGCAGGAGGCCGGGTTGAACGTGCTGGGCTACACCACACAGGCGCACTTCCTCATCAACTGCGGGTTGCTGCAAAAAATGGAGCAACTACCGCAAGCACAGCGGGCGATAGCGGCCAAATTGATCATGGAACATGAAATGGGCGAGCTGTTCAAGGTGCTGGCCCTCGGCGCGGGCGAGGCGTGGGAGCCCGTGGGGTTCGTGCACGGGGACCGGTCGCACCGGCTGTAGTCAGGCCGTGGCGGGCCCGCCGGGCAACACCTTGCCTGTCGCGCTCCCCACCACCACGCCATCACTGCGGTCCTTCAGGCCCACGCCCGTCAGGGCCAGGTGCCGGGCCTCCTGGCACAGCCACCACAGGCGTGCTGCGGCAGCCGACGGCGCCAGCCCCTCGGCCCGCACGTTGGAGATGCAATTGCGCTCGGCATCGCTGCGGCCCACCTGCGGGTGCCAGGTGAGGTAGATGCCCAGGCTGTCGGGCGAGCTCAGGCCCGGGCGTTCGCCGATCAGCACCGCCACCAGGCGTGCGCCCAGCAGCGCGCCCACCTCGTCGCCCAGCGCCACGCGGCCCTGGGTGGCGACGACCACCGGGCCGATCCGCCAGCCCTGCGGCGCGGTGCGCACGATGGTTTCCACAAGGGGCACGGCGTTGCGCTCGACGGCCAGGGACGAGAGCCCGTCGGCCACGACCACAAGCAGGTCGCAGCGTGTGTGGCCGTCTCCCAGACCGCGCAGTCGCTCCGCATCCGCATCGCCAAGCCGCCGGCCGAGGTCGGGCCGCAGCAGGTAGGTGGCGCGGTCGGGCGCGGCGCTGGCCACTTGCAGCGTGCTGCAGCCCAACTCCCTGAGTTGCGCCGCCAACGTGTCCGCGTCGAGCTGCAGGTGCACGGCATCGCGCGCCTGGGCGTGGGCCAGGCCAAAGCTGAGCAGCTCGCGCGTGGGGACGGCCATGCCCGCGCGGCCCAGCGCCAGCCGCGCAGCGGTGTGGGCGCGCAGATCGTCCCAGGGGTCGGGCAGAGGGCCGGTGAGAGGGGCTGACTCGCTCATCTCTGCATCCCGATCTGCCGCAGGTGCGCGATGGCCGCATGCTGCTGCGCGGCGGGCAGCAGCCGGCCCGTGCCATCGGCCAGGTGCATGCGCTGCAGCCAGGCCTCGAACTCGGGCGCGCGTTTCAAACCCAGCACCTCGCGCAGGTACAGCGCGTCGTGGAAGGAAGTGCTCTGGTAGTTGAGCATGATGTCGTCGGCCCCCGGCACGCCCATGATGAAGGTCAGTCCCGCCACGCCCAGCAGCGTCATCAGCGTGTCCATGTCGTCCGAATCGGCCTCGGCATGGTTGGTGTAGCAGACGTCGCAGCCCAGCGGCACGCCCAGCAGCTTGCCGCAGAAATGGTCTTCCAGGCCGGCGCGGATGATCTGCTTGCCGTCGTACAGGTACTCTGGCCCGATGAAGCCGACCACCGTGTTGGTGAGCAGCGGCGAGAACGCACGCGCTACGCCGTAGGCCCGGGCCTCGCAGGTCTGCTGGTCCACGCCATGGTGGGCGTTGGCCGACAGCGCGCTGCCCTGGCCGGTCTCGAAATACATCACGTTGTTGCCCAGCGTGCCGCGCTTCAGGGACAGGGCGGCCTCGCGCGCCTCGTGCAACAAGGCCAGGTTCACGCCGAAGCCGGCGTTGGCTTTTTCGGTGCCGGCGATGGACTGGAACACCAGGTCCACCGGCGCGCCCTGCTCGATCATCTGCACCGTGTTCGTCACGTGCGTGAGCACACACGACTGCGTGGGGATCTGCAGCTTGGTGATGACTTCGTCCAGCATGTGCACCAGCCCCGTGAGGGCTGCAATGCTGTCCGTGGCCGGGTTGATGCCGATCACCGCGTCGCCCGCGCCGTACAGCAGGCCATCGACCATCGACGCCGCGATGCCGCGCAGGTCGTCCGTGGGGTGGTTGGGCTGCAGGCGCACGGCCAGGTGGCCGGGCAGACCGAGGGTGTTGCGAAAGCGCGTGACCACGCGGCACTTGCGCGCCACGGCGATCAGGTCCTGGTTGCGCATGAGCTTGCTCACGGCGGCCGCCATCTCGGGCGTCAGGCCCGGTGCCACGGCGGTCAGGGCGGCCGGGTCTGCGGCCAATAGCCAGTCACGCAGCCCGCCCACGGTGAGGTGGGCGATGGGGGCAAAAGCCGCCGCGTCGTGCGTGTCGATGATGAGGCGCGTGACCTCATCGACCTCGTAAGGCACCAGCGCTTCGTTCAGGAAGCGCGCCAGCGGCACGTCGGCCAGGCACATGCGCGCGGCCATGCGCTCCACCGCCGAGCCTGCGGCAATGCCGGCCAGCGTGTCGCCCGAGCGTGCGGGCGTGGCCTTGGCCATCACCTCGCGCAGGTCGCAGAACGACCAGCGCTGGCCGCTGACGGTGTGGTGGTAGGTCGCAGGCATCGGCAAGGATGGAAGTGGGCCCAGTGGCGATGATGGCATGTGCGTGCCGCAGAGCGCCATAGCGGGTGGGAGCCACAGGGCACGTTAGCTGTTTTGGTTGTTAACAACTGAGAAAACCTTCGTTCCCTGAATAAGCAACGCGGCCTAGAGTGCGGACGTCGGGGCACGCCTGTCCCCATTCCCCACGAGGCTCCCATGTCGGCTGTTCCGTCATTCCCATCCCTTTCCGCCACCGATGGCGACGCGCCACCGCAAGGTCTGGTGATCCGCACTGTGGCGGGTTCTGCCGGCCCGCTGGGGGCCGAGGTGCTGGGCCTGGACCTGTCGCGCCCGCTGGGCCGCGAGGACTTCGCGCGCATCCACCGCGCGCACCTGGACCACCATGTGCTGGTGTTCCGCGACCAGCGCATCACGCCGCAGCAGCACATCGACTTCAGCCGCCTGTTCGGGCCGCTGCAGATCCACGTGCTCAAGAACTTCCAGCTCGCGGACCACCCCGAGATCCTGATCGTCTCCAACATCAAGGATGCGGCCGGCCAGCCCATCGGCCTGGGCGATGCGGGCCACTACTGGCATTCGGACCTGTCGTACAAGGACAAGCCCAGCCTGGGCTCGCTGCTGCACGCGCAGGAGCTGCCGGGCGAGGGCGGTGACACCCTGTTCGCTGACCAGCATGCCGCCTACGATGCCTTGCCCGAGGCGCTCAAGGCGCGCATTGCACCGCTCGAGGCCGAGCACAGCTACCTGGCCAAGTACGAGGAATTGCGCGCGCGCAGCCCCTGGCGTCCCAAGCTCACCCAGGCGCAGATCGACGAGGTGGCGCCTTCCATCCACCCCGTGGTGCGCACCCACCCCGAGACGGGCCGCAAGGCCCTGTTCGTGAGCGAGCACTTCACCACGCGCATCGTCGGCCTGCCCGAGGACGAAAGCCAGGCCCTGCTGGCCGAGCTGTTCGCCGCCAGCGTGCGCCCCGAATTCACCTACCGCCACCCGTGGCAGCCGCACGACCTGGTGTTCTGGGACAACCGGTCTGTCATGCACCTGGCGGCGGGCACGCCAGACACCGAACGCCGCAAGCTGTACAGAACCACGATCGAAGGCGACCTGCCTTTCTGAGTTTGCTCTGTTTTTGATAGCTTTCAGCGCTTGTTGGATAAGCGCTGGGGCCATATTTTGTTTGATTTTTGATTTGAAGGACTTCCATGACCACCTCCACCCACCACCGTTTTGACCGCCGAAGCCTCGGCCGCAGGACCGCCGCGTGGCTCGCTGCCACGGGCCTGCTGCTGGCCGGTGGGTTGAGCGCCACGGCCCATGCAGCCGAAGGGCAATTGCGCATCGCACAGCAGTTCGGCATCGTCTACCTGCTGCTCAACGTGGCGCAGGAGAACAAGCTCATCGAGAAGCACGGCAAAGCCGCGGGCGTGGACATCAAGGTTGAGTTCCTGCAGCTGTCGGGCGGCTCGGCCGTCAACGATGCGCTGCTGTCGGGCAACATCGACATCGCCGGTGCCGGCGTGGGCCCGCTGTTCACGCTGTGGGACCGCACCAAGGGCCGCCAGAACGTCAAGGGCGTGGCCTCGCTGGGCAACTTCCCCTACTACCTGGTGAGCAACAACCCGGCCGTGAAGACCATTGCCGACTTCACCGACAAGGACCGCATCGCGCTGCCGGCCGTCGGTGTTTCGGTGCAGTCGCGCGTGCTGCAGATGGCCTCGGCCAAGCTCTGGGGCGACAAGGAGTTCAACCGCCTGGACAAGAACCAGGTGGCGCTGCCGCACCCCGATGCGGCGGCCGCCATCATCAAGGGCGGCACCGAGATCACCGGCCACTTCGGCAACCCGCCCTTCCAGGAGCAGGAACTGGCCGGCAACCCGAAGGCGAAGATCGTCCTCAACTCGTACGACGTGCTGGGCGGCCCGGCATCGGCCACCGTGCTCTACGCCACGGAGAAGTTCCGCGCCGAGAGCCCCAAGACCTACAAGGCTTTCGTCGATGCGCTCGACGAGGCCGCCAAGTTCGTCGCCGCCAACCCCGAGAAGGCGGCCGACATCTACCTCAAGGTGTCGGGCGGCAATACCGACCGGGGCCTGCTGCTCAAGATCATCCAGAACCCTGAGGTGCAGTTCAAGGTGCGTCCCGAGAACACGCTGGGCATGGGCCAGTTCCTGCACCGCGTGGGTGCCATCAAGAACCAGCCGACCGCGCTCAAGGACTATTTCTTCGAAGACGCGCACACGGCGTCGGGCAACTGAGTGGGCCTCCTGGCATGAGCGAGCACACCCTCCGCATGGGCCCCTTCTCGCCGCCGCTGCAGAGCGAACGCAATGCGCTGGAGGACGAGGCGCAGGCACTGGCACTGGGCTGGGCCATGGGCGAGGGCCGTGCCTCCGCCGCGCCCACCCGCCCCAACGCCGCCTTGCTGCAGGTGCAGGGCGTGAGCATCGACTACCGCACGCGCGAGCGCGTGGTGCGTGCCACGCACCGCGTGGGTTTCGACGTGTTTGCGGGCGACCGCTTCGTGCTGCTCGGTGCCTCGGGCTGCGGCAAGTCCACCTTGCTCAAGTCGATTGCCGGCTTCATCGCGCCCAGCGAGGGTCAGATCCTGCTCGGCGGCCGCGCGGTCACGCGGCCCGGCCCCGACCGGGTGGTGGTGTTCCAGGAGTTCGACCAGCTGCCGCCGTGGAAGACCGTGCGCGAGAACGTGATGTTCCCGCTGCTGGCCTCGCGCAGCGTGAGCCGCAAGGAGGCGGCCGAACGCGCGGCTTTGTACATCGACAAGGTGGGCCTGTCCAAGTTCGCCGACGTGCATCCGCACCAGCTCTCGGGCGGCATGAAGCAGCGCGTGGCCATTGCGCGCGCGCTGGCCATGCAGCCCCAGGTGCTGCTGATGGACGAACCCTTTGCCGCGCTCGACGCCCTCACGCGCCGGCGCATGCAGGAAGAACTGCTCTCGCTGTGGGACGAGTTCCGCTTCACGCTGATCTTCGTCACGCACTCCATCGAAGAGGCGCTGGTGGTGGGCAACCGCATCGCCATCCTCTCGCCGCATCCGGGGCGGCTGCGCGCCGAGGTCAACAGCCATCAATTCGGGCTGTACAGCCTGGGCGGCACCGAGTTCCAGGCCACGGCCCAGCGCATCCACCGGCTGCTGTTCGACGAACCCGCCGCCGGTGCCGTGCCGGGATCGGTGCAGGCCGATACCGAAGCTCTGGCACCTGGCCGCCGTGGTGGCGTGCCGCTCATTCCCCCACAGCGGCCTGCCGGTTCGCTGCCCTTCCAGATTTCCGTATGAGTGCCTCCCTGCTGACCCCTCCCGTGCGCCCCGAGTTCGAGCGCAGCCTGGAGCCGCTGGGCGGTATCGCGCCCGTGTTGCCCCTGCCCCTGGTCGCGCGCATCTGGCAGCAGGCGTGGGTGCGCAAGCTCGTGATCCTGGCGGTGCTGGCCGTGCTATGGGAGGTGGTGGCGCGCTGGCAGGACAACGACCTGCTGCTGCCCACCTTCCTGCAGACCGCCAAGGCGCTGGTGGAGGGCCTGGCCTCGGGCGAGCTGATCGGCAAGACGGCGATCTCCCTGTCGGTGCTGCTCAAGGGCTATCTCGCAGGCATCCTCGGGGCCTTCGTGCTCACCACGCTGGCCGTGTCCACCCAGTTCGGGCGCGACCTGCTGTCCACGCTGACCTCCATGTTCAACCCCTTGCCGGCCATCGCGCTGCTGCCGCTGGCGCTGCTGTGGTTCGGCCTGGGGCAGGGCAGCCTGGTGTTCGTGCTCATCCACTCGGTGCTGTGGCCGCTGGCGCTCAACACCTATGCGGGTTTCCAGTCCGTGCCCGAGACGCTGCGCATGGCGGGCCGAAACTACGGCCTGACCGGCATCCGCTACGTGCTGCAGATCCTGGTGCCGGCCGCGCTTCCCTCCATCCTGTCGGGCCTGAAGATCGGCTGGGCCTTCGCCTGGCGCACGCTGATCGCGGCCGAGCTGGTGTTCGGCGCGTCGTCGGGCAAGGGCGGGCTGGGCTGGTACATCTTCCAGAACCGCAACGAGCTCTACACCGACAAGGTGTTCGCGGGCCTGGTGCTGGTGATCCTGATCGGCCTGGCGGTGGAGAGCCTGGGTTTCCACACGCTGGAACGGTTGACGGTGCGGCGCTGGGGCGTGCAGCGCTGAAGGGGTCGGCGCCAGCCCGGCGCTCGTGGCGCGGGATGCCGTGAGGGCACGCCGCATGCCCGCGCCGGGGGGGGCGACCGGGCCTGCAGCCCTACACTGTGGGCATGATCCGCTGGCTTCTCGTCATCTTCCTGGCTCTGATGTTGCTGAGCTGGCTGTCGCCCCTGCTCAGGCGCATGGGGTTTGGCCGCCTGCCCGGCGACCTGCGCTTTCGCTGGCTGGGCCGGGACTGGGACGTGCCCTTGGCGTCGACGCTGCTCCTGAGCTTTGTGGTGAGCCTGCTCACGAAGTTGCTCTGACCCCCTGCGGCACGCGCACCGGGGCAGAATGTGCCGCCGCGCGTGGCGGCTTCAGTCGCCTGCCGCCTGGAGCGCCTGCAGGAACGACCTGCGCCACCAGTGCACGTCATGTTCGCGGATGCGGGCCATGAGCTTTTGGTGGCGAGCCTGGCGCTCGGCCAGCGGCATCTGCAGCGCCTGCTGGATGGTGTCGGCCATGCCCTGGGTGTCGTAGGGGTTCACCAGCAGCGCTTCCTTGAGCTGCTCGGCCGCTCCCGCGAAGCGGGACAGCACCAGCACCCCCGGGTCGTCCGGGTCTTGCGCCACCACGTATTCCTTGGCCACCAGGTTCATGCCGTCGCGCAGCGGCGTGACCAGGCCCACGGCGGCGGCGCGGCACAGGCCCGGCACCCGCTTGCGCGCCACCATGCGGTGGATGTAGCGCACCGGCATCCAGTCCAGCTCGCCATAGTCGCCGTTCACCGCGCCGCACAGCCCCTCCAGCTCCTGGCGCAGGTCGGCATAGGCATGCACGTCGTCGCGCGAGGGCGAGGCGATCATGATCATGGTGGCGCTGTTGCGGTTCTCGGGGTAGCGGTCGAGCAGTTCCCGGTAGGCGCGCACGCGGTGCGGTATGCCCTTGGAGTAGTCCAGCCGGTCGATGCCCAGCAGCAGGCGCCGGCGCGAGTACTCGTCGCGCATGTTCTCGTAGGTTTCCACCGCGTCGGGGGCCTGCGTGAGGCGCGTGAACTCGTCCACGTCGATGCCGATGGGAAAGGCCTTGACGTGCACCGTGGCGCCAAAGGCGCGCAGGCGCTGGGCATCCACCTCCTCGGCACTGCCTTCGTTGCGCACGTAGCGCGTGAAGTGCGACACGTCGGCTTCGCTCTGCAGGCCCACGAGGTCGTAGGCGAACAGCGAGCGCATCAGCCATTCGTGCTGCGGGATGGCTGCCATGATGAGCGGCGGCGGCATGGGGATGTGCAGGAAGAAGCCGATGCGCTGCCTGCAGCCCATAGCACGCAGCTCGGCGGCCAGCGGAATCAGGTGGTAGTCGTGCACCCAGATGATGTCGTCGTCGCGCAGCAGGGGCAGCAGCTTGCGCGCGAACATCTGGTTCACGCGCCGGTACCCCGCGATGTAGCGGGTGTTGAAGTCCGCCAGGTCCAGCCGGTAGTGGAACACCGGCCAGAGCACGCTGTTGCTGTAGCCGTGGTAGTACGTGTCATGGTCTTCGCGGCACAGGTCCACGGTGGCGAGCGTCACGGGGCCCGCCTGGCGGGTCTGGAGCTCGCCTTCGCCGGGCGTGCCCGCCTCCGCGATGTTGCCGCTCCAGCCAAACCACAGGCCGCCCGTGCGGTTGAGGGTGTCGCCCAGTGCCACGGCCAGACCTCCGGCTGCGGGTTTGCGGGGGTCTGCGATGCGGTTGGATACGACGACGAGGCGGCTCATCCCCCGATCATCGGCGGGGTTGGGGCGCGCCGCCTGTCGGACACGGCCTCAAATCACGCTGTCCCAGGGCGCGGACAGGCGCACGGCGGCGTTGATCACGCCCACCATCGAATAGGTCTGCGGGAAGTTGCCCCACATCTCGCGCGTTTCGGGGTGCGTGTCTTCGGACAGCAGGCCCAGCGGGTTGCGCGTGGCCAGCATGGTCTCGAAGATGGCGCGGGCCTCGGCCTTGCGGCCGATGCGCGCCAGCGCGTCGATGCGCCAGAAGGTGCAGATGTTGAAGGCGGTCTCGGGCTTGCCGAAATCGTCGGCCGCCTCGTAGCGGCGCATGTAGGGGCCGTCGCACAGGCTCTTTTCCATGGCCTCCACGGTGCTCACGAAGCGCGGGTCCCTGGGGTCGATGAGGCCGACCTCGGCCATCAGCAGCACGCTAGCATCGAGTTCATGGCCGCCAAAACTTTCGGCGAACGCCTGGCGCGCTTCGCACCAGGATTTGTCGAGGATCTCGGCGCGCATGCGGTCCGCATGCTGCTGCCAGTGGCTGGCGCGGTCTGCCAGTTGCAGGGTGGCGGCGATCTTGGCCAGCCGGTCGCAGGCCGCCCAGCTCATCAGCGCGGACGAGGTGTGCACCCGGGCGCGCGTGCGCAGCTCCCACATGCCCGCATCGGGCTGGCCATAGACGCGCACCGCGTTCTCGCCCACCTGTTCCAGCCGCGTGAATTCGGCCAGGCCCGCGCGGTGCAGCAGGCGGTGGTCGTGGAAGGCCTGGGCCGCGCCCAGCACGATGTTGCCGTACACGTCATGCTGAAAATGCTCGGCCGCCTGGTTGCCCACGCGCACGGGGCCCATGCCCCGGTAGCCCGCCAGCTGGGGCACGAGGCTTTCGGGCAGGTCGTGCTCCAGGCCAATGCCGTACAGCGGCTGGATGTGGCCGTCGCCGCCTTCCACCACCACGTTGCTGAGCCAGCGCAGGTAGTCCTCCATGGTGCCGACCTCGGAGATGCTGTTGAGCGCGCGCACCACGAAGAACGCGTCGCGCAGCCAGCAGAAGCGGTAGTCCCAGTTGCGCCCGCTGTAGGCGGATTCGGGGATGCTGGTGGTCATGGCGGCCACGATGGCGCCGGTGTCCTCGTACAGCGAGAGCTTGAGCGTGATGGCCGCGCGGATCACCGCGTCCTGCCACTCCAGCGGCACGGCCAGGGCGCGGGTCCAGTTGCGCCAGTACGAGGTGGTTTCCTGCTCGAACAGGCGGGCGGTGTCGGCGATGCCCTCCACCAGCGTCTCGTCGGCTCCCAGCAGGAAGTTGTGTTCGCGCGTGAGCACGAAGGCCTGGCCCGACAGCACGTGCGAGACCGGCGCATCGGTGGACAGGCGCAGCGTCATGCCCTCGCCCACATAGCGGATGTGGTTGCTGCCGCGCGTGATCCGGGGTTCCGTCTGCCCCCAGTCGTAGCGCACCTTGAGCGCCACGCGGATGCGCGGCGCGCCCTGGATGGGGCGCACCCGGCGTACCAGCGTCATGGGCCGGAAGTAGCGCGAGCGGCTGTAGAAGCGCGGTGCGAAGTCGGTGATCTCGATGCCGTGGCCGGCCTTGTCGAACAGCTGCGTGCGCAGGATCGCGGTGTTGGGCTCGTACCACTGGTGGGCCGAGGCCAGGTCTTCCAGTTCGACGGCGAAGTGGCTGCCCTCATCGCCGGGCTGCAGCAGGGCGTTGAAGACCGGGTCGCCGTCGAACCGGGGCAGGCAGCACCACACCATGCGGGCGTGGTCGTCGATCAGCGCGCTGATGGCGCAGTTGCCAATCATGCCCAGGTTCAAGGACCCGGGCTGGGGTTCGGTGGCTGGCGTGTTCATCGTTCGCGCTCCCAGGTGGTGCGTGCAGAAGACAGCCAGCCGCGCAGCGCGGCGGATGTCATGCAGCGGTGTTGTGCCATGGTCGGCCCCTCGCCGACCTTGATGCCCCATCCCCCCAGCGCCTGCACGGCGGCAAAGCCGGCCTCATCGGTGACGTCGTCGCCCACGAAGACCGGCGTGCGGCCCGCGAACGGCGGCTGGGTCATGAAGTCGACGATGGCCTGGCCCTTGTGGACGCCACGGGGCTTGACTTCAAAGACACATTTGCCGCGCAGCAGTTCCACGCCGTCCACATGCTGCATCGCGCGCACCAGGGTGTCGTGGCACAACGCTTCCAGCGGGGGGGCCAGGCGGTAGTGCAGGGCCACGCTGGCGCGCTTGGCCTCCACCAGCAGGCCGGGGTGCCGCGCCGCGAGGTTCCGCGCGGCCTGCAGGACGGGCGCCAGGTCCGGCGGCTCGATGGCGGGGTGGGAGGTGTCGCCCAGGCGGTATTGCGCCCCGTGTTCGCTGGCCAGCGGCAGGCGCAGCGGCGCGAGGAATCCATCGATGTCGGACTCGGGCCGCCCGGTCACGATGGCCAGCGCCCCCCCCAGATGGGCATGCAGGGACGCCAGTGTGGGAACCAGGCCGGAGGCTACGCGCACCGCCTCGGGGCGCGGTGCCAACTCGGTCAGCGTGCCGTCGAAATCGAGAAAAAGCGCATGGGCAGTTGTCAGTAACGGGAGCAGCTGCATGGGGCACGACCTTAGCAGATGGCGCTAAACCGCCTCCCGTGGAAGGGGGCTTTGGCCGTGGTAATCGTGCGTAACTTCCTGCCACTGGCCGTGCGCGGGTTTGCGCCAGGCGAAGAGTTGCCGGCCGCGGCTTGAAATGCCACGCCTTGGCCGCACTGTGCAGAAGGAAGCGATCCCCTTACCCCTCCACCCACCACGTCCACCGCATGACCGACGCCCTGCACATCGTCTGCCCGCACTGCCACACCACCAACCGCGTGCAAGGCGCCGACCTGGCCAGCGCGCCCGACTGCGGCAAATGCCACCAGCCCCTGTTCGCGGGCGCGCCGCTTGCGCTCGACGCCGACACTTTTGATCGCCATGTGGGCCGAAGCCACATCCCGGTGCTGGTCGATTTCTGGGCGCCGTGGTGCGGGCCATGCCGGCAAATGGCCCCGGCGTTCGCGCAGGCCGCCCGCGAGCTGGAGCCGCGCGTGCGCCTGGCCAAGCTCGACACCGAAGAGCACCAGGCGATCGCGGCGCGCTATGCGATCCGCAGCATTCCGACCATGATCCTCTTCCAGCAGGGGCGCGAGGTGGCGCGCATCTCGGGGGCGCTTGGCGCGGCGGACATCGTGCGCTGGGTGCGGACGGCGGTGGGCTAAAAAAAAGCCCACGCGTCAGCGAATTCCGAGCGCCCGGTCGAGCGACATCTTGCCCGCGCCGCGCCCCGCCAGGTACAGCAGCAACCCCGCCCATGACAGGTGCGTGGGCCAGGCATCGGGGTAGACAAACACCTGGATGACCAGCGTCATGCCGAGCAAGGCCAGTGCGGACAGGCGCGTGCACAGGCCCAGCACCAGAAGGACAGGGAACACGTGTTCGGCCACGGTGGCCATCTGCGCAGCCAGCTCCGGCGCGATCAGGGGCAGCCGGTACTCCTCGCGGAAGAGCGCATGGGCGCTGTCGGAGAGGGTGAACCAGCCCTCGACCTTGGTGCGCGCCGACCGCCAGAAGATGCCCGCCACCGCCACCCGGTTGACCAGGGCCAGCAGGCCGTGCGGGGTGAGGCGGGCGACGGCATCGGCCAGCCGTGCCAGCAGCACGCGGGGGCCTTTGGCGGGGGCGGTGGGGAGGTGGGTGGTTGTTGCCATGGGGGCTCCTCAGCCTGTGTGTGAAGGGGGCTGGACCAGGGCGCCCGCGTCCAGCAGGGCGCCCATCAGCGCGGCAAGATCGGTGGCGGGGTCGGTGGCCAGTGCGCAGGTGGCGGCAGCCTCCAGGGGCAGGCCCCCGGCACAGGCGTCCAGCAGGGCCATCCCCGCACGCGATAGGGGGCGCCATGCCACTTCGGCCCGGGGCCGGGTGAGCAGGCCGCCATCACCCACCCAGGCCAGGTGCGTGGGGATGTCCAGGCCATCGCGGTGCCTTTGCCACAGGGCGTAGGCGGGGTGTTCGTCGCACCAGGGCCAGCGCGCTGCGGGGTGCGGCCGCAGCCGCATGCCGGGCAGCGCACCGGGCGCTTGCCGGGCCCACCAGCCACGGTCCACGGCGGTGGCATCCGCCGCCAGGTGGCATTCGGTCCAGCAGCGGTCCAGGCGCGCCACCGCGGGCAGGTAGGGCAGCCCGGCGGCCGGTTCGAACCCGGCCAGAAAACCGCCAAACCCCGCGCCGTAGTCCATCAGCAGCCCGTCACGGGGCGGCCGCGCACGGGCATACACCCCCGCTGCCGCGCGGAACCAGTCTTCGCCCACCAGCTGGCACACCGTGGGGTAGCTGGCCTGCAGGGCGTCGATGCAGCCCTTGAGCACGGTGTTGCGGTACACGGCAAAGCCGGGCTGGGCCTCCAGGGCCGCTGACCACGCGGTGGCCGGGGCACGGCCGGTGCCGAGCAGGGCGGCCGAGAAACCGTCCTGAAATTCGGTCAGCTGCATGCGGCCTCCCCGGCGTGCGCGGCCATGAGTGCGTGGTGGGCCTGGTCGCGCTCGCCCAGCAGTTCACTGAAGCCGGGCAGGTTGCCATCGCGCTCGATGAGGGTGGGGATGGGACCTGTGCGCTCGATCACGCGTTGGTACAGCGCCCACACGGCGGGGGCCACCGGGGCGTCGTGGCTGTCGATGAGCAAGGCGTTGCCATGCACCGGGTCGGCGTGGTGGCCCGCCAGGTGGATCTCGGCCACGGCGTGCAGAGGGAACGCCTCCAGGTACGCCTGCGCGCAAAAGCCCAGGTTGCTCGCGCTGACATGGACGTTGTTCACGTCCAGCAGCAGGCCGCAGCCGGTGCGGCGCACCAGCTCGGCCAGGAATTCGGTTTCGGCCCAGTCGTGGCCGTCGATGTGCAGGTAGTGCGTGGGATTCTCGATGGCGATGGGCCGCTGCAGCACGTCCTGCGTGCGGGCGATGTTGCCGGCGATGCGGTGCAGCGCCGCGTGCGTGCGGGGAAACGGCAGCAGGTCGGGCAGGTACTGCCCGCGCCAGCGGGACCACGCCAGGTGTTCGGACACCAGGACGGGTTCAACGCGCCGCGCCAGTGCGGTCAGGCGGGCCAGGTGCGCTGTGTCGGGCGGTTCATCGGCAGCGAGCGACAGGGACACGCCATGCAGCGCCACGGGGTGGCGCGCGCGGATGGCTTCCAGCCAGGCCAGGCGCGGGCCGCCGTCGGCCAGGTAGTTCTCGGGGTGCACCTCCCACCACAGGCCGGGGGCGGTGCACCGCAGCGCCTCGTCGTAGTGCAGGGGCTTGAGGCCCAGGCCGGCGGTGGGAAGCGCCATGGCCTCAGGCCTTGGCGGGTGTCAGCGAACCCATGCCCTTGGGCGTCTTGATCGATGCGCAGGTGCCCGCGGGCACGAACTTCCAGGCGTTGCCCTGGTAGTCCATCTTCGAGGTGCCGGCGCAGGTGGTGCCGGGGCCGGCGGCGCAATCGTTCTTTCCGGCCATCGAGACGCCGTAGCACTTCTCCATAGCGGGCTTGGCGCCGTCCATCGGGGCGGTCTGGGCGATGGCGGCGCCAGAGGCCAGGGCGGCAAGGGCCAGGGCGCCGAGGCTGAGGGTGCGTGTGGTCATGGTGGGATCTCCAAGGGTTGAGGGTTGCATCCGACCGGGGCGCTGCACGAAGGTGGATTCCAGCTGCCCGATCTGCGTTGTAATTCGCGCAGTGCGGCGGGCCGGTTACGGCGCTGCGCAAAAAAATGCGGTGGCAGTGCAAGAAAATTTTTTGCGGTGCCTGTAACCCGTTGGCCCCGGCATACGAATTGCCTGCAGGGAGACGCCATGGAGATTGTGGAAGAGCGCCTGCGCGGTTTGCTGCTGCAGGGGCTGGATGCCGATGCAGCCGCTTACCAGCGCTTTCTGAAGGAGCTGAGCGCGCACCTGCGCGCCTTCCTGCGCCGCCGCCTGGCGCAGCGGCCCGATGAGGTGGAGGACCTGGTGCAGGAAACACTGCTGGCGGTGCACAACCAGCGCCACACCTACCGGCCCGAGATGCCGGTGACGGCCTGGGCGCATGCGATTGCGCGCTACAAGCTCATCGATTGGCTGCGTTCGCACGCCGTGAAGGAAGGGCGCAACGACCCGCTGGACGATGCCAGCGAGCTGTTTGCCAGCAGCGACAGCGAGGCCGCCGAAGCCCGGCGCGACCTGGGGCAGCTGCTGCGCACCTTGCCGGACAAGCAGCGCCTGCCGATCGAGTACGTGAAGCTGGAAGGTCTGTCGGTGGTCGAGACGGCGCGCCTCACGGGGCTGTCGGAGTCGGCCGTCAAGGTCGGCGTGCACCGGGGGCTCAAGGCCCTGGCCGCCAGGATCAGGGATATGACTCACGCAAAACAGGGCTTGCGCAAATCGCCCGCCACGGCCGACGGGTCGTTGGCGCGTCCTGATTTGCGCAAGTCCCAGGAGGAATGGCATGAAAACCGATGAATTGATCCACCTGCTGGCCGCTGATGGCGGACCGGTGCGGACCACCGCGATAGAGCAACGGTTTGCCGTGGCCGCCGCCGTGGGCATTGCCGGTGCCGGGGTGCTGATGCTGGGCCTGTTCGGCCTGCGCCCGGACCTGCCGGCGACCCTGGCGCAGCCCATGTTCTGGGGCAAGCTGGTGTTTGCCGCTGCACTGGCCGCCGCCGGGCTGGCGCTGTTGCGCCGCATGGCCCGGCCGGGCATGGCGGTGCGGCCTGCGGCGCTGCTGCTGGCGGTGCCGCCGCTGCTGCTGTGGGCCCTGGCCCTGCTGGCCCTGTCACAGGTGACGGCGGCGGAGCGGGTGCCGCTCATCCTGGGCAGCACCTGGCGCACCTGTCCGTTCAATATCGCCGCGCTGTCGGTGCCTGCGCTGGCCGCGGGCTTCTGGGCCCTCAGGGGTGCCGCACCCACGCGCCTGGCCTGGACGGGCGCGGGTGCCGGCCTGCTCGCGGGCGCGCTGGGCGCGCTGGTGTATGCCCTGCATTGCCCCGAGATGGCCGCGCCGTTCCTGGCGGTCTGGTACCTGGCGGGCATGGCCATCCCGACGGCGCTGGGGGCCGTGCTGGGGCCGCGCCTGCTGCGCTGGTAGCCGCTATCGGCGCAGGCCCGGCGGCGGGCCGCCGCTCAGGCCGCCACCCGCCTGTTGTAGGCGCGAAAGACCGTGTCCAGCGTCCACCCCAGCGATTCATACAGCGCCTGCGCGGCGGTGTTGGTGTGCGCCGTGGTCAGGTCCATGCGCACCTTGCCGTGGGCGCGGGCCGTGGCCTCGGCGGCCACCAGCAGGCTGCGCCCGGCGCCCGCCTTGCGCGCCGTGGGGGCCACGAACAGGTCGTACAGCGTGTAGATGGGCGCCGCCTCCACCGAGCAGAACGTGGGGTACAGCTGGCAAAAGCCCACTGCCGCCCGGGACGCGTCCTGCGCCAGCAGGATCACCGACTCTGCGCGCTCCAGCCGCTCCGCAATGAATGCCCGTGCTCCGGCGAGGTCCGGCGCCTGCTCGTAGAACTGCCGGTAGGCATCAAACAGCGGGGCGATGGTGTCGGTATCGGCCGGGGTGGCCAGGCGGATGTGCACAGTGGTCATGGAGGCGTGGAGAGGGCGGCGGGGCGCGAAAATGCGCCCCCGGGGCTGGCAAGAGGCGCACCCCGGAGGGGGTGCGAGCGGACGCGGATTGTAGGCAGGGTTCTGCCCGCGCTGTGGCGGCGTTTTGCGCGGGGTCAGTCAGCCTCGCTGCGGGGGTGTTGCCACCGCGCCACCGCCGCCACCCGCGCCTGGTGGATCAGCGTGCCCACCTGCGGGCCGCTCAGGCCCTTGGCCGCCGCCTGCGCGGCAATGTCGCGCGTGGCCACCGACTGCACGGCACCCAGCACGGCCAGGAGCCGGGGGCGTTGCGGGTAGGCCGATTCCTCGAACCCCAGGCGCCCGCGCGCATCGCATTCGCAGGCCAGCAGGATGTCGGCAAAGCGCGCAGGCTTGCGAATGGCGTCGCAGCGCTCCAGCAACCGCACCAGGGCGGCGGCCGACAGCTCGTTGCTGCGGTGGATGTGGCCGTGCTCGCGGGCCACTACCTCGGCCGTCTCGCGGCAGTCCACGGGCACGCGCAGACGCTCGGCCACGTCCTTGAGCAGCGCGGCGCTGCGCTCCTCGTGCCCGATGTGGCGCGGCAGCACGTCGGCGGGCGTAGTGCCCTTGCCCAGGTCGTGCGCCAGGCAGGCAAAGCGCACCGTCAACGGGGATTGCAGGCGGGCGGCCATGTCCAGCACCATCATCAGGTGCACGCCCGTGTCCACCTCGGGGTGGTACTCCGCCCGCTGGGGCACGCCCCACAGGCGCGCCACTTCGGGCAGCAGCACCTGCAGCGCGCCGCACTCGCGCAGCACCTCGAACATGCGCGACGGCTTTTCTTCCATCAGCCCGCGCGCCAGCTCCTGCCACACGCGCTCGGCCACCAGGTGGTCCGCCTCGCCATGCTGCACCATCTCGCGCATCAGCTGCATCGTCTCGGGCGCCACCGTGAAGTCGGTGAAGCGCGCCGCAAACCGCGCCACGCGTAGGATGCGCACCGGGTCTTCGCGAAAGGCATCCGTCACGTGGCGCAGCACCCGCGCCGCGATGTCTCTGGCACCAAGATAGGGGTCAAATAGGCCTGTGGCGCTTGTCCCATTGGCGCTGCTAGCTATCGCATTGATAGTAAGGTCGCGGCGCGACAGGTCTTCTTCCAGTGTCACGTCGGGCGAGCTTTGCACCACAAAACCCCGGTAGCCGCGCCCACTCTTGCGCTCGGTGCGGGCCAGCGCGTATTCCTCGCGTGTCTCGGGGTGCAAAAACACCGGGAAGTCTCGGCCCACTGGCAGGTAGCCCAGCTCCAGCATCTGCTCGGGCGTGGCACCCACCACCACCCAGTCGTGGTCATTCACCGGCCGGCCCAGCAGCTTGTCGCGGACCGCGCCGCCCACCATGTAGATTTGCATCGGTGTAGTTTAGGACGAGCACTCGGCCGTATATTCCAGCCCACCATGTCCCTATCGTCCGAACTCACCATTGCCCAGCTCAACCCCGACGGCAGCGTGCCCGTGCCCACGGCGCCCGACGCAGCGGCCAACGCCGCCGCCGAGGCCCTGCAGCGCGAGGCGCAGCTCGAAGCCTTGAAAGCCAAGGTGGACGACCTGCAGGAGATCCTGGCCAAGCCGCTGAACGAAATCCTGGCCGACCGCGACAAGTTCAAGGAAGCGATGGCCGCGTGGGATGCCTTTGGCGCGATGTGGATGCTGTCGCAGCGCGCCATGAAGCGCGTGGCGCTGGACCTGGCCGCGCAGCAGGGGGTGAGCGAGGAAGAGGTGGTGGCGCGTGCGCTGGCCTATGCCAACCAGGTGCTCAACGCGCAAGAGGAGGACCTGGGCGGCACCGTCGCCCCGGCGCAGTTGGCGCACATCGCGCGGCACAAGCCGTTTTTGCGCAAGCAGTTTCGGTAGCGGGGCCGGGCTGCCCGTGCCCGTTCAGCTGAACACCGGCCTGAAAAAACTCCGCTCGTAGCTCACGATGCACCCCGTCTCCTCGGCATAGCGAAACGCCGCCTGACATTCTGCATCCTGCATCGACTGCTGGCGGTACACCTCGTACGCCGCAAGGCTGTCAAAGGTGAACAATGCCAGTGCGATGTTGTTGGCGCCCTCGCTGGGCATGAAGTAGCCGTGGTGCTGGCCGCCGAACTTCTCGACCAGCGGTATCCACAGTTTTCCGTAGTGCTCAAACTCCTTGAGCTTGCTGGTGTTGAGCACGTAGCGCAGGTAGATGGTGACGGCCATGGCGGTGCTCAGCCTTCCGTGTGGCGCAGGCGGTAGGGCTCTTCGAAGTCCAGAAAGTCCTTCTCGGCCAGGGCGTCGTCGATCCAGGCCTTCACGCCGGGCAGGGCGCGCACGCGCTGCACATAGGCGGCGATGTGGGGTGGCACGGGCAGGGCGTAGGTGTGCAGGCGCATGCACACGGGGGCAAAGTAGGCGTCGGCCACGGTGAACTCGCCAAACAGCATAGGGCCGCCATGTTCCTGCAGCAGCGCGCTCCACATGTCCACCAGGCGCTGCACATCGGCGCGCACGCCGGCCTGGTCGCGCCAGATCAGGGCGCCGGTGTCGGCCAGGTTCGCCTCGATGTTCATGGGGCAGTGGCTGCGCAGGGCGGTGAAGCCGCTGTGCATCTCGGCGCAGATGCTGCGGGCGCGTGCACGGGCCTTGGCATCGGCGGGCCAGAGCTTTTGGACGGGGTGGGCTTCGGCCACGTACTCGGCAATCGCCAGGGTGTCCCACACCACCAGGTCGCCGTCGACCAGCACGGGCACCTTGCCCGTGGGGTTCACGGCGCCAATCGCGCGCTTGAATTCTGAATTGGCGTCGAAGCTGTCGAAGCGCACGCGCACTTCCTCGAACACGATGCCCGCCTGCTTGAGCAGCACCCAGGGGCGCATGGACCAGGATGAGTAGTTCTTGTTGCCGATATAGAGCTTGAGCATGGGGCACCTGCCGATGGAAATCAGAGAAAAGAAAGCCAGCCCGCCATGCTAGCGGCAGTGGCGCGCGCCAGCGATGCGAAAACGCGGCCTCACTGATGCGCGGCACGCATCACGGGCCGTGCGGGCCCTGTTGGCGGGTCAGACCGGCCAGACCACGCCGTTGTCGTTCAGGATGGCATCGAGCGGCAGGTCGAACGCTTCGGGCTCGAAGTCGTCCAGGTAGCCATGGGTGAAGCCCAGGCCCACGGTGAACGGCTTGGGCTGCAGCGTGGCCAGGGTGCGGTCGTAGAAGCCGCCGCCATAGCCCAGCCGGTAGCCGCCCGGCGCGTAGCCCACGCAGGGCACGAAGAGCAGGGTGGGCACGATGACCTCGGTGTCCTTGGGCTTGGGGATGCCGTAGGCGTCTTCCTCCATGGGGCAGCCAGGGTACCAGGCGTGGAAGGTGAGGGTCTTGTGCAGCTTGTTCACCACCGGCAGGCCGATGCGGCGCAGCTGGGGTTCATCGAGCAGCTCGCCGTCTTCCTTCCAGCGGTGCAGGGCGGGCAGGGGGTCGAATTCGCCCTTGATGGGCCAGTAGGCGCCGATCACGGTGTCGGGCCGGTTGACCAGCCAGATGCGCATCACCTGCTGTAACAGGTCGGCCCGCTGTAGGCGGTCGGGCAGGTTGAGGCGTTCTTCTATCAACGCGCGCCGAAGGGCTGCTTTGTCCATCAGATAATTCCCCCATGCAATTTCTCAGAGCGATTCTGACACCCCTTGTCGCGGCCAGCCTGCTGGCCGCCACCGCGCCCCTTGTCATGGCGCAAAACCGTGGTGACGATACCCTGCTCGAAATGCAGCAGGCCTTCCGCAAGGGAGACCGCAAGAAACTCGAGCAGCTCCTGCCCGCCGCACGCGGCCATGCGCTGGAGCCCTGGGCGGCCTATTGGGAGCTCAAGCTGCGCCTGGGCGAGGCGTCGCCATCGGAGATCCAGTCCTTCCTGCAGCGCTACGCGGGCAGCTACCAGGAAGACCGCCTGCGCAACGACTGGCTGCTGCTGCTGGGCCAGCGGCGCGACTGGGGCCAGTTCGCCGAGCAGCATCCTGGCTACCGCATGTCGGACGACCGCGAGGTGCGCTGCTACGCACTGCTGATCGACCAGATCAAGGGAACGGCCAGCCCCACGGTGGCCGAGGACGTGCGCAGCAACTGGTACGCCCAGCGCGATGGCGACGACGGCTGCACCCACGCGGCGCGGGAGCTGCATGGCTACAAGAAGCTGTCGGCCCTGGACATCTGGCGCAAGGCCCGCCTGGGCGTGGAGGCCAACCGCCCCCGCGTCGTGCGCACGGCGGTCGAGATCGTCTCGCCCGAATCGCTGCCGCAGGTCAAGGAGGTGCTCGACGCGCCCGCCAAGTACCTGCTCTCGCGCGCCACGGCCGCCGGCAAGGCCAGGCAGGAACTGGTGCTGCTCGCGCTCCTGAAGCTGGCCACCACCGACCCGGAAGGCGCTGCCCACCAGCTCGACAGCAAGTGGGGCGTGCACCTCTCGTCCGAGGAGCGCAACTGGGCCTGGGCCGTGATCGGCAAGACCGCCGCGCAGAAGCTGGCCAGCAACGCCCACGGCTACTTCGCCAACGTGACGCGCGACAGCGACCTGAACGACGACCTGCTGGGCTGGAAGGTGCGGGCCGCGCTGCGCGCCGGCCAGTGGAAGACAGTGGGCAAGGCCGTGGACGCCATGGGCCCCGAGGCGCGCCAGGAAAGCACCTGGGTGTACTGGAAGGCGCGCTCGCTCCTGGCGGGCCGCGTGACCGACGCGGAGCGCGCCGAGGCGCGCCAGCTGCTCGAAGGCATTGCCAGCACGCGCGGTTTCTACGAGCAGCTGGCGCTGGAAGAACTGGGCCAGCGCATCACCGTGCCGCCCGCGCCCGCGCCGCTCACGCCGGAAGAAAAGGCGGCAGCCCGCGCCAACCCGGGCCTGAACCGCGCGCTGTACGCCATCCTGCTCGGCCTGCGCAGCGAGGGCGTGCGCGAGTGGAACTACACCACCAACCTGCACCAGAGCGGCGGCATGGCCGACCGCGAGCTGCTGGCCGCCGCCGACTTCGCGTGCCAGCGCGAGGTGTGGGACCGCTGCATCAACACCAGCGAACGCACCAAGGCCGTCGTGGATACCACCCAGCGGTTCCCCACACCGTTTCGCAGCGCCGTGGTGGAGCGCGCCACCGGCATCGGGCTGGACCCGGCGTATGTCTACGGCCTGATCCGCCAGGAAAGCCGCTTCATCATGGATGCGCGCTCCCACGTGGGCGCCTCGGGCCTGATGCAGGTGATGCCCGCCACCGCGCGCTGGACGGCCAAGAAGATCGGCCTCGCCAACTTCACGCCCGACCAGATCAACGACCGCGACACCAACATCACCATCGGCACGGCCTACCTCAAGCTCGCGCTGGACGATTTCGCGGGCTCCATGCCCATGGCGGCGGCCGCCTACAACGCCGGCCCGGGGCGCCCGCGCAGCTGGCGCAACGGCCCGGTGCTGGACGCCGCCATCTGGGCCGAAAACGTGCCCTTTGCCGAAACGCGCGACTATGTGAAGAAGGTGCTGTCCAACACCACCAACTACGCCGCCATGCTCACAGGCCAGCCCCAGTCGCTCAAGAGCCGCCTGGGCACCATCGGCCCGCGCGATGCGTCCGCGCCCGAGGTGAACAAGGACCTTCCCTGACACGGGGAGGGGGTGGCTGCCGCATGGGATTGCTATAAAAACATGAGCTGCCGGCGCTTTGGTGAAAAGCGGTGGAGCCCATTGGAATCAAAAACTACGGAGGGAAGCGAGATGAGAGATGCCAAAAAGATGGCGGCCCGTGCCGCCATGGCGGTGGCGGTGATGGCCATGGTCCTGGGCACCGGTGCCCAGGCGCAGCCGGTCTACAAATGGGTGGATGCCGAGGGCAAGACCCACTATGGCTCCCAGCCGCCGCCGTCCAAGCAGGATGCCGAGCCGCTGAAGCTGCAGGGAACCAACGGAACCGGTGGCGCCGGTGCGAGCGGCAAAGGGGGCGGCAAGCCCGGCAGCGTCCAGTACAACGCGGACGGCACCAAGAAGATTCCCAAGGACGTGCAGGAGTTTGCCGAGGGGGCCACGAAGGCCCTGGGCACGGTCGACAGCAAGCAGGTGCCGCTGAACTGCCAGGCCGCCGTGGGCAACATCCACGACCAGGCCGACTCCATGCTGGAAGTGGGGCAGAAGAATGTGCGCGATGGCTACATGGCCCAGGCCGACTTCGACAAGACGGCGCCCAAGATCCGCGAGGCGAAGGGCAAGTACAGCGTGTCGGACTGCCAGGGCGCGTCGGGCAACAAGAAGTCGTTCTACCAGTGCATGTCCAGCAGCTACAACCACGTGATGGGGTGCGACAAGCAGTACAAGCATTGAGCCTGCCGTGAGGCGCCGCGCGCCTTCCCGCAGGGGGGGCCCGCGCTGGCCGGACGCCGCCGGGCCACGTGCGGTGGCGCGGCCGCCTGCAGCCGCCCCCGCGCTGCTTACACGTTGTGCAGCACCTCGCCCTGGCGCAGCGCGGCGCCGGAGCGCACCAGGTCATCGGCCAGGCTGCGCAGCCACTCGGCCTGCGTCTGCTCCGCGAAGTGGCGCTCGCGCAGCATCCCGAAATAGGGCGTGGCCTCGGCCCAGGCCGTGAGGTCGGCCATGCTGATCTGCTGCCACTCCAGCAGCTTGTACTTGAGCAGCACCTTCGCGGCGTAGAGCGCGTGCTTGGCCGGGTTGCGCACGAAGCCGTCCAGGCGCCGGCGCGCGCCGTCGATGGCGCGGGGCGCATCGGCAAACACCGGCCCGTGGCCGGGGATCACCACCTGGGGCGAGAGTTTCTCGATCACGTCCAGCGTGGCGCCCACCTCGGCAAAGGCATCGTCGCCTTCCAGCTCGGGAAACACCACGCCAAAGCCGCTTTCCCAGAGCGCATCGGCCGAAATCAGCACGCGGCCCTGGGGCTCGAACAGCACCACCGAATGCGGGTCGTGCCCCGGGGCGGCATGCACCTGCCAGGGCTTGTCGCCCAGCAGCACGCAGGAGCCGGGCGTGAGCAGCGTGTCGGCCCGAAAGGGCGGGCATTCCTGGCCCGTGGGGGTGTAGCTCAGCGCATAGGCGTCCCATTGGCGCACATGGTCCGCCTGGCCGGGCGGGATGGCCGTGAGCACGCCCGGCCAGGCCTTTTGCAGCGCGGCGTTGCCGCCGCAGTGGTCGCTGTGCAGGTGGGTGTTGAGCACGCGGTCCAGCGGGCGGCCGGCCAGCGCGTCACGCACCAGGGCGACGGTCTGCTCGGCATGGCTGCAGTAGCCCGTGTCCACCAGCGCGGTGTCGTGGTGGCCGATGAAGAGAATGTTGTTGGCCGACAGCCAGCCGCGTTCGAGGACGGTGATTTCGGGGGGCAGGAGGTCGTGGGGCGCGGTGGTGGGCATGGGGGCGGGAATTCGATGGCGTCGGTGGCGGGCATGCGTGCCGCGCCGTGGGCTGCTGCCCAGCGTACCGCAGGTCGTGCCTGCCCGAAGTCCTCCAAAACCCGCAGCTCGGCCTGCGATGGCTGCTGCGGCCGGGTGGCGGTAACTGGCAGCGCGTCGCTACTGCGGCAGGCTCACTTGTGATGCAGCATTGCGCGTGGTGAAGTACAGCTTCGAGTCGCGCACCGCGACGCCCACAGGCGTGTGGATCACTCCTGGGAGATCTCCGCCCACGAATCCTCTTTGCCCTGCTTGGCCCACCAAGGTCGTCACCTGGCCCTCTGCGGAGAGCTTGCGGATCACGCTATTGACGGGGTCGGTGAGGTACAAATGGCCCTTGGAGTCCACGGCAAGACTGGCCGTTGCGCCATCCTCCCCGTGGCTGGAGCCGAAGTCCTGGCCCAGGTAGACCCCGCCGGCCGTATAGGTGCTGTAACTGGCGACAGCAAAGCGTGCGCTACCGGCAGGGCCATCCGCCAGGCCCGCAGGCAGATCGGCTCGACCGGCGATGGTGCTCACCATGCCTGCCGGGGTGATCTTCCGGATGGTGGGGCCAATGCCGGTGAACGCGTCGTTGAGTCCATCCACCACATACAGGTTACCTGCCTGATCCAGAGTCATGTTCCCCAGGATGGCAAAGCGTGCGGTGCTCCCCGGCCCATCTACATGGCCCAAAGTGCCGGGACTGCCGGCCAGCACGCTGACCGAGCCCGCCGCAGTGATCTTGAGGATGACGCCATTGACGCCACTTGCGTACACGTTGCCAGCGTCGTCGGCAGCAATCCCATTGATGCCTGCAAAGTAACTGTAGGTCCGACCGCCCGATACAAAGGGGGCGATCCATGTGGACACATCTGCCAATACAGCGCCCTGGCCTGCGGGGGTGAACCGGTAAATGAGATTGGGCGAGTCCCGCATGCTGGCCGTCGACGCAACGTAGATGTTGTCTTGTCCGTCCACCGCCATGGCCCGCCAGGAAGGGGCTTCAGCGCCTACGGGCCACTGAAGCGCGCGGGTCCTCGTGGTGCCATCCGGGTTGACGATGCGCATCCGCGATTTGTCGTAGTCACTCACATACAAAGAGCCAGACTTCGCCAATGCCAGGGCCAGAGGTGCCCTGAACCGTGCATCCACGCCGGGTCCATCGGGCGGGGGGCCTTCGAGATCTGGTTGCGTCGGCCTACCGGCAAGGATGGTGCGGGTGCCGTCGCGCTGATACTTCTGGACCCACGTGGATAGGCCGTTGGAGAGGCTGGCAACGAAGTTGCCGCTGCGATCAATCACCAGGCTGGTGCCGCCCAGCGCCTCAGGAGCATTGGTCGCTACTGTGGATGCTGTTCCGTTCTTGGCGATGTGGCGAATGGTGGCGGAACGGAGTCCATCCAGCGCGTAGAGCTCGTTGGCAGCATCGATTGCCAGGTCCTGGAGGATGCCGAACCGGGCCGTTGTTGCATCACCATCGGTTGTTCCTTGGATGTCTTTGTCGCCGGAGATGTGGGTCAGTTCGCCAGTCGGGGCATATTTCTTGATGGAACTGCCATCCGTGACGTAGATGGTGCCGGAGGCATCCACGACGAAGCTGGAGCGTTCCGGTATCGGCAATGCAGCGTCCAGCGTACTCGTCAGACCCGCGGGCGTGATTTTGCGAATTTTCGGATAGGTGTAGGAGCTTTGGCCGACATAGAGATTTCCGGCGCTGTCCAGCTTCAGCCCCCGGGGGGCGCAGACTGTCGAGTCCTGTGGCGCACCGTCTGTATTGCCACACACCCCGGCCTTGCCCGCGAAGGTGGTGACTGCGCCTGTGTTGTCGATCTTGCGCACCAGGTGGTTGGCGGTGTCCGCCACGTAGGTATTGCCTGCTGCGTCCGACACGATCGCCGATGGATAGTAGAAGCGGGCTGTAGTACCCGGTCCATCAGCGTATTGCCCCTGTATGGACGGGGATGGTTCGGGGCTTTTGCCGCCAGCCACCGTGCTGACCATGCCGGAGGCCGTCAACTTGCGGATGGCGTGGTTGCCCGTGTCGGCCAGCAGCAAGTCGCCCGTGGAGGAGAGCGCCAGTGCAGGCGCACTGGCAAAAAGTGCGTCAGCAGCGGGGCCATCTAGATAGCCAGAGCCGCTGGTGGCCCCAGCGAGCAGGCTGAGCGAAGCCTTGACTGCGGGTGGTGTAACCGGCGTACCCTGATCGCTTCCGCCGCCGCACGAGATGATTAGAACGGACGCACCTAGAAGTAAGGCCAGCCAGGTACGGGCAGCCGGGCGCTTTCGCGACATGGTTTTCATGGGCGGATTCTCCCGATGCGTGTAAAAAAGCCGCACCAATGTGGTGCTTTGTCTGTGAAATGATTATGCGTAGACATTAAAAAAACGTGACCGCTGTTTCAATCCGTTGCAAGTCGACTCTGGCGCCTTGTGGGCCTTGGAGAACTGCAGACCTGAAAAAGCACCCCTCAGATCTTGTAGGCTGGTCGTCTATCACAGCCTGAGGTTGAGGCAGCGGGCATCAGAACGTCACGCCTGCCACCAGGATCACGTTGGCGTACGGCGTGCACTCCCCCGTGCGCACCATCACGCGGGCCTGCTGGGTCAGGCGCTTGAAGTCGTCGTGGGGCACGGCCTGCGGCTCCACCGGGAGCTGGCACCAGCCGGGCAGATGGCCTGCGCCGCGCTCCACGGCCTCGGTGGCGATCACGGCCTTTTCCACCTGCATCTCCGACAGCACCACGCGCAGCACGTCGGCCACGGCCGGGATGCCCGGGGTGAGTGCCAGGTCGATGCGGCGGGGGCCGGGCGGGATGGGCAGGCCCACGTCGCCGATCACCAGCATGTCGCCGTGGCCCAGGCTGGCGATGGCGTGGGAGAGTTCGGCGTGCAGCAGGGTGGTGCGTTTCACAGGGCGATCCAGTCGGGAGGCAGGGGGCTGTGCGCCACGGCGGCGCGGGTGGGGATGGAGGGCTGGGCGCCCGGCTGCGTCACGCACAGCGCGGCGGCGCGGATGCCGTCGCGCACGCCGGCATCCAGGGGCTCACCGCGCGCAAGCGCCACGGCCAGCGCGCCCAGGAAGGTGTCGCCCGCCGCCGTGGTGTCCACGGCCCGCACCACCCTGCCGGGGTGGTGGCGGCTGCCGGCAGCGTCGGCGGCCACGGCGCCTGCCGCGCCCAGCGTCACAACCACCTGGGCTGGGCCCTTGGCGCGCAGGGCTTGCGCGGCCTTGGCTGCTTCCACGGGCGTGGTCACGTTCTGGCCTGCCAGCGCCGTGGCTTCCAATTCGTTCACCACCAGCGTGTGCACCAGCGGCCACAGGGCTTCGGGCAGGGGCTGGATGGGCGAGGGGTTGAGCACCACAGGGCAACCAGCGGCATGCGCCATCTCGGCGGCGGCCAGGACCTGGGGCAGGGGCGTTTCAAACTGCAGCACCAGGCCGCCTGCGCCTTGCAGTGCGGTGCCCAGCGCGGCGGCATCCAGCACAAAGCGGCCATTGGCGCCCGGCACGACCACGATGCGGTTTTGCCCGCTGGCCTCCACGGTGATGGCGGCCACGCCGGTGGTGGTTTCTGTGTCGGTTTGCACGCCGCCGTGGTCGATGCCGTCGGCGTCAAGCCCCGCGCGCAGCGTGTGGCCGTAGCCATCGTCGCCCACGCGGCCAAACAAGGCCACCCGGGCGCCCTGGCGGGCGCAGGCCACGGCCTGGTTGCCGCCCTTGCCGCCGGGCACCAGGTGCAGGGCGTCGGCCAGCACGGTCTCGCCGGGGCCGGGGGCGTGTTGCACCTGCAGCACCAGGTCCATGTTCAGGCTGCCGACCACGGCGATGCGCGGCACGCGCGCGGCGGAGGCGCTCATGCGCGGGTCTCCAGGACGGGCGGCGCGGTGGAGGCGCGCACGCGCAGCTCGGGCTGCAGCATCACCTTGCGCGCGTCCTGGCGCTTGCCGTCGATGCGTTCGAGCAGCATGTCCACCGCCAGCGCGCCGATGCGCTGCTTGGGCTGGGCCACGGTGGTCAGCGGCGGGCTGGTGAAGGCGGCCAGCTCGATGTCGTCGAAGCCCACGATGGACAGCGCCTCGGGCACGCGCAGGCCCCGTTCATGCGCGGCGCACAGCGCGCCCATGGCCATGAGGTCGTTGCAGACGAAGACGGCGGTGGGCGGCGTGTCCGCGCGCAGCAGGGCGTGCATGGCGTCGTAGCCGCCCTGGCTGGTGAAGTGGCCGTTGCACAGCATGGGCGCCTCGCCGCGGGCATCCGCAGCCGCGGACAGGGCGGCGCGCCAGCCCGCGATGCGCTGCTCGCTCGGCACCAGGCCCTCGGGCCCGCTGATGCAGGCGATGCGGCGGTGCCCCAGGTCCAGCAGGTGCTGCGTGGCGAGCTGCCCGCCTTGCATGTGCGCGGTCTCGACGAGGTCGCAGGGCTGCTCGGCGATCTCGATCTCGCGGTCCACCAGCACGGTGGGGATGGACAGGCCCGCCAGCTGTGTGGGCAGGGTGGCGTCATGCCCGGTGGAGACGACGATGAGTCCGTCGATGCGCCGCTCGGCCAGCACCTGCAGGTAGGTGCCCTGGCGGTGCGCCTCGTCGTTGGTGTTGCACAGGATGAGGTTGTAGCCCGCGCCGAAGCAGCGGTCTTCCACGCTGTGCACGATCTCGGCGAAGTAGGGGTTGGAGCTGTTGGGGATCAGCATGCCCAGCGTGCGCGTGTTGTTGCTCTTGAGGCTGCGCGCGATGGCGCTGGGCACGTAGCCCAGCGCGCGGATGGCTTTTTCGACGCGCTCGCGCCCCTCGGGGCTCACGCGGCGCGTGCCGTTGACCACGTGCGACACCGTGGTGACCGACACGTCGGCGTGGCGCGCAACGTCCTTGATAGTGGCCATGGGAAGAAGAAAAAAATTGGGAGGGGAGGAAGTCGGTGGGCAAGGAGGGAGGGGTGTCAGGCGGCGGCGCGGCGCTGGCGCAGCGTGTCCACGATGACGGCCGCCACGATCACGAACCCCGTGATGATGCGCTTGCTGGGCTCGCTCGCGCCCACCTGGGCCAGGCCCGCCTCCAGCACCGCGATGATGAGCACGCCAAACGCGGTGTTCACCACCGAACCGCGCCCGCCCATGAGGCTGGTGCCGCCAATCACCACGGCGGCGATCACCTGCAGCTCCATGCCGGTGCCGGCGTTGGGGTCGGCGGCTTCGAGCCGGGCCGACTGCATCAGCCCCGCCAGCCCCGCGAGCAGGCCGGTCATGGCAAACACGATGACGCGGATGGGGCGCGGGTCCACGCCCGCCAGGCGCATGGCTTCCTCGTTGGTGCCGATGCCCACCACGCAGCGGCCGAACACGGTGCGCGACAGCACCAGCTGCGCCACCACCACCAGCACCACGGCCAGCAGAAACGCGAACGAAATGCCGCCAAAGAAGGGTGCCGACAACCACGAGATGGCGTCGCCCACGTACTGTGTGCGCGAATCGGTGACCACATAGGCGCTGCCGCGCACGGCTTCGAGCATGCCCAGCGACACGATGAACGAGGGCAGCCGCCAGGCCACCGAGATGGCGCCCGTGATGGTGCCGCACACCAAGCCGGTGGCCAGCGCCAGGGCTGCGGCGGCGGGCACCGTCCAGCCCCATTGCAGGATGGCGGCGGCCGAGGTGGCGGCGGCCAGCGCCATCACCGAGCCCACCGACAGGTCGATGCCCGCGATGATGAGCACGAAGGTCATGCCCACCGCCATCACGGCCAGGGCCGGGATCTCGTTGGCGATGGTGATGAAGGTCTCGGCGCTCCAGAAGTAGTCGGACAGCGACGAGAACAGCGCCACCATGCCCGCCAGCACGGCCAGCAGGCCCAGGTAGGTGCCCAGCTGGCTGCGCCAGACGGAGGAGGCGGAAGGTGCCGCCGCGGGGGCGGCAGAGTGTGCGGGGGCGTTCATGCGGTGACAGGAGAGGGGGTGGAAGGGGTGGTGCCGGTACGGCCGCCGGGCTCGGAAAACGCGGCCGCCAGCAGCGATTGCTCGGACCACTCGCCGCGCTCGAACACGGCCACCAGGCGGCCCGCGCTCATCACGCCGATGCGGTCGGCCATGGCCATGAGTTCGCGCAGGTCGGACGACACCATGAGCAGCGCGCGGCCTTCCGAGGCCATGCGGTCGAGTTCGCCATACAGCTCGGCGCGCGCGCCCACGTCCACGCCGCGCGTGGGTTCGTCGAGCAGCAGCACGCGGCCCTGGCGGTGCAGCCAGCGGGCGAACACCACCTTTTGCTGGTTGCCGCCCGACAGCTGCCCCACGGGTTGCTCGGGGCTGCGGCAGCGGATGCCCAGCGTGCGCACAAAGCCCTGCACCAGCCGGCTTTCGAGCCCGCGCAGCAGCCAGCCGCCGCGCGAGACGGCCGACAGGTCGGACAGCGTGGCGTTGATGCGGATGGGCTGCGCCAGCAGCAGGCCCTGCGATTTGCGGTCTTCGGTGACCAGGCCCACGCCGGCGGCGATGGCCTGCAGGGGGGATGCGAAGCCACGCGCAATGGTGCGTGGTGTGGCGAGGGGCGCCTTGGCCCCCTGGTTTGCTATGTTTTGTGTAGCTGCTTGCGCTTGTCCATCAAGCGCTGGGGGCTGTTTTTGCTCAAATTCCGGGTGCAGCGTGATGCTGCCCCGGTCTGCCCGGTCGGCGCCAAACAGCAACCGGACCAGCTCGGTGCGGCCGGAGCCGACCAGCCCGGCAATGCCCAAGATCTCGCCCGCGCGCAGTTCCAGGCTCACGTCCTGCACGGCGGTGCCCCGGCCCAGGCCCCGGGCGCCCATCACCACCGGGCCGGCGGGGCGGCGCGGGCGGTGCTCCAGGTCGCTCACCGACCGGCCCACCATGCGCTGCACCAAGTCGTCCTCGCTCATTCCGGCCATGGGGCGCGCGTCCACCAGGCGGCCGTCGCGCAGCACGGCCACGCGGTCGGCGATGCGCCGCAGCTCTTCGAGCCGGTGCGACACGTAGATGATGGCCACGCCGCGCGCGGTGAGGTGCGCGATCTGCTCGAACAGGTAGTTGGTCTCGCGCGGCGTGAGCATGGCCGTGGGCTCGTCGAGCACCAGGATGCGCGTGTCGTCCTGCAGGTTGCGCGCGATCTCCACCATCTGCTGCTGGCCGATGCCCAGCTGCGACACCGGCGTGGCGGGGTCGATGCCGCGCAGGCCAATCTTGTCCAGCTGCGCGCGCGCGGCCGTGTGCAGCGCATCGCGCCGCAGCCAGCCCAGGCGGTGCGGCAGGCGGCCCATCAGCAGATTCTCGGCCACGGTGAGCGTGGGCACCAGGCCCAGCTCCTGCATCACCATGCGCACGCCCTGGCGTTCGGCGTCGCGGCGGGAGCCGGGGGTGTAGGTCTGCCCCGCCAGGCGCATGCCGCCCCGCGTGGGCGACTCCAGCCCGCAGATGATCTTGGAGAGCGTGCTCTTGCCCGCGCCGTTCTCGCCCGTCAGCGCCAGCACCTCGCCCGCGTTCAGCGCCAGCGTCACGCCGTCCAGCACCGTGGCCGTGTAGTCCTTGCCCACGGCGTCGATCGTGAGCAGGGGAGTGGCCAGGGCGGGGGCGGCGGTCGTGCGGGGCATGGCGGGCGAAGCGGGTGCGGCTGGGGTCGGGGTGCGTCTTACTTGCTGCCCTTGGTCACGAGCACCACGTCGGTCTTCACCAGGGCGGGCAACTGCGCCTGGGGTGTCTTGGCGGCCAGGGCCTTCTGCGCCAGCTCGATGCCGAACACGGCCTGCTTGGCGGCGTACTGGTCGGCGGTGGCCAGCACGCGGCCGTCGGCCAGCATGGGCTTGATGGCGCCGATGTTGTCGTAGCCCACCACCTGCACCTTGCCGGTCTTGCCGGCGGCCTTCACGGCGGCCACGGCGCCCAGGGCCATGCTGTCGTTGCCGGCCAGCAGCGCCACCAGGTCGGGGTGCTCGCGCATCATGCCGGCGGCCACGGTGTTGCCCTTTTCAATTTCCCAGTTGCCGGACTGCACGCCCACCACGGTGATGTTGGCGGCCTTCATCGCGTCCTGGTAGCCCAGCGTGCGCTGCTGCGCATTGAAGGTGGTGGACACGCCTTCGATGATGCCCACCTTGTCGCCGGCCTTCAGTGTCTTGGCCAGGTGGTCGCCCACCAGCTTGGCGCCCGCGCGGTTGTCGGGGCCCACGAAGGGCACGGTGATGTTCTTTTCCTTCAGCGCGTCGGCATCGAGCTGGTTGTCGATGTTGACCACCAGGATGCCCTTGTCGATGGCGGACTTGACCACGGGCACCAGCGCCTTGGAGTCGGCCGGGGCCAGCACGATGGCGCTGACCTTCTGCGCCACGGCCTGCTCGATCATCTTGATCTGCGCGGCGGTGTCGGTCTCGTTCTTGATGCCGTTCGCCACCAGCGTGTACTCACTGGCGTGCGCCTTCTGGTGCGCCTTGGCGCCGTCTTCCATGGTGCGGAAGAACTCGTTGGCCAGCGACTTCATGACCAGGGCGATCTTGGGCTTGTCCTGCGCGAACGCAGGGCTGGCCAGCAGGCTGCCCACAACGGCAAGGGCGGCGGCGGTCTGAACGGAACGGCGGGTGAACTGCATGGTGTCTCCTGTTGGAATGGGGCTTCAAGCGCCAGCGGCGCCCACAAAAACGCTTCGGGCGACCCGCCAAAGCGATGCCGCGGCGCGAATCATATCTAAAGCAAACGTTTGCGCAAACGTTTGCTAGTTGGTGAAAACCCTGAAATAGCACGCAATGGCCTGCCGGGGAGAAAGCCGGGAACGGCTCTGCCGCCGTGCCGCCCTGCGCGGAGCCCGGCCCTGGCTTCGCGGCGCTTGGAGGGGGTGGATGGGAGGAGGGGCCCCGCAGAGAAGAGCAAGGGCCGGGCCGTGGCGCCAGGGCGTGGAAACCTGCGCGCTGCCTTGCCAGAAACACCGCGCAAGGCCCGCCCCGCCGCGCCGGTGTTGTGCCCTCTTTCCCTGGCGTGAAGCGCGTGAGGAGAAGGGGGAAAGGAAGGAGAAGAGGAAAGGGGGCGGAGCCGCTCAGGCGGCGGTTCTCAATTCCCGTCGCAGGATCTTGCCCACGTTGCTCTTGGGCAGCTCGTCGCGGAACTCGATGTACTTGGGCCGCTTGTAGCCGGTGAGGTTCTCCTGGCAGTAGCGGGCCACGTCTTCCTCGCTGAGCGTGGGGTCGTTCTTGATGATGAACACCTTGATCGCCTCGCCCTGCTTTTCGTCGGGGATGCCGATGGCCGCGCATTCCACCACGCCGGGGCACAGGCTGATGACCTGCTCCAGCTCGTTGGGGAACACGTTGAAGCCGCTCACCAGGATCATGTCCTTCTTGCGGTCGATGATGCGCGTGTAGCCCTCGCTGTCCATGATGCCGATGTCGCCCGTGCGCATGAATCCATCGGGCGTGAAAGCCTTGGCGTTCTCCTCGGGCTGGTTGTAGTAGCCCGTCATCACGTTGGGGCCGCGGATGCAGATCTCGCCCGGGTCGCCCTGGGGCACGCTGTGGCCGGCGTCGTCCTTGATGGCGATGTCGATGCCCGGCAGCGGCAGGCCGATGGTGCCGCTGAAGGTGGTGTTGTTCACCGGGTTGTTGGTGCCGATGGCGCAGGTCTCGCTCATGCCCCAGCCTTCGATCATGGTGCTGCCCGTGACCTTTTGCCACTGCTTGGCCGTGCCTTCGCTGGCGGCCATGCCGCCGGCCTGCGACACGCACAGGTGCGAGAAGTCGAGCGTGCGGAACTGCGGGTTCTGCAGCAGCGCGTTGAACAAGGTGTTCACGGCGGGCAGCATGTGGAAGGGGCGCTTCTTGAGCTCGGCCACGAACTTGGGAATGTCGCGCGGGTTGGGGATCAGCGTGAGGCTGGAGCCCTGGCGGATGGCCAGCAGGCACAGCGTGAGCGCGAAGATGTGGTACAGCGGCAGCGCGGCGATGGAGTTGGCCTTGCTGATGTCGCCCACCTTCGACAGCGCGGGCGTGAACCAGGCCTCGGCCTGCAGCGTGGCGGCCACGATGTTGCGGTGGGTGAGCACCGCGCCCTTGGACAGGCCCGTGGTGCCGCCCGTGTACTGCAGGAAGGCGATGGAGTCGAGCGTGGCCTGGCTCGGGGCCAGGGACTTGTGCTCGCCCAGCGACAGCGCCTTCTTGAAGGTGACGAGCTTGCGGCCGCCGGTCAGGGGCAGCTCGTAGGCCGGCACCATCTTGGCCAGGTGGCGCACCGCGAAGGTGATCCAGGCGCCGAACGCGGCGCCCAGCAGGTCGCCCATCGAGGTCATCACCACGTGCTGGATGGCGGTGCGGTCCACCACCTCGGCCAGCGTGTGCGCGAAGTTCTCCAGGATCACGATGGCCGTGGCGCCCGAGTCCTTGAGCTGGTGCTCCAGCTCGCGCGCCGTGTACAGCGGGTTCACGTTCACGCAGGTGTAGCCCGCGCGCAGCACGGCCGCCATGGTCACGCCGAACTGCGGGATGTTGGGCAGCATGATGGCCACGCGCGCGCCGGGGGCCAGGCCCAGGCTCTGCAGGTAGGCGCCCAGCGCGGCCGAGCGGCGCTCCAGTTCGCCATAGGTCATCCACCGGTCCATGCAGACCGAGAAGGGGCTCTTTGCGTGCTTGCGGAAGGATTCCTCCAGCAGGTGGGCCACGGAGCGGTATTGCTCGGGCTGCACATCGTGCGGTACGCCCGGGGGGTAGCTCTTGAGCCAGATCTTTTCCATGCGCTTGTTTCCTTGTGCTCGCCAGTGAAAGGGTGGGCACAGATTGTGGAAGCGCGGGCGTGCAGTCAGCTACCGGGCTTGTCCTAGGGTGCGCGCCAGTTGGGTCTCGCAGGTGACAGGATCGGCATCGAACAGCTGCGCCATCAGCGCGCCTTCGCGCTCCTGGATGGTGGCCAGGAACTGCTCGACCCCGCCGCGCTGGCGCGCGAGCTGGCCAAAGGTGTCGAAGCCCGCCTCCAGGAACCGCTGCAGCGCGCCCATGCCGGCCGCCTGGGCGGGCGCGCGCATCATGCGCAGCATCATGCGCAGGCCGGGGGTGCGGGTCAGGCGGGCGAGGTCGGTGCCCATGGCCAGCACGCGCTGCAGTTGCTGCTGGCGCGCATGGCGCTGCCCCACGGCGCGCCAGGCGGCGGTGTAGCGGGCGGCGTCCGGCATGCCGCCCCCGCCGGAGGCGTCGAGCCAGGCGCGGCCCATCTCCTGGTCGAGCCCCTCGGTCTGCGCATGCAGCACGGCCAGCGCCACGGCGGTGGCCACCACGGGCTGGGGGAACATGGTCTGCAGCGTGCCCGCGATGCGGCCGAACTGCAGGTCGCGCTCGGTGTAGTCGGTGTCGCTGTACAGCTCCTCGAGGAAGAACCGGGCCGCGGGGCCGAACGAGGGCGAGCCCATGAGGTCGGCATAGGTGCCCCTGAAGCGCCGTGCCTGCAGGGTCTTGACCTGGCCCACCGCCGCGCCCAGTGCGGCATCGCCGGTGCGGTGCAGGCGCAGGGCCGTGACGTCGGCGATGCAGTCGCGGATGGTCTGGGCGGCATCCATGGGGCGGGGTCCTTTCTACGTGCGGGGGGCGCCAGGGCAGGGCCCAGACCGCACAATGCGGCTGGTCAATTACAACATCTGCCCATCACCACCATGATCGCGCGCTGGCAACGAACCCTGCTCCTGTTCATCCTGCTGACCATGGCCGCCTGGCTGGTGTGGCAGTGGCCGCATTCGCCCTTGCGTGCCGTGCTGGGGGCGTTGCTGCCCCTGGGGATATACCTCGCGGTGATGGCGGTGGAGTTTGTGCTGATGCACCTCACCAACCGCCAGGACGCAGCGCCCCGTGCGCGCCTCTCCCAGGTGCTGGCCGCCTGGTGGGCCGAGGTGTGGGTGGCATTGATGGTCTTTGGCTGGCGCCAGCCGTTTCGCCACCAGTCATTGCCCGACTGGCTGCCTGCGCAGCCGACCGGAAAGCGCGGCGTGGTGCTGGTGCACGGCTTCATGTGCAACCGGGGCCTGTGGTTGCCGTGGTTCGTGCCATTGCAAGCCCGGGGCCATGCCCATGTGGCGGTGAACCTGGAGCCGGTGATGGGCTCGATTGACGAGTATGCCGACATCATCGAAGAGGCCGTGCGCAAGGTGACGGCGGCCACGGGCCAGGCGCCGGTGTTGCTGTGCCACAGCATGGGCGGGCTGGCGGTGCGGGCCTGGCTGCGCGCGCACCAGGCGGATGGGCGGGTGCACCGGGTGTTGACGCTGGGCACGCCCCACGGCGGCACGTGGCTCGGGCGCTTCAGCCGGGCGGTGAATGGGCGGCAGATGAGCCTGGCGGGGGACTGGGTGGTGGCGCTGCAGCGGGCCGAGCCGGCGGGGCGGGCGGCGTTGTTCACGTGCTGGTATTCGAACTGCGACAACATCGTGTTCCCGGCGAGCACCGCGGCGTTGCCAGGGGCGGACAACCGGTTGGTGGAGGGCGTCGCGCATGTGCAGATGGCGTTTGACCCTGGGGTGATGGAGGCTTGTCTGGAGGAGATAGGTCGAGGGTGATTCTGTGAGTTTTTTTGACTGCTTGCGCTTTTCTATAAAGCGTTGATAGCTATCAATTTTGTAGTTTTTGTTAGGTGTGCTGATTTGGCCGTATGCCTTTGCTGAGGGCGGGAGCCGGGTTGTCGCCCCGGCAGGCGAGTAACTTTCTTTTGCTTCGCCAAAAGAAAGTCACCAAAGAAAAGGCGACCCCCAGTCTGCGACCCCTGCGCTTTGCTCCGGGGCAAACCTGCGTCGTGTCGGTTGCGGGGTGCGCCGTGGAACTCGCTTTGCGCTGCGCGCGCCGCTCGGACAGCCACGGCGAGTCAGAGCACGAAGTATGGGCGCTGCGACGCCCATGCCACCCCGCAACCGCCCCGCCGCAGGCGCAGCCAGCAGGGGGTGGACAGCAGAACATCCAAACAACCGAACAGCCGGACATCCCTTCGGGCCATCGCTGCGCTCGGCCCAGTTTGCGCAGCGCGTGGCGCTTGCGCCCGCGAGAGGGGGCCGAGCGAAGCAATGGCCCGTGTGGATGTCCGTTTCTGGGTTCCCTTCTGCGCGTGCCGAGAAGCGCAGGGCAGGGGGTGCGTGCGTGTGCCGAAGGACACACGCACTTCGTGTACTGACTTGCCGCAGTTGTTTGAACGGAGCGCGTAGCGCGCAGTGAGTTCTGCGGCGCACCCCCTGTCCGAGCATCGCAGGTTGCCCGTAGCGTAGCGAAGGGACGCGCGCAGTAGGGTCGCCCTTTCTTTGGTGACTTTCTTTCGGCGACGCGAAAGAAAGTTACTCGCATGCCGGGCGACTCCGGCCTCCGCCCTCAACCCAGGCACAGAGACCGATACATCCACAACCTCCGACAGCCTCGGCCAAGTATTGCTGGGTGCAAAAGGGGTGCTATCAAAGACGTAGCTGTCAATGCATGATTCACTAGCGCTAGCAGCCAATATCACCAAAAATCAAGCCGCCACAGCCTCCCGCTCATCCGCCGCAAACTCCGGCAACCCCCGCAGCCGCTCATAGATCGGCGCAAAGTCCGCCGCCGTCATCTCGAACAGCTGCTCGAAACTGTCGATCACGAAATACGTCTGCTGGTACGTATCGATCTTGTAGCGCGTGCGCATGGTGCGCTCGAGCTGCAGCGCAATGCGCTGTGGCTCCGGGCTCTGCACGGAATACGCCAGTTCGCCCGAAGAACTCAGAATCCCCGCGCCGTACGCCCGCAACTGCCCCGCCTCGCGGATCAACCCGAACTCGATCGTGTACCAGTACAGGCGACTCAACATCTCGCACGACCCCAGCCCCTGCGCCTTCAGCCCGCCCTGGCCATAGCGCTGCACATAGTCCGCGAACACCGGGTTGAACAGCAGCGGCACGTGGCCGAACAGGTCGTGAAAAATGTCCGGCTCGACGATGTACTCGAACTCCTCGGGCTTGCGGATCCAGTCCGTCACCGGGAACTTGCGGTGGGCCAGCAGCGTGAAGAAGGGCACCTCGGGGATCAGGCCGGGCACGCCCACCAGCTCCCAGCCCGTGGCCTTGTAAAGGCGCTCGTTGACTTCCTCAAAACGCGGAATGCGGTCGCTGGCGCCCAGCGAGGGCAGGGCGTCGATGAACGCCTGGCTCGCCAGGCCCGGCAGCAGTGCGCGCTGGCGCTCGTACAGGCGGCGGTAGGTGTCGTGGTCTGCGGCGGTATAGGCCGCGTAGTCCTGCGGGCAGGTGTAGTCCTCGCTGGCGCGCGAGTAGTCGCCCCGGGGTGGGCGGGTGGATTGGCCATAGACGACGGGGGCTTGTCCCATTTTTTGCTCCTTGGCCGTCCTGGTGCGGCGCGCCGGGTGGCGCGCACCTGCCCGGGCGGCGGTTATTCGATCTTGATTTTTGCGGCCCGGATCAGGAACTCGTACTTGCTGTTTTCCGAGCGTACGAACTGCGCGAACCCGTCGAGCGTCAGCTCTTCGGGCGTGATGCCCATCTTCTTGAACTTCTCCTTGCCAGCGGGCGACTGCATGGCCGCCGAGAACGCGTTGGCGTAGCGGCGCGCGTCGGCGTCCGGCAGCGAGGCGGGCGCGAACAGGCCAAACCAGGTGGACACGTTGAAGCCCTGCACGCTGTCGTTGATGCTGGGCACGCTGGGCAGCGACTCGTTGCGGCTGAGCGTGGTCACGCCCAGCGCCAGCAGCTTGCCCGACTGGATCTGTGGCAGCGCCGAGGCCAGGTTGTCGAACACCATCAGCACCTGCCCCGACTCCAGCGCCGCCAGGGCGGGCTTGGAGCCCTGGAACGGCGTGTGGCCCATGCGGGTGTTGGTGAGCGACTTGAACATCTCGGCCGAGATGTGGCCGATGCTGCCGTTGCCGCCCGAGCCGTACTTGGCCTGGTCCGGGTTCTTCTTGAGGTACTGCACCAGGTCCGGCGTTGTCTTGATGCCCAGCCTGGCGGCCTGCTCCGCGTTCACCACCAGCACATTGGGCGTGCGCGCCACCAGCACGAGGGGCTTGAAATCCTTGAGCGGGTTGTACGGGAAGTTCTTCTTGTACAGCCAGGGGTTGACCGCATGCGTGGCCACCGCGCCCATCAGGATCTGGTTGCTGGTCTTGGGTGCCTTGGCCACCTGGTCGGCCCCGGTGCCCCCGCCGGCGCCAGGCTTGTTCTCCACGGTGATGGAGCCCAGCTGGGCTGCGGCGCCTTCGGCCACGATGCGTGCCGAGGTGTCCAGCGGGCCGCCGGCAGGGTAGGGGACCACGATGGTGAGGGGGGCGGACGGGTTCTGCGCCTGCGCCGCCGTGGCGGCGCAGAGCAGGACGAGAACAACACTGGACAAGGTGCTACGGAGCGACATCGGGATCCTTTTGAGTTCCGGGGAGCGCGCAGTATAGGCATCTGGTCAGGGTTAACCCGGGATGTCTGATGTCTTAGGTGTTGAGCACCCCACGGCGGATCTGGTCGCGCTCCAGCGATTCGAACAGTGCCTTGAAGTTGCCTTCGCCGAATCCGTCGCGGTAGTCGCCTTCGCGCTGGATGAACTCGAAGAACACCGGGCCCAGCATGGGCGTGGAGAAGATCTGCAGCAGCAGGCGCGGCGTGCCGTCGGCCGTGGTGCCGTCCAGCAGGATGCCGCGCGACTGCAGCTCGGGCACGGGCTGGCCGTGGCCGGGCAGGCGGGTGTCCAGCATCTCGTAGTAGACGTCGTTGGGCGCGGTGGCCAGCGAGACGCCGGCCATGCCCAGCTTGTCCACCACGTCCTGCAGGTTGTCGCAGATCAGCGCGATGTGCTGGATGCCTTCGCCGTTGAACTGCATCAGGAATTCCTCGATCTGGCCGCCGCCCTGCTTGGACTCTTCGTTCAGCGGGATGCGGATCTTGCCGTCGGGCGCGGTCATGGCCTTCGACGTCAGGCCCGTGTACTCGCCCTGGATGTCGAAGTAGCGGATCTCGCGGAAGTTGAACAGCTTCTCGTAGAAATTGGCCCAGAAGCCCATGCGGCCCCGGTACACGTTGTGCGTGAGGTGGTCGATCAGGTTCAGGCCGTGGCCCACGGGGCGGCGGTCCACGCCTTCGATGAATTCGAAGTCGATGTCGTAGATGGACTTGCCGTCCTCAAAGCGGTCGATCAAATACAGCGGCGCGCCGCCGATGCCCTTGATCGCGGGCAGGCGCAGCTCCATGGGGCCGGTGGGGATCTCGATGGGCTGGGCGCCCAGCTCCAGCGCGCGGTTGTAGGCCTTGTGCGCATCCTTCACGCGGAAGGCGAGGCCGCAGGCCGACGGGCCATGCTCGGCGCCGAAGTAGGCCGCCTGGCTGTGGGGCTCGCGGTTGAGGATGAAGTTGATGCCGTTCTGGCGGTACAGAACCACGTCCTTGGAGCGGTGCTTGGCCACCAGGGTGAAGCCCAGCTTCTCGAACACGGCTTCCAGCACGCCGGGCTGGGGCGAGGTGAATTCGACGAACTCGAACCCCATCAGGCCCATGGGGTTGTCCCAGGCTTCCAGCTGGGTGGCGGTTGTTGGGGGCAAGGCGGCGTTCATGGGGTGTCTCCGGCATTCGTTGAGGAATGCCATGGACTGTAGGCGTGCCCTGCCTCATGTTTCTGGCGAAATCAAGAGGCTTTGGCCTTTGATTTGCAGGAATGTTGCGAATGGTCAAAAAATGGCGCAGGACAGGCGCGCCACCCGGGCGCACCGTCGAATGGCACCGGCGCCCTGCGCTCAGGAGCCCGGCGTGGCCGGCGGGAGCTTTCGCAGCGCCAGGGCGGCATCGAGGCGCTGCTGCTCCTGCGGTGAGAACAGCTGCTGGCGCAGTGATTCCAGTGCCCTGCCGTCGCCCGGCTGGGCACGGGCCTGGCTGTATTGGTCCAGGCGCTGCTGCCAGCTTTGCTCCTCCCGGTCCAGCTGGGCCATGGCGTGGGCCGCGGCCTCGCCGTACTGCGCGCTGCGCGCGGCGTGGCGGGTGCGTTCGTCGGTGTTTTGTGCGTTGAACGCGGCGGTCTGGGCGGCCGCGCTCAGGTGTTCGGTGGCCGCTGCGCGCTCCGCGCGGCGCGCCTGGGGCAATTCGTTCTCTGCATCGCGCAAGGCCTGGGTGCGCTGTTCGGCGGTGAGCCGGGGGTTGCGCTCGATCTCCAGGCGCGCCAGCGTGTAGCGGTCCAGGTCCGCCTCGCGGGCGAACAGGGCGTCGTGCTCGGGGCCGTCAAAGAACTGCTGGCGCACCTTGTGGCGCGCCTCCAGCGCTTCGCGCAGCGCGCCGGGGTCGGTCGGGTCCGGGGGCGTGCGCAGCTGGCCCAGCGCCACGCGGTAGTCCACGTAGCGCTCGGCCAATGCCAGTGCCCGGGTGGCCAGTGCCGCCGGGAAGTGCTTGCCCACCAGGCCCGCCAGGCGCTGCTTGAGCGTGGCGGGGTCCGCCGCGCCGCCGTCCTGCGCCTCCATCAGCAGCGCCTCCAGCGTATCGCGCAGGCCGTGCACCAGCAGGGGGTCTTCGTGGCGGTCCGGGCCGGCGGCGCGGCGGGCGGCGAAGAAGCTGCTCTCCATGGGCCGTGCCGAGCCCGACGGGTTCTGGCGCGCGCTGCCGGCCTGCGGGCCGGCGCCGCCGGCGCCTGGATGCGGGTCCTCCGCGCCCTGCAGGCCGTGCGGGGCCGTCCACCAGACCACGGCGGCCGTGGCGGCGGCCAGGGCCACTGCGGCGGCGAAGGCGCGGGACCTTTTTTCCACGGCTTACAGGCCCTGCGTCTTGAGGCGGTTGGCGTGCTGGCGGTACAGCGTCACCGGGTCGGTGGAGAACCAGTCGCGCAGGCCCAGCAGCTGGTTCACTTCGTCCAGGTGGTTCTGCCGGTGGTCGCCCAGGTGTTTGCCCAGGCGCGACGAGCAGGCGGAGACCAGGCCGTCGTTGGCCTCGCCAAAGACCAGGCTGAGCACGCTCAGCAGGCCATCGCTGGCATCGAGCACGTTGGTCAGGGGCTGCGTGCCCGTCCAGGAGTAGTAGCGCACGCCGTTGGCCAGCTCCGCACCGCTGCCGCAGCCGCTGGGCAGGGCCTGCGGAAAGCGGCGGTTGAAGTCCGCGAGCCCGGCGGTGGTCAGCGAATCGAGCGCGGCGGTCGGCATCTGGGGCAGGGCCGAACCCCCGGACGTGAGGTTGATCAGGCTGACCAGCGCCCTGGCCGCGCCGCTGGCCACGGCCTCCGACACCGAACCGGCGGGGGCCACGCCCCGCAGGATGTCCGCCACGCGCGATCCCTTGTTGACCCCGCCCACCGAGGTGACCGACGCCACCAGCTGCGGCGCGACGCCCGCCACATAACGCGTGGTGGGTCCGCCATGGGAGTGACCCACGAGGTTGACCTTGGCCGCTCCGGTGATCGCCAGGATGGTCTTGACCTGCGCCAGCAGCTGCTCGCCCCGGACCTCGGTGCTGTTCGCGGCGGACACCTGCGCCACGTAGACCTTCGCGCCGCCCTGGCGCAAGGCGTCGGGAATGCCATAGAAGTAGTCGATGCCCAGGGCCGAGTCGAAGCCGAAAAGGCCGTGCACCAGCACGATGGGGTAGCGCGTCTGCGTGTAGCCGCTCTGGGCCTGGGCGCTGGCCCCCAGGAGCAAGAGCCCGGCGCTGGCCGCCAGCGCGAGGCGCCGCAGAAAGCGGCTGAGGAATCCGGTCATGTGGTTGTCTCCGTTGGATATGGTTTTTGTGCCTGCAAAAAACGAACGACCGTGCGTTTTTGCGGGATTCATTCTTCTGGTCCCGGCGTGGTGTCACTATCGGGACATACCCCAGCATGCAATCTGGCAAGCGAAAAATGCGCGGATTCCATAAAATCCTGCGCTATGCAAGCCTCAAGCGCACTCGACAAGCTGGACAGGGCCATATTGCGCCGTCTGCAAGAAAATGGCCGGGAGACGTATGACGTCATCGGTGAGCAGGTGGGCCTGTCGCCCAGCGCGGTGCTGCGCCGCGTCAAGCGCCTGGAGGAAAGCGGGGTGATCGACCGCTACGTGGCGCTGGTGCCCCCCGAGGCCGTGGGCCTGGGGCTGACCGCCTACCTCAATGTGCGACTGGAAAAGCACACCGAAAGCCACAAGCGCAACCCCATGGACCTGTTCCGCGCCAGCGTGCAGACGTGGCCCGAAGTGGTGGAATGCGCATCGCTCACGGGCGAGATGGACTACCTGCTGCGCGTGGTGGTGGCGGACATGGCGCACTACAGCCGCTTCATCATGGACACCCTGCTCAAGCACCCCAGCGTGCAGGACTGCAAGACCAGTTTCGTGCTCGACCGGGTCAAGGCCACCACCGCCGTGCCGGTGTGATGCCCTCGCGCCCCGGGACGCTTGCCGCGCGATGGCCGCCGCTATACCCTTGCGGGCGGCCGGCACCCGGCGCTGCGGGGGCCGGGATGGGTCGCGCAGAAGACATCCGTGGGCCCTGGCGCAAGGCAATTGCTATGGATTTGGTAGCTTCTCGCGCCCATGGACAAAGCGCCGAGAGCTATTTTCTGCCTTGATTTGAGGCATCTCACTACTTTGCTGCAATGCAGCAATTTGTACTGGAAATAATGAGGGAAAACCCTTATATTTACAGCCATGTTCGCAACGAAAGACTGGCTCAAGGCATCCTGGCACGCAGGCAGGGACATGCTGCGCCCGGTGACGGGCGGCCCGTCTCCCCATGACACCCACGCAAAGCAGGAGGTGCCCATGATGGTTCCCATCCGCGCCCTGGGCCCGTCCTACCGCGAGCGGATCACCCAGCATCTGCTGAAGCTCGAACCGGCGGACCGCTATCTGCGCTTCGGCTACGCGGCCAATGACGAGCAGATCCGCCGGTATGCCGAGCACCTCGATTTCAACCGCGACGAGATCTTCGGCATCTACAACCGCCGCCTGGAACTCATCGCGATGGCCCACCTGGCGTTCTCGGAGCATCCCGAGCACAAGCACTGCGCCGAGTTTGGCGTTTCCGTGCTCAAGCAGGCGCGGGGCCGTGGTTTTGGCGCACGCCTGTTCGAGCGCGCGGTGATGCATGCGCGCAATGAAGGCGTGAACATGGTCTTCATCCATGCGCTGTCCGAGAACACCGCGATGCTCAAGATTGCCCGCAAGGCGGGCGCCACCGTGCGCCGCGACGGCTCGGAGTCCGAGGCCTACCTCCAGATCCAGCCCGCCAGCCTGGACACGCGCATGGCCGAGATCGTGGAGCAGCAGTTTGCCGAGGTGGACTACCAGATCAAGAAGCAGGCCAAGCAGTTCTGGGATTTCCTGGCGGGCGTGCAGGAAGTGCGCAGCGGCGTGCAGCACGCGCGCCACCAGTCCGCCGAGTGACCAGCGGCGGGCCCGGGCCGCAAGGCGCGGGCGCCATGGCGCGCTGTCACAACAATCCGCTATCCTAGGGGCCTGATTCACTACCCGCACGTCCTCAGTGTCTGACCCGCACCCTGCGCACCCCGGGCGCTTGCCCGAGAGGGAAGACAAGCGCACCTTCCTGCAGAAAGTGGCCGAGTTCATCCATCCGGGGCCGGACTCCACGGAAGAGCTCATCGAAACCCTGGCCGAGGCCGAGGACAACGAGGTCATCGGGGCCGAATCGCGCGTGATGCTCGAGCGCGTCATCCGCATGGCCGACATGACGGCGGGCGACGTGATGGTGGCCGCGCCGCGCATGGACCTCGTCAACATCGACGCGCCGTTCGACGAGCTGCTGCACCTTGTCATCAACACCGCGCATTCGCGGTTTCCGGTGTACCAGGGCGAGCGCGAGAACATCATCGGCATCCTCATGGCCAAGGACCTGCTCAAGCTGCAGCGGGCGCCCGAGCTGAACATCCGCGCGCTGCTGCGCCCCGCCGTCTTCGTGCCCGAAAGCAAGGGCCTGAACGACCTGCTGCGCGAATTCCGCGGCAACCGCAACCACCTGGCGATCGTGATCGACGAGTTCGGCCGCGTGGCCGGGCTCATCACCATCGAGGACGTGCTCGAGCAGATCGTGGGCGAGATCGAGGACGAGTTCGACATTCCCGAGGACGACGGCGACATCTTCGGGCTGGCCGACCGCACCTACCGCGTGAGCGGCGACACCTCGGTCGAACGGGTTTCCGAGGCGTTCGACGTGCTGGTCCAGGGCAGCGACCCCGACGAAACCTTCGACACCATCGGTGGCCTGATCGCCCACGAAATGGGCCATGTGCCCAAGCGCGGCGAGCACCTGCAGCTGGGCGGGCTGCACTTCGTCGTGCTGCACACCAAGGGCGGCGCCGTGCGCTGGTTCAAGGTGTCGCGGGTCGAAGATGCCAGCGCCGGCGGCTGATGGCCCGCGCGCGCACGACGCCGGGGCTGCCGCTGGCCCTGCAGGCGCTGCTGGCCGTGGCTGCCGGCGTTGCGCAGGCGGCCTCGCTGGCCTGGCCGTGGAGCGGCGAGCCCCTGTGGTGGCTGCAGATCGCCTCCATGGCGGTGCTGGCCTGGCTGGTGCGCCCGCAGGCCACCGCGTCCGTGGCCTGGCGGCGCGGTGCCGCCATCGGCGGCCTGTTCGCCACGGCCTGGCTCGCGGGCACGTTCTGGTGGCTTTTCATCTCCATGCACACCTACGGCGGGCTGGCCGCGCCGCTGGCGGTGGCGGCGGTGCTGGGCCTCGCGGCGTTCCTGGGCAGCTACTACGCGGTGATGCTGGGGCTTTTTTGCCGCCTGGCGCTTGCCAACAGGGCGCTGACAGCTATTGTTTTCGGAGCGTTCTGGCTGCTGGCCGAACTGGCGCGCGGCACGCTGTGGACGGGTTTCCCGTGGGGCGCGGGCGGCTATGCCCACGTTGACGGGCCGCTGGCGGTGCTGGCGCGCATCCTGGGCGTGTACGGCATCGGGGCGGTGGCTGCGATGCTGGCGATGCTGGCCGTGCAATGGCGCCCGGGGGATCTGCGCCACTGGCGCCTGTGGGGGCTGGCCGGCGTTCTCGCGGCGGGCCTGGCGGGCGCCACGCTGGAGCGCCATTGCGCGGTGAACCTGTGCCACACGCCGTCGGCCCGCACGGCGCCGCCGATGACCCTGGAACTGTTGCAGGGGAACATCCCGCAGGACGAGAAGTTCCAGCAGGGCAGCGGCGTGCCGATGGCGCTCAAGTGGTATGCCGACGCGCTGCGCGACGCCAGGGCCGACCTGGTGGTGGCGCCCGAAACCGCCATCCCGCTGCTGCCCCAGCAGCTCATGCCGGGCTACCTGGAAGGCATCCAGCAGCGCTACGCGCAGGGCTCCCAGGCGGCGCTGCTGGGCATTCCGCTGGGCAGCGAAACGCTGGGCTACACCAATTCGGTGCTGGGCATGGGCCCCGGCCACCAGAAGACGCCGTACCGCTACGACAAGCACCACCTGGTGCCGTTCGGCGAATTCATCCCGCCGTTCTTCAGATGGTTCACGGCCATGATGGACATCCCGCTGGGCGATTTCAACCGCGGAACCGTGGGCCAGGCACCGTTTGCCTGGGCAGGCCAGCGCATCGCCCCCAACATCTGCTACGAAGACCTTTTTGGCGAGGAACTGGGCGCGCGGTTCGCCAACCCGGCGCAGGCGCCGACGGTGTTCGTCAATTTCAGCAACATCGGCTGGTTCGGCGACACCGTGGCCATCGACCAGCACCTGCACATCAGCCGCATGCGTTCGCTGGAATTCGAGCGCCCCATGGTGCGCGCGACCAACACGGGCGCCACCGCCATCATCGACCACCGGGGCGTGGTCACCCACCAGCTGGCGCGGCACACGCGGGGCGTGCTCAAGGGCGAGGTGTGGGGCCGGGGGATGGATGCCGCCAGTGGCTGGCACATCACGCCGTACGCGTGGTGGGTGTCGCGCTGGGGGCTGGTGCCCCTGTGGATCTTCGGGGGGCTGGCCCTGGTTTTTGCCCTGGTGGCGAGGCGGTGGCAGACGGTGCGCGGGAATTGATCCAGGTCATGTGCTGCCGGGGTGTCCCGGTGCCTTGCCGGGCCAAAACCGGGATGTGTCTTTCTCTGCCTTGATAATGGAGCCCCACAAGCGGGGGCTTGTGTTTGCATACAACGATGATTTGAAGCGGGCCCACCGCTGTTCTGGAGCACGACTGAAGATGGCTGATTCCTTTTCCTACGAACAACTGATCGCCTCGGGCGAGGGCCGGCTGTTCGGCGCTGACAGCGGGCGCCTGCCGCTGCCGCCCATGCTGATGTTTGACCGCATCACGCACATCGACAGCGATGGTGGCGCGCACGGGCTGGGAAAGATCCGCGCCGAACTTGACGTGCGCCCGGACCTCTGGTTCTTTGCCTGCCACTTCCAGGGCGACCCGGTCATGCCCGGCTGCCTGGGGCTGGACGCCATGTGGCAGCTCATCGGCTTTTACCTGACCTGGCTGCAATTGCCTGGCCGCGGCCGGGCGCTGGGCGCGGGCGAGGTCAAGTTCACCGGCGAAGTGGGCCCGGACGTGAAGCTCGTCACCTACGAAATCGACATCAAGCGCGTCATCAAGCGCAAGCTGGTCATGGCCATTGGCGATGCCCGGCTGCTGGCCGATGGCAAGGAAATCTACGTGGCCAACGACCTGCGTGTGGGCTTGTTCAAACGCGAGGAAGATGGCGCCGCACAAGGAGCCGCAGCATGAAACGCGTGGTGATCACGGGCGCGGGAATTGTCTCGTGCATCGGCAACGACATGGGCACCGTCACGCAGTCGCTGCGGGAGAGCCGCTCGGGCATCCGTGCCATGCCGCAGTTCACCGAGCTGGGCATGCGCAGCCAGGTGGCGGGCGTGCCGCAGATCAACCTCGAAGAGCTGATCGACCGCAAGCAGCTGCGCTTCATGGGCGATGCGGCAGCCTATGCGCACATCTCGCTGGCCAACGCGATCGCCGAATCGGGCCTCACGCCCGAACAGGTGTCGCACCCGCGCACCGGCCTCATCATGGGCTCGGGCGGCGGCTCGCCCGCCAACCAGATCGAGGCGGCGGACATCCTGCGCAGCAAGGGCATCCGCCGCGTGGGGCCCTACCAGGTCACGCGCTGCATGAGCTCCACCGTGTCCGCCTGCCTGTCGACCAACTTCGGCATCAAGGGCATCAACTACTCCATCACCTCGGCCTGCAGCACCTCGGCCCACTGCATCGGCGCGGCCGCCCAGCAGATCGCCTGGGGCATGCAGGACGTGATGTTCGCCGGCGGCGGCGAGGAGGTCACCTGGGGCATGGGCCTGCTGTTCGACGCCATGGGCGCCATGTCCAGCGCCTACAACGCCACGCCCGAGAAGGCCTCGCGCGCCTATGACGCCAACCGCGACGGCTTCGTGCTGTCGGGCGGCGGCGGCGCCGTGGTGCTGGAGAGCCTGGAGCATGCGCAGGCGCGCGGCGCCACCATCCTGGGCGAGGTCATCGGGTTCGGCGCCACGTCCGACGGCGCCGACATGGTGGCCCCTTCGGGCGACGGCGCGATCGCCTGCATGCGCCAGGCCATCTCCACCGTGAGCGAACCCATCGACTACATCAACACCCACGGCACCTCCACGCCCGTGGGCGACGTGCCGGAGCTGCGCGCCATCCGCGAGGTGTTCGGCGACGCGATTCCGCCGTTCTCGTCCACCAAGTCGCTCACCGGCCACTCGCTGGGTGCCACGGGCGTGCAGGAGGCGATCTACTGCCTGTTGATGCTGCGCCAGGGCTTCATCGCGGGCTCGGCCCACATCGAGACGCTGGAGCCCGCCGCCGAGGGCATGCCCCTGGTGCGCGAGACGCGCGATGCGCCCATCCGCACGGCACTGTCCAACAGCTTCGGCTTCGGCGGAACCAACGCCAGCCTGGTGCTGCGCCGCTGGGATAACTGAGCCGCGAGGTTTTCAGCGCAACCCGCCATCCTGCGAGGGATGGGCGGGTTTTTTCATACCGCCTTTGCCGAAAGGGCTCGGTGCAGCAGCCCCGGCAGCATGGCCAGCATGCGCGTGGCGGGCAGGCCCTGGGGCAGGGCGCGGGCGTGGTAGCTGTACAGCGACATGGGCGGCAGCTCGTGCAGCTCCAGCGCCACCATGGTCCCGGGGTCGAGCTGGGTGGCGGTGAGAAAGTCGATCACCGTCCAGCCCATGCCCCGGCGCACCAGGTCCAGCGCCAGGCGCGAGGTCTGCACCTGCAGGCCCGGCCCCGCGGGCGTGCCCAGGCGCTGTGCGAGGTCGTCGATGGACTGGCGCATGGGGTCGTCCCCCACCAGGCGGATCACCGGCACCTGCGCCAGCCGGGCGCTGGGCGCCACGGCGCGCGGCGCGCGCGTCCACACGGACTGCGCCACCGCCAGGTACATGCGCCCGCTGACCAGCAGATCGCTGCGGATCTGCGGGTGCGGGTGCTTGTAGAAGCCCAGGCAGAAATCCACGCTGCGAGTGAGCAGGGCCTGCGTCATCTGGTCCTGGTGGATGGTGCGCACTTCCACGCCCACCTGCGGGTAGCGCAGCGCATGCTCCTGCAGCACCAGGGGCAGGAACTCGTGCGTGATCGAGGGGATGGCCGCCAGGCGCACGTCGCCCGTGTCGCTGGTGCCCAGGTTGCGCGCCGTGCGGCGCAGGGCGTCGAGCTGGCGGTGGATGCCCGTGGACTCGGTGGCCAGCACCTGCGCCTCGGGCGTGGGCGTGAGGCCGGCCGGCGTGCGCACGAACAGCCGGTAGCCCAGCTGCAGCTCGGTGTGCGCCACGGCCTTGCTCACGGCCGAGGGCGTGATGCACAGCAGCCGTGCCGCGGCGCTCATGTTGCCGGTTTGCAGAACGGCCTGGAACACCTCGAGTTGCCGCAGGTTCATGGCCAGGGTCCGGTAGCAGGGGTATGAGTGAAATTCACAAGAAGAGGCTGATTATTCCCTAACGATGTGTGTGACTCTCTCATACGATCCGGCACCGCCAACGAGCGGCCGGGTTGTCAGCGCATTCCGCTGGCGGCCTCTTCATAACAACTGTCTGGAGATTTCTGTCATGCGCATTTCCCCCCCCGTGCACCGCTGGCTGGCCGGCCTGCTGCTGTCCGCCGCCTCGGCCGTGGCCATGGCCCAGGCCGCCAAGCCCCATGTCGTGGTGCTTGCCACGGGCGGCACCATCGCCGGTGCAGGCGCCTCGGCCGCCAACAGCGCCACCTACGCCGCGGCCAAGGTGCCGGTCGACAAGCTGCTGGCGGGCCTGCCGGAGCTGGCCAGCGTCGCCAAGGTCTCGGGCGAGCAGGTGTTCCAGATCGCCTCCGAGAGCTTCACCAACGAGCACCTGCTCAAGCTCGGCCAGCGTGTCTCGGCCCTGTCCAAGCAGGCCGACGTGGACGGCATCGTCATCACCCACGGCACCGACACCCTGGAAGAAACCGCGTACTTCCTGAACCTGGTCGTGCGCACGAACAAGCCCATCGTCGTAGTCGGCTCCATGCGCCCCGGCACGGCCCTGTCGGCCGATGGCGCGCTGAACCTGTACGACGCCGTGAGCGTGGCGGCCAGCAAGGACGCCGCCGGCAAGGGCGTGCTCGTCACCATGAACGACGAGATCCAGAGCGGCCGCGACGTGAGCAAGACCATCAACATCAAGACCGAGGCCTTCAAGAGCCAGTGGGGCCCGCTGGGCATGGTGGTGGAGGGCAAGAACTACTGGTTCCGCGCGCCCGTCAAGCGCCACACCGCCAATTCCGAGTTCAACATCGACGAGATCCAGGCCCTGCCCGCCGTGGACATCGTGTACGGCTACGGCAACATGAACACCACGGGCATCGAGGCCTACGGCAAGGCCGGCGTGAAGGCGCTGATCCACGCCGGCACGGGCAACGGCTCGGTGGCCGCGCAGGCGGTGGATTCGCTCAAGGCGCTGCGTGCGGCGGGCGTGCAGATCGTGCGCTCGGCCCGCGTGCCCGACGGTTTCGTGCTGCGCAACGCCGAGCAGCCCGACGACAAGTACGACTGGGTGGTGGCGCATGACCTGCGTCCACAAAAGGCCCGCATTCTTGCCATGGTGGCGCTCACCAAGACCAACGACAGCAAAGAGCTGCAACGCATCTTCTGGGAGTACTAGTCTCCCCCTGAGGCGCTGCGCGCCTTCCCCCTAAGGGGGGCGCACCTGGTGGACTGGCGGAGCCAGATCCACGGGTGCTCTCGCGATGGCCGCGCGTCCAGTTGGACGTTGGGTTGTGCGAGTCGAGCGACGGATTTTTATTGATTTGGCGTGCTGCTGTGCGCCGATGGTTGCCTGCAAGGGCGGCACCTGCACGCGGTGGCTTATGGGCGGCGCGGATGGGTTGGAAAGGCTGGGGCTCCACGAGGGCTCTGGCCTTTTTTCATGGGGCGGGCGGTTTCGACCTCTGGCTGCTGGCAGCGACTGGCGGTGGCGTCGCGTTGTTTGCAGGGCGGCCTTGCTGCGGCGCCGTAAAATGATCGGTTCGCGTGTGCGATGCCCGTCCGTGCTGCCTGGGGTGGTCGGCAGGCCTTGCGTCCACGCCTTGCATCGTTTTCTTTTCTCCTCCTACTTGCCCGGCCCTGGCTTGCCAGTGCCACAGACGCCATGTTGACATTCCAGCAAATCATCTTGAAGCTGCAGTCCTACTGGGACGCGCAGGGTTGCGCTCTTTTGCAGCCCTACGACATGGAAGTGGGTGCCGGCACCTCGCACACCGCCACCTTCCTGCGCGCCATCGGGCCCGAGCCCTGGAAGGCCGCCTATGTGCAGCCCAGCCGCCGGCCCAAGGATGGCCGCTATGGAGAGAACCCCAACCGGCTGCAGCACTACTACCAGTACCAGGTGGTGCTCAAGCCCGCGCCGGCCAACATTCTGGAACTGTACCTGGGCTCGCTTGAAGCCCTCGGTTTCGACCTCAAGAAGAACGACATCCGCTTTGTCGAAGACGACTGGGAGAACCCCACGCTGGGCGCCTGGGGCCTGGGCTGGGAGGTGTGGCTCAACGGCATGGAAGTCACGCAGTTCACCTACTTCCAGCAGGTGGGTGGCATCGACTGCAAGCCCGCCACGGGCGAGATCACCTACGGCCTGGAGCGCCTGGCCATGTACCTGCAGGGCGTCGACAACGTCTACAACCTGAAGTGGACCGACACGCTGAGCTACGGCGACGTGTACAAGCAAAACGAGGTGGAGCAGTCCACCTACAACTTCGAGCACAGCGACGCAGACTTCCTGTTCACCGCCTTCAATGCGCACGAGAAGCAGGCCAAGTACCTGATGGAGCAGCAGCTGGCGCTGCCCGCCTACGAGCAGGTGCTCAAGGCCGCGCACAGCTTCAACCTGCTGGATGCGCGCGGCGCCATCAGCGTGACCGAGCGCGCCGCGTACATCGGCCGCATCCGCAACCTGGCCCGTGCCGTGGCGCAGAGCTACTACGAGAGCCGCGAGCGCCTGGGCTTCCCCATGGCGCCGCGCGAGTGGGTGGAACAGATGACGAAGAAGGCTGCGTGAGAGAAATGACGATGACAACCCAAAACCTTCTCGTTGAACTGTTTGTCGAAGAGCTGCCGCCCAAGGCGCTGCAAAAGCTGGGCAATGCTTTCGCCAACGTACTTTTTGATCAGTTGAAAGTTCGTGGACTGACTGCAACCGATTCGGTCGTTACTTTTTTTGCTTCGCCTCGTAGATTGGCTGCGCATGTGACCAATGTGTTGGAGCGTGCAGCGGACAAAGACGTTTTGGTGAAGCTGATGCCAGTCTCTGTTGCCATTAAGGAGGGTAAGCCGACTGATGCCCTGAGGAAGAAGCTTGCGAATGAGGGGCGAGCACACTTGGCTGATCTGTGGCCGAACGCTGTGGATGGCCCCGACAGTCTGGTTGTGCAAAGCGACGGCAAAGCGGATGCGGTTTATCTGCGTGGCGTCGCAATTGGCGGGACACTGCAGGTTGGGCTTGAGTTCGCCTTGAATGAAGCGATCGCCAAGCTTCCAATTCCCAAGGTCATGAGCTACCAGCTCGAGACCGACTGCGAACTGCCCGGCTGGACCAGCGTGAACTTCGTGCGCCCCGCGCACGGCCTGGTCGCGCTGCACGGCAGCACCGTGGTGCCGGTGAAGGCGCTGGGCCTCACGGCGGGCAACAGCACGCAGGGCCACCGGTTTGAAGCCGCCGTGTCGCCGGTGGTGCTGCAGGACGCCGACAGCTACGCCGCCACGCTCAAGAAGGACGGCGCCGTGATCGCCTCCTTTGCCGAGCGCAAGGCCGAGATCGTCCGCCAACTGGCCGCAGCCGCCGCCCAGGTGGGCAACGGCGCGCGCCCCATCGAAGATGAGGCCCTGCTCGACGAAGTGACCGCGCTGGTCGAGCGGCCCAACGTGGTCACCTGCTCGTTCGAGACCGAGTTCCTCGATGTGCCGCAGGAATGCCTGATCCTCACGATGAAGGCCAACCAGAAGTACTTTCCGCTGCTGGACGCCGCGGGCAAGCTCACCCACAAGTTCCTGGTGGTGAGCAACATCAGCCCCGAAGACACGAGCTTCGTGACCGGCGGCAACGAGCGCGTGGTGCGCCCGCGCCTGGCCGACGCGAAGTTCTTCTTCGACCAGGACCGCAAGAAGACCCTGGCCTCGCGCGTCGAGGGCCTCTCCAAGGTGGTCTATCACAACAAGCTGGGCACACAGGGCGAGCGCGTGGAGCGCGTTAGGTCAATAGCCAAAGCCATTGCCACGCAATTGGGCGATGCTGCGCTGGTCGCTGATGCCGACAAAGCCGCGCAATTGGCCAAGACCGACCTCGTGACCGACATGGTGGGCGAGTTCCCCGAGCTGCAGGGCATCATGGGCGGCTACTACGCCCTGAACGACGGCCTGGGCGAGACGGTGGCCCACGCCATCGAAGACCACTACAAGCCCCGTTTTGCCGGTGATACGCTGCCGCGCAACACCGCCGGCGTGGTGGTGGCGCTGGCCGACAAGCTCGAAACCCTGGTGGGCATGTTCGGCATCGGCAACCTGCCCACCGGCGACCGCGATCCGTTCGCGCTGCGCCGCCATGCGCTGGGCGTGATCCGCATGCTGGTCGAAAAAGACCTGCCGCTGCAGCTCAACGACCTGCTCGCCGGTGCGGTGCCCGCCTTTGGCGACAAGATCACCGACGCATCCGCGCAACTTGCCGACTTCATCTACGACCGCCTCGCCGGCAGCCTGCGCGAGCAGGGCTACCGCGCGCAGGAGGTCGACGCCGTCATGGCCCTACGCCCGCAGCGCCTGGCCCTGGTCGAAAAGCAACTCGCAGCCGTGCGCGCCTTTGCCGCACTGCCCGAAAGCCCGGCCCTGGCCGCGGCCAACAAGCGCGTGGGCAACATCCTGAAAAAGGCCGAGGTCGAGGGCCCGGTGGATGCCCACGTGAACCCCGACCTGCTGCAGGAAAAGGCCGAGCAGGACCTGTACGCCGCGCTGCAGCGCTTCGTGCCCGAGGCCAACGCCCAGTTCGACGCGGGCGACTACACCGCCAGCCTGCAGACCCTGGCCGTGCTGCGCGCGCCGGTGGATGCGTTCTTCGACGACGTGATGGTCAACGCCGAGCAGCTGGATGTGCGGATGAACCGCCTGGGTCTGCTCAAGATGCTGCACAACGCGATGAACCGCGTGGCCGACCTCTCGCGCCTGGCCGTTTGACCGGATGGCCCAAGCTGATAGGCTGGCGATTCTCACAAGGTAACCAAGCCCCATGAAACTCGCCATCCTCGACCGCGACGGCACCCTCAACCCGCTGGGGGAGGACTACATCACCTCCGCCGACGAGTGGACCGCCGTGCCGGGCGCGCTCGAAGCCATCGCGCGCCTGAACCATGCCGGCTGGCATGTGGTGGTGGCGACCAACCAGCCGGGGCTGGGCCGGGGGCTGTTCGACGTGGTGGCCCTCAATGCCATCCATACCAAGATGCACCGGCAGGTGGCCGCCGTGGGGGGGCGCATCGACGCGGTGTTCTACTGCCCGCACGCGGCCGACGAGGAGTGCGCCTGCCGCAAGCCCGCCCCGGGCCTGCTGGAGCAGATCAGCGACCGCTATGGCGTGGAGCGGCAGGACGTGCGGGTGGTGGGCAGCTGTGCCGCCCATCTGCAGGCCGGCGCCGCGCTGGGCGCGCAGCTGCACCTGGTGTGCACGGGGCAGTCGGCCCAGGTGCACCCCGGCGGGCCGCTGCCGGCGGGCATTCCGGCGGGCACGCTGGTGCACGCCAGCCTGGGGGATTTCGTGGACCAGCTGCTGCCCGCGGTGCAGGTGCCGGCGGCAGCGCTGGCGGCCATTCCCCTGCCCCTGCACGGCAGTGCCCCATCGTCTTGATGCTATTAATTTAATAGCTGCCAGCGCTTGATGATCAAGCGCTGGCAGCCGAAAACTCCTAAAAATGGCTTTTATCCGTTCCGTCATTCACCTTCTCTGGATGGGCATCACCGTCGTGCCCTATGCGCTGGCCATCATGCTGGGCACCCTGCTGGGCGTGCGCGGAGGGCCGCTGTACCGCATCGCACGGGCATGGCTGTCGCTGTGCATCAGCGGTGCCCGGGTGATCCTGGGCGTCCGCGCCCATGTGACCGGCATGGAAAACCTCCCGCAGGGCGAGAACGCCGGGGCCGTGCTGCTGGTCAAGCACCAGTCCACGTACGAAACCTTCCTCATGCCCACGATCATGCCGCGCCCGCTGGCCTACGTGTTCAAGAAGGAGCTGCTCTACGTTCCCTTCTTTGGCTGGGCGATTGGTCGCCTGGACATGATCCACATCGACCGCAACCAGCGCACGCAGGCGTTCAACAAGGTGGTGCAGCAGGGCAAGGACCTGCTGGCCAAGGGCATCTGGATCATCATGTTCCCCGAGGGCACGCGCATCGAGCGCGGGCGCAAGGGCAACTACAAGACCGGGGGCACGCGCCTGGCCATCGACACCGGCGCGCCCGTGGTGCCCATCGCCGTGACCTCGGCCAAGGTCTGGCCGCGCAAGGCCTTCATCAAGCGGCCCGGCGTGGTGGACGTGTCCATCGGCAAACCCATTTCCAGCGTGGGCCGCCAGCCCGACGAGCTGATGCGCGAGGTCGAGGCCTGGATCGAGGCCGAGATGCGCCGCCTGGACCCCGAGGCCTATGAGAACACCCCCTGAGCTGCTCCTCCTGATGTGCCGCGCCGCGCGGGAGGGGGGGCGCCACCAGCGCATGCCGGCAAGGCGCCGCCAGCGTGGCGGGGCGGCCCTGGCGCGGCGGCTGCTGGCCTGGGCAGCGCCGGTGGCGGATGCCCTGGATGGCTGCTCGCCGCTGGGGAGCTATTGATTCCATGCACCGGCTTGTGCAATTGGCGCTCGACCTTTTCGACCCGCCGGCCGCACCGGTTGCGGCATCGGCGGCGCAGGCTTCAGGTTTCAAGCCTGGAGCGCCGCTGGCGCAGAATGATCAAGCGCCGGTAGCTCCTAGAACGATAGCAAGCAGGCCTGCGGCACCGGCGGTGCCCTTGCCGTCCCTGCTGTCCCCGGCCGAGTTCCGCCACCCGCAGGCCAGCCGCGAAGTGCTGCTGGGCGACGCCGTGGTCGCCTATGCGCTGCAGCGCGCACGGCGACGCACCATCGGCTTCACCGTGGGCGCGGATGGCCTGTCCGTGCGCGCGCCCAGCTGGGTAACCCTTTCGGCGGTGGACGCCGCGCTGCGCGACAAGTCGGACTGGGTCCTGCGCAAGCTGTCGGAGGCCCGCGAGCGCCAACAGCGCATGGAGGGCGGCCGCATCCTCTGGGCCCATGGCGCGGTGTTGCCGTACCTGGGCGAGCCGCTCACGGTGGTGCTGGACCCAAGCCATGGCTTTGCCGGCAGGGGCGGGGCGCTGGTGCCGTCCGCGCCGCCCTCGGCCGGGGAAGAGGGCATTGCCGTCACCCGCAGCCTGCACATCGGCCTGCCCCACAGTGCCAGCGCCGCCCAGATCCGCGACGCCGTGCAGGCCTGGCTCATGCGCGATGCACGCCGCCACTTCACCGCGCGGCTGGACCACTTCGCCCCGCTGCTGGGGGTGCGCTGGGCCAGCCTGCGCCTGTCTAGCGCGCAGACCCGCTGGGGCAGCGCCAAGGCCGACGGCTCCATCCGCCTGAACTGGCGCCTGCTGCACTACCGCCCGGCCATCATCGACTATGTGGTGGCCCACGAGCTGGCCCACCTGCGCGTGATGGACCACAGCCCGCGCTTCTGGGACACCGTGGCCACCGTGGTGCCCGACTACGCGGTGCTGCGCAGCCGCCTGCGCGATGAACCCGCTCCCCTGTGGGAGTGACGCATTCGCCCCTGTGGCGGGCCGTGGGCCCGTCCCGTGGACCGGTTAACCGAGATGAAAGGAGCTAGCTGATGACCATCCCGCAAACGATCACTCCCGCCGAAGGCTACGCGGGCGATGTCACGCCGCAGCAGGCCTGGCAGTGGATGCAGGCCGGCCAGGCCGTGCTGGTGGACGTGCGCAGCGACGCCGAACGCGAATGGGTGGGACAGGTGCCCGGGGGCGCCGCCGTGGCCTGGAAGCAGTGGCCAGGCATGGCCCTGAACGCCGGATTCGACACCCAGCTGCGCGCGGCCGCACCCGCCGGCGCCACGCTGGTGATGCTGTGCCGCAGCGGCGTGCGCTCCATCGCCGCGGCGCGACGCGCCACCGAACTGGGCTTCACGGCCTACAACATCCTGGAAGGTTTCGAGGGAGATGCCGACGCCCAGGGCCAGCGCGGCAGGAAGGGCGGCTGGCGCTTTCACGGGCTGCCCTGGCGGCAAAACTGAGAGACGACCCGCCGGTGCGCGCGATGGGCGCGCCCAAAAAAAAGCGGGCCTGGTGGCCCGCTTGCCCGTCAGGACGTCTTGCCCTGCTCAAAGCGGCGGAATGCGCAGCTTCTGGCCGGGGTAGATCTTGTCGGGATGGGTCAGCATGGGCTTGTTGGCCTCGAAGATCGCGGGGTACTTGTTGGCGTCGCCATAGAACTTCTTGGCGATGGCGCTGAGCGTGTCGCCGCGCACCACGTCGTGGTACTGGGCCTCGGGCTCGGGATTGGTCACCTCCATCAGGTTCTCGACGCTGGTCACGCTGGCCACGTTGCCGCAGCACAGGGTGACTTTTTCCTTGGCGCCTTGCGTGGGGGCGGTGCCCTTCACGGTGACCTTGCCCTGCGTGCCGTCGAACGCCACCTGCACGTTGCTGGCGCCCAGGTTCTGGGCCGCGATGTAGGTCTCGATGGCCTTGGCCGCCTTGGCATTGAGTTCATCCTGCGTGGGCGCAGCGGCCGTGGCTGCCTGGGCCTCCTTGCCGCCGAACAGCTTTTCGCCGGCTTCCTTGATGAAACTGAAAAGACCCATGTCGTACCTCCTAAAGTTGCAGAAACAGGAACGACCACTGTAGCGTGCAAAGCGTGGCGCTGGTGTGTCGCACAGGCGCGCGAAACGATTTTTGACATTCTTTCCGCGCCATCCCGCCGCCGGCGCCTGTCGCCGCGGGTACGCGGGGGCGCCGCAAAACTCGGGATAATCCCCCGCATGACATTTCTGGCCATCGACGTCGGCAACACCCGTCTCAAATGGGCGTTGTACGACGCTCCCCGCCCCGGGGCTGCGCTGCTGGCGCATGGCGCCGAGTTTCTGGACCACATCGACCGCCTGGCCGAGGGCAGCTGGGCGCCCTTGCCGCACCCCCAGCGCATGCTGGGGTGCGTGGTGGCGGGCGACGCCGTCAAGCGCCGGGTCGAGGAGCAGATGGAGATCTGGAACGTCGAGCCCTCGTGGGTGGTGTCGTCGGCGCAGGAGGCAGGCCTTGCCAACGGCTACGACCATCCCTCGCGCCTGGGCTCCGACCGGTGGGTCGCCATGGTCGGTGCGCGCCACCATGTGCTGCGCCAGGGCCCGGCGCGGCCGCTGGTGGTCGTCATGGTGGGCACGGCGGTCACGGTGGAGTGCATCGATACCGAGGGCCGGTTCATGGGCGGGCTCATCCTGCCGGGCCACGGCATCATGCTGCGCGCGCTGGAGTCCGGGACCGCCGGGCTGCACGTGCCCACGGGCGAGGTGCGCATGTTTCCCACCAACACCAGCGATGCCCTCACCAGCGGCGGCACCTATGCGATCGCGGGAGCCGTGGAGCGCATGGTGCAGCACGTCATCCAGCACTGCGGCGAGGAGCCGGCGTGCCTGATGACCGGCGGCGCGGGCTGGAAGATGGCGCCCAGCATGACGCGCCCTTTCGAACTGGTGGACAACCTGATCTTCGACGGCCTGCTGGAGATTGCCTTGCGCCGCTTTGCCGGCTGACCTGGAGCGCGCGGGCTTCGCGGCCCGGCCGCATTCCGCGGCGCCACGGGCGGTCCTGGATTTTCAGGACGGGCGCGGCCAGGCCAGGGGGTGTTCCGAATTCAATCTTCCAGTTCGGCGCGCGCCATCTCCACGTCCAGGCGCTCCATCGCATCGGCGGGTTCGCTGGCGGCGGCCTTTTCGTAGAACCCGGTGGCTTCCTTCATCTTCTTGTCGCCTTCGAGCATGACCAGGGCGTTGGCGTATTCGATCATGCAGATGGCCGAGCCGGGGTTGAGCTTGAGGGCCTCCTGGAACAGCTTGAGTCCGGTGTCCTTCTTCGCGCCGTAGGTCATGCCGCCAATCAGCGAGCCCACCTTGTCGATCACCTCGGCATGGAATGCGCCCAGCGCGATGCGTGCATCGGCGTGCTTGGGCGACAGCGCGATGGCCTTTTCCAGCGATTCCTTCACCTTGCCGCCCAGGCCCTGCGCCAGCGCCTTGGCCACGCTGATGCCCTGGCTGTAGCGGCCCAGGGCGTAGGCGTGCCAGTACCAGGCATTGGCGTTGCCGGGCTCCGCCGCGGCCTGCGCCTCGGCGCGCTCCGCCACCTGGGTGAAGAGGTCGAGCCGGGTCTTTTCCCTTTGCTCCAGGTAGTTGGCGTAGATGGAGGCAGCCTTGTTGGCCACCGTGATGCCAGGGCCGCCAGCCGCCAGGCCGGCCGCCGCTGCCTTCTCGAAGTCGCCGTTGTGGAACATCGCCCAGGCTTCGAGCACCGCGGTGTCCTTGGGGCAGGGCTCGGCATCGCCGCTGTGCAGCCGGGCCCAGTGCTTCTTGACGCTCGCGGCGTCGAACGCATAGTCGCCTGCGTGGGGGAAGGGGGTCCATTTGGCCATGGTGTGTGTCTCCTGAAGTTCTTGTGGGAGGGGGGGCCTGTCGTGCTGCCGTGAGGCGGGTGCTTGCTGCCTGCGCCTATCCCGGCGCAGCGGCGTAAGCGCCCACCAGCTCCAGCAGATGGGCCCGCTGGCTGCTTTCGAGGTAGGGCATGAGCAGGTTCAGCACATGGTGGGCGCCGCGCAGGAGCGCGGCCTGGGCGCTTTCGGGCTCCAGCGCGCGGCGCGGGTCGCGCACGTACTCGAAGCTCAGCCAATAGGTCAGCACCACCACCATGCTGGTGGCGGTGGCTTCCAGCTCGCGCGAGTCGATGTGCAGGCTGTCCGCGCGGCCCATGCCATCGAGCATGGCGCGCACGGCCCGGGTCTTGTTCTTGAGGATGGCCTGGAAGTGGGTTTCCAGGCGCCGGTTCTTGGACAGCAGGTCGTTCAGGTCGCGGTACAGGAAGCGGTACTGCCAGATCAGCTCGAACAGCGTGTGCATGAAGAACCAGGCATCCTCCACATTGCGCACGCCGTCACTGGCCGTGAGGAGTTCGGTGAGCGAGCGTTCGTAGCGGTCGAACAGCGCGTTGATCAGCTCATCCTTGGCGGGATAGTGGTAGTAGAGGTTGCCCGGGCTGATGCGCAGCTCGGCGGAAATCAGGGTGGTGGAGACGTTGGGTTCGCCGAACCGGTTGAACAGGTCCAGCGTCACTTCCAGAATGCGTTCTGCGGTGCGGCGTGGCGCTTTCTTCACCATGTGTGCGGGCCCCTTCGCGTCGTTTTGCGTCGTTGTTTCGATGTCTCTGGTGGTTACTCTAACCGACACAGAAATGCTGCACTGCGGCATCGCGTCTGCATATCAGCGCCGCTGTAGCCCTGCCGTGGGCGGCCTGGCGCGAAGGCGCGGGCTCCGGCCAAAAAAAGGCGGCCAACACGCTCTCGCGCATTGGCCGCCTTTTTTCAGGGGCGGCACGGTGGTGTTGCCTGCCGCCTGCCTGATGTGCAATCAGCTGCCCGACGGGGTGTTGGCGCCGGTGTCGGCTGCCGCGCGTGCGGCAGGCTTCTTGGCGGCGGCCTTCTTGGCCGGAGCGGCCTTGGCGGCGGGCTTTGCAGCCGCCTTGGCAGGGGCCGCCTTTTTCGCGGGGGCCTTCTTGGCCGGGGCCTTGGCGGCGGGTTTTGCGGCAGCTGCGGCCTTGGCGGGGGCTGCCTTGCCGCCCTTGGCCAGTGCATCCACGCGGGCGCTCAGTGCCTGCAGGTCGCGGGCCGATGGCACGCCCAGCTTGGACAGGGCCTTGGCGACGCGGTCTTCAAAGATGTTCTCGAGCTTGTCCCACTGGCCCTGGGCCTTGGAGCCGATGTCGCTGGCCATGGTGGTCACGCGGCTGGTGGCCTCGGTGATCTTTTCTTCGGCCACGGCCTGGGTCTTGCGCTGGATGGTCAGGCCTTCCTTGACCAGGGCTTCGAACACCCGGCCGCCTTCTTCCTGCGCCTTGGAGAAGGCGCCCAGGCCCGCCAGCCAGATCTGCTGGGCGGAGTCCTTGACGGTGCTGGACAGTTGGGCGTTGCTCTTTTTCTTGTCGGCGCTGAGTTTCTGCAGTTTCTTGACCATGGGGCCTCCGTTGTGCGGTTGGGTGGGTTTGCCAGGGCGGATTGCCTCTGACGCATGGCCGCACTGTACGCCGCGCGGCGCGCAAGGTGTAGGCGCGCGCTCCTAAAAATGTAGAGCGTGCCGTCTAGCCCGCCCCGGGCTGCGGGCCCTAGGATCGGCGCGGGTTTCTGCTGAATCGGTGCGCGCAGGCCTTGGGCAAGAATGAAGCTATCTCACAGGAGTTTTCCATGCAGTATTTCGTGACGGGGGCAACGGGTTTCATTGGCAAGCGGCTGGTCAAGAAGCTGCTGGAGCGCAAGGGCGCGGTGGTGCATTTCCTGCTTCGCAAGGAAAGCGCGGACAAGGTGGCCGACCTGCGCAGCTTCTGGGGCGTGGGTGCCACGCGCGCCATTCCCGTGTTTGGCGACCTCACCGCGAAGAAGCTGGGTGTGGCTGCGGAAGACGTCAAGAAGCTCAAGGGGCAGATCGACCACTTCTACCACCTGGCCGCCGTGTATGACCTCTCCGCCGACGAGGAAACCCAGGTCGCCGTGAACATCGAGGGCACGCGCAACACGGTCGATCTGGCCAAGGCCATCGATGCCGGGCACTTCCACCACGTCTCGTCCATCGCTGCCGCGGGCCTGTATGAAGGCGTGTTCCGCGAGGACATGTTCGAGGAGGCCGAGGGCCTGGACCACCCGTACTTCCAGACCAAGCACGAGAGCGAGAAGATCGTGCGCCAGGACTGCAAGGTGCCCTGGACGGTGTACCGCCCCGCCATGGTGGTGGGCGACAGCACGACCGGCGAGATGGACAAGATCGACGGCCCGTATTACTTCTTCAAGCTCATCCAGCGCCTGCGCCAGCTGCTGCCGCCCTGGATGCCCACCGTGGGCCTGGAGGGCGGGCGCGTGAATATCGTGCCGGTGGACTTCGTGGTGAACGCGCTCAACGTCATCAGCCACCAGAAGGACATCGGCAAGAAGTGCTTCCATCTGGTGGACCCGGTCGGCTACCGCGTGGGCGATGTGCTCGACATCTTCAGCCGCGCCGCGCATGCGCCGCGCATGAACCTGTTCGTCAACGCCGCGCTGCTCGGCTTCATCCCCAAGAGCATCAAGAAAAGCCTGATGGCCCTGGCGCCCGTGCGCCGCGTGCGCAATGCCGTCATGAAGGACCTGGGCCTGCCCGAGGACATGCTCACCTTCGTGAACTACCCCACGCGCTTTGACTGCCGCGAAACGCTGGCGGCGCTCAAGGGCTCGGGCGTGACCTGCCCCAACCTCAAGGACTACGCCTGGCGCCTGTGGGACTACTGGGAGCGCAATCTTGATCCCGAGCTGTTCATCGACCGCACGCTCAAGGGCACGGTGGCGGGCAAGGTCGTGCTGATCACCGGGGGGTCTTCGGGCATCGGCCTGGCGGCGGCGCACAAGTTCGCCGAGGCGGGTGCGACCACCATCATTTGCGGGCGTGACCAGGACAAGCTCGACGAGGCGTGCGCGGAGGCCAAGGTCAAGGGCTACGCCTTCATCGCGTATTCGGCCGACATCGCCGACATGACCGATTGCGACCGCTTCGTGCAGCTGCTGATCGACAACCACGGCGGCGTGGACTTCCTGATCAACAACGCAGGCCGCTCCATCCGCCGTGCCATCGAGTCGAGCTACGACCGCTTCCACGACTACGAGCGCACCATGCAGCTCAACTACTTCGGCTGCCTGCGCGTGACCATGGGCTTTCTGCCCGGCATGGTGGCCAAGCGCAAGGGCCATGTGGTCAACATCAGCTCCATCGGCGTGCTGACCAACGCGCCGCGCTTTTCGGCCTATGTGGCCAGCAAGGCGGCGCTGGATGCCTGGACACGCTGCGCATCGAGCGAGTTCGCCGACCAGGGCATCACCTTCACTACCATCAACATGCCGCTGGTGCGCACGCCCATGATCGCGCCCACCAAGATCTACAACAACGTGCCCACGCTGAGCCCCGAGGAGGCGGCCGACATGATCGCCCAGGCCTGCATCTTCAAGCCGGTGCGCATCGCCACGCGCCTGGGCATCACCGGCCAGCTGCTGCATGCGCTGGTGCCCCGCGTGGCGCAGATCACGATGAACACCAGCTTTCGCATGTTCCCGGATTCCACCGCCGCCGCCAAGGGTGACAAGGGCGCCAAGCCGCAGCTGTCGGCCGAGGCGGTGGCGCTGCAGCAGATGATGCGCGGCATCCACTTCTGACGACCGTCCGGCCCGCGCAGATGCCCATGCGTTGAACTCTGTTACCTGGTGGCCGGGCAGGGTGGGATAATCGCGGGTTCTGCCGAGCTGGCATTTCACACAGCCCTCCCTATGATTCTGGTTACTGGCGGCGCGGGTTTCATTGGCGCCAACTTCGTTCTTGACTGGCTTGCTGCCTCCAGCGAGCCCGTGGTCAACCTCGACAAGCTCACCTACGCTGGCAATCTGCACAACCTGGACAGTGTTCAGGGTGATGCGCGCCACATCTTCGTGCAGGGCGATATCGGCGACACCGCCCTGGTGGCCCGCCTGCTGGCCGAGCACAAGCCCCGCGCCGTGGTCAACTTCGCGGCCGAGTCGCATGTGGACCGTTCCATCCACGGGCCGGAAGACTTCATCCAGACCAACATCGTGGGATCGTTCCGCCTGCTGGAGGCCGTGCGCGCCCACTGGAGCGCGCTGCCCGAGTGCGAGCGCGCGGCGTTCCGCTTCCTGCATGTGTCCACCGACGAGGTGTACGGATCGCTGGCCCCCACCGACCCGGCCTTCGCCGAGACACGCGGCTTCGAGCCCAACAGCCCCTACAGCGCCAGCAAGGCCGCCAGCGACCACCTGGTGCGCGCCTGGCACCACACCTACGGCCTGCCGGTGCTCACCACCAACTGCAGCAACAACTACGGTCCCTATCACTTCCCCGAGAAGCTGATCCCGCTGATGATCGTCAACGCCCTGGCCGGCAAGAACCTGCCCGTGTATGGCGACGGCATGCAGGTGCGCGACTGGCTGTACGTGAAGGACCACTGCAGCGCCATCCGCCGCGTGCTCGAAGCCGGTGCGCCCGGCGAGACCTACAACGTGGGCGGCTGGAACGAGAAACCCAACATCGAGATCGTGAACATGGTGTGTGCGCTGCTCGACGAGCTGCGCCCCCGTGCCGACGGCCAGAGCTACCGCACCCAGATCACCTATGTGAAGGACCGCCCCGGCCACGACCGCCGCTACGCGATCGACGCGCGCAAGATCGAGCGCGAGCTGGGCTGGAAGCCTGCCGAAACCTTCGACACCGGCATCCGCAAGACGGTGCAGTGGTACCTGGAGCATGCCGACTGGGTGGCCAGCGTGCAGACCGGTGCCTACCGCGACTGGGTGCAGACCCAGTACGCGCAGGAGGCACCAGCCGCAGCCGTTGCGGACGCCAGCGCATGAACATCCTGCTCTTTGGCAAGGGCGGCCAGGTCGGGTGGGAGCTGCAGCGCAGCCTGTCCTTGCTGGGCACGGTAACGGCCCTGGACCATGACAGCACCGACCACTGCGGCGACTTTGCCAACCCGGCAGGGGTGGTCGACACGGTGCGCGCCCTGCGCCCCGACGTCATCGTCAATGCCGCGGCCCATACCGCCGTGGACAGGGCCGAGAGCGAGGCCGACTTTGCGCGCACGCTCAATGCCACCACTCCCGGCGCCATCGCGCAGGAGGCTGCGCGGCTGGGCGCCTGGCTGGTGCACTACAGCACCGACTATGTGTTCGACGGCAGCGGCCGCCGCCCCTGGGTGGAGACCGATGCGCCTGCCCCGTTGAGCGTCTACGGCCGCACCAAGCTCGAAGGCGAGCAGCTGATCGCAGAGGCCGGTGCCAAGCACCTGATCCTGCGCACCAGCTGGGTCTACGCCGCGCGCGGCGGCAACTTCGCCAAGACCATGCTGCGCCTGGCCCAGGAGCGCAATCGCCTGACCGTCATCGATGACCAGTGGGGAGCCCCCACCGGCGCGGACCTGCTGGCGGATGTGACCGCCCATGCACTGCGCCACCTGCAGCAGCGCCCGCAGGACGCCGGGCTCTACCACTGCGTGGCGGCCGGCGAGACGAACTGGAACGAATACGCAAAATACGTTCTTGCGCAAGCACAGCTTGTACAACCTGCTATTGAAATCAAAGCAAAAGAAGTGGCGCCAGTTCCGACAAGCGCATTCCCCACCCCTGCGGTGCGCCCTCACAACTCGCGCTTGAACACAGGCAAGCTGCAGGCCGCCTTTGGCCTGCAGATGCCGCCTTGGCAGTCTGGCGTGGCGCGCATGCTGGCTGAAACTCTCTGAACGGCACCTGACCATGACGCAACGCAAAGGCATCATCCTCGCCGGAGGCTCTGGCACCCGGCTGCACCCGGCCACCCTGGCCATCAGCAAGCAACTGCTGCCGGTCTACGACAAGCCCATGATCTACTACCCGCTGAGCACGCTGATGCTCGCGGGCATCCGTGACATCCTGGTCATCAGCACGCCGCAGGACACCCCGCGCTTCGAGCAACTGCTGGGCGATGGCAGCCAGTGGGGGCTGAACCTGCAATATGCCGTGCAGCCCAGCCCGGATGGCCTGGCCCAGGCCTTCATCATCGGTGAAGCATTCCTGGACGGCGCGCCCAGTGCCCTGGTGCTGGGGGACAACATCTTCTACGGCCATGATTTCCATGAGCTGCTCGGCAATGCACAGCAGCGCACGGTGGGTGCCAGCGTGTTTGCCTACCATGTGCACGACCCGGAACGCTATGGCGTGGCTGAATTCGACGCACAGGGCAAGGTGCTGTCCCTGGAGGAAAAGCCCGCCCAGCCCAAGAGCAGCTATGCCGTCACCGGCCTGTACTTCTATGACAGCCAGGTGGCACAGATGGCAAAGAGTCTCAAGCCGTCGCCACGGGGTGAACTTGAAATCACCGACCTGAACCGCCTGTACCTGGACCAGGGCCAGCTGAATGTCGAGATCATGGGCCGTGGCTACGCCTGGCTGGACACGGGCACCCACGAGAGCCTGCTGGAGGCCAGCCAGTTCATTGCCACGCTGGAGCACCGCCAGGGCCTCAAGATCGCGTGCCCTGAAGAAATCGCCTGGCGCTCGAACTGGATCGACAGTGCCCAGCTCGAGCGCCTGGCCCAGCCTCTGTCCAAGAACGGTTACGGCCAGTACCTTCAGCGCCTGCTGAACGACAAAGTTTATTGAACCGCCATGCATTCCATCCGCCAATCCATCCCTGATGTCGTACTGATCGAGCCCAAGGTGTTCGGCGACAGCCGGGGGTTCTTCTACGAGAGCTTCAACCAGCAGGCCTTCCAGGAGGCTACCGGCGTCCAGTGCGACTTCGTGCAGGACAACCACAGCCGAAGCAGCCAGGGCGTGCTGCGTGGCCTGCACTACCAGCTGCCTCCCAGGGCCCAGGGCAAGCTGGTGCGGGTGGTGCGGGGCGCGGCGTTTGATGTCGCCGTTGACATCCGCAAGGGATCGCCCACCTTTGGCCAGTGGGTCGGAGCGCTGCTGACGGAAGACAACCACCGGCAGCTCTGGGTGCCGCCGGGGCTTGCCCATGGTTTCCTGGTGGTGTCCGAATCGGCTGATTTCCTCTACAAGACCACCGATTACTACAGCCCTGAGCACGAACGCTGCATCCGCTGGGACGATCCACAGCTGGCCATCGCCTGGCCTGCCGTCGATGCCGCCATCCAGCTGTCCGCGAAGGACCAGGCGGGACGCTGGTTCGCCGAGGCGGACCTTTGAGCTTGGCACCGACGCAGGTGCTTGCGACCGGCGCCCGCACAAATCCGGCCGCGCTGCGGATCGCCATCCTCGGAGCCCGGGGCATTCCGGCGAGTTATGGGGGGTTCGAGACATTCGCCGAACAGCTCGCTACCCGCCTGGTGGCGCGGGGCCATGAGGTCACCGTGTATGCGGAAACCGGCGAGTCGTCGGTGCAGGACACTTTCTACCAGGGTGTTCGCGTGCGGCACAAGCGCCGTCCGCGGTGGGGGGCGGCATCGGTCCTGGCCTACGATTGTGCTTGCCTCTGGGATGCCTGCCGTGGCTACGACCTTGTCTACATGCTGGGCTATGGCGCTGCATGGGCCTGCTGGTGGCCCCGGGTGTTCGGTGTCCCGGTCTGGATCAACGTGGATGGGCTCGAATGGGCCCGCAGCAAATGGGGCCGGGGCGCGCGCCTGTATTTGCGTTGCATGGAATGGGTAACCACCAAGGCCGCGACGCGCCTCATCGCCGACGCCGAGGCCATTGCGCAGCGGTTCCGCCAGACCTATCCCCGGGGGGCGCCGTCGAGCTTCATCGCCTACGGCGCGGAACTGGTCGAGGGGCGGCAAGTGGACCCTGCCGTGCTTTCCCTCTGGGGCCTGCAAGCCCATCGGTACATGCTGGTGGTGGCGCGGCCCGAGCCAGAGAACCATATCCTCGAGATCATCCAGGGCCATGTGATGCACGGCGGAGACTGGCCACTCGTCATCGTGGGGGATGTCTCGGGTGCCACGGCCTACCAGCGGCAGTTGCAGCAGCACGCGAGTGAGCGCGTGCGGTTCATCGGGGGCATCTACGACGGCGGGCAGCTGGCGAGCCTGCGCGTGCATGCCGCCTGCTACCTGCATGGCCATTCGGTGGGGGGGACGAACCCTTCGCTTCTGGAGGCCCTGGCCTGTGGAAACTGGGTGATCGCGCACGACAACCCGTTCAACCGCGAGGTTGCGCGCGATGCGGCCGACTATTTTGCGACCCCCGAGCAGCTCGCGCGCAGTCTGGATCTGGTGGTGCGCGAGTCGGACGCCCTGCGGCCCCGGCGCGCCCAGCGCGCGCGGGGCATTGTGGCGGAGCACTACACCTGGGATGGCATCACGGATGCCTATGAGGCGCTGATGGATTCGGAATGCCGCCCTCGCAGCGCGGCGGTAGGCACGAGGGCGCCGTGATCTCCCACGCGGATGGGCCCATTTCCTTGCCCGCTGGATCCGGCGGGGCTGCCAGCACGGCGCTGCCGCTGGTGGATGTGCTGCTGGCAACCTACAACGGGGCCAAGTACCTCGAAGGCCAGCTCGACTCGATCTGGGCCCAGACCCACAGGAACTTCCGGCTCCTGGTCAGCGACGATGGCTCCTCGGATGCGACGCTGGCGATCCTGGCGCGCTACAAGGAGCGCTTTGGCGAGCGGCTTGTGGTGCTGCCCCATTCGTCGCGTGGCCATGGGGTTGTCCTCAATTTCGAGAATCTCATGGCAGCCAGCCTGCATGACGGGCTGGCGGAATGGGCCGTGTTCTCGGACCAGGACGATGTCTGGCTGCCCCGGAAAATAGAGGTTTCGTTGCAGGAGATGATGCGGATGGAGGAGGAAGGAGGGCGTGGCCTGCCCTGCCTGGTCCATGGCGATCTGACCGTGGTCGACGAGAGCCTGAATGTGATCTCCGATTCGTTCGCCGCGTACCAGAGGATGGATCCCCGGCAATGTTCCCCGCTCTCCCTGCTCAGCGTGAACGAGGTGACGGGATGCACGATGATGGTGAACCGCACCCTGCTGCAGATGGCCTTGCCCATGCCGCCCCATGCCATCATGCATGACTGGTGGTGTGCGCTGGTGAGCGGGAGTGGCCGTCGGAGCTTCCTTCGCACCCCGCAGATCCTGTACCGCCAGCATGGCGCCAATCAACTGGGCGCCAAGGACCGCAGCCTGGGGACGCGCTTGCTGCGCTTTTTCACCAACGGCCGCGGGGTCGTCAGGCGCGTCAGGTCGCTGGGAGAGGGCACCTATCTGCAGGCCCGGGCGCTGCAGCAGCGGTTGCGAGCCCTGGGGCTGGACGAGGGCTACGTGTCAAAATACCTGGCGTGGAGGGACGGGCCGCTTGTGGCGAGGATTGTGGGATATCGCCAATATTATGTGGGTCCCGAGCTGGATCGATTAAGCCGCTGTTTGTTGTGGTTCAAGTGATTCGCCCCTGCGGGTGATGCAAATCATGCCTGGGTATTTTGGTTGTTGAAAGAATGTTCAAAGGCGTCGGTAATGAAGCTCTCGGCTGAAGTAGGTGAAGTGGAAAGCGTTGATGTCGCTGCGCCCAGGCTCGGGGAGATGCTCCTTGCGGACCAGAAATTGTCGCGCAACGACCTGGAGAGGGCGCTGGAGGTCCAGCGCTCCATGGGCGGACGCCTGGGCCGCCTGCTCATCAGCCTGGGACTGGTTTCCGAGGTCGACGTGTACGCCGCACTATCCAGGCAGATTGACCTGCCTCTGGTGCGCCAGGACGCCTTCCCCAAGGAAAAGCCCGCCACGTCGCGGCTCAATACCAGCTTCTTGCTGGCCAACAACCTGCTTCCCCTGGGCAATGCGGAGGATGCGGAATCCGTGCCGGAGTTTGCATCGGTGGATCCCCGGAGCGCTGCGTTGCGCGATGCATTGCGCCTGGTGTTCGGGGATGTGCCGAAGATATTCTTTGGCCTTGAAACCGAAATATCCAGCCAGCTCAACGAGTGGTACGTCCAGGACCCCGAACAGAACGAAGAAACCGGGGGCGACCAGTTCGAGGCCTCCGAATTCATCGAGCACCTGCGGGACATGGCCTCGGAGGCCCCCATCATCCAGCGGGTGAGCCACATCCTTTCACAGGCAGTGGCAGCCCAGGCCTCGGACATCCATATCGAAACCTACGAAGAAAAATCGGTGGTCCGCATTCGGGTGGACGGCGAGCTGTATCCCATCGACGAGATCGACAACAAGGATGCCCCCGCGGTCGTGTCCCGCATCAAGATCCTCTCGCAACTGGACATTGCGGAACGCCGGATGCCCCAGGATGGCCGCACCAAGCTGCGCGTGCATGGAAAGGAAATGGACTCGCGCGTGTCCACCATCCCCACCATGTTCGGCGAATCCGTCGTCATGCGGTTGCTGGAAAAAAACTTCGACCTGCTTTCACTGGAAAGCCTGCATTTCACGCCGCCCACGCTGAAAACCATGCGCCAGCTTCTGAGCGTGCCGCATGGCATCTTTCTGGTGACAGGGCCCACGGGGTCGGGTAAATCCACTACGCTGTATGCCTCGATGCAGGAGCTGGAGGGCGAAAACCTCAAGATCCTGACGGTGGAAGACCCGGTGGAGTACCGGTTGCAGTGGCTCAACCAGGTGCAGGTGCAGCCCCAGATCGGACTGACCTTTGCCAAGGTGCTGCGCTCTTTCCTGCGCCAGGATCCGGACGTCATCATGATCGGCGAAATGCGCGATGGCGAAACTGCCGAAATCGCCGTGCAGGCCGCGCTGACGGGTCACCTGGTCATGTCCACGCTGCACACCAACAGTGCGCTCGGCGCCATCGTCCGCCTGATCAACATGGGGGTGGAGCCCTATCTGATCACGGCATCCGTGGTCGGCGTGCTGGCGCAACGCCTGGTGCGCAAGCTGTGCGAGGAGTGCAAGACCCCGCTTTTGCCGGACCAGGCGCAGGCCGCGGCGGCATCCCTGGGGGTGCCTTTGCAAGAGGGGCAGGTCATTTACAAATCCGTGGGTTGTGCCGCCTGCCGGGGCACGGGCTATCGGGGGCGGATCGCCGTCCATGAACTGCTGGTCCTCACGGAAGACGTCAAGAAGGTGGTCCTTGAAAGGGGCTCCAAGCTCAGCAGCGAAGACGGCGCCTATGCCGGGGGGAACTTGTTGCAGGATGGCGCCACCAAGGTCTTCAAGGGTCTGACAACGGCAGAAGAAGTCCTGCGCGTCGCTCGTCAAAATGATTGAATTTCAATACGATGGCATCACGTCCGACGGCAAGGCCTGCCAGGGGACCGTCCGCGCGCTGAATCTGGAAAGTGCGCGGCTGCGGCTTATCGGGCAGGGCGTGACACCGGTGCGCATCGCGGATGGATCGGGTGCGGTCTCCCAGGATGAGCCGCAAGGCCGGGGCGCAAAGCTCAAGCGCAGCGAAATACTGCTGTTCAGCCGTGAAATGGCACACCTCAAGCAGGCCAACATGCCGCTCGACAAGGCGCTGGTCATGCTCAAGGAGACGGCGAACACGGAGCGGCTGAAAGCATTCATTGCCAAGGTGGAGGAGGGGGTGCGGGGCGGGAAATCGCTGTACCAGTCTCTGCTGCCTTTCGAGCGGGACCTGGGGCGCCAGTATCTGGTCCTGATACGGGCCGGGGAAACCTCTGGTTCGCTGCATGTGGTCCTGAAGGAACTCACGGTCCAGCTCGAGGCCGAGGACAAGCTGCGCAACTACGTCATTTCTTCCATGACGTACCCGGTCATCTTGCTGGTGGTCGCTGTCTTGTCCGTCGTTCTCCTGCTGGCGTTCGTGGTTCCCCAGTTCCGGGAAATCTTCGACTCCATGGGCGACAAGCTGCCCTATTCGACCCGGCTGGTGGTCGACCTCAGCGATCTGATCCGCTCCCACTGGATGGCGATCCTGTTAGGCTTGGCGGTTGCGCTGTTCCTGGGCTCGCGATGGAGCGCAACGCCCACGGGGCGGTTGCGTCTCGACAGCGTGCTGCTGGACCTTCCCCTGTTCGGCAAGGTGTTGCGGAACCTGCAGTTCGCCATCTATTTCCGGACCTTCGGCATTTTGCTGCAGCGGGGCGTTCCGATGGTGGATGCCTTGCGCATTGCAGTGGATACGTTGACCAATACCGCGCTGCGCAAGGATATCGAGCCGCTGGTCGGTATCGTGAAAACCGGCAAGCGGCTTTCCACGGGTTTTTCGTCTCCGTACTTTGCAAAATCCAGCACTCCGCAGCTCATTCGCGTGGCAGAGGAAACCGGCCAACTGGATATTACGCTGCTGGGCTTGGCGGATCGCTACGAGGATGAGGGCCGCCGGACCATGGGGCGTGTCTTGGCGGCCATGGAGCCTTTGATAATTATTATTCTGGGGGCCTTGGTTGCATTCATCATTATTGCAATCCTGGGCGGTGTCTTGTCGATTAACGACACAATTTGATTTTGATTGTTTAAGAGATTTGATATGAATGTAAAGAATTCTGGCAGCAACGGAATGGCGCGGGCGAAGCGTTCGTCGGGCTTCACACTGATCGAATTGCTGGTGGTGCTGGTGATCCTCACGCTGCTTGCAGGGCTGGTGGGCCCGAAGGTGCTGGATCAGCTTGGCGGCGCCAAGTCCAAGACCGCCCGTATTCAGATTTCTGAAATCGAACAAAGCCTGGATCTCTTCAAACTGGATGTGGGCCGTTACCCCAACGACGCCGAGGGGCTGCGCGCCCTGGCGGACCGGCCCGCGACAGCGCCGGGCTGGAATGGGCCGTACCTGAAGAAGGGCTTGCCCTCTGACCCATGGGGTGCCGCCTATCTTTACAAGAACCCGGGCCGCAACGGGGGGCCGGACGTGTTTTCCCTGGGGGCCGATGCCAAGCAGGGCGGGGATGGCGAAAACTCGGACGTTTTTAACTGAGCCGCGTCCCCGTTTGCAGCACCGCTTGGTGGTTTCTTTCGCATGAGCCCTCTCTTGATGGCGCCATTGCGCCGCGTCCAGGGCTTCACTTTGCTGGAGATGCTGGTCGTGCTGGTGCTGGCCGCCATTACCGTGTCGGTGGTCGGCGCCGGGGGGCAGGCGTACATGGAGCGGTCTCGCTACAGCCAGGTGGTGCGGGACGTCTCCAGCCAGCTCAACAAGGCGCGCGCACTCAGTGTCCAGGAGGGCCGGCCGGTGACCGTGACCTACCAGCCGGAAATCCGCAGGCTTGTAGTGGACGGACGGTTGACTCTGGACGTGCCTGGACCATTGCTGGTTCAGTGGGAAGCCATCGAACGCAATCCCAAGTCCACCAAGGCTGCAGCCGCAGCGGGAGAGCCGATTTTTGTATTCAGTGCAGACGGTGGTGCTCGAGGCGGGCGGTTGGCGGTCCTGCGCGGTGGGCAAGGTGTCACTTTTCGCGTGAACTGGTTGCTCGGAACGGTGGAGCAAGCCACGACCGTGGCCCCGTCATGACGGTGAAGCGCTGCCTGCCCCCTTTTCTGAACCCGTTTTTTCAGCAATGCAGGCGAAAGCCTCGACCGCAGCGGGGGTTCAGCCTGCTGGAGGCGCTGGTTGCCATGGCCATCGCTTCCATTGCACTGGCAAGCCTCTATCGAAGCGTGGGGCAAAGCTCCAAGAATGTCATGGATGTGGAGGCTCGCGTGGAGGCCTCTTTGGTGGCCAAGTCAGCGCTGGCCGCCGGGGTTTATGCCGAAGATCTGATCAAGCAGGATTCCGGGCAGTCGGGCGTGTGGCGCTGGCGCATCCAGGTGGTGCCCGAGCAGGTTCCCATGATGGACGAAAGCGGTCGTCCTGCGCCAGGAGGGCCCGTGCGCGCGGCGAGGGTCACGGTGGAGGTCAGCAGAGATGGGGTGACCGCGGTGACGTGGACCACCTGGAAACCATACAGGTCTGCGTCATGAGCCAGGCCTTTCGCAAAACCTCTCGCGGGTTCACCTTGCTGGAGCTGCTGATCGCCCTGGCCGTCACGGCAGCCGTGGTGGCGCTGATGTTTGCGGGTGTCGGCGTGATAGGCCGCTCCGAGGAGCGCAACCAGCGGGTGATCGACCGGTCCGAGCGGATGATGGTGGTCAGCCAGTGGCTGGGGCGCAAGTTTGACACCCTGCGTTTGCTGATGCAGCGTACGAGCGAAAACAAGGTTGTGACATTTTTCAGCGGCAATGCGGCGGGTGCCATTTGGGTAGCCCCTTTGCCGGAGCGTGGCGATGCGGGAGGGCTGTATGTGTTCCGCACAACACCGTTGCGCCATGAGAATGGTCGTGTCGATCTGTCTGTCGAGGCTATCCCCTATGACGGGGCTCTGATGGCGTTGGATTGGAGTCGTGCCTTGCGAGAGACGCTTTTGCCGGACGTTCGAACACTCCAGTGGTACTACCAGGATGGTCAGACGGGGGAGTGGACGCAACAGTGGGACTCCACCAAAGCACAGTATCCTGCGCGGGTCAAGGTTGAGCTTGCCGATGCGCAGGGGGACTGGCCCATGCTGATTTTCCCTTTGACGAGGGCAAGATGATGGCCCGCAGTAAACGCCGTAGCAAAGGCGCAGCGTTGATTCTGGTGCTGTGGCTGGTGGCTTCCCTGTCATTGGTTGTGATGGCGAGTGCTCGGGGTGTTCGTCAGCAGACACAACGCGCGGCTCTGGATCTGGAGCGCATGCGTTCGGAGACCGTGCTGGATGCGGTCATCCAGCTGGCGGTGCAGCGGGTCATGTCGGAGAAGACTGCGGACAGTGGATACCGCATTCAGCGTTTGTCCCTGGGGGGCCATGAAGTTTGGGTGGAGATCACGCCCTCCGGCGGGCTGGTGGATGTGAATGTCGCAAGTGAAGCCTTGATGCAGGCCTTGTTCCAACGGGCGGGCGGCCTGACATCCGGCGAAGCCGCTATCCTGGCTTCGCGCGTGCGGGATTTCATCGATCCTGACGATACGCCTGGCGGTGTGGGGGGGGCCGAGTTGGCTCAGTACCGTGCGGCGGGCTGGCCCGCCAAGCCCCGCAATGCGGCCCTGGATGACCTCTCTGAGTTGAGATCGGTGCTGGGAATGACGTCGGAGCTCTATGAGATAATCGCGCCCCACTTGGGTATCAATGGGCAGCAACGCATCGAAACCGGTTCGGCTCCTCCAGCACTGATCGACGCCCTTTCGGGGCAGCCAGGCTTGGGGGCTCGCATTCACAATTCCTCTCCAGAAATGCGGGCTGCGGCGCTCCAAACAGGAGCCGCAGCCGACTTTTTCTCGCCTACCCGGGCAGGCGGTGGGCAAACAGTGCGTGTCAAGGCGTTTGTGCGGACTGAGGGTGATCGATGGTGGCAGCGTGAGGCATGGGTTGATCTCAGCGAGCGTCCAGGCAACTTGACGCCGTGGACAATGCTCTCGCTGGAGCCGACACGCCGCTTTAACAAGCCAGAACAGGAATTCAAGCCATGACAGGTTGGGGGCAACTATCTCTTCGTGCGCAAAAGGTGCTGGACCGAATGGCCTGGGGTTTTGGTGATCTGAAGCGAGTCCTGGTGGAGCATGGGGCTTGGCCCTCGATCGCGAATCCCGCCGTGGCTTCCGATGGCGGACGCTGGTCCATTTCAGGAACGCGTCTGCGCAAGCGCACCAACAACCGCAAGGCGGCCAGCCTGCTGGTGCCAGAAGCTGACTGCCTATGGGGCACGGTGCAGTTGCCGGACATGCCCCAGCGCTCCCTGGCCGGGGGGGTGGAGGAGGCCCTTTGGCGGGTTTCACCCATGCCTCCAGAGCAAATCGTGGCTGCCTGGCGTGCTGAGCCGAAGGCCCAGGGCGGATGGGTGGTCGAGTGGGGTATGTGCCGGCGCAGCTCCCTGGAGCAGCAACTGGCGCAGCACGGATTTGCGGGGAATGCACCGGTGTACATGGTCCGCCAAGGGCGCGCTCTCCCTGTCCATGGTGCGGCATGGCAAAAGCAGAGCAGCCGCCAGCACTGGATAGATGGAGCCGCCGCAGCATTTTTGTTGCTGTTGCTGGTCGCTTTGTCGCTGCCCGCATTGATGCCACTCGTACTAAAACGGCAGGCGGTGGTCCGCGCTGTGCAGCATGTCGGCATGCTTGAGCCCAAGGCGGCTCCTCTGCGCCAGAAGATGGATGAACTGCGCAGTCAGGCTGGAATGGCGGAAGAGTTGCGCAAGAGCATCGCCATCGACATGCCTCTGGCCAGCGTGATTGACGGGCTCTCATCTGCGATCCCGGCCGACACCTGGCTCGATCGTCTCGAAGTCAATGGATCCGAGATAAAGATCACTGGCCTGACTGCCAATGCCACCGAACTCATTGGGCACCTCGGACGGCAACCGGGATTTGCCGATGTCCGGGCAACTGCTGCGAACGTGCGCGATGGCGCGTTGAACAAGGAGCGCTTCACGATCGAATTGCGCTGGCGAGGTGAGGGGGCAAAGCCATGAAGATGAATGTTTGGCGGCGTCATTCGATCGTTTTGCTGCTAGTGCTGTGCATTGGTGCGCTGGCATGTGCTGCATTGGTCTATAGAGCACTCTGGGTACGCTACGAAGGTGCGCTGCATCAGTTGGAGCCTCGCAGCGAGCGGCTGGAGGGCGTGGTCAACGCGGGCTCTGAAATCGAGACGCTGCTCAGCTCCGCGAGCAATACCGTTGCCCCTTTGCTTCACCCCGCCGGTGAGGCTGCGCAGAACGATATCCAGCAGAAGATCCGCCAGTTGATCATGGCCTCTGGGAGCACGCTGGTTTCCTCCCAGGTTGCGTTGGAGCCAGGGGGGGAGGGCAAGCTGGCGCGCATCCGCCTGACGGCCACCGTCAGTGGCGAATGGGCCAAACTCGTGAATTTCATGGAAAGCTTGCAAACGCAACGTGCGCCGTTCTGGGTGCGCACGGCCAACATCATGCGCGAGGGGGGGAGCTCCGGGCCCGGTCCCCAGACTGCCCGTCTTACGCTGCAATTGGAGGCTCCCTTGGCACCAGAAAAGGTCAAGCCATGATCAAACCTTGGCATCTTGGCCCGGTACTGGCGGTTGCCGCATTGGCGGCCAGTGCTTACTGGTGGCATAACGAAAAAGATCGATGGAGTCCACCGCCGCCGCGCAAGCCTGACCTCCCCAAGGTCGAACCCATGCCCGAGCCAATAAGCGTCCGCGCTAAGCAGGCCGTAGAGCGTCCATTGTTCTGGACGTCTCGGCGCCCGGTGGTTGTGGATGAAAAGAAGACCAGCTTGGTTACGGAATTGACGCAGTCACGCCTCACGGCCGTACTGGAATCCGGCCTGCAGCGCGTAGCTATCCTTCAGCGTGCGGATGGCACCACACTCAAGATCACCGGGGAAACAAAACCGTGGCGGATAGAGTCATTTGATGGCCGCAACGCGGTGTTTCTATCTGCGGACGATCAACGCGTAGAACGCCCGCTGGAAGCGGGAAGCGCTGCGGCGCCCAAAGCCGGTCCTATTGGCGATCGCCTGCGCAGGCCCACCATAAATCAGTAAGCCACTGCGGCATACCCCCATATTGGAGCTATATCTCTATGAACATTCGGCCATCCATCCTTTTGCTGGCGTTGCTGGCTGCGGGTTGCGCCAGCACACAGGGCGGGCCTGCCGCGGCTCCTTCGCCCGAGCAAACGGTGGCGGCAGCATCCGATGTTGCTGCAAGCCCGTCGCCTAAGGCGGCTGCGCCTGTGCCAATTGCCCCTGTGGCACCCAATACTGCGGAGGCTGCGAAGGGGGCCAAGGTCCCGGAGCAAAAGAGTGCGCCTTCCAGCACCCGCCTTTTTCCTGGAAATGACCAGTTCTTCAAGCGTGACGTTGCGCCGCAAGTAGACCCCGTCCTCGCCAAAGGAGACAAGGTCGCACTCAACTTCGAGAATGTCACGGTCAGCAATCTGGCGGTGGCGTTGCTGGGTGACTTGCTCAAGCTCAACTACACCATTGACGCCGGCGGCGAAACGGTGGTGAGCCTGCATACCCGCCAGCCGCTGCTGCGCAGCCAAGTCCTGGACGTGCTGGACGCTGTGCTCCTTCCCCATGACCTGGCGATCGTCCGCGACAACGCAGGCGTTTACCACGTTACCAAGCGCACCGTCACCTTGGGAGCTCGCCCGGTAGTGGGCGCGTCGCGTTTCAAGGATTTGTCGGGGGCCGGGACCGTCATCGTTCCGTTGAACCACATCGCTGCGGCCGAAATGGCCAAGATACTGGCGCCCATCGCACCGCGCGAAGCCATCGTCTACGTGGATGCCATGCGCAACCTGCTGGTGCTGCAAGGAAGCAAGGCCCAGTTGGGTGGCTGGCTGGAGATGGTCGAAGCCTTTGACGTGGATTTCCTTTCCGGAATGTCGCTGGGAGTGTTCGTGCTGGAGAATGCCAACGTCAATGTAGTGCGTGATGCGCTGCAGGCGATGTTGGGTGCGGACAGCGGCACCGGTGCGGCGCCACCAGGAGGCGCGGCACCAGCACCAGCGGGAGTGGGTGGATTGCCAAATGCGGGTGGCGGAGCGAGCGCTGGAGGCGGCGGAGCATCCGCGCAGGTGACCACTCCCTTGGGCGGGCTCATTCGGGTGTTCCCGGTTGAACGTCTCAATGCCCTGGTCGTGGTCACTCCGCGAAGCCACCTGCTGGCCCAGGTGGAAACCTGGATTCGGCGCCTGGATCGCCCGACCGATACGTTGGAGGCCAGTCTGTTTGTCTATCCGGTGCAAAACGGCTCGGCTTTGCAACTGGCTGAAATGCTCAATGGCCTGTTCGGTGGGGGGCAATCCGGGCAAGGCAGATCCGGCGGTGTGGCATCGGGCTCTGCTCCCACGCAGTTTTCCCAGGGCGCGGGTCTGGGTGGGGGGGGATTTGGTGCTGGCTCCGGTCTTTCAAGCAGCAGTTCCAGCCCCTTTGGCAGCACGGGCAGCACGGGCGGCATGGGCAGCGGTTCCCTGGGGGGTGCCCTCGGTGCCGGCGGGAATAGAACAACATCTCCCAACAACACATCGCTCACTTCGACCAGCCAGTTGGATGGCAATGTGCGGGTTGTAGCTGATGAAAAACGCAATGCCCTCCTGATCCGCGCCCCACGAACCGAGTACCGCCGCATTGAGCAGGCGTTGCGGGAGCTTGACAAGGCGCCGATGCAAGTGCTGATTGAGGCCAGCATCGTGGAAGTGAGCCTAACGGGAAATCTGGAGTACGGCGTTGAGTGGTATCTGCAGAATGGCCTCAGTGGCGGCCGTGAAGGGCAGGCGTCGCTGAACATGAACACGAGCGGGGGAATAGGGCCAAAGCAACCGGGTTTTTCGTACAGCATCGTGAACTTGAGCAAGGCCAATCTGGTGCGCGCCACGCTTAACGCACTCGCCGAAAAGTCGCAGGTGCGCTTGCTGTCCAGCCCCTCCGTGCTGGTACTGAATAACCACAACGCCACCATCCAAGTGGGCCAGCAGCAGCCTATCAAGAGTTCTACCGCGGTCACGACAGGCAATTTGGTGACCGAATCCATCACCTACAAGGACACGGGGGTGATGCTTTCAGTGACGCCTTCTGTCAATGCGGGGGGATTGATCAGCATGGATATCTCCCAGCAGGTCACAGACGTTGGTGAGCAAGACATCGCGACGACTCAACGGGTGTTCCAGACCCGCCAGATTCAGACGCGCGTTGCCGTGCGTTCGGGTGAGCCTATCGTGCTGGGTGGGCTGATTCGTGAAAACGACAGCGGAAGTCGCAGCGGTATTCCAGGCCTGGCGGATATCCCGGTGTTGGGCTCATTGTTCTCCACCACGTCCAACAAGCGCAATCGCACCGAATTGCTGGTGCTGATGACGCCGCGTGCCCTGGAGGATGACGACCAATTGCGTTCGGCCAGCGCTGAAATGCGCGAGCGCATGCGTTCGCTGTCCTTGCAGGCGCAGCCTTTCAACATTCGTCCCGCCGATGTGCCGCTTCAGCCATGGCGCTGAGCTGTCTCTGTGACAGAGTCAGTATCAGTAGCGTTAAGCCCACGTCCGACCCCTAGACATCAGGAGATTCTTTACATGACGCAATCTTTTACCCGCCGCCACTTGTTCAGGAACCTTGCAGCTCCGGCTGCCGCCATGCTTGTACTGGCGGGGTGTGCTACCACTGGTGGGGCGGTGTCGCCCGAGGCGGACAAGGCTGCTTTGCTGAAACGTGCCCAAGCCTATTGGGCATTGTTGCGCGCCAATGACAGCTTGGGGGCATGGCCCTATGAGGAAGCGTCCAAGGACCCGAAAGCAACGGTGGAGGAATACCTCAAGCGCGGCGGAGTGGCCTATGACGCGGTGGAGGTGCGAGGCGTGCGTAGCATCGAAGGCGACCGTGCTGTGGTGAACTTGTGGATGCGCTATTCGCTCCCGCTGCTGCGCCTCAAAAATCAGGAAACAGCAGTAGAAGATGAATGGCGCCGCATTGATGGCGTATGGCACCACGTTCTTCGCCGCAGCGTGATGTTCACCAAAGACAAGGAGTGAGCGTCGTTGTTTGAGTGCAACAAACGCACAGGGAGCGAGTTTCTGGTGGAAATAGGTTGAAAAAATTAAAGGTATCAGTATAAGATTGCATCAACCCAAACGGAGTACGGATGGGTTGCAGATCCCGCACAGGGTGGGAAAGCTTCCTTCAATTATCTAAGGACTGAGAAGATGAAAAAATTTGCAATGGCAGCCGTTGCAGCCGTTGCAGCCGCTGCGCTGAGTGCTGGTGTGGCGCAGGCGTACACCGTGGGTACGTACAGCAATGGCGTGGTGGTTCCTAACGTGATCCACAACGGCGCAGCAGACACGACCGCAGTTGGCCTGATCAACCAATCCGGCGGCACCCGTGCTGTGTATTGGACGTTCTTCGACCAGAACTCCAACCACATCACCGACGGTTGCTTCCCCATGACCAACCGGGACTACCAGTCCTTCATCTGGGCTAACGAATCGGGCGGCAGCCTGACCAACGTGCGTGGCTACCTGGTGTTCGCGCTGGGTGCAACCACCGCTGGTGGCGCTGCTCAAACTGCTTGCTCTGGCGCCGCTGTGCTGGCTACCGGTACGGACGCTGTTGGCATTTCTGCCAACGCATTCCAAGTGAACGCTGTTGCCAAGGACGTCGCTTTCACGCCCGTGATCGATGGCCCTCTGTTGATCGGTTCGGCCGTTGACATCACCAAGATGGATGCCAACAGCCTGGTCGCTGTGGCCGGCGCTGCTCAGACCTTTGGTGCAGTTGCTCCTACGTTCAGCATGCGTTACGCCATCGACCAAGCCCAACTCGGCCTGGACACGGCTGTTGTTGTCTGGTCCACGGGTGACCACCGCGGCACGCACACCGTCAACATCTATGACGATAAGCAAAACCGCAAGTCTGTCAACTTCGCTCTGAAGAAGGCTGAGCTGGACTGGTTCGATCCAGAAACCATCCTGGGCCTGCCCGCAACCTTCACCGATGGCTTCATCGAGTGGACGCCGAACGTGGTTCCTGGTGACTTCGCTGCTCTGGGCGGCACGCCCGGTACGGCTCTGGCTCAGCAGACCCAAGGTTCCGTGTTCACGTACTCGTCGATCAGCTCGACGGCCTTCGGTGCAGTGCAAACCCTGCTGGGCGCGCACACCGTTGTCGCTCCTTAATAGGACAGCCTGATATTGCGAGTGCTACGGCACTTGCTTATTAGGATTCGCCTGATCGTTGCCGTTCTCAAGAGGGCGGCATGCAGATGGCAATAAAAATAGCGCCGCAAGGCGCTATTTTTTTTGCGTTGTAAGGGGGTGTGGGTTATGGCATTGAAGTCTCGATTTGTGTCTTGCTGCGCATTGGTTTTTGTGGCCGCAGGGATTCTGGCGGGCTGTCAGACGGCTGGCGTACAAGAGGATTCTGCGGGAGGGCGTGGCGCCGAGCCCGCTCCAGTCTCACGGCAGCTTTCGATCCCGGTTCCTGTTTCCTGGGGGGGGGAGTTGCGGTGTGGTACGGGGGGGTGTTTGCTCGTGGCGGTGGAGCACGAAAACAATATGGTTGCATTGCATCGCGTAGACGGTCGCAAATCCGTGCAACTCGACCGCCAGCCCGTGGCATACCATCCCGATTCAGCCGTGTGGCTGGCGGATGACTTGCTCGTGGCCGCGGTGGAGGCCACGGCCAGTCTGGACGTCTTTCGCGTCAAAGGTTCGAAGCTCGAGCGTCTGCAGCAAATCCCTGTGGGTTTTCCGCCGCGTGACGTGATGGTGGCAAAAGCGGAGCGGGGCCGGTACACATTGTTGGCTACTCCTTATAGTGGTAAAGAGGTTGCATGGGTGATGGACTGGTCTGTCGATGATCGCCAGGCACCCACTGTCAAGAAGGTGGGCTGGTGCGAAGCACCTTGGCATCCGGTCAGGCTGAGCCGTGCGCGCGGCATCACCGGGCCAGCCATCGCCGTGGCGTGTTTGGATGGCAAGCGCCTGGTTGCGGTTCCCGAATCCAGCGTGCTGTCATCGCCGGTCGTTCTGGCATCCTTCCCTGTCATTTCGCGCAATGCCGCGCCTTCCCCGTCGGGCGACTGGGTGTATGTTTCGCTGGAAACGGGTGCTCGCAATGCCCGCGTCCATATGGAAACCGGGGAACTCCAATGGATTCAATCCCCTCTGACCGGCAGCGTGTCAGTTGCACCCCTTGAAGACGATCTTGTCATGTGGGGAGAGGACCAGGAGCTCTATCTGCAGCGTTTGGGCGCCAAGGGCGAGGTTCTTGAAACCCGTTGGCAGAACGTCAGCGGCTTCGCAACGCGTCTGCAGATTCTGGATGTGGACCAGGACGGTGAGCGCGATGTGGTCGTTTTCAATTCTGGTGGCGAGGTAATTGATGTCGTGTACGGCCCTCTTTGGGATGGCGCCAAGGTGCAACGTGTGCCGCGGAAACGCGCACGCTGATGGAGTTGTAAAAAAGATGAGTAAATGTTTTGGTGGTTACCGCAGTGTTCTGGGCGCGTCCTTGTTGTTGCTGGCGAGTATTTGGGGTGTACCGGCCGGGGCCGCTGACTTGGTCAAGTTCGCGGATGGTGAAGTCATCACCTCGTCAGATCTGTCGCAGTACCTGGACCGCCGAGTGGATCTGCGGGCCAGCGTTCGCAACAAATGGGGCGTGGAGAAAGTCCTCCGTGAGATGGCGATTGCGCGTGCCCTCACACAGGAGGGTACGCGCATGGGCGAACCGCGTCCGTCCGGTAAGGAGTCTGAGCGCTTTGACGATGCTTATGCCTTTGCCATTTTCAAAAAGCTGGCTCCGGCTTGCAGTCCGCCGGCAGATAGCGCAGCTGCGCGAAAATTCTACGACGAGAATCCCAAGGCATTCCTCGTGCCCCCCATGGCACGTGTGAGCCGGGTGATGTTGCCAGCGGGGGAAACGATCGAGTCGCAGGACGCAATGGCGTGGCTGATGGCGCAGGCGCAGGCCATTGCAGCAGGGGGCAAGACTTTCGACGACCTCGTCAAGAAGGCCGACACCCTTTACCGCCTAGATCCCCAAGGTGACGTCGGCTGGGTGGCGCTTGTGAATGAAAACACTATTTTGCGCACGCTGGCATCGGCCAAGGCGGGAGACATGGTGGGGCCCGTGCGAGAAGGGGACTTTGTGTACTTTTTCGCGATGGTCGAGAAGCGCGAGGGGCGTCAGCTTGCCTGGGACGAGGTGGCCGTTTCGGTTCCTGCGCGGGCGGTAAGCTATTGCCGCCAGGTCGGCACACAGAAGCTCGAAGCTGATCTGCTTGCCAAGTACGGCGTGGTCATGGATCCCGCGGCTATCAACAGCTTGTTTGACAAGCCAAAGTCCAAATAGAGCTGTCGAAGCGGTGTGTTGGCTCGGTTACAAGTGGCCTTGCCTCGCAAGAGGTGAACAGTACAATACTAGGTTGCCCGGAACGGAGCGCTTTGCCATGCCAAACGTTCTGCAGCCTTCGGGCTAGTCAAGCCTTCCCTTTGAGCGACTGCAACAGCAGCCCTATTGAATGACCGATGTCCGCGCTTCCGTATTAATCCCTGTCAAAAACGGCGGCCCCCTGCTCGGTGAAGTGCTGGACACCATTCTGAAGCAGCAAACCCCTTGGCCTTTTGAAGTCATTGTGGTGGATTCGGGGTCCAGGGACGGATCTGTGGAACTGGTCCGGGGACGCGGCGTGCGGTGCGAAGTCATCCCACCAGAAGAGTTCGGTCATGGCCGCACGCGGAATTTTCTTGCGTCTCTGGCCAAGGGGGAATTCCTAGTTTTTCTGACCCAGGACGCCAAACCTGCGAGTGCGCATTGGCTGCGTCATATGGTGGAGGCATGCAGCACAGAAGAGTCCGTGGCTGGGGCGTTTGGCCCCCACAGAGCGCATCCCCATGCTAGGCATGTCACGCACTGCGAACTGAGTCTGCACTTCGCGGGATTTGGGGACAAACTCTCGGTGGTTCGCCTGGAGGACAAGAACCGTTTTGCGGTCGATCCGGGCTACCGCCAGTGGCTGCATTTTTTCTCCAGCAACAATTCTTGTATCCGCCGGTCGGTGTGGGAGCGGCTTCCGCTGCCGGACGTGGCTTTTGCAGAGGACCAGACCTGGGCCTTGCGAGCGATCGAGGCGGGCTACGGCAAGGCCTACGCGCCTGAGGCCATGGTGTACCACTCGCACGACTTTGGTGTCTGGGAGACACTGCAGCGCAATTTTGACGAAGCGCGCTCCTTCAACCTCTATTTTGGCTACCGCATTCAGGACAGCCTGGTGCAGGCCTTGAAGTCCGGCGTGCACCTTGCAAAGCGTGATCTGGGCTGGCTGCGCAGCGGCGGGTTGCGCGGCTGGCGGCTCTTCAAGAACGCGGGCTACATGAGCCTCGTGGAAATGGCGCGGGTCGCAGGGCAGTACCTGGGCACCCGGCACGACCGCTTGCCGGCATGGCTATTGCGCTCGGTGTCGCGCGATGAGCAATTGCAGCGCGCGGGGGCGGCCTGACCATGGCGTTGAACCTGTCAAAGAAGCTCTGGCGCGTGAAGGAGATGGCGCGCAAGGAAGGGGTGTTCGCCGCCTTGCGGGCCGTGGTGCGCCGCCTGCGCCAGGGGCCTGGGCGGTATGTCGATGTCTTTCGGCACTACGGCTTTGCGTTGCCCTATGTCCTGCCGGCCCAGCCGGGCGAGCCCGCAAAGGGGTCGCTGCTGTGGTTCATCCCGGACTTCAATCTCGGCTCCGGCGGTCATCTGAATATTTTCCGCACCATCTGGCATCTGGAGCAGATGGGGTACACGTCCAGCATCGTGATCGGTGCGCCCGTCATGCACCAGGATGCGCAAGAGGCCCGCGATGCCATTCGCGAGCATTTCTTTCCCCTGCAGGCGCAGGTGCTTCTGGGGCTGGAGAACTTGCCGCCATGCGAATTTGCGGTTGCCACAGGCTGGGACACGGCGTACGCGGTCCGCGCATTCACCGGTGCCACGCACAAGCTGTATTTTGTGCAGGATTACGAGCCGCATTTCTACCCGGTGGGGTCGGAGTCGGTGCTGGCGCAGAATACCTACCACTTCGGTTTCTTCGGCATCACGGCAGGGGGCTGGCTGGCCACCAAGCTGGCGCAGGAGTATGGGATGGTCACACATCCTGTGGGGTTCGGCGTGGAACTGGAGCGCTACCGGCGCCTGCCGCGCAGGGAGCCCGAGATACGCCGGGTTTTCTTCTATGCGCGCCCGCCCACGCCCCGGCGGGCATTTGAAATTGGCCTGCTGGTGCTGAATGCCGTGTGGGAGCGCATGCCCGACACGCAGTTCGTGCTCGCAGGCTGGGACACCGCCGGCTACCATATTCCGTTCCCCCACCTTGCCTGCGGCACCGTGGCGCTGGATGACTTGCCCGATCTGTACAGCCAGTGCGACGTGGCGCTGGTGCTCTCGCTGACGAATGCCTCGTTGCTGCCCCTGGAGCTGATGGCCTCCGGCTGCGCCGTGGTGTCCAACCGGGGCCCCAATGTGGAATGGCTGCTCAACGACGACGTAGCCATGCTCGCCGATTCTTCTCCGGAGGGCTTGACCAATGCGGTTTGCGCGCTGCTGCAGGACGATGCGCGGCGCCATGCCCTGAGCGAGCGCGCCGAAGTGTTTGCCCGGGCGCAGACCTGGGACATGGTGGCGAAGGACTTCGAGTCGGCCCTGTTGCATGCCCGGGCCCAGAATCCGCGGGGCGAATCCTGATGCGTTGCGCGATTCTCGGAGGGGCGGGTTTCCTGGGGCGCCACATTGGCCGGGCCATGGCGGCCGAAGGAGCACATGTGTGGTCGGTCGACCGCGCATTGCCCGCGCCGGGCAGCGCCCCCTGGTTGGCTGGCGCAGTGCAGGCGGACTGTTTTGACTTGCCCTCCTGGTGGGATGCGGTGGGAGGGGCGGACGTCATCGTTCACCTTGCTTCCTCCACGGTGCCAGCCACGGCCAGTCAAGATCCGATCCAGGACGTGCAGACCAATCTGGTGGGCACCTTGCGCCTGCTGCAGGCGCTGCGTCAGAAGGCTGCACGTCCCAGGTTGCTGTTCGCATCCTCGGGAGGCGCCGTCTATGGCCGGCCGCAGTCGGTACCTCTGGCAGAGACACACCCCACCATGCCCATGGGCGCCTATGGGGCCACCAAGCTGGCGATCGAGCACCATTTGCGCATCGAGGAGGCGCAACACGGCCTGCCGTGCCGGATACTGCGTTTGAGCAATCCGTATGGGGAATGGCAACAGCCCCACGGCGTCCAGGGGGTGATCGCTGTTTTTGCGCACCGCGCGCTCAAGGCCCTGCCTGTGGATGTATGGGGGGATGGTTCCGTGGTGCGCGACTTTGTCTATGCCGCCGATGTGGGGCGGGCTTTCGTGGCCGCCTCGCGCCATGAGGGGGAGGCCCGGGTCTTCAACATTGGTGGCGGCGCGGGGCACAGTGTCAATGACATCGTGCGCACGCTGGAACAATTGATCGGGCACCCTGTGGAACGGCGTGTATTCCCGGCACGCCCGTTTGATCCGCCCGTCAATGTGCTGGACATTCAGCGCGCCCAGGAAGAACTGCACTGGAAGCCGGCCATGGCTTTCGATGAAGGGGTGTCCAAGTCGGTCGAATGGCTGCGGACGGTGGCATGACGCGTCCTGTATCTTCTTCGTCCACCGTGTCTTCGGCCGCGCCACGCAATCCGCGCCAGTTGTGGGTGCTGTGGCGGTACTGGATGATGCGCGAGTTCAAGACCCGCTATGCGGGCTCGGTACTGGGCTTTGCGTGGGCGTTCGTCCAACCCCTTGCCACCCTGGCCATCTTCTACGTCCTGTTTGGTCTGGTTCTGGCCGTGCGCGTTCCGGGACTGGACGTGGGCAATGGCTACCTGCTGCACTTGCTCGCCGGGCTGGCCGTTTGGCTCCCCTTCACCGATGCGATTGGACGGGGCGTGGGAAGCCTGGCCGCCTATGAGGATTTTCTGCGCAAGCAGCCCATGCCGGCCGAAATCCTGCCCGCGGTATCGGTGGGCGGGAGCCTGCTGGTTCTCGGGATCGGCTATGGGTTGCTGCTGGTGCTGTCCGTGGCGCAGGGCGTGGGGCCCTACGCATCGATGGCGTGGCTGCCTGTACTGGTGCTGGCACAGATTGCCCTGACCTTTGGCCTTACCCTGTTGTTGAGCATGGCCCACTTTCTCTGGCGTGATGTGGGTTCGATGGTGGCTTTCGCGTTGCAACTTTGGTTCTATGTGACGCCCATTGTTTACCCGCTGTCCCAGGTGCCCGAGAAGTTCCATGGCTGGTTCCTCTTCAATCCCTTGGCATGCCTGGTGCTGATGGTGCAAAGCACGGTGCTGCACATGCCTGTCCCGCCGGGAACTCCGGTGGCCCTGGCCGTCTGGGTCGTGCTGCTGGCGGGGGGCGGATGGTGGTTTTTCCGTTCCATGAAGTCGGCATTGGGCGAGGCCTTGTAACGCCATGACCATACGCTTTGAGGGCATAGAAAAAACCTACATGGTGTACGGCCGCCCCCAGGACAGGCTGTGGGAGTGGGTGACCCGCAGGCAGCGCCACCGCGTGCACGTGGCGCTGACCGGCGTGGACTTTGAAGTCCAGGCAGGAGAAACGTTTGGGCTGATCGGTGAAAACGGCGCGGGCAAGAGCACCTTGCTGAAGATTGCCGCGGGCACCATTCGGCCTACCCATGGCCAGGTGTCGGAGGAAGGCCGTGTTGCCGCGCTGCTGGAACTGGGTGCCGGATTCCACCCGGAGGAGTCGGGCTACGACAATATCCGCTTCATGGCTGCCCTGCATGGCCTGGAAGGCGGTGCCATGGAGGATTTCATCATCCGGGCCACCGCGTTCTCCGAGTTGACCGGGGAGACACTCGAACGGCCGGTGAAGACCTACTCTTCAGGCATGTTCATGCGGCTTGCATTTGCCGCAGCGACGGCCATCGATCCCGATGTGCTGATCGTGGACGAGGCCTTGTCGGTGGGGGATCTGCATTTTCAGAAGAAGAGCCTGAACCGCATCCTGGAGCTGCGCGAGCGTGGCGCCACCGTGCTTTTCTGTTCCCACAACCTGTACCAGGTGCGCAGCCTGTGTCAGCGGGCGGCGTGGATTCACGGTGGCCGCATACAGGCCATCGGTGCCACCGAGGGTGTAGTGACTGCCTACGAAGCCCACGAGCGGCGCCGGTACGCCCATTTGCGGACGGATGCAGTGGCCGATGCTCCCCCGAATGTCGCGTCTCCCGCGCCCGCGGTGGGAATCACCACGGCCCCGCTTGTCAAAATCACACACCTGATTACGGAAACAAGCGATGGTACCAATCCGGCGCAAGTCGACTCGTTCCAGGACCTGACGGTAGAAATACAGGTTGAATCCTATTGCGATGCCAAATTTCACATAGGCTTCTCCATAGTCCGGCCGGACAAGGACAACGTGTTTGGAACCAGCACGCAGTTTCACAATCCTCCGCGCCCTCTGTGCGGAGCAGGAACGCATCGGCTGCGTGTCCGATTTCCTCGTCTGCCCTTGCTCTCTGGCGAGTATCTCTGGAATGTCTACACCTTGGACGATACGGGCCTTCAGGTGTTGGACATGGCCGAGCTGATTCAGCCGTTCACGGTGTTGAATCAGAAGAATCGCGAAGTGGGTCTTGTGTGGCTGGATCACGAATGGCTGCCGAGCGAATGATCAATGAGTGGCGCCTGCGGTTTGCGTTCCCTGCTCTGAGCAGAATGCCCACCACCCTTCCGTGGCACCTTGCCTCGGTCATCGGGCGCGACCCTTCTTCGGCACGTCGTCTGACAGAGCAATTTCTAGTGGCGCGTTTTGAGCAGGTATTCCCTGAATCCACGGCGGTGGCTCATCGTCAGTGGGCGCGTGCGCATTTGGCGATGCTGGCTCAGGAAATCATGGATGCGTCCGCGCTGCACCGTTTGGGACAGCCCAATGGTCCTGCCATTGAGGTCACAGGATGGGAGCATGTGGATGCCCTGATTAGAAGAAAGCAAGGCTTTGTTCTGGTATTGAATCATTTCGACCGTTTGCTGACATCGGCAGTCGCATTGGCTCTGAGAGGGCTGTCGCTGAACACGCTGACAATGCCGATTCTCGAAAATCCTGGTCTGGGAGTTGTCCAGCGTGACTTTCTGATTCGGAAGGTGCGTTCATTCACGCAGATCGCCCGGGGCCAGTGGCGGACCTCCACCGAGGGAATGCGCCCGGTGTATGAGAGCTTGAGGGCGGGGCAGGCGTGGGGAATTCTTGCGGATGCATGGGCTCCAGGGTTCACCCGATTGCGCAGCCACCCTTTCCTCGGAGGACAGTTGCACCTGCCTACAGGGATCGAGCGCCTTGCGGAAGCAGCCAAGGTCCCTTTGTTGCACGCGGTGACATATTCGGAGCGACCTGATCGGCTTCGGGTGGTGGTGGAGACTTTGCCAGAGAATCCACGCCAGGCCATTGATGCGGTGATTCAACGGTTGGAGCAGGATGTACGGGAGCGTCCATGGGCTTGGTGGCACTGGGGGCAGTGGGAGCAGATGTGGACACCGTCCGCATCGGAGGCAACGCATGACCAATATTGAGCGATACGACTACGCATTCGACCCGGACGGCAAGGAGTGGGCGGCCCGGTTGCTGCGCCGTATTCCGTCCGACGGAGGCTCGGTGCTGGAGCTGGGGCCCGGGCCCGGCGCCATGACCCGCGTCCTGCTGGCGCGGGGCCATCGCGTCACGGTGGTTGAAAACGACCCCGAGGCACTGGAGGTGCTCAAGACGCTGGGCGTAGAGGTCATTCCCGGAAATCTGGATGGCACGGACTGGCTGGATGCGATCGCGGGCAGGCGGTTTGATGCGGTGATGGCCTGCGATGTGCTGGAGCACCTCAGAAAACCGGAGGACGTGCTGCAGCGGTTGAGCGAATTTGTGGCCCCCATGGGCCGCCTGCTGATCTCCGTCCCGAACATTGCCTATGCCGGGGTGCTGGCGGCGATGCGCAATGGCATCTTCGACTACTCGGACAAGGGCCAGCTGGACAGGACCCATGTCCGGTTCTTTACCAAGCGCAGCATTGAAAAAGTACTGCTGGACTGCGGGTGGGCTCCCCGGATCTGGGAGGCCAACAGGGTGCCTGTCGAATGCAGCGAATTCGCCTGGTACTGGAGCGCTCTGCCCGGCGAGCAGCGCCAGGCCTTGCTGGCGGGGTGGCAGGATTTCGATGTGTACCAGTGGATGGTGGTGGTCACGCCCTCCATCGACGCTTCCGCCTGGGAGTTGGCCGAGGCACGTGGCACAGCGGACAGGCTGCGCGACGAGTTGCAGGCCCTCACGGTGGTGCACCAGCGTGAGCGTGCATCGTTGCTGGAGCACCAGAAAGCCTTTTCGGAAGCCAAGGAAATCATCGCGAAGATGCAGCTGGAGATCAAGGATCTGCGCGCTGACATGGAGCTGCTGCGGACGGAAAAGACCGCGGTGGAGGCCGAACTCTCCGCGCTGCAAGCGCAGCCCCAGCCCGAACCTCCTCCTCCGGCAGGCCCATGGCTGCGGCTGCAGCGCAGACTCCTGGGCCGCGCGGACGGCGCGTGACGGATTGCGGAACGGACATGTTGCTCGGGGTTCCTGATTTCACGGCATCGCATGACGGCGTGGACAGCATCGGTGCGGATTGTCGGATCGATCCGTCCGTTTCCGTCATGCGGTTTGGGCAGCGCCCTGGCGTGCTGTGCCTGTCGGACGGGGTCAGCATCTACGCGCAGACAAGGCTGGTGCTGGGGGATGTGGTCGCGGACCCTTGCGTGGGAATCCGCATCGGCGCCCGCACCATTGTCAACGTGGGCGGCTATCTGTCTGGCGAAGGGGGCCTGGAGATTGGCGAGGACGTTTTGATCGGCCCCCACGTCAAGTTGCTGTCGGCCGGCCACGCCATAGACGAAGGGGATGCGGTCATCGCGCGCAACCGCATCACCCGCGCAAAGATCGTCGTGGAGGACGGCGCCTGGATAGGGGCCGGAGCCATCGTGCTCGAGGGGGTTACCATCGGGCGCGGCGCGGTGGTGGCCGCCGGTGCGCTTGTGCGGCAGGATGTCCCCGCGGGGATGGTGGCGGCGGGAATGCCCGCTCGGCTGCTGCGCTCGCGCCGTGGGGATGCCTGGCCGGCGGCACAGGCCCCCGTGCCATCCCCCTGGTTTGAACGGGTCGGGGTCCGGCTGAAGAGCTTCTTGTACCAGGGACGCGGTGCCAAATGACAAGCAAGAGTGAATTTCGCAGAAGCTCCGACGGGCGCGGATGGGGATCGAACATGGTGGACAGCCTGCGCAGGGCGGCGCTCACAGTGATCTTCCTGATGGGACTCCCTGCGTCTTCCTGGGCTGACCAGGTGTGGGAGTTCGTGGACAAGGATGGAGTGACCCACATTGGCAACGTGGCACCGGGCGCGGCCGCGTCGCGGGGGCTGGTCTGGCTCCAACGTGTGCCTCCTGCCTCCGTGATGAGGAGCAAGGAGCGCGGCACCTCCGCACTGCAGTTTCCTGGCTACGACGATGTCAAGCAGCACCTGGAGGCGGCGGCGGAGGCGCAGTCGCTGGATCCGGCATTCGTGATCGCCGTTGCCGCTGCGGAATCGGCCTTTAATGTGAAGGCCGTTTCGCGCAAGGGCGCCCTGGGCCTGATGCAGGTGATGCCCGCGACGGCCGAGCGCTATGGGGTCGCGGCCCGTCCGCCTTCAGAGGGAGAACATGCCGCCATGGAGCCCAAGGTGAATGCGCAGATCGGCACCCGTTACCTGGCGGACCTGCTGCGCATGTTCGATGGCGACAAGGAGCTGGCACTGGCGGCCTACAACGCCGGGGAAGGAGCCGTGATCAAGCACGGCCGCCGGATTCCGCCGTATCCCGAAACACAGCAATACGTGGAAAAGGTGATGCGCTTTTACCGCGGCATGGCGCGGTAGTGGCCCTGGACCCTGCAGCGTGGGCTTTTTCGTGAACCGTCTGCGCCGGCGCTGGCCTGGGTTGACCCTGTGTCCAGGCAGCCGAGGCGCCACTGCCGACTTCCTGCGGTGGGCGGCCGTATTTCACGCCAACGGCGCGGGGATGCCGTCGCGGGCAGCGCCAGCTAGCGCTTTCTTACAGGCATCCGCGCAGAGTACGGGTACCATCGGCCGCTCATGATCTGGTTATCTGTGGTGGCATTCATCGTTGCAGCGTTGGCGGCAGGGTTCATCGTGCGGTGGATGCGCAGCCACGCTTCCGTGTATGGCAGCGCCATGCCACAGCGTTTTCACCTCGGGGATATTCCCCGCCTGGGCGGAGGGGCGCTGCTGTTGGGTATCGGGTGCAGCTGGAGCCTGGGCATGCTGCAGTCGTCCCATTGGGGAGATCCTGGTTCCCTCAGGTTGGGGGCATGGGTCGGCGGCTGGCTGGTGGTCATGCTGCCGGCTGCTCTGGGGGGGATCGCGGAGGACATGACCCAGCGCCTGTCCGTCCGGTATCGGTTAAGCCTGACGGGCGCATCCGGTGCCCTGGCGGTGGTCTTGCTGGACCTGTCCCTGCCCCGCATGGGGTGGCCCTGGCTGGACTCCGTGCTGGCCGCTGCCCCGTGGCTGGGCATCGCCATCGTTGTACTTGCCGTTGCGGGGCTGCCCCACGCGTTCAACATCATCGACGGCTACAACGGCCTGGCGGGCATGGTCGCACTGATCGTGTGCCTGGCCTTGGCGCACGTGGCATTGCAGGTGGGGGATCGCGCCCTGGCGGCGCTGCTGGTGTCCACCGCCGCCGCCACCGGGGGATTCCTGGTGTGGAACTACCCGCGGGGAATGCTGTTTGCCGGCGATGGCGGGGCGTATATCTGGGGCGTGGTCATCGCCCTGGCCAGCATTTCGCTGGTGCAGCGCAACGCCGACGTGTCGCCGTGGTTCCCCATGCTTTTGCTGATCTACCCCGTCTGGGAAACGATCTTCTCGATCTATCGCAAGACGGTGCGGGGCGTGTCCCCCGGCGTGGCCGATGCACTGCATTTTCACCAGCTGATCTACCGGCGCATCGTGCGGGGCGTTTTCCACGACGACGAATCCCGCAGGGTGCTGATGCGCAACAACCGCACGTCGCCCTACCTCTGGGGCTTCACCTTGCTCACGGTGGTGCCGGCGGTGCTGTTCTGGAGCAATACCCCGCTGCTGATGGCGTTTTGCGGCTTGTTCGTCATCAGCTATGTGATGGCGTACCTTGCCATCGTGCGGTTCAAGGTGCCGCACTGGCTGCGCCACTGAGGGCTGTTGCGCAGGCCACCCCAGCGTGCCGCGCGAATGCGGCACAATTTGCGCCTCACCGTTTTCTCTGGATGGCCCGCCTCCATGACCGACCTTCTTTCGATTGCTCCGCGCGACAAGGCTGAAATCCTGGCCCAGGCGCTGCCCTACATCCGCAAGTTCCATGGCAAGACCATGGTCATCAAATACGGTGGCAACGCCATGACGGACCCTGCGCTGCAGGCCGACTTTGCCGAAGACGTGGTGCTGCTCAAGCTCGTGGGGATGAACCCCGTGGTGGTCCACGGCGGCGGCCCGCAGATCGAGACGGCCCTGAACCGCCTGGGCAAGAAGGGCGAGTTCATCCAGGGCATGCGCGTGACGGACGCCGAGACCATGGAAGTGGTCGAGTGGGTGCTGGCCGGCGAGGTGCAGCAGGACATCGTGGGCCTGATCAACCAGGCCGGCGGCAAGGCCGTGGGGCTCACGGGCCGCGACGGCGGCATGATCCGCGCGCAGAAGCTCAAGATGGTGGACAACAAGAACCCGAGCATCGAGCACGACGTGGGCCAGGTGGGGGACATCGTGGCCATCGACCCGAGCGTGGTCAAGGCGCTGCAGGACGATGCCTTCATCCCCGTCATCAGCCCCATCGGCTTCGGCGAAAACAACGAGAGCTACAACATCAACGCCGACGTGGTGGCCAGCAAGCTGGCCACGGTGCTGCAAGCTGAAAAACTCATGCTCCTGACCAACACGCCCGGCGTGCTGGACAAGGCGGGCAACCTGCTCACCGACCTCACGGCCCGCGAGATCGACGCGTTGTTCGCCGATGGCACCATCTCCGGCGGCATGCTGCCCAAGATCGCGGGCGCGCTCGATGCCGCCAAGGCCGGCGTGCACGCCGTGCACATCATCGATGGCCGTGTGCCGCATGCCATGCTGCTCGAAATCCTGACCGACCAGGCCTACGGGACCATGATCCGCTCGCACTGACCCTTTTCGTAGCCTGCTATGCGCCTGCTGTTGGTTGAAGACGATGTCATGGTGGCCAGCGGCATCAAGTTGGGCCTGACCGACGCCGGATACGCCGTGGATTGGGTCGGCAGCGGGGAGCGCGCCGAAGAGGTGCTGCGCACGGAGTCTTTCGACGCGGCCATCATCGACATCGGCCTGCCCGCCATGGATGGGCTGGAGCTCACCCGCCGCCTGCGCCGTCCCGACATGATCAGCCCCGCCATGCCCGTGCTGATCCTGACCGCGCGCGATGCCCTGCATGACCGCGTGCAGGGGCTGGACCTGGGGGCGGACGACTACATGGTCAAGCCCTTCGAGCTGCCCGAGCTGCTGGCCCGCCTGCGGGCCCTGCTGCGCCGCTCGCAGGCCGCCACGACGGCGGTGCTCAGCTTCGGGCCGCTGGAGCTGGACACGGCAGGCCGCCGCGCGAGCATCCGCACCGGCGAAGGGGAGCAGGTGATCGAACTGGGTCCCCGTGAATGGACCGTGCTCGAATACCTGCTCATCAACGCCCCCAAGCCTGCGAGCAAGGACAAGCTCCTGCAGGCCCTGACGGGGTGGGACAAGGAGATCACGCCCAATGCGGTGGAGGTCTACGTCTCGCGCCTGCGCGGCAAGCTCGAGCCGCATGGCGTGGCGCTGCGCTCGATCCGCGGGTTCGGCTACCGTCTGGAACTCCAGGCCGCCTGAGCGGAATCGGTCTGGCTCAGCGCCCGCGCCGGTGAAGACCCACCATGACGATGCCGGACCGGGCCCCTCCTTCCCAGCGGCTTGGCCTGCGCGCCATGACCTCCGACCTGCGCAACCGGCTGCTGCTTTTGCTGGTGCTGCCCTTGTGCCTGCTCGCGCTCGCGGGCGTGTGGCTGGACTACCGCTCGGCCGATGAGGCCGCCGGACGGCATGACCAGCGCCTGCTGCGGCTGCTTCCGGCGCTGGCCGATTCGGTACTGGCACCCGCGATCCGTGACAACGAGCCGCCCCTGCTGCTGCTGGCGCCGCCGGTCGAGGACTTCCTGCGCCAGAACGCCGGGTTTGCCGGGTACAGCGTGCGCGACGCCTCCGGCCGCCTGCTGCTGGGGGACGACTGGGTGCACAGCGCCGTGCCGACCACGCAGGCCCCCGAATTCCACAGCGTCGAATTTGGCGGCGTGACCTACCGGGTGGCCGTGCAGCGCGGCCGCACGGGGGCCGGCGAGCTGGTGGTGGCTCTGGCCGACGGGTCGGACCCGCGCCAGCAGTGGGCGCAGCAGCTTCTGCTGCGCGTGCTGCTGCCCAACCTGGTGCTCGTGGCCGCCGCCGCGCTGGCCATCCACTGGGCCGTGGGGCGTGCGTTCAAGCCGCTGGTGGATCTGGCCGAAGCGGTGGAACACCGCTCGCCGCGCGATCTCAGCCCCATCGACGAGGCCTCGTCGCCCGCCGAGGTGCGCCCGCTCGTGCATTCGCTCAACCGGCTGTTCGCGTTGGTCAATGCGCAGGCGGAAGGGCAGCGCCGCTTCGTGGCCGACGCGGCGCACCAGCTGCGCACCCCGCTGGCGGGACTGCAGGCGCAGGTCGAGGCCTGGGCGATGATGGCCAAGGCCGCCGGCCCGCGGGTATCGCTGCCGGACTTTGATCGACAAATGCCGCTGGCGCAGGATGGTCAAGCGAAAGGCGCTATTGTTTTAGGAGTTGATCAGATCGAGAAGCTGCGCAATGCCACGCGCCGGACCTCACAGCTCGCGCACCAGCTGCTGGCCCTGTCGCGCGCCGACGCGCGCAGCCTGGATGCGCAGCCGCCGCAGCGCGTGGACCTGAAGGACCTGTGCGAGGCGCTGCTCGAGACCTTTCTCGATCCGGCCACCGGCAAGGGGCTGGACCTGGGGCTCGACGTGCAGCCCGTGCATGTCACCGGCCATGGCTGGCTGCTGCGCGAACTGCTGTCCAACCTGGTGGACAACGCCATCAAGTACACGCCGGCGGGGGGCATTGTCACCATCCGCTGCGGCATGCGCCAGGGGCGCACCGGGCCGCCCCGCGTGTACCTGGAGGTCGAGGACGACGGCCCGGGCGTGCCCGAGGCGGAGCGCGCCCGCGTCATGCAGCGGTTTTACCGCGTGCCTGGCACGGTGGGGGAGGGCACGGGCCTGGGGCTGGCCATCGCCGACGAGATCGCGCGCGTGCACCGCGCCTCCCTGACGCTCGGGACGGGCCCCCAGGGGCACGGGCTGCTGGTGGCTGTGGTGTTTCCGCTGTAGATCCGCCCCCCGCGCGCTCCTTGCGCGTGTCCGTGCGCGGGCCGGGCAAAAGCCTGTGCGAGAATCATTTCCATACATGATTTACGCCTGCCGCTGGCCCGTGCATGCCCATCCGGCATGTGAACCGGGCGCCGGGTGCCACTGGCCGCATGGCCCTACCAGAGCCCCTGTCCTGCATGTCCGAACTTTCTCCCCTTCCAGAGCCCGCCAGTACCGACGACGCGGGTGAAACGCCGGCTGCGCGCAAGCGGCCCAAGCCGGGCGAGCGCCGCGTGCAGATCCTGCAGGCGCTGGCGGCCATGCTGGAGCAGCCGGGCGCGGAGCGCATCACCACCGCCGCGCTGGCGGCGCGCCTGTCGGTGAGCGAGGCGGCGCTGTACCGCCACTTCGCGAGCAAGGCGCAGATGTTCGAGGGGCTGATCGACTTCATCGAGCAGTCCGTGTTCACCCTCGTGCAGCAGATCACCGGCCGCGAGGTGCCCGACCCCGCCCAGCCGCCCGACGTGGGCCAGCGGCAGGCGGCGCGCATCGTGGCTGTGCTGCTGCAGTTTGGCGAGCGCAACCCCGGCATGGTGCGGGTGATGGTGGGAGACGCCCTGGTGTTCGAGCACGAGCGCCTGCAGCAGCGCATGAACCAGTTCTTTGACCGCATCGAGTCCACCCTGCGCCAGTGCCTGCGCCCGGCCGCGGCGGGCTCCGCGACGCCCACGGTCGATGCCCAGGTGGCGGCCAGCGTGCTCACGGCGTTTGCGGTGGGTCGCCTGCAGCGCTATGCGCGCTCGGGTTTCAAGCGCCCGCCTTCAGAGCACCTGGAAGCCAGCCTCGCGCTGATCCTCTAGCACCGCCACGCTGGCGGTGCCGCCGGCGGGGCCCCGGCACGCTGGAGAGCGGGCCCGCCAGGCGGTGGCGCCGCCGCAACGGGTGATTTGGGGGCCGCTCCCTATTTTTTCCCGGGGTTTTGGCCGGTCGCTGAATTTGCTGCAGAATAGAACGAACGTTCGTTTTTATTTGCCAGCATGTCCGCCACCTCTTCATCCAGCCAGGTCACCCGCATCCCGCGCGCCCGCAGCGGTACCGGCCGCGCCCTGCAAAAGGGCCAGCAAACCAAGGCGGCCATTGTCGAGGCGGCGCTGGGCCTGGCCACGCACATCGGGCTGGAAGGCCTGTCCATCGGGGCGCTGGCCGATGTCACGGGCATGAGCAAGTCGGGCGTGTTCGCCCACTTCGGCTCGCGCGAAGAGCTGCAGATCTCCGTCATCCGCGAATACCACACCCGCTTCGAGCAGGAGGTGTTCTACCCCGCGATGTCCGCGCCGCGCGGCGTAGCGCGCCTGTCGGCCATGTTCGACAACTGGATGAAGCGCACCTCCATCGAAATCGACTCGGGCTGCATCTACATCAGCGGCGCGGTCGAGTTCGACGACCGCACCGGCCCCGTGCGCGACGCGCTGGCCAGCTCGGTGCTGACCTGGCACGCCGCCATGCGCCGCGCCATCGAGCAGTGCAAGGGCCTCGCAGAGCTGCGCGCGGACACCAATGCCGAGCAGATGCTCTTCGAGATCCACGGCCTCATCCTCGCGCTGCATTACGAAGCGCGCTTCCTGCAGACCCCCGGCTCCATGGGCCGGGCCGTGCAGGGCTTTCACAACATCCTGGCGCGCTACAGCGCCGATACGCCGGCCGCCGCCGCGCCAGCCACCCCTGCTGCCGCCAAGCGCCGCAAAGTTTCCAACCAAACCACCACCTCCAAGGAGTAAACCCATGCCTACCTACACGCCGCCCCTGCGCGACATGCAATTCGTCATGCACGAAGTGCTCAAGGTCAGCGATGAATTCAAGGCAATGCCGCCCCACGCCGAGGTGGATGTGGACACCATCAATGCCGTGCTGGAAGAAGCCGGCAAGTTCGCCGCCGAAGTGACCTTCCCGCTCAACATCAGCGGCGATACCGAAGGCTGCGTGCTGGACAAGGCCACGCACGAAGTCAAGCCCCCGTCGGGCTTCAAGGACGCCTACGCCAAGTACGTCGAAGGCGGCTGGGCGGCGCTGTCGTGCGACCCCGCCTATGGCGGCCAGGGTCTGCCCTTCGTGCTGAACCAGTGCCTGTACGAAATGATGAACTCGGCCAACCAGGCGTGGACCATGTACCCCGGCCTGTCGCACGGCGCGTACGAAGCCCTGCACGCCCACGGCACCGACGAGCAAAAGAAGATCTACCTGCCCAAGCTCACCAGCGGCGAGTGGACCGGCACCATGTGCCTGACCGAACCCCATTGCGGCACCGACCTGGGCCTGTTGCGCACCAAGGCCGAACCGCAGGCCGACGGCACCTACAAGATCACCGGCAACAAGATCTTCATCAGCGCCGGCGAGCACGACATGACCGCCAACATCGTGCACCTGGTGCTGGCCCGCCTGCCCGATGCGCCCAAGGGCAGCAAGGGCATCAGCCTCTTCGTCGTGCCCAAGTTCAACGTGAAGGCCGACGGCTCGCTGGGCGAGCGCAACCCCATCTACTGCACGGGCCTGGAGCACAAGATGGGCATCCACGGCAACGCCACCGCGCAGATCGCCATCGACGGCGCCATCGGCACCCTGGTGGGCCAGCCCAACAAAGGCCTGGCCGCCATGTTCGTGATGATGAACGCTGCCCGCCTGGGCGTGGGCAACCAGTCGCTGGGCCTGACCGAAGTGGCTTACCAGAACGCACTGGCCTACGCCAAGGACCGCATCCAGATGCGCAGCCTGTCGGGCGTGAAGGCCAAGGACAAGGATGCCGACCCCATCATCGTGCACCCCGACGTGCGCAAGATGCTGCTCACCGCCAAGGCGTACGCCGAAGGCGGCCGCGCGCTGCAGATCTTCTGCACGCTGCTGCTGGACAAGGTGCACAGCCACCCCGATGAAAAGGTGCGTGCCGAATCCGAAGAGATGGTGGCGCTGCTCACCCCCATCGTGAAGGCCTTCATCACCGACAACGGCCACATCAGCACCAACGCCTGCATGCAGGTCTTCGGCGGCCACGGCTTCATCAAGGAATGGGGCATGGAGCAGTACGTGCGCGACAACCGCATCAACATGATCTACGAAGGCACGAACACCGTGCAGTCGCTGGACCTGCTGGGCCGCAAGATCCTGGGCAACAACGGCGCCACGCTCAAGAAGCTGGGCAAGCTGATCGGCAAGCTGGTGGAAGAAGAAGGCGTGAACGAGAAGATGGCCGAGTTCATCAACCCCGTCGCGATGCTGGGTGACCAGATGACCAAGTTCACCACCGAAATCGGCTTCAAGGGCATGCAGAACCCCGACGAAGTGGGCGCCGCCGCCGTGGACTACCTGCGCGTGGCCGGCCACCTGGTGTTTGGCTACCTGTTCGCCCGCATGGCCCAGGTCGCGCTGCGCGAGATCGCCGCCGGCAACACCGACCCGTTCTACGGCGCCAAGCTGCAGACCGCGCGTTTCTACTTCGCCAAGCTGTTCCCTGAAACGGCGACGCTGATGCGCACGGCCCGTGCCGGCAGCAAGGTGCTGATGGACACCGATCTGGCCCTGGCCTGATCGGTGCATCGTGCGGATTTCAAGCCTTTTTGCCACGGAGCGCTTATGTACAAAGCGGTAGCAGCTATTGTTTTGGTAGCGGGTGCGTTGCCGGCCTGGGCGCAGATGACGCCTGAAGGCCTGTGGCGCAACATCGACGACAAGACCGGCGAGGCCAAGGCGGAGATCCGCATCCGCGACATCGGCGGCGGCGTGCTGCACGGGGCGCTGGAAAAGCGCCTGTCCAAGGACGCCAAGCCCGACGATGTCTGCGACGAATGCTCGGACGACCGCAAGGGCAAGCCCCTCCTGGGGCTGGAGATCATCCGTGGCGCCAAGAAGGCCGAGGGCAAGGAAGTGTGGGAAGGCGGCAAGATCCTCGACCCCGAGAACGGCCGCAACTACACCCTGCGCATGACCCCCATCGACGGCGGCAAGAAGCTCGAAGTGCGGGGCTCCATCGGCCCCTTCGGCCGCTCGCAGACCTGGATCCGCGTCCAGTAAACCCAACGCCCGTGGCCTGCCTGCCCGTCTGCCTGCGCCGTGCCCGGCGCGCGGCGGCGCCAGGCCACCAACAAGGAACCAACCCATGTCCCGATTTCAAGTGAAGAAAGTCGCCGTGCTCGGCGCAGGCGTGATGGGCGCGCAGATTGCCGCCCACCTCGTCAACGTGAAGGTGCCCGTGGTGCTGTTCGACCTGCCCGCCAAGGAAGGCCCGAAGAACGGCATCGTCACCAAGGCCGTCGAAGGCCTCAAGAAGCTCAAGCCCTCGCCCCTGGGCGTGGCCGACGACGCGGCGCTGATCCAGCAGGCCAACTACGAAGAGCACATGCACCTGCTCAAGGAATGCGACCTCGTGATCGAGGCCATTGCCGAGCGCATGGACTGGAAGCTCGACCTCTACACCAAGATCGCGCCCCACGTGGCCAAGCACGCCATCCTGGCGTCCAACACCTCGGGCCTGTCGATCACCAAGCTCTCCGAAGTGCTGCCCGAGAGCATCAAGCCGCGTTTCTGCGGCATCCACTTCTTCAACCCCCCGCGCTACATGACGCTGGTGGAGCTGATCAACACGCCCACCACCCAGCCTGAAGTGCTCGACCAGCTCGAAGCCTTCGTCACCAGCGGCCTGGGCAAGGGCGTGGTGCGTGCGCACGACACGCCCAACTTCGTGGCGAACCGCGTGGGTATCGCGGGCATGCTGGCCACGATGAAGGAGGTCGAGAACTTCGGCCTGACCTTCGACGTGGTGGACGACCTCACGGGCAAGAAGCTCGGCCGCGCATCGAGCGGCACCTTTCGCACCGCCGACGTGGTGGGCCTGGACACCATGGCCCATGTGATCAAGACGCTGCAGGACAACCTGAGCATCGAGACCGACCCCTTCTACGAAAGCTTTGGCACGCCCGCGGTGCTGAAGAAGCTGCTGGAGCTGGGCAACCTGGGCCAGAAGGCCAAGGCCGGTTTCTTCAAGAAGGTCGGCCGCGACGTGATGCGCTTCGAGCTGGACAGCGAAGAGTACGTGCCCGCCGGCCAGAAGGCCGACGAGGTGTACGCCCGCATGCTCAAGAAGCCCGCCGCCGAACGCCTGCGCCTGCTGCGCAACGCCGAAGGCGCGCCCGGCCAGTTCCTCTGGGCCATCCTGCGCAACGGCTTCCACTACGCCGCCGTGCACCTGGGCACCATCGCCGACAACGCGCGCGACGTGGACCAGGCCATGCGCTGGGGCTTCGGCATGAAGCAGGGCCCCTTCGAGCTGTGGCAGGAAGCCGGCTGGCTCGACGTGGCGAAGATGATCCAGGAAGACATCGACGCGGGTAAAGCGCTGTGCAAGGCACCGCTGCCCGAGTGGGTCTTCAAGGGCCCCGTGGCCGAAGCCGGTGGCGTGCACACCGCGCAAGGCTCGTGGAGCGCATCGCAGAACAAGTTCGTGCCGCGCCGCCAGCTGCCCGTGTACGAGCGCCAGATCTTCCCCGAGACGCTGCTGGGCGAGACCAACCTGCCCGACTGGCGCACCGCCGGCACGACCATTGCAGAGTCCAAAGCCCTGCGCACGTGGACGCTGGATGGCCAGGTACTCATCGCCAGCATCAAGAACAAGATGCACGCCATCAGCCCCGAAGTGATGGAAGGCTTGATGGAAGCGTTGGAGCTGGCCGAGGCCGAGTACCAGGGCATGGTCATCTGGTCCGGCGACGCCCCGTTCAGCGTGGGCGCTGACCTGGAAGCCACCATGCCCGCCTTCATGGTCGGCGGCGCCGATGCGGTCGAAAGCATCGAGCAGGAACTGCAGAACCTGATGATGCGCATCCGCTACGCGCAGGTGCCTGTCGTCGCGGCCATCCACGGCATGGCGCTGGGCGGCGGCTGCGAGCTGGCGGTGTATTCCGCCAAGCGCGTGGCCCACATGGAAAGCTACATCGGCCTGGTCGAAGTGGGCGTGGGCCTGGTGCCCGGCGCGGGCGGCCTGACCTACATCGCCCGCCGCGCGGCCGAGAACATGGCGGCATCCACCGGCAAGGACATCCTGCCCTTCCTGACCGAAGGCTTCACCGCCGCCGCGATGGCCAAGGTGGGCACCAGCGCGCTCGAATCGCGCAAGCTCGGCTACCTGCTGGAGTCCGACGTCATCGTCCCGCACAAGGACGAACTGCTGTTCGTGGCCATCAACGAGGCCAGGTCCATGGCCGCCAGCGGCTGGCGCGCGCCGCACAAGCGCCTGTTCCCCGTGGCGGGCCGCAGCGGCCTGGCCACCATCAAGGCGCAGCTGGTGAACATGCGCGACGGCGGCTTCATCAGCGCCTACGACTTCAAGGTCAGCACCATGATCGCCGAGGTGGTCTGTGGCGGCGATGTGGATGCGGGTGCGATGGTGAGCGAGGAATATTTGCTCACGCTGGAGCGCAAGGTGTTCTGCCACCTGATCGCCCAGCCCAAGACGCACGAGCGCATCCTGGGCATGCTCTCCACGGGCAAGCCTGTTCGCAACTGACCGGCATCACCATGACGAGCCAAGCCCCCAACAAACTCCAGCGCTCGCTGATGCGCCTGGACGAGGCCCCCGCCTTCCTGCGCGGCTTCGTGCAGAACATCATCTTGCGCCGGGCCGTGCCTTTCACCGGCACGGCCGGGGTGAAGTTCGTGTCGCTCACGCCCGAGCGTGTGGAAGTGCGCCTGCCCAATGAGCACCGCGTGCAGAACCACATCGGCGGCGTGCACGCCTCGGCCATGAACCTGTTGGCCGAGACGGCCACCGGCATGGTGGTGGGCATGAACGTGCGCGATGACTGCATACCGCTGGCCAAGGAGCTCTCCATGGCGTTCAAGAAGCGCGCCACGGGTGGCTTGAAGGCCGTGGCCACGCTCACCGCCGAGCAGCGCGCCGCCATGTTGGCCAGCGACAAGGGCGAGGTGCAGGTCACCGTCACCGTGACCGACGAAGCCGGCGTGGAGCCGGTCGAATGTGTATTTACGTGGGCCTGGATTCCTTCCAGCCGCCCCGCCAAGCATTGAAGGAGTTTCAACACCATGGCTCAAAAACAAGTCCAGGACGCCTACATCGTTGCCGCCACGCGCACGCCCATCGGGCGCTCGGGCCGCGGCTATTTCAAGAACACCCGCCCCGATGACCTGCTGGTCGCCGCCATCAAGAGCGCCATGCTGCAGGTCCCCACGCTGGACCCCAAGGCGATCGAGGACGCCATCATCGGCTGCTCCTTCCCCGAGGGTGAGCAGGGCATGAACATGGCACGCATTGCCGTGGGCCTGGCGTTCGACCACCCCGTGGGCGGCGTGACCGTGAACCGCTTTTGCGCATCGGGCATCACCGCGCTGCAGATGGCCGCCGACCGCATCCGCGTGGGCGAGGCCGACGTGCTGATCGCCGGCGGCGCCGAGTCCATGAGTCTCGTGCCCATGGGCGGCAACAAGCCATCGTTCAACGCAGAGATCTTCGCGCGCGACGAGAACGTGGGCATCGCCTACGGCATGGGCCTCACGGCCGAGAAGGTCGCGCAGCAGTGGAAGATCAGCCGCGAGGCGCAGGACGCCTTCGCGCTCGAATCGCACCTGCGCGCCATCAAGGCGCAGAAGGCCGGTGAGTTCAGCGACGAAATCACGCCCTTCGAGGTCGTGGAGCGTTCGCCCAACCTCGCTACCGGCGAAGTGGTGGAAAAGCGCCGCACCGTGAACCTGGACGAAGGCCCTCGGCCCGACACGTCCCTCGAAGGTCTGGCCAAGCTCAAGCCCGTGTTCGCCGCGCGCGGCAGCGTCACGGCGGGCAACAGCTCGCAGACCAGCGATGGCGCCGGTGCGCTGATCGTGGCCAGCGAAAAGGCAGTGAAGCAATTCGGCCTGACGCCCCTGGCCCGCTTTGTGAGCTACGCAGCGCGTGGCGTGCCGCCGGAGATCATGGGCATTGGTCCCATCGAGGCGATTCCTGCGGCGCTGCGGTATGCAGGCCTGAAGCACGAAGACATCGGCTGGTTCGAGCTGAACGAAGCCTTTGCCGCGCAGTCGCTTGCCGTGATCAATACGCTGGGGCTGGACCCGAGCCGGGTGAACCCGATGGGCGGCGCGATCGCACTGGGACACCCGCTGGGCGCCACGGGTGCGATCCGGGCGGCGACGGTGGTGCATGCGCTGCGCCGGCACAAGCTGAAGTACGGCATGGTCACCATGTGCGTAGGTACCGGCCAAGGTGCAGCTGGAATTATTGAAGCGTTGTAACTGGCTACTGCGCGGGTCATCTGCGTCGTCGGGCGGTGCTCGCCATCCTCACGTACCTTGAGTACGTTCCGGTGGCTCCGCTCCGTCCGCCTAGCAGCTGATCCCGCTCGCTGCGCCCTGGAAGGTGGGGTGTGAAGGCAGGGGAACCGGGGCAGGTATTTGGATGGTCTCGTCCCGACCCTTACCCGACCCCGCCCGTTCGGGCTGAGCCTGTCGAAGCCAGGGTTCTGCCCTCAGCGATAGTTTTCTTTTCAAGCCGGCGCAGATCGGTTTCGAACCAAGGAGACAGACATGGACAAGCAAACTTTGCAGGTCAACGGGGCAGTGTCATTGGCGCTGCGTGTCTACCAACCCGAGGGCGCTCCGCGCGCCAGTGTCGTGATCGGCGGCGCGATGGGGGTGCGGCAGTCGTTCTACGAGGCCTTTGCGCTGTGGATGGCGCAGCAAGGGTTTCGGGTCACCACGTTCGACTACCGGGGCCATGGCGATTCGTTGCAGGGCGCCATGCGCGATGTGAAGGCGGATCTGTTCGACTGGGCGCAGGACTACGAGGCGGTGATCACAGCCGCCAAGGCCGCGCTGCCGTCGCAGCCGCTGTACTTGCTGGGCCACAGCCTGGGGGCGCAGTTGCCGGGCCTGTTGAAAAAGCCCGAGCAGGTGGATGGCTTGCTGAGCGTGGCCGCGGGCAGCGGCTACTGGCGCGACAACGCGCCGCAGCTCAAGCGCATCGTTCCGTATTTCTGGTGGGTGCTGGTGCCGCTGGCCACGCGGCTGTGCGGGTACTTTCCGGGGCGCACGCTCAAGAAGGTGGGCGACCTGCCTGCGGGCGTGATCCTGCAGTGGCGCCGCTGGTGCCTGCACCCGGCCTACAGCGTGGGGGCCGAGGGGCCTGCCGTGGCGCAGAGCTACGGCGCGGTGCGTTTTCCGGTGCTGGCCTTGTCGATGGCCGACGACGAGCTGATGACCTTGCGGGGCACGCACAACCTGGTGAATCTGTACGCCAACACCGAGCGCCGCGTGGAGAGCATCACGCCGGCCGATCTGCAGGTGCGCCGCATCGGGCACTTCGGTTTCTTTCGCGACCAGTTTCGCCAGAGCCTGTGGCCGCGCGCGGCGGCTGCGCTGGCCGCCCTGGGTGGCGGCGTGCACCACGGCGAAGTCTCCGGTACGACGGCCTGAGCGGTCGTTTCGCGGCACACTCGCAGCATGACTTCCTCTTCATCCACTTCTTCGTCCTCCGCAGCCCACCCGCTGGACGAGGCGCTGCAACTGACGGCCTCGTCCGCTCCGACCGGCCAGTACGAAGGGCAAACCCACCCCGGCTACTGGAACATGGTGGGCCCGTTTGGTGGCATCACCGCCGCCACGCTGCTACAGGCCATCCTGCAGCACCCTGACCGGCTCGGCGACCCGTTGTCGCTCACCGTCAACTACGCGGGCGCACTGACAGCCGGTGTGTTCACCGTGCAGGCAACGCCCGTGCGCACCAACCGCTCTACCCAGCACTGGACGCTGTCGATCCTGCAGGCCGGTGCTGACGGCGCGCAGGTGGTCACCACCACCGCCACGGCCGTCACGGCGGTGCGCCGCGAGACCTGGAGCGTGGGCGATGTGCCCATGCCCGAGGTGCCTCCCCCCGCGGAGCACAAGGCCATCGTCGCGCCCAAGGGGGCGGTGGAATGGCTCAGCCGCTATGAGATGCGCCCCATCGCGGGATTCATCCCGCGCACCTGGGACGGCAGCGGCGACCACAGCCTCACGCAGCTGTGGATGCGCGACGCGCCGCCGCGCCCGCTCGACTTCACCTCGCTGGCGGCACTGGCCGACGTGTTCTTCCCCCGCGTGTGGCTGCGCCGTGCGCGCCAGGTGCCTGCGGGCACGGTGTCCATCACCGTGTACTTCCATGCCACGGCAGAGCAGTTGCAGGCCACGGGCTCCGGCTACCTGCTCGGCCAGGCGCGCGGGCAGGAGTTTCGCAACGGTTTCTTCGACCAGACCGTGCAGCTGTGGAACGAGGCTGGCACCATGCTGGCCACGAGCCACCAGATCGTCTACTACAAGGAATAGGAAGTCGGCCTGTTGCTCTGCACCGTGCATTCCTCCCGTCCTCATCCATCCGACCCCGGAACCTTCACCACCATGACCGACGCCACCCAAGACATCCTCGTCCACACCGAAGCCGGTGTGGCCACCATCACCTTCAACCGTGTGGACAAGAAGAACTCCATCACCACCACCATGTATGCCGCCATGGCCGATGCCCTGGCCGCTGCCGAGGCCGATGCCAGCGTGCGCGTGGTGGTGTTCCAGGGCGACGTGGCGATCTTCAGCGCGGGCAATGACATCGGCGACTTTTTGAAGCAGCCGCCCGCCACGCAGGATTCGCCCGTGTTCCGCTTCCTGCACGGCATCGCGGCCTTTCCCAAGCCCATCATCGCCTCGGTGTGTGGCCCCGCCGTGGGCATCGGCACGACCATGCTGTTCCATTGCGACCTGGTCTATGCGGGCGACAACGCGGCGTTCTCCATGCCCTTCGTGAACCTGGGGCTGTGCCCCGAGGCCGCATCGAGCCTGCTGGTGCCGCAGATGCTGGGCTATCACCGCGCGGCCGAGGCGCTGCTGCTGGGCGAGCCCTTCATGGCCGAGGCCGCCCTGGAGGTGGGCCTGGTCAACCGCGTGGTGCCGCCGACCGAGTGCAATGGCGTGGCGCAGGCGCAGGCGCGCAAGCTGGCGGCCAAGCCGCTGTCGGCGCTGATCGAGACCAAGCGGCTGATGAAGGGGGGGCAGACGGGGAAGGTGCTGGCGGTGATGGCGGAAGAGGGCGCGAGCTTTGGTCGCATGCTGCGCGAGCCGGCAGCGCGGGAAGCGTTCTCGGCGTTTATGGAAAAGAGAAAGCCAGATTTCAGCAAGAGCTGAAATCTGGCCGCCGCGATAGCGGTGCAGACCGCGTAGCGGGCTGAACGATCTTTTGGTAAAAGCGCCGACTGGATTTCGGCGCACTCTGGGTCCCCGGTTCGTGGTCATTTTGGCTGCTAGAGCTTTTCTATCAAGCGCTAGCAGCTATCGTTTTTATAGTTATCGAGTTTCTGCCTACCGTTCGGGCTGAGCCCATCGATGCCAGGGCGTGCTGGTTTGAAAAGCATGCTTGGTTTGAGGGCAGAGGCCGGGAGTCGCCCGGCATGCGAGTAACTTTCTTTCGCGTCGCCAAGAGAAAGTCACCAAAGAAAGGGCGCCCCCCAGTCTGCGACCCCTTCGCAGTGCGAAGGGGCCACCTGCGTCGGGGCGGTTGCTGGGTGCGCCTTGGAACTCGCTTTGCTGCTGCGCAGCGCCGCTCGGACAACCACGGCGAGTCAGAGCACGAGGCATGGGCGCTGCGACGCCCATGCTCACCCCGCAACCGCCCCGCCGCAGGCGCAGCCAGCAGGGGGGGTGGACCGCCAAACATCCAGACAGCCGAATAGCCACACGGGCCTTTGCTTCGCTCGGCCCCATCTCGCGGGCGCAAGCGCCAAGCGCCACGCGCTGCGCAGGCTGGGCCGAGCGCAGCGACGGCCCGAATGGATGTCCGGCTGCGGGTTCCCTTCTGGATGCGCCAACGGCGCGCAGCGAGTTCTGCGGTGCACCCCGTGACCGAGCACCCCAGGTTGCCCCGTAGCGCAGCGAAGGGGTCGCAGACGGCAGGGTCGCCTTCTCCTTGGTGACTTTCTCTTGGCGACCCAAGAGAAAGTTACTGCGCCGCCGGGCGCACACCCCGGCCTCCGCCCTTCGTTCAGGCACGCTGCATACTATAAAAACAATAGCTTCTAGCGCTTGATGGATAAGCGCTAAAGGCAAAAAAACATCCAAAATCCCGCCAGGCAAAACAACCCGCAATCGCAGCACCTATTTTTACCAAGCACTTGCTTGCTAAAAATAAACAGTTTTGCTATCGTGCCTGCATGGACTCACCCGTGCCGCGCGCCCGCGCCATCACCCCCCCGCAAAAGAAAACCCCGGCCCGCCCCCGTGGCAAGGCCGCAGCGTCCCTCGTCGCCAACCCCATCCCCACAGAAACCACGGCAGCCGAAGACCCCCCACGCCGCCCCCGCGGCCGCCCGCGCAAGACCGCCGAAGAACTCGACGACGGCAACCGCCGCCGCAAGCTCATGGACGGCGCCGCCAAACTGTTCCGCACGCAGGGCTTCGCGGCCACCAGCACGCGCGATATTGCCGCCGCCGCAGGCATGCACAGCGGCTCGCCCTTCTACCACTTCGAAAGCAAAAGCGCGCTGCTTTACGCCGTGATGAGCGAGGGCATGACCATGGCCACGCAGAGCCAGCAGCAGGCGCTGGAGGCCCTGCCTGCTGGCGCAGCGCCACGCGCGCAGCTGCGCACGCTGATCCGCCACCACTTCGAGATCCTGCTCGGCCCGCGCAGCAGCTTCATCCCGGTGATGCTCTACGAATGGCGCTCGCTCACGCCCGCGCAGCGCAAGGGCATTGCGCGCATCAAGGACAGCTACGAGGCCGCGTGGATGCCCGCGCTCGATGCCCTCGCGCAGCAGGGCGCGCTGCAGGCAAATCCTGGCGTGGCGCGGCTGTTCATCTTTGGCGCGCTCAACTGGGCCGTGCAGTGGTTCTCGCCCAAGAAGGGCAAGTCGCTCGATGCGCTGACCGACGAGGCCCTGGCCCTTTTCATCCGCGCATAAACAAAAAAATACAAAAAAGGCTGGACCACCATGGCCCCCACGGTTCCGAGTGTTTATCAGTCTGTGTTTGCCCCGGGCCTGTTCGCCGGCCAGGTGGTCGTCGTCACGGGCGGCGGCTCGGGCATCGGCCGCTGCACCGCGCACGAGCTGGCGCGCCTGGGCGCGCAGGTGGTGCTGGTGGGCCGCAAGCCAGAGAAGCTGCAGGCCGTAGCCGATGAGATCGCCGTGGATGGCGGCGCAGCGTCCTGGCACGCGTGCGACATCCGCTCCGAAGACGCGGTGGTGGTGCTGGTGCAGCAGGTGCTGGCCGCGCACGGGCGCATCGATGGACTGGTGAACAACGCGGGCGGGCAGTTCATGTCGCCGCTCGAATCCATCAGCGCCAGGGGCTGGGAGGCGGTGCTGCACACCAACCTCACCGGCGGCTTCCTGGTGGCGCGCGAGTGCTACCGGCAGTGGATGGCGTCGAACGGCGGCTCAGTAGTCAACATCGTGGCCGACATGTGGGGCTCCATGCCCGGCATGGGGCACAGCGGCGCGGCGCGCGCGGGCATGGTCAGCTTCACCGAAACCGCCGCGCTCGAATGGGCCTGCAGCGGCGTGCGCGTGAATGCCGTCGCGCCGGGCTACATCGCATCGAGCGGCATGGACAACTACCCGCCCGCCGCCGCGCACACGCTGCGCGCCATGCCGCAGACCGTGCCGCTGGGCCGCTTCGGCAACGAGGCCGAGGTGTCGGCGGCCATCGTCTTCCTGCTCAGCCCGGCCGCCAGCTTCATCAGCGGCAGCACGCTGCGTGTGGACGGCGCACGGCCGCAGGTGCGCCTGGGTTGGCCGCTGCGCGTGCCCGATGCCGCCACGCAGCAGCGCGCCGCCGTGAAGCCCTACGGGGGCTTTCACCGCGCACAGGTGCCGCGGGTGTTTGCGGCGTCTGCCGAGCAGGCTTCCAGTGCGTCCAAGGACTCTGAATGACCTCCGCCTTTGCTTCGCGCTTTCACTCCGGCGCACCCGATGCGCAACAGCGCCGCGCTGCCCTGGCCGCGCGCCTCGATGCCCTGCGCGCATTGGAAGAGCGTGCCGCCGCCGCCTCGGCCCGGTCGCTCCCCCAGTTCGACAAACGCGGCCAGCTGCTGCCGCGCCAGCGCGTGGCGCTGCTGCTGGATGCGGGCGCGCCCTGGCTGCCGCTGTGCACCCTGGCGGGCTACCTGCAGGATGTGAAGGACCCGGCAAAGTCCGTGCCCGGCGGCGGGATGATCGCCGGCATCGGGTTGGTCAGCGGCGTGCGCTGCATGGTGGTGGCCAGCGACTCCGGCATCGAGGCGGGGGCCATCCAGCCCATGGGCCTGGAAAAGATTCTGCGCGTGCAGGAGATCGCGCTGCGCGAGCGCCTGCCCTTCGTGCACCTGGTCGAGAGTGCGGGCGCCAACCTCATGCGCTACCGGGTCGAAGGCTTCGTGCACGGCGGCACACTGTTCCGCAACCTCGCGCGGCTGTCGGCGGCGGGCATTCCGGTGATCACCGTGCAGCACGGCTCGGGCACGGCGGGCGGGGCCTACATGCCGGGGCTGTCGGACGTGGTCATCATGGTGCAGGGCCGCTCGCGCGCCTTTCTGGCCGGGCCACCGCTGCTCATGGCTGCGACGGGCGAGATCGCGACGGAAGAAGAACTGGGCGGCGCCGAGATGCACACCGCCGTCTCGGGCCTGGGCGAATACCTGGCGCTGGACGACCGCGAGGCCATCGGCATGGCGCGCGACGTGATCGCGCAGACCGGCTGGGCCGCGCTGCCGCGCGCCGCAGCACCTGCGCCCAGACTGCCGGCCGACGACCTGCTGGCGCTGATGCCCGCCGACCTGCGCCAGCCCGTGGACATGCGCGAGGTGATTGCGCGGCTGGTGGATGGGTCTGAGCTGCTCGAGTTCAAGGCGCGCTACGGCATGGCCACCCTGTGCGCCCAGGGCCGCATTGGCGGCCACGCGGTGGGCTTCATCAGCAACAACGGCCCCATCGACGTGGCGGGCGCGAACAAGGCCACGCACTTCATCCAGTGGATGTGCCAGCTGGGCCACCCCATCATCTACCTGCAGAACACTACCGGCTACATGGTGGGCAAGGACAGCGAGCAGGGCGGCATGATCAAGCACGGCAGCAAGATGATCCAGGCCGTGACCAACGCCACCGTGCCGCAGATCACCATCCAGTGCGGCGCCAGCTTTGGCGCGGGCAACTACGGCATGTGCGGGCGGGGCTATGCGCCGCGTTTCCTGTTCAGCTGGCCCGGCGCCAAGACGGCGGTGATGGGCGGCGAGCAGGCTGCGCGCACCATGCAGATCGTGACCGAGGCGGCGCTCGCGCGCAAAGGCATCACGCCCGACCCGGCCGAGTCGCAAGCCCAGTTCGACAAGATCGTCGCCATGTTCGAGGCCCAGGCCGATGCGTTTTACACCAGCGGTTTGCTGCTGGACGACGGCGTGATCGACCCGCGCGACACGCGGGCCGTGCTGGCGTTTTGCCTGGACACCTGCGCCGAGGCACAGGCCCGCACGCTGCGGCCCCTGAGCTTTGGCGTGGCGCGGATGTAAGAGCCACGCCAAAGCACGCAATCACCACGATGGCCGAGTCTCTCAAACACCTGCTCAACGACACCGTGCCGCCGCGCATCGCGGCCATGGTGCGGCGCACGTGGCGCAAGTTCGATACCACCGCGTTTCTGCAGCAAGTAGAGCCCGGCTACGAATCGCTGGAGCTGATGGCACGCGGCCAGCGCATCGCGCAGTCCCTGCAGGCGCACCTGCCGCAAGACATACCACGCGCGCTGGCCGTGCTGGTCGATTCGATGGACCCACCCATGGGCCTCGATGCCGCTGGCGAACCCGACGCGGGCGACCGGCCCTACAGCGCCTTCCTGTACCTGCCGCACAGCATCTACATCGGCACACACGGCCTGCCGCATTTCGAGGCGGCCATGGCCGCGCAGCACGCGCTCACCCAGCGCTTTACCGCAGAGTTCTGCATCCGCCCCTACCTGCTGCACCACCAGGGCGCCACGCTCGCGCGGCTGCGCGACTGGGCGCACGACGGCAACGCCCATGTGCGCCGTCTGGTGAGCGAAGGCACGCGGCCCCGCCTGCCCTGGGCGCCGCGTTTGCCTGCATTCCAGAACAACCCGCAACTGGCCCTGCCGTTGCTCGATGCGCTCAAGGACGACCCGTCGTCCTATGTGCGCCGCTCGGTGGCCAACCACCTGGGCGACATCGCCAAGGACCACCCCGACCTGGCCGTGGGCACCGCCCGCACCTGGCTGCAGGGCGCATCCGCCCCGCGTGAAGCCCTGGTGCGCCACGGCCTGCGTTTTCTCATCAAGCGCGGCGAGGCTGGTGCGCTCGATGCCCTGGGCGTGGGGCATGCCGTGGCGTTGGACGTGCGGGCCGCGCGCGTGCTGCCTGCCAGCGCACGCATCGGAGACAAGGTGCGCATCGAGGCCGAGCTGCACAACCCCACGCCACGGCCCCAGCGCGTGCTGGCCGACCTGAAGGTGCACTACGTCAAGGCCCACGGCGGTGCCGCGCCCAAGGTGTTCAAGCTGCAAACGCTGGACATAGCGCCTGGCGCCACGGTGGCCGTGGGCAAGACGCTGTCGCTGCAGCAGATGACCACGCGCACCCACTACCCCGGCGCGCACCAGGTGGAACTGGTACTCAACGGGCGGCCGCAGCCGCTGGGGCAGTTCCAGTTGTCGTGATCGAGATCCACACAAACAAAACACCGGAGACAAACACCATGCAGTTCACGCACGAGCACCGCGAGATCCAGAAGACCCTCAAGCGCTTCATCGACGAAGAGATCAACCCCCACGTGGACGAGTGGGAGGCGGCCGAGATCTTCCCCGCGCACGAGGTCTTCAAGAAGATGGGCAACCTGGGCCTGCTGGGCCTGTGCAAGCCCGAGGAATACGGCGGGCAGGGCCTGGACTATTCGTACAGCCTGGCCATGGCCGAGACGCTGGGCCACATCCATTGCGGCGGCGTGCCCATGGCCATTGGCGTGCAGACCGACATGTGCACCCCGGCGCTCGCGCGCTACGGCAGCGAAGAACTCAAGCGCCAGTTTCTCGCCCCGGCCATCGCGGGCGACATGGTGGGCTGCATCGGCGTGAGCGAGCCGGCGGCGGGCAGCGATGTGTCGGGGATCAAGAGCGTGGCCCGCAAGGACGGCGACGACTACGTGATCACCGGCCAGAAGATGTGGATCACCAACAGCCTGCAGGCCGACTGGATGTGCATGCTGGTCAACACGGGCGAAGGCCCCGTGCACAAGAACAAGAGCCTGGTGATGGTGCCCCTGCGCGATGGCCCCGGCGGCAAGCTCACCAAGGGCATCGAGGTGGCGCAAAAGATCCGCAAGATCGGCATGCACAGCAGCGACACCGGCCTGATCTACTTTGACGAGGTGCGTGTGCCGCAGCGCTACCGCATCGGCGCCGAAGGCCAGGGCTTTGTCTACCAGATGCAGCAGTTCCAGGAGGAGCGCCTGTGGTGTGCCGCCAGCACGCTCGAATCGCTGAACCACTGCATCCAGTGGACCATCGACTATGCGCAGGAGCGCAAGCTGTTTGGCAGCACGCTGGCCGACCAGCAGTGGGTGCAGTTCAAGCTGGCCGAACTCAAGACAGAAGTCGAGGCTCTGCGCGCACTCACTTACCGCGCCTGCGACCTGTATGTGAACGGGCAGGACGTGCTGGAACTGGCCAGCATGGCCAAGCTCAAGGCCGGCCGCCTGAACCGCGAGGTGCCCGACACCTGCCTGCAGTTCTGGGGGGGCATGGGCTTTACGCTGGAGAACAAGGTCTCGCGCATGTACCGCGACGGGCGGCTGGCGTCGATTGGCGGCGGTGCGGACGAGGTGATGCTGGGCATCCTCGCCAAGCTCATGGGCATCGCCAAGAGATGAGCAACACCCCCCTGAGCGACTTCGTCGCTTCCCCCCGCTCTCGCATTGCTGCGCAATGCGGGCAGGGGGACGCAGCCCTCGCTGCGGGGCGGCCCTTGCTCGGCTGCCCTGGCACTGGGCCGCGCCAGTTTCGTATGTCGTGCGTAGCGCGCAGCACGGTGGAGACCTGACATGCCTTTACAGATAACCCGCGCGCCGCTGGCCAGCGGCTGTGTGGAGACCTGGACGCTCAACGACCCGGCCAGCCGCAATGCGCTGTCCGAGGCGATGGTGGACGCCCTGCTGTCCGCGTGTGAGCGGGCTGCGGCCGATTCCGATCTGCGCGGCGTGGTGCTGCGGGGTGCCGGTGGTCACTTCTGCGCGGGCGGCAGCCTGGGAGGCTTTGCCAAGACCATCGGCCAGCCCCTGACAGCGGGCGAGGCTGACCCGCTGGTACCGCTGAACCGCCGCTTTGGTGCGTTGCTGCAGGCCCTGTGTGCTCTGCCGCAGTGGTTCATCGTGGCGGTGGAGGGCGCTGCCATGGGCGGTGGCTTTGGGCTCGTGTGCTGTGCCGATCAGGTGCTGGCCCACACCAGCGCGCAGTTCGCCACGCCCGAGGTCACGCTGGGCATCGTGCCGGCGCAGATCGCGCCGTTTGTCGTGCGGCGCATTGGACAAGCGGCAGCGCGGCGGTGTTTGTTGACAGGCGAGCGCTGGGATGCCGCGACGGCTCAACGTGCGGGGCTGGTGGATGAGGTGGTAGCTGGCGACGTGGAGGCTGCTGTGCAAGCCGCCATCGCGCGCCACGCCGCCGCAGCGCCGAAGGCCGTGGCCGCCACAAAACGTTTGTTGCTGGCCCAAGTCGAAACGCCGTTGCCCGCGCTGCTGGACGAAGCAGCAATTGCTTTTTCGCAAGCGCTGCGTGGCCCCGAGGCGCCGCAAGGGCTGGCGGCGTTTGCTGCGCGCAAGGCGCCGCCGTGGAGTGCGACCTGATGAAAAAAATCCTTATCGCCAATCGCGGCGAAATCGCCCGCCGGGTGATTCACACCGCCCACCGTATGGGCATCGAAACGGTTGCCGTCTACTCCGACCCCGATGCCAACGCCCTGCATGTGCGCGAAGCCACCCAAGCCGTGACGCTGGGTGGCGAGACCAGCGCCGACACCTACCTGCGCACCGACAAACTGCTGGCCGCCGCCCGCGCCGCCGGGGCCGATGCCGTGCACCCCGGCTATGGCTTCCTCAGCGAGAACGCCGACTTCGCCCAGGCCGTGGTGGATGCGGGCCTGACCTGGATCGGCCCGCCTCCCGGCGCCATCCGTGCACTCGGCAGCAAGGCCGGTGCCAAGGCGCTGGCCCAGGCGCATGGCGTGCCCTGCCTGCCCGGCTACGCGGGGGATGACCAGAGCGACGAGCGCTTTGCCGCCGAGGCTGTGCGCATCGGTACACCCCTCATGGTCAAGGCCGTGGCGGGTGGGGGAGGGCGTGGCATGCGCCTGGTCACCGATCTGGCGCAGTTGCCCGCCGCGCTGGCCAGTGCCCGGTCGGAGGCGCTGGCGGGTTTTGGCTGTGGCGACCTGCTCATCGAACGCGCACTGCTGCAGCCGCGCCATGTGGAGGTGCAGATCTTTGCCGACGCGCACGGCGCATGCATCCACCTGGGCGAGCGTGATTGCTCGGTACAGCGCCGCCACCAGAAGATTATTGAAGAGGCCCCCAGCCCTGCGGTGGACGCCGCGCTGCGCGAACGCATGGGCACCTGTGCCGTGGCGCTGGCACAGGCTGCTGGCTATGTGGGGGCGGGCACGGTGGAGTTTTTGCTGGACGGCCAAGACTTCTTCTTGATGGAGATGAACACCCGTCTGCAGGTGGAGCACCCGGTGACCGAAGCGCTCACGGGGCTGGACTTGGTGGAATGGCAAATCCGCGTGGCGCGGGGCGAGCCGCTGCCGCTCACGCAAGATCAGGCGCATCTGCAAGGCCACGCCATCGAGGTGCGCCTGTGTGCCGAAGACGCGCACTTCCGCCCCCACACCGGCCGTGTGCTGCAGTTCAGCGCACCACCGGCCACCGCGTTTGAACGGGCTGCGCCGGGCGCGCTGCGCTTTGACCACGCGCTGGAAGAGGGCGCCGAAGTCACCCCCCACTACGACGCCTTGCTGGGCAAGCTCATCGTGCACGCTCCCACGCGGGCCGAGGCCATCGCCGCGCTGGTGCGTGCGCTGCAGGGCACCCGCGTGCTGGGCCTGCCCACCAACCGCGCGTTTCTGGCGGCCTGCCTGCAGCACCCCGTGTTTGCCAGTGGACAGGCGCTGGTGCCGTTCCTGGCGGAGTACGCTGCTGGCCTGCAGGATTTGCTATTAAATGAAGAGCTATCAGCACTTGTTCCTCCTGCGCTAGAGGCCATTTTTGCTTCAAATCTTGCGTCAGATTTGCCTTGTTCCATGGCCCGGCCGCTGCGCCTGCGTCACCAGGGCGAGGTGCACGCGGTCGCCGTGCGCGAGCTGGGCGGTGGGCGGCTGCAGATTGAGCAGGCCGGGGCAGAACCTGTGACTTTGCAACTGCCCCAGCGTGGTGTGCATTACGTTGCGGTTGGGCCGTTGCGCTGGCACTGGCAAACCGGCAGCGTGGACGGCTGGGTGGAAGACGCCTCATGGGAACCCGCTGCGCGCGCGGGTGCGGCGGGCGATGCGACGGAGTTGCGCGCCCCCTTCAACGGCAAGGTGGTCGCGCTGCCCGTGGCCGCAGGCCAGGTGCTGGCGGCGGGCGATACGGTGGTGGTCATCGAATCCATGAAGCTCGAACACAGCCTGGCCAGCCCTGCAGCTGCCACCGTGGTCGAATTGCTGGTGGTCCCCGGCCAGCAGGTGTCGCCCGGCCAGGTGCTGGCCCGCTTTGCACCCGCCACGCAAGGAGCGCCCGCATGACCGCCACATCCGATGCAAGTTCTGTGAGCGACGAAGACCGCACCGCCCTCACCGACACCGTCACCCGCTTTGCCCGCACCGAGATTGCCCCGCATGTGGATGCGTGGGACGCCGCCGGTGAATTCCCCCACAGCCTGTACCGTCGCGCGGCCGACCTGGGCCTGCTGGGTCTGGGCTACCCAGAGCAGTACGGCGGCACGCCTGCCAGCTACGCCTTGCGCCTGCCGCTGTGGCGCGCGCTCAGTCGCCACGGTGCCAGCGGCGGTGTGCTGGCCAGCCTGCTGTCGCACAACATCGGTTTGCCGCCCGTGCTGGCGCATGGCAGCGATGCTGTGCGTGCCGAGGTCATTCCACCGGTGCTGGCGGGCGAGCAGATTGCCGCACTGGCGATCACCGAACCCAGTGGCGGGTCCGACGTGGCCCAACTCAAGACCACAGCGCGGCGCGAGGGTGATGACTACATCGTCAACGGCGAAAAAGTGTTCATCACCTCCGGCATGCGCGCGGACTGGATCACGGTCGCTGTCAGAACGGGAGAAGCTGGAAGCAAGGGCAGTGGCGGCATATCGATGCTGCTTGTGCCCGGCCACAGTGCAGGCCTGTCGCGCAGCAAGCTCGACAAGATGGGCTGGCTCTGCTCCGACACCGCCCACCTGCGCTTTGACAACGTGCGCGTGCCCGCGCGCTACCTGCTGGGCGAAGAGGGCGCGGGCTTTCGCATCATCATGGCCAACTTCAACGGCGAGCGTTTTGGCCTGGCTGCATCGGCCCTGGGCTTTGCCGAGGCCTGCTACGACGAAGCCCTGGCCTGGGCCCGCCAGCGCAAGGCCTTTGGCGCCGCGCTGGTGGAGCACCAGGTCATCCGCCACAAGCTGGTGGACATGCAGATGCGCATCCAGTCCACCGCGGCGTGGTGCGAATCCGTGGCTGCGCAGGCTGATGCGGGGCGCGCGGGCGATGCGGCGCCGGGCCGCCCCAAGCCGCATCAGCCCCCTTGGGGGGCAGCGACCCATGCGCAGCAGGGGAGCGTGGGGGCAGACAGTGCTTGGGTAGCGCAGGTGTGCCTGCTCAAGAACCACGCCACCCAAACCATGCAGTTCTGTGCCGACCAGGCCGTGCAGATCCTGGGCGGCATGGGCTTCATGCGCGGCACCGTCAGCGAGCGCATCTACCGCGAGGTCAAGGTCATGATGATCGGCGGCGGTGCGGAAGAAATCATGAAAGACCTGGCTGCACGACAGCTCGGCATTTGAATGAAGGAGACAGGCACCATGCACAGCACCGACCACAGCAACAAAGCCATCATCACCTGCGCCATCACCGGCGTGCTGACGGACCCCGGCCAGCACCACGTGCCCGTCACGCCCGAGCAACTGGAGAAAGAAGCCCGCCGCGCCTACGACGCAGGCGCCGCCGTGGTCCACGTGCACTTTCGCAACCAGGAGCCCGGCAAGGGCCACCTGCCCAGCTGGGACCCGCAGGTGGCGCGCGACTGTGTGCAAGCCATGCGCGAGGCCTGCCCGGGTTTGATCATCAACCAGACCACCGGCGTGGTCGGCCCCAATTACCAGGGCCCGCTCGACTGCCTGCGCGCCACCCGCCCCGAGATGGCAGCGTGCAACGCCGGCTCGCTCAACTACCTGAAGGTGCGCAGCAACGGCACCTGGGCCTGGCCGCCCATGCTGTTCGACAACCAGCCCGCCAAGGTCAAGGACTTCATCGACGTGATGCTGGAGACCGGTACGCTGCCCGAGTTCGAATGCTTCGACGTGGGCATCGTGCGCTGCGTGGAGATGTACGTGCAGACCGGCATGTACACCGAGCGCCTGCCCGAATACAACTTTGTGATGGGCGTCGAATCCGGCATGCCTGCCGACCCCGACCTGCTGCCCATCATGCTCAAGCTGAAAATCAAGGACGCCCCCTGGCAAGCCACCGTCATCGGCCGCAGCGAGATCTGGCCCGTGCACCAGCGCGTGGCCGAGTTGGGCGGGCACCTGCGCACGGGGCTGGAAGACACGTTCTATCTGCCGGATGGGACCAAGGCGACGTCAAACGGGCCACTGATTGAACAGTTGGCGAGGTACGCGCGCCATGCGGGGCGGGAGGTGGCTTCGCCGCAGGAGGCGCGGGGGATGTTGGGGTTGAAGGGGGTGGCAGTTGCTTCGATTGCCTGAGTACTACATGAGGGAGCTCATTCCGGTGCTCTCCTCAGATCCTTGCAAATTGATCGTCTCGTGATCAATTCGCAAGGTAACCCTATCTGCGCTCTGACCGTAGAGTCGGTCGGCACTCTGCGCTTCATAAGCATGCAGCTTGACGCTGGAAAGCTATTTCCCCCGTTGTTCTTGTTCAACCACCGCTTTTGGCAGGAGCCACCAAGAGCCTTTCCTGGCGGGAACCAGCCTCTCGAGCGCCAGGTTGTCCAACTTTTCGCTGGGAAGTTGTGCTACGTCTGGCGCAGTTGGCGCCTCCGAATATTTTTTAAGTTCTTCCACTAGCTTGCGCTCTGCTGTCGGATCAATGGGCTCCTCAAGCAGGGGCTTTCCTCTTTTTGGGGAGTGCTTTTCCCACATTGATACAACTACGTTGCTGGCATTACCACGGGGTCTCGGCGCGATTTTGTGCAGACCTTGCTCGCGTTCCTCTTGGGGGATTGAGGAGAGTTCAGAGTTGATGCTTGAAAGCGAGGCTTTCAGATCAGGACCCCATATGAAGTCTTGGGCTGGGGCCAAGAAAGGTGGGGTGCATAGCTTGTGCAATTTATCGCCCGAGACAAACAAGTTGCAAAACGGCAGATAGAAGAGATACGCAATATCGGCCCGATTCGATGCTCGATCGGCAGAGATCAGGTTGGCTGCCAGAGCTATCTGAAAAAACATCTCAACTTTCAGAACGTGCGCTGCATAGGGCGCGTAGTTGGCAAGTGGAGGGAAGCCTGCAGAAGACCAGCGATGGAGAATTTCCCCCTGAAGATGGACCGGTACATGAACAAATTCAAAGAGCAGACCGATTTGCTCCAATGGAGCAGCTTGGGAGTGCATGAGTCCGTGAGCTAGTCCCCATGCCTCTTTGACAGATTTGCAATTTTTTGGTGTGACACCGAGTGCCCTCATTCTTTGAGCGACCTCGGGCAAGTTCAAGCTAGAGAGCATTGCCCGCCATGCGGACGCAGCATCGCGTTCGACCTCCATAAATTCGTGACGTTGCCAACGAGCAAACGATTCCGCTTCAGGGGAGGGCTTGAACACAACCCCAGCCTTGTTGTCTTTGGTTCTTATGGGGCGGCCGCCAGCGAGGGGGACTTGGCCCAATCTTGGTGCTTGGTGACCCAAGAGGTTGGCGATACACATATCCATGTGATGTACGCATGGAGCGCCAGATAACACAGGAGATTTGTCTGCAAGTATTCGGACTTCATCCTGAGGGGTTCTTGAAGAGTTTGAACGCTTGGTTTTTGCCAGATCTGCTAGTGTTTCCACATAAAAAACTGGGCATATGACGGCCAGAAAGAAGTGATCAAACCAGACCGATTCGTCAAGCGTCAGGGACTGTAAAAACGATTTGTCGAAGAGTGCGACGGGACCCATTTTTCCCTCGTGAGTAACTAGTGAACCGGGCGGTGGACATCCTTAGTGCATTCTCGATACCTCGATTGCATTTCTAGCGCACTTAGATATCCAGCGACCAACACTACCGCATCTCACTAGTAGGAGGGTTGAAGTCGTTCGACTGCCTGCTTGACTGTCTCGGAAGCTATGAAGCCCGCGCCGTGTTTAGTGGCAAGTTCTCGGGATCGCCGCCAAAACGCTTCCACGCCCATCCCATAAATAAACTGCATCGCCCCCCCCGTCCACGCCGGAAACCCAATCCCGAAGATCGACCCGATGTTCGCGTCATGCACGCTGGTCAGTACGCCCTCTGCCAGGCAGCGCGCGGTCTCGATGGCCTGGCGGTAGAGCAAACGGTCCTGGATCTCCTGCACGCTCCACTCCACGCCGGGCTTTTCGAACAGAGGTTTCAGCTCGGGCCACAGGTGCTTCTTGGCGCCTGCGGGGTAGTCATAAAAACCGCCGCCACCGGCGCGGCCGGGGCGCGTGAGTTCCTTGACCATGCGCTCCACCAGCAGTTCGCCGGGCGTGGTGGTGTAGGTCTTGCCTTCGGCCGCGTAGTCGGCACGGGTCTGGTCCAGCACATGCACGCTCAGGGTCAGCGCGGTTTCGTCCAGCACGGCCAGCGGGCCCACGGGCAGGCCGGCCTGCATGGCGGCGTTTTCAATGGCGGCGGCGGGGATGCCTTCGCCCAGCATGGCGGCGCCTTCCGTCACGAAGGTGCCGAAGGTGCGGCTGGTGTAGAAGCCGCGTGAGTCGTTGACCACGATGGGCACCTTGCCCAGGGCCTGCACGTAGTCGAACGCGCGGGCCACGGTTTCGTCATCCGTCTGTTTGCCGCGGATGATCTCCACCAGCTTCATCTTGTCCACGGGGCTGAAGAAGTGGATGCCGACAAATTTCTCGGGCTGGCTGCTGGCCGTGGCCAGGCCGCTGATGGGCAGGGTGGAGGTGTTGCTGGCAAAGAAGCCGCCGGGCGCCAGTTGCGGCTCGGCCTCTTGTGTGACCTGGGCCTTGAGGTCGCGGCTTTCGAACACGGCTTCGATGATGAGGTCGCAGCCCGCCAGGTCGGCCGCGCTGGCGGTGGGCGTGATGCGCGCCAGCAGCGCTTGCTGCGCCTCGGCCGTCATGCGGCCCTTGTCCACGCGGGCCTGGGTGAGCTTGGCACTGTAGGCCTTGCCAGCCTCGGCCTTTTCCGCGCTCACGTCCTTGAGCACGGTGGCGATGCCCCGGCTGGCCTGGGCCCAGGCGATGCCCGCGCCCATCATGCCGGCGCCAAGGATGCCGACTTTTTGCGGCTTGTAGCGTGGGGCCGAGCCTGGGCGAGACTTGCCGCTCTTGATCGCATTCATGTCAAAGAAGAACGTGTTGATCATGTTGCGCGCCACGGGGCCGGTCATCAGGCGGGCGAGGTAGCGGCTTTCGATGCGCAGGGCGGTGTCGTAGTCCACCATGGCGCCTTCGACCATGGCGGCCAAGGCAGCCTCGGGCGCGGGGTAGCGGCCGCGTGTGGTCTTCTTGAGCATGGCGGGCGCCACCGTCAGGGCGCTGGCGATCTTGGGGTTGGCGGGCGTGCCGCCAGGCATCTTGTAGTTCTTGTCATCCCACGGCTGCACCGCGTGCGGGTGGGTGGCGATGTGGGCCAGGGCGGCGGGCAGCAGCTGTTCGCGCGTGGCCACCAGCTCGTGCACCAGTTGCAGCTCCAGCGCTTCGGCGGGGTTGAAGAGCTTGCCTTCCAGGATGTAAGGCTGCGCGCCCATCAGGCCCAGCAGGCGCGTCATCTTGGTCACGCCGGTGGCGCCGGGCATCAGGCCCAGTGTCACCTCGGGCAGGCCGAACTGGATCTTGGGGTCGGCCACGGCGATGCGGTAGTGGGCGATCAGGGCCACCTCCCACCCGCCGCCCAGCGCGGCGCCGTTGAGGCAGGCCACCACCGGCAGCCCCAAGGTTTCGAGCGTGCGGAAGTGCTTCTTCATGCGCTCGATTTCGCCAAACGCGTTGGGCGCATCGGCGGGCGTCAGGCGCATGGTGGCCTTGAGGTCGGCACCCGCAAAGAAGCTGGTCTTGGCGGATGCCAGCACGATGCCCTTGAGCGCGGCGCCCAGGCGTTCGCGGTCGCCCAGCACCTGGGCCGTGACCTCGCCCAGCTCTTGCTGCCACTGGCGGCACATGGTGTTGACGGGGGAGTTGGCTTCGTCAAACGTGATGACGGCGACCTGGCCTTCGGTGCCCTGGGCGGGGATGATTTCGTAGCGGATGGTTTGCATGCTGATGTCTCCGAATCGGTAATGCGCCATGGCGCAGCTATGGGGCGCGGCCTTGGATGAAGCGTGGCCGAGGCCAGCGGACGCCGTGGAACTGGCTTTGCCAGGCCAGTGGCGTCGTCCCCCTTCCCATCGCGCAGCGATGAGAGAAGGGGGAAGCGGCGCAGCCGCTCAGGGGGTTGTTCCTCATACGCGTTCAACGATGGTGGCGATGCCCATGCCTCCGCCCACGCACAGCGTGGCCAGGCCATAGCGCTGGCCCCGGCGGTGCAGTTCGTCAATCAGGGTGCCGAGGATCATGGCGCCCGTGGCGCCCAGCGGGTGGCCCATGGCGATGGCACCGCCGTTCACGTTGACCTTGTCGTGCGGCACGCCCAGCTCGCGCATGAAGCGCATGGGCACGGCGGCGAAGGCCTCGTTCACTTCGAACAGGTCGATCTGGTCGATGGTCATGCCCGCGCGGGCCAGCGCCTTCTTGGCGGCGGGCACGGGGCCGGTGAGCATGATGGTGGGGTCGGCGCCGCTGAGCGCCGTGGCCACGATGCGTGCGCGCGGCGTCAGGCCATGGGCCTTGGCGGCAGCCTCGTTGCCGATGAGCACGGCGGCGGCGCCATCCACGATGCCCGACGAGTTGCCTGCGTGGTGCACGTGGTGGATGCGCTCCACCTGCGGGTAGCGCTGCAGCGCCACGGCGTCGAAACCCATGCCGCCCAGTTGCTCGAACGAGGCCTTGAGCGCGCCCAGGCCCTCCAGCGTGGTCTTGGGCTTGATGAATTCGTCCTCCGCCAGGATGGTCTGGCCGATGAAGTCGCGCACGGGCACGACCGAATTCTTGAAGTAGCCCGCTGCGCGCGCGGCGGTGGCGCGGCGCTGCGATTCGAGGGCGAAGGCATCCACGTCGGCGCGGGTGTAGCCATCCAGTGTGGCGATCAGGTCGGCGCCGATGCCCTGGGGCACGAACAGGGTTTCCGAATTGGTGGCGGGGTCTTGCGCCCAGGCGCCTCCGTCGGAGCCGATGGGCACGCGGCTCATGCTCTCCACGCCGCCGGCCACCACCAGGTCTTCCCAGCCGCTGCGCACCTTTTGCGCGGCCAGGTTCACCGCTTCGAGGCCCGATGCGCAGAAACGGTTGACCTGCACACCCGCGCATCGAAAGTCCCACCCGGCCTTGAGCGCGGCCACTTTGGGCAGCACCGAACCCTGTTCGCCCACGGGCGAGACGATGCCCATGACCACGTCGTCCACCGCTGCCGTATCAAAGCGGTGGCGCGCCTGCAGCTCGATCAGTAAGCCGGTGAGCAGGTCGATGGGCTTGACCTCGTGCAGGGTGCCGTCCTTCTTGCCCTTGCCGCGCGGGGTGCGCAGCGCGTCGAATACATAGGCTTCGGTCATGAATGGTCTCCGGTGGTCTTTAAACTGGAAGCTCGCTGGGTGATTGGGCAGGCGCTTGGGAGGCGCGCCCCATGCGGGTCGGCAGCGAGCGGTGCCTCGGCGGCGCACACCACAACAGCGCGCTTTCTGACGCGCGTGCGGTGGTTTTTGCACTATCTTTCTGCGGTTGCTCTCTCATTTTTGGCTATGAAACGAAATACATCCTCTGCATTGCAGCGCATGGTCCGTGGCGCTGTGGAATACGACGACACGCGCGATGGGTTTGCGCTGGAACACCATGTGGTACTGGCCGCATCCAGCGCGCTGGCGGTGGCGGCCTTCATGGCACCCAGCCGCAGCTCGGCAGCCATTCGCGGCATCGGCGCGGGTTTGCTGCTGATGCGTGCCCTGAGCGGCAGCCAGGGTGTCCGCTCCTGGTTGAATGTCACCGATCGCCGCCCCGGCGCGCCGCTCAGCCCCGAGGAAGCCCGCGCCGCCTGGTACCTGTGACGGGGTTGGGCGCCCGTCGCGGCGCAGTCCGTGGCGCTGGTCATGGTGCTATTTGCCCAGGCCCATGGCGCGCGCAATCACCTCTTTCATGATCTCGTTCGTGCCGCCGTAGATGCGCTGCACGCGCGCATCGGCGTAGGCGCGGGTGATGGGGTATTCCCACATGTAGCCGTAGCCGCCGAAGAGCTGCACGCATTCGTCCATCACCTTGCACTGCAGGTCGGTGGTCCAGTACTTGGCCATGCTGGCGGTATCGGTGTCGAGCTGGTCGCGCGTGATCAGCTCGCAGCACTTGTCCACGAACACGCGGGCCACCTGCACCTGGGTCTGCAGCTCGGCCAGGGTGTGGCGGGTGTTCTGGAACGAGGCCACGCTCTGGCCGAAGACCTTGCGCTGCTTGACATAGTCCACCGTCCAGTCGATGGCGGCCTGCGCGGACGCCACGGCGGTGATGGCGACCTGCAGGCGCTCCCATGGCAGCTGCTCCATCAGGCAGATGAAGCCGCGCCCTTCCATGGCGGGGCCGCCCAGCAGGTTGGCGGCGGGCACCTTCACGTCGGTGAAGAACAGCTCGGAGGTGTCCTGCGCCTTCATGCCCATCTTCTTGAGGCGCTGGCCTTTTTCAAAACCGGGCATGCCGCGCTCCACCAGGAAGAGGCTGGTGCCCTTGGCCCCGGCCGCCGGGTCGGTCTTGGCGACCACGATCACCACATCGGCATGCCAGCCGTTGGTGATGAAGGTCTTGCTGCCGTTGAGCACGTAGTGCGATCCATCTGCGCTTTTCATGGCGGTGGTCTTGATGCCCTGCAGGTCGCTGCCCGCGGCGGGCTCGCTCATGGCGATGGCGCCTACCATGGCGCCGCTGGCCATCTGCGGTAGGTAGCGGCGCTTTTGCTCCTCGGTGCCGTAGTGCAGGATGTACGGCGCCACGATCTCGCTGTGCAGACCAAAGCCGATGCCCGTGGTGCCGGCGCGCGCCAGCTCTTCCATCTGCGCCACGGAGTAGAGCTTGTCGGCCCCGGCGCCGCCGTATTCCTCGGGCAGGCTCATGCACAGAAAGCCGTTGGCGCCCGCTTGGCTCCACACCTCGCGCGCCACGTAGCCCTGGTCTTCCCAGTCGGCGTGGTGGGGCGTTACCTCCTTGTCGATGAAGCGGCGAAAGCTGTCGGCAAAGGCCTGGTGGTCGGGCTGGAAGAGGGTGCGTTCGATCATGGCGGTGGATTCGGTCTATTTATGCAAAGTTACTGCTTGGTTAAATTCTGCCACCGACTGGGCCCGAGCGCATCCCCTGAAACACAAAAGCCGCCCGAAGGCGGCTTGGGAGCGGGTGGTCAGACCCTCATGGCTTGACGTAGTCGGACACCACCTTCCACTTGCCATCGGTGATCTGCGACAGGCGAGAAAGATCGCTGCCCAGGCGCTTTTGCGGGCCGTAGGTGGCCTCGGCGCTGCCGAACATGTCGGGCGGGATCACCATGGTGTCCATGGCCTTGATGAAGCTGTCGGTGGTAAGGCTGGTGCCCGCCTTCTGGGCTGCCTTGATGAAGGCATCCACCGCCCCGTAGCCGTAGACCGAGAACACCGTGGGGTCTTCGTTGAACTTGGTCTTGTACTTGTTGGCCCAGAAGCGGATGGGCTGGCTGGCCTCGTCCAGGTAGGGGTGCTGCACCGTCATGGTGGCGTACAGCCCGTCCATGGGCTTGCCGCCCAGCTTGTGGATGAGGTCGGTGTACGCGGCGCTGGAGCCCAGGAACGTGGGGTTGAAGCCCGTTTTGCGCGACTCGCCGATGGTGCCGATGGTCTCGCGGATGATGGTGCCCAGGATCACGAAGTCGCAGTCCGACGACTTCATCTTGGCGACCTGCGACGAGAAGTCGGTGGCGCCGCGTTTGTACGACGTCTTCTCGGTGAATTCCATGCCCAGGGACTTGAGCGCCGCCTCGCCGCCACGCATCACCTCCAGGCCGAATTCATCGTCCTGGTAGATGGTGCAGACCTTCTTGGCGCCTTTTTCCTTGATGAGCTTGGGTGCGGCCAGGCGGATCTGGTCGTAGTAGGTGGCGGCGAACGAATACTTGAGCTTGTGGAAGGGCTCGTACATTTCGCGCGCGGCGGTGACCGGGAAGAAGTTGATCACGTTCTTGCTGAACTGGACGGGCATGGCGGCCAGGTTCTGTGCCGTGCCGATGTGCGCCACCATCATGAAGATCTTGTCCTGGTTCACGAGCTTCTGCGCGGCCAGCACGGCTTTCTTCGGGTCGTAGCCCGAGTCTTCCACCTTCAGGTCGAGCTTGCGGCCGTTGACGCCGCCTTGCTCGTTGGCCTCGTCCACGCGCAGCATCATGCCCAGCCGCACCTGCTTGCCAAAGCCCGCCAGCGGGCCGGACAGGTCCTGGATGGAGCCCAGGGTGATGGTGTCCTTGCTCACGCCCTGGCTGGGCTGCGCCTGCGCAGCACCTGCGGCCATGGCCACGATGGCCAGCGCGGCAATGTGATGAAGTTTCATGGCACGTCTCCTTGAATGGATCAGTCGTTATAGAACGATGCCCAGGGTGGGGCACCAGCACTTTCCCTATGCCGCGCGCCACCTGGCGCAGGCTGCCTAGCGGTACATGGCGTCAATCTGGGGCGCGTACTTCTGCTGCACCAGCTTGCGCTTGAGCTTCATGGTGGGCGTGAGCTCCTCGTCCTCGGCGGTGAGCTGCGTGTCGAGCAGGAAGAACTTCTTGATCTGCTCCACGCGGGCGAACCGGGTGTTCACGCGGTCGATCTCGGCCTGGATCAGGTCCTGCACCTCGCGGGCGCGGGTCAGGCTGGCGTAGTTGCTGAAGGGCACGTCGTTGTCCTGCGCATATTTCTCCACGTTCTCCTGGTCGATCATGATGATCACCGTGAGGTAGGGGAGCTTGTCGCCGATGACGACGGCGTCCGTCACGTAGGGGCTGAACTTGAGCTCGTTCTCCAGCTCGCTGGGCGTGATGTTCTTGCCCCCGGCCGTGATGATGATGTCCTTCATGCGGTCGGTGATGCGCAGGTAGCCGTCGGCGTCGATGGTGCCCACGTCGCCCGTGTGCAGCCAGCCGTCGGCGTCGATGGTCTCGGCCGTCTTTTCTGGCAGGTTGAGGTAGCCCTTGAACACATTGGGGCCGCGCACCAGGATCTCGCCCGTGGCGGGGTCGATGCGCACCTCGTTGTAGCTGGCCGCCGGGCCGATGGAGCCGGGCTTGATGCGGCTGGCGGGCACGCCGGTGGCGGCGCCGCAGGTCTCCGTCATGCCCCACACCTCCAGCATGGGCACGCCCAGGGCCAGGTACCACTTCACCAGTTCGGGCGAGATGGGCGCTGCGCCCGTGACGAGGAAGCGCGCGCGGTGGATGCCGATGAGCTTGCGCACGTTGTTCAGCGCCAGAAAGCGCGCCAGCATGAACTGCGCCTTCAGCAGTCCCCCTACCGGCTGGCCCGCCAGCACGCGGTCTGCAATGCGGGTGCCCACGCCAATCGACCAGGCATAGGCCGCCTGCTGCAGGCGCGTGGATTCCTTGAGCGCGATCATCACGCCCGAATAGAACTTCTCCCACACGCGCGGCACGGCGGTGAACACCGTGGGCGCGATCTCGCGCACGTTCTCGGGCACGGTGTCGGGGTTCTCGACAAAGTTCAGGCGCGAGCCGGTGTACAGCGAGAAGTACTCGCCGCCCATGCGCTCGGCGATGTGGCACAGCGGCAGGAAGCACATGGCCTCGTCGTCTTCGGTGCGCGATATCAGCGTGTTGTAGCCGCGCACCGTGTAGGTGAGCGCGGCGTGCGTGTGCATCGCGCCCTTGGGCTTGCCGGTGGTGCCCGAGGTGTAGACGAGGATGGCCACGTCCTCGGGCTGGCAGGCCTGTACCCGGCGCATGAGCGCGTCGGGGTTCTGCTGGTTCCAGGCGCGGCCCATGTCGCGCAGCGCATCCAGGCTGATGACGCCCGGGTCCTGAAGGCCCCGCAGGCCCTCCATGTCGAAGACGACGATCTTGCGCAGCAACGGCAGGTTGGCGCGCACCTCCAGTGCCTTGTCGAGCTGCTCATCGTCTTCGACGAACAGCACGCTGGTGCTGGAGTCTTCGCTCAGGTAGTGCACCTGGGCGGCCGCGTCGGTGGGGTAGATGCCGTTGGACACGCCGCCGCAGCTGAGCACGGCCAGGTCGGCCAGCACCCATTCGATGTTGGTGCTCGACAGGATGGAGGCGCAGTCGCCGCGCGCAAACCCCAGCGACATGAGTCCGCCCGCGAGCTCGCGCACGGCCTCGGCGGTCTGGTCCCAGGTCCAGCTCTTCCAGATCCCCATTTCCTTCTGGCGCATCCACACGCGCGGGCCGCGCTCGGCCACGGCGTTCCAGAACATGGCCGAGATGGTGCTGCCGGCCAGCACGTCGGTGCCGGCGGGCTGGATGTGATCGAGGTCCCAGAGATTGCTCATGTAGTCCTCACCGCCAAGTCTTTTTCTTCTTCCACCGCCGCTCACCCCGCACGCCGACATCCTTCATGCCCAGGTAGAACTCCTTGATGTCGTCCTTCTCGCGCAGGCGCTCGCAGCTGTCCTCCATCACGATGCGGCCGTTCTCCAGCACGTAGCCGTAGTCCGATGCGTTGAGCGCCATGTTGGCGTTCTGCTCGACCAGCAGGATGGTGGTGCCGCGCTCGCGGTTGATGCGCACCACGATCTCGAAGATCTCCTTGGTGAGCTTCGGGGACAGGCCCAGGCTGGGCTCGTCGAGCAGGATGAGTTCGGGGTTGGCCATGAGCGCGCGCGAGATGGCCAGCATCTGCTGCTGCCCGCCCGAGAGCAGGCCCGCGTCCTGCGCGGCGCGTTCCTTCAGGATGGGGAAGTAGCCGTACACGGTTTCGATGTCGCGCGCCACCGCGTCGGCGTCGCCGCGGGTGTAGGCGCCCATGAGCAGGTTGTCGCGCACCGACAGCAGCGCGAACACCTCGCGCCCCTCGGGCACATGCATGAGGCCCCGGCGCACGATGGCCGCCGGGTCGTTGGCGGTGATGTCGGCGCCCTGGAATTCGATGGAGCCCTTGCGCGGGTCGATGATGCCGCTGATGGTCTTCAGGATGGTGGTCTTGCCCGCGCCGTTGCTGCCCAGCACGGCAGCGATCTCGCCGCGCCGCACCTGCAGGCTCACGCCGCGGATGGCCTTGATGGGGCCGTAGGCGCTTTCCACATTCTGCAGGCGCAGCAGAGGTTGGTCGGCCGCCGCGGCGGCTGGTGTGTTGACGGCGGCAAGTACGGCGCTCATTCGGAAACCTCCGTGCTGCGCACTGCGGTGCGAGCTTGCTGGGGGCGGCCCGGCGCGGCGCTCATGCCCGGACCCCCAGGTGGGAACCCGTCGGGCGGCGCAGGTTGCTCACATCGTCGATGGTGCCCAGGTAGGCCTCGATCACGCCGGGGTGCGACTGCACCTCGCGCGGCGTGCCCATGGCCACGACCTCGCCCTGGTTCATCGCCAGCACGCGGTCGGACACCTTGGAGACCAGTGACATGTCGTGCTCCACCATCAGCACGGTGATGCCCAGCTCGTGCTGGATGTCCTGGATCCAGAAGGCCATGTCGTCGGTCTCCTCCACGTTCAGGCCCGACGAGGGTTCGTCGAGCAGCAGCAGCTGCGGCTCGGTGCACAGCGCGCGGGCCAGCTCCACCACCTTGCGAACGCCGTAGGGCAGGCCGGCCACCAGCGTGTCGCGGTAATGCTGCAGGTCGAGAAAGTCGATGACCTGCTCGGCCTTCTCGCGGGCTCGCACCTCGGCGTCGCGCACCTTGCGGGTGAACAGCATGTCGGCCCACAGGCCGGTCTCGCGCCGCGTGTGGCGGCCGATCAGCAGGTTGTGCAGCACGCTCGCGTGCTCGAAGAGCTCGATGTTCTGGAAGGTGCGCGCTATCCCCAGGCCCGCCACCTTGTGCGGCGGCTGGTCGGTGAGCGGCAGCATCGCGCCGCCCGGGCCCGCGTAGGCGATGGTGCCGGTGGTGGGCGTGTAGATGCGGCTGATGAGGTTGAACACCGTGGTCTTGCCCGCGCCGTTGGGGCCGATGAGGGTGAACACCTCGCCCCGGCGCACGTCGAAGCTCACGTTGTTGACCGCCAGCACGCCGCCAAAGCGCACGCTGAGGTTCTGGGCGCTGAGCAAGATGTCGTCAGTCATGGGTACAGCAATTGGGATCATTTCACTGGTCCATTGCGCTGAATGCCGCTCGCTGCCTTTGCGACTGGCGTGACCGAGGCCAGTGCCCCCGCGCAAGGGCCGCCCCACCGCGCTGGGGGCGTTCCCCTCCCGAATCGCACAGCGGGTCGAGAGAGGGGGAAGGCGCGAAGCGACTCAGGGGGTGCTTCATCTCAGCCTGTCCGACTTCTGGAAGGACTTCTGCCGCTTGAACAGGCCCTTGCGGTAGAACGGGAACATCTGCAGCCAGGTGCGCACCTTGAGCCAGCGGCCGTACAGCCCCATGGGCTCGAACAGCACGAAGGCGATCAGGACCGCGCCATAGACCACCGCCTGCAGGCCCGGCGCCTGGCCCACGGCGGCGGGCAGCCAGTCCTTGCTCAGCGAGATCAGCTGGGGCATCGAGATCAGGAAGATCGCGCCCAGGAACGCGCCGTGCACCGAGCCCAGGCCGCCGATCACGATCATCAGCAGCAGGTCGATGGACTGCAGGATGTTGAATTGGTCCGGCGAGATGAACTGCAGCTTGTGCGCATACAGCGCGCCACCGATGCCGGCCAGGGCCGCCGAGATCGAGAACGACAGCGTCTTGTAGCGCGCGAGGTGGATGCCCATGCTCTGCGCGGAGATCTCCGAATCACGGATCGCCACGAAGGCCCGGCCCGTGGGCGAGCGCAGCAGGTTCAGGATGGCCAGGGTGCTGACCACGGCGATCACGAGGCACAGGAAGTAGAAGGACTCGGTGGATTCGAACTTGAAGCCCCAGATCTCGGGCGGCACCAGGTGCTTGCCGGAGTTGCCCCCGGTGACCGACTCCCACCGCGCGAACACCTCCTCGACGATGAAGCCGAACGACAGCGTGGCCATGCCCAGGTAGATGCCCTTCACGCGCAGCGCGGGCAGCCCCACCACCACGCCCACGGCGGCCGACAGCCCCGCCGCGCAGGCCAGCGACAGCGCGAACGGCCAGCCCATGCCCGTGAGCACCGCCTGGGTGTACGCCCCCACGCCGAGGAAGGCCGCATGTCCGAGCGAGAACAACCCCGTGAACCCGGCCAGCAGCATGAGCCCCAGGCCCACGATGGCGTAAATCAGCACGAAAGTGAGCTGCGCGAGCCAGTACTCGGGCGCCACCCAGGGTGCTGCGACCAGCCCTACGGCCAGCAGGCTGTACCAGAAGACATGCCCGCCATGTTTGGCGAGGCGCAGGTCTTGTTCGTAGCTGGTCTTGAAGATGAATCTCATGGGGTCACACCTTCTTGCGCAGCTTTTCGCCGAACAGCCCATTCGGTTTGACCATCAACATGATCAGCACCACGATGTACGCCGCCGTGTCCTTGAAGCCGTCGGGCAGATAAAAACCCGAGAGCGATTCGACGATCCCGATGACCAACCCTCCCACGATGGCGCCCGGCAGGCTGCCAAAGCCGCCCACTACGGCGGCGGGAAACGCCTTCAGCCCGATCAGTCCCATGTTGGCGTGCACGAAGGTGATGGGCGCCAGCAGCAGCCCCGCCACGGCGGCCACGGCGGCGGCCAGGCCCCAGGCCAGGCCGTTGAGCCGCTGCACGGGGATGCCCATGTAGTACGCGGCCAGCTGGTTCTGCGACGAGGCCTGCATCGCGATGCCCAGCTTGCTGTAGCGGAACATCGCGAACAGCAGCACGCACAGTGCGGCCGTGGCGCCGATCACCACCAGCTGCTCGGCGTTGAGCACCAGCGCGCCCAGGCGGAACGACAGGTCCTTGTAGGGCACGGGCAGCGTGTGCGTGTCGGTGCCGATGTTGGGAATCATGGTGACCAGCCCGCGCAGCACGTAGCCGATGCCGATGGTGAGCATGACGATGGAGAACGCGGGCTGGCCGAGGATGGGGCGGATCACCGCGCGTTCGAGCACCACGCCGAAAAGGCCCATGGCCAGGATGCTGGCGAGCACCGCCACCCAGAAGGGAAAGCCCAGCACCGTCATGAGCGCCAGGCCGCAGAACGCGCCCAGCATCATCAGCTCGCCCTGGGCGAAGCTCACGGTCTCCGTGGCCTTGTAGATGAGCACGAAGCCCAGCGCTATCAGGCCGTAGATGCACCCCTGGGAGATACCGCTGATCAACAGTTGCAAGAATTGCACCCTGGCGCTCCAGAATATTTTTACAAAGCGATTGCTTTGCATAAATAATGGTGCCTGTGCCGGACGCATCCCGCACTCGGGGCTAACCCTGATCGGTCCCGGCGCATATTGACGCAGTGCGCGGCGGGGCGCAATAAGGGTTGCGTCCGATAGGCGCACCCCGGGGCGCCCTCCGGCAGGGCCGGGGAAGGCGCGCAACACCCTCTGAGAGAACGCCATGTCCGTACAGATAGAGACCGAGGACCGTGTCACGCTGGTGACACTGCACCGCCCCGACGTGCGCAATGCCGTGGACGCGGCGACCGCGCGAGCGCTCCACGCCGCGTTCCTGGCGTTCGAGCAGGACGGCGCGGCCGACGTGGCGGTGTTCCATGGCGCTGGCGGGCATTTCTGCGCGGGCTGGGACCTGCAGTCGGGGGCGCGGCTGCAGGCGCAGGGCGTGGCGCCCGAGGCGCTGGCCGGATCGCTCGATTTCACGGCCGACACCCCGCTGCCGCTGGGGCCGATGGGCCCCAGCCGGTTGCACCTCACCAAGCCGGTGATCGCCGCAGTCAGCGGCGCGGCCGTGGCCGGTGGCATGGAGCTGGCGCTGTGGTGCGACCTGCGCGTGATGGAGGAGGACGCGTACTTCGGTGTCTTTTGCCGCCGCTTCGGCGTGCCGCTGATCGACGGCGGAACCGTGCGCCTGCCCCGCCTGGTGGGCCTGTCGCACGCGCTGGACCTCATCCTCACCGGCCGCAAGGTCGGGTCGGCGGAGGCCTTGCGCATGGGGCTGTGCAATCGCGTGGTGCCCTCGGGGCAGGCGCTGCAGGCGTCGCTCGCGCTGGCGCGGGAGATCGCTGCATTCCCTCAGGCCACGCTGCGCGCCGACCGGGCCAGCGCGCTCGCGGCCGAAGGGCTGCCGCTGCAGGAGGCTCTGCTGCGCGAGTGGGCGGGGGGGCGGGCGTGCCTGGCCGACGCCCTGCGGGGAGCGGCGCGGTTCGCCGACGGGCAGGGACGCCATGGTGAGTTTTGAGTGAAAATGGCCGCCAGCGCTTATCGTGAAAGCGCAGTGCGCTATATAAAATATAGCAAATGACGTTCGTGGGCCCGAGCTGCCCGCGCGCACTCCCCCAGGAAACCCATGAGCAAATCCACCACACCGCCCCCGCAAGCCTTCGAGCCCGACTTCATTGCCGGGCTCAAGGCCATCTTTGAAGAGAAGATCGTGTTCAACCAGGTGCTGGGCCTCAAGATCACCTCCCTCAAGCCCGATGGCGTGGTGGGCCGCATCGACATGAAGCCGGACCTGGTGGGCCACTATGCGTACAACCGCATCCACGGCGGCGTGATCAGCGCGGGGCTGGACGCCATGGGCGGGCTGGCCGTGATGGCGGCCATCGGCGCCAAGCACATGGACGAGGCGCCCGAGCAGCGCCTGCACCGCTTTGCCAAGCTGGGCACCATCGACCTGCGCATCGACTACCTGCGCCCCGGCATCGGCAGCCACTTCGAGCTGCGCGCCAACGTGCTGCGACTGGGCTCGCGCGTGGCCAGCACGCGCATGGAATTCCTCGGCCCGGACGGGGAGATCATGTCGGCGGGGGCCGCGGCGTACATCGTGTCGTAGCGCCCTGAGCGGCTAGGCCGCTGTGCGGCGCGGGCGGGGACGGCGCCTTCGCTGCGGGGCGGCTTCACCGCCAACGCGCTGCGCGCGCACCCCTCTTCGGACACGGGGGCGAGGTCACGGCCGCTGCCGCGCCCCCATCGCGTGGATGTGTGATCCCGCAAGCCTTGCAAGCGCATGCTACGGACGAACCGTTTGGTTACCGTTCTTGCGTAACGAAGGCATCTTTCACAGGGCCCCAAACCTACGATGACTTCTTTTCAAGGAGATCTGATGGCCGTGCAAAACCCCTTCTTTGGCAAGCGTGAACCTGAGTCGTTCCAACCCCGCCATGGCGCCACCACTTCATCATCCTCATCTGCCGCCTCCAGCCTGAGTGGCACGGCGGCCAGCAGCGCGGCCACGGCGCAGTCCGTGGCCGGCACCGCCGCCAACCGGTCTTCCAGCGACTCCTCGGGCAGCAAGCTCACGGTGGGCCCCAACATCAAGCTCAAGGGCGTGGAGATCACCGATTGCGACACGCTCGTGGTCGAAGGCACGGTCGAGGCCACCATGGATTCGCGCGTCATCCAGATCTCTGAAAACGGCGCCTTCCGCGGCTCGGCCGAGATCGACATCGCCGAAATCCATGGCGAGTTCAACGGCACGCTCACCGTGCGCCAGAAGCTCGTGATCTACAGCACCGGCAAGGTCAACGGCAAGATCCGCTACGGCAAGCTGGTGGTGGAGGAGGGCGGGCAGCTCGCGGGCGAGATCGAGGCGGGCTTTGCCAGCGGCGCGTCGTCGTCCGGCGCGCAGCGCACGGCGTCTGCACCGCTGCGGGCCGAGCCCACGGCGATGGCGGCCTGATCCGCATCGCGGCACACAGATAAACCAGGGCATTCAGGCACCCGCGGCAGCCCGGCCTGGCTGGAGCCCTCACGGGTGCCTAGTGCCGTCCGGCGCGCCGGTGGTGGTGGGGCGCGGGCGCGGAGAAGGCAGCATGGGAATGGCTTTGTAGAATTTCCACGTCGTCCTGCACTCCGGGCGCGCTTTCTTCGCGCCATTGCCACCATGACACGAGTTCTATTTGCCACGTGCCTTGCCCTGGCTGCGCTCAACGCCTGGCCGCAGGCCGAGCCGTCCGAGCCCGTGCGGCGCGCCACGCGGCAGCCGGTGCAGCGCGATGCCGCGCCCGGCCCCGCGCAGGCACCCACACCGGCCGGCGTCCTCACGCCCTTCGTGGATGCCCATGTGCACCTCAACAGCCTGCCGATGCAGCTGGAGCTCATGGCGCGCTGGGGGGCCAGCCACGCGGTGGTGTTCTGGGGCGGGCGCAGCAGCAATGAGTCCGTGGCCGAGGCCGCGCGCCAGCACCCCGGCGTGCTGATTCCGTTCGCCTCGATATCGCCCGAACGCACGGCGTACCGGCCGCACTGGGAGCACAACGGCGTCGAGCTGCTCACACAGCTCGACGCCATGCTGGCGACCGGCCTCTACAAGGGCATCGGCGAGATCTCGGTGGCGCACTTTCCCTCGGCCGGCTTCGCGGAGACGGACTTCGGCGTGGCCGGCCCGATGATGGCGGGCATCCTGGAGCTGGCCCGCAAGCACAAGGTGCCGGTGATGGTGCATGTCGAAGGCACGCGCATGGCGGAGCTTTCACAGCTCTTGCAGCGGTTCCCGGATGTGCCCGTGATCTGGGCGCACGGGGGCTATACGCCGCTGTTCCTGGCGCGGCGCATGCTGGAGCGGCATCCCAACCTCTACTACGAACTGAGTGCGCGCACCTGGCCGCACCATCCCCGCTCGCCGGACTACACCATCCTGCGCGATGGCACGCGCGTCTGGCCCGAGTGGCTGGCGCTCATCGAGGAGCAGCCCGGGCGCTTTCTGGTGGGAACGGATGCGAGCCACCGCTCGGCCGCGAGCGACGACATGAAGTACGCGAGCGTGCAGGGCTTCCTGGCCCAGCTGTCGCCTGGCGCGCGCCAGCAGGTGGCGCGGGGCACGCTGATGCGGCTGGTGGGGCTCGGGCAGCCCTAGGCCGCATGCCGGTCCGGGCCTTCCCGGAAAGCCTGCGCAAAGGCCGGGCCGTGCGGGGCCGTTTCTCCCCTACGACGGATTCGGCGCCAGCTTGGGCACGGGGCGCGGGCGTCCCTGCTCGTCGATGGCCACGTAGGTGAGCCGCGCCTCCGTCACCTTCACGTACCGGCCCTGCTCGGCAAAACGCTCGGCATACACCTCCACCTCCACGGTGACCGAGGTGTTGCCCACGCGCGTGATGGACGAGAAGAACGACAGGATGTCGCCCACGCGCACGGGCTGCTTGAAGATGAACTCGTTCACTGCCACGGTGGCCATGCGGCCCTGCATGTAGCGCGCGGGCAGCACCGAGCCGGCGAGGTCGACCTGTGCCATCACCCAGCCCCCGAAGATGTCGCCGTTGCCATTGGTGTCGGCGGGCATGGGGATCACCTTGAGCACCAGTTCCTTGTCGGAGGGCAATGCGGCGGGGGGCGGGCTGAAAACGGCAGACATGGGCACAATCTCGGTTGGGGCTGAGCCAATCCTTGGGGAACCAGGGGTTTCATCACAGGCTCGCGCCCTGCAAAAAACCACCTGGGCATCAGCCGGGTCGGTAAAAACAACAACTGGAATTGTCCCCCATGCGCCACCACGGCGAAACCGCCCCTTCCGCCACCGCCATCATTGCACCGCCTGCACAGTCCGACTGGAGCACCCTGAACCGCCTGCTGCCCTACCTGTGGCAGTACAAGTGGCGCGTGATCGCCGCCATCGTGTTCATGGTGGGCGCCAAGGTGGCCAACGTGGGCGTGCCCCTTCTGCTCAAGACGCTGGTCGATGCGATGAGCTTCAAGCCCGGAGACCCGGCGGCGCTGCTGGTGGTGCCCGTGGGGCTGCTGGTGGCCTACGGCGCGCTGCGGCTGTCCACGTCGCTGTTCACCGAGCTGCGCGAACTGGTGTTCGCCAAGGCCACGCAGGGGGCGGCGCGCTCCATCGCGCTGCAGACCTTCGAGCACCTGCATGCCCTGAGCCTGCGCTTTCACCTGGAGCGGCAGACCGGCGGCATGACGCGCGACATCGAACGCGGCGTGCGCGGCATCGAGTCGCTGATCTCCTTCACGCTGTTCAACGTGGTGGCCACGCTGGTCGAGGTGGTGCTGGTGCTGTCCGTGCTGGCCGTGAAGTTCGACGCCTGGTTTGCCTGGATCACGCTGGCGGCGCTGGCGTTCTACATCGTCTTCACGGTGCTGGTGACCGAGTGGCGCACCCAGTTCCGGCGCGAGGCCAACGAGTTCGATTCGGCCGCGCACACCAAGGCCGTGGATTCGCTGCTCAACTACGAGACGGTCAAGTACTTCAACAACGAAGGCTTCGAGGCCCGCCGCTACGACGAAAGCCTGGAGCGCCTGCGCCGCGCGCGGCTCAAGAGCCAGACGACGCTGTCCCTGCTCAACACGGGGCAGCAGCTCATCATCGCCGCCGGGCTGGTGGCCATGCTCTGGCGCGCCACGCAGGGCGTGGTCGATGGCCGCATGACGCTGGGCGACCTCGTCATGGTCAATGCCTTCATGATCCAGCTGTACATCCCGCTCAACTTCCTGGGCGTGATCTACCGCGAGATCAAGCAGAGCCTGACCGACCTGGACAAGATGTTCACGCTGATGGACAAGGAGCGCGAGGTGGCCGACCGCCCCGGCGCATTGCCCCTGGCCGGGCTGGACCAGCCCGCCGTGCGCTTCGAGGACGTGCATTTCGCCTACGAGGTGCGCAAGGGCGGCGACCTTGGCAGCGGCCGCCCCATCCTGCAGGGCATCAGCTTCGAGATCCCCGCGGGCAAGACGGTGGCGGTGGTCGGGCCCTCGGGCTCGGGCAAGAGCACGCTGGCGCGGCTGCTGTTCCGCTTCTACGACATCCAGCAGGGCCGCATCACCATCGCCGGGCAGGAAATCCGCGCCGTGACGCAGGCCAGCGTGCGCCAGGCGATCGGCATCGTGCCGCAGGACACGGTGCTGTTCAACGACACGGTGGCCTACAACATCGCCTACGGCCGCCCCGGCGCCAGCCAGGCCGAGGTGGAAGCGGCCGCGCGCTCCGCCCGCATCCACGACTTCATCGCCAGCACCCCCAAGGGCTACGGCACCATGGTGGGCGAGCGCGGGCTCAAGCTCTCGGGCGGCGAGAAGCAGCGCGTGGCCATTGCGCGCACCCTGCTCAAGAACCCGCCCATCCTGATCTTCGACGAGGCGACCTCGGCGCTGGACTCGGCCAACGAGCGCGCGATCCAGGCCGAGCTGCAGAACGTCTCGCAGAACAAGACCACCCTGGTGATCGCCCACCGCCTCTCCACGGTGGTGGAAGCGCACGAGATCCTGGTCATGGACGCGGGACGCATCATCGAGCGCGGCACGCATGCCCAGCTGCTGGCCCTGGGAGGCCGCTACGCGGGCATGTGGTCCTTGCAACAGGAAAGCCCCCCCGAGTCGCCTGCGGCGCTTTCCCCCTGAGGGGCGGCACCTCTGCCACGGGGGCGGCCCTTGCCGGGTGCCTCTCGCGCGGGCCGCGCCGGTTTTGTACGCTCTGCGCGCAAGGAGACGATGCACGCCGCACGGCTCTTGTTCTCGCAGTTTTTTTCCATTGACATTGCATTGACCCATGAAGCCTGTCCTGCTTGCCCTCATGTTCCTGTCCGAAGAGCACATCGCCCAGATGGCTCAGACCTTCGAGGTGGTCTACGCCCCCGACGCGCCCCAGGCCGCGGCTGCCATTGCGCAGCATGGCGGGCGCGTGCGCGTGGTGCTCACCATCGGTGCCGTGGGCCTGAGCCCCGCGCAGATCGACGCATTGCCCGCGCTCACCCTCATCTGCGTGCTGGGCGCAGGCTATGAGAACGTGGCCGTTGCGCACGCCAAGGCGCGCGGCATCGTGGTGGCCACGGGCGCGGGCACCAACGACGACTGCGTGGCCGACCACACCTGGGGCCTGCTGATCGCGGCGCAGCGCCGCATCCTGGCGCTGGACAAGGCCACGCGTGCGGGCATCTGGCGCACGGCGCTGCCGCTGCCGCCCAACGTGTCGCACAAGCGCCTGGGCATCATCGGGCTGGGCACCATCGGCAAGAAGATCGCGCAGCGCGCGCTGGGCTTCGAGATCGAGGTGGGCTACCACAACCGCAGCGTGCGCACCGATGTGCCCTACCGCTACTTCGCAGACGTGGCGGCGCTGGCCGGATGGGCGGACTTCCTCGTGGTCGCCACGCCGGGTGGTGCAGGTACCAGGCACCTCGTCAATGCCGCTGTGCTGGATGCCCTGGGCGCACGCGGCGTGGTGGTCAACATCGCGCGCGGCAGCGTGATCGACACGGCCGCCCTGGCCGCCGCGCTGCGCGAAGGCCGCATCGCGGCGGCGGGCCTCGATGTGTACGAAAGCGAGCCCGCGCCCCCGGCCGAGCTGCTGGACCTGGACAACGTGGTGCTCACGCCCCACGTGGCGGGCTGGTCGCCCGAGGCGGTGCAGGCCTCGGTGGACCGGTTCATGGAAAACGCCCGGCGCCACCTGGCGGGCGAGGCGCCCGTCACGGTGGTGTGACAGAAGGTTCAATAGTGATATCGGCTGCTGGCGCTTGCTGGACAAGCGCTGGCAGCTATTCCATCAGGAGCGACTCATGTCCGTCGATTTGAATGCGCTGCAGGCCCGGCTGCGTGTGTTTGCGGCCGAACGGCAGTGGCAGCCGTTCCACACCCCCAAGAACCTGGCCATGGCGCTGATGGTGGAGGCGGCCGAGCTGGCCGAGATCTTCCAGTGGATGACGCCCGAGCAGTCGCGGTTGGTGCGCGACGACCCGGCGTTCAAGGAGCCCATCGCCGATGAAGTGGCCGATGTGCTGCTGTACCTGCTGCAGCTGGCCGACCATGCGGGCGTGGACCTGGCCGAAGCGGTGGAGCACAAGCTGCGCAAGAACGCCGTCAAGCACCCCGCACCAGAAAACCTGGAGTGAACGGGGGCGCCTGCACCGGTGTTGCATGCCGGGTGCTCTCCATTTGGCAGTGACGGGACGCCCATGAAAAAGCCCCGCCAGGGCGGGGCTTTTTCATGCTGCACGCACCGGCTTACTTCCGTGCGCCGGTGATGGCATTGCTCACTTCTTGCGCGCGGCGATCGCCTTCTCGGCCGAGCCCACCAGGTCGGCGCCGATCTGGCCCTTCCACTTTTCGTACACGGGGCGCGTGGCCTTCACGAAGGCATCGCGCTCGGCGGTGGAGAGCTGCGTGACGGTCACGCCATTGGCGGCGATGTCCTTGAGCAGGGGCTTGTCGGCCTCGACCATGCCCTTGCGGGCAATGGCGATCTCTTCCTTGCCGGCATCGATGGCGGCCTGCTTGACGATCTCACGGTCGGCGGGTGTCCAGGACGCCCAGATGTCCTTGTTGACCACGAAGATCAGCGGGTCGTTCACGTAGCCCCACATCGTCACGTGCTTTTGCGCCACGGTGTGCAGCTTGGCTGCCATGTACACGGCAATCGGGTTCTCCTGGCCGTCCACGGCGCCGCTGGCAAACGCGGGCTGTGCATCGGCCCAGCTCATCTGGGTGGGGTTGGCGCCCAGCGCGGTGAAGGTGTCCAGGAACAGGGGCGAGCCCACCACGCGGATCTTCAGGCCCTTCAGGTCCTCGGGGGTCTTGATCGCCTTCTTGGAATTGGAGATCTCGCGGTAGCCGTTCTCGCCCCAGGCCAGGGGCATCACGCCCGCCTTGTCCAGGGTCTGGAAGATCTGCTTGCCCACGTCGCCCTGCGTCACCGCGTCCACAGCCGCGTAGTCGGGGAACAGGAAGGGCAGCGAGAACAGGTTGAGCTGCTTGACCTGGGGCGACCAGTTGATGGTGGAGCCCACGGCCATGTCGATCACGCCCTGGCGCAGCGCGCTGAACTCGCGCGTCTGGTCGCCCTGGATCAGCGAGACGCCGGGGTACAGCTTGATGTTGATGCGGCCGCTGGTGCGCTCGCGGACCTTGTTGGCCCAGAGTTCGCCGCCCTTGCCCCAGGGGAAGGCGGTGCCCAGCACCAGCGACATGCGGTACTCGCTCTTGTAGGCCGTCTGGGCAATGGCGGCGGGGGCGGTGAAGGCGAGGGCGGCCGCAGTGGCGACGGCGGAAGTGAGGAAAGTGCGCAGTTTCATTGTTTCAGTCTCCTTGTAGAAATCAGGGGTCAATGTGTGAATCAATAACCGAGTTTGGCGGGCAGCCACAGGGCCAGTTGCGGGAAGGCGATCACGAGCACCATCACGAGGAACATGGCGAACAGCATCCAGCCCACCCAGCGCACGGTGGATTCCATGCGCACGCCGGCGATGCGGCACGAGACCATGAGGTTCACGGCCAGCGGCGGTGTGAACTGGCCCAGGGCCACCTTCAGGGTCAGGATCACGCCGAACCAGACAGGGTCCCATTTGTAGAACTGCATGATGGGCAGCAGCAGCGGCACGAAGATCAGGAAGATCGAGATGCCGTCGAGGAACATGCCCACGGTGATGAGCAGCACGATGAGCAGCGCCAGCACGCCGTACTCGCCCAGGCCGGAGTTCACGATGGCGTTGGCCACCGGGTCGATCACGCCCAGCGTGGACAGCGAATACGCAAAGATGCCCGCGAGCGACACCACGATGAGGATCACGGCCGACAGCTCGCCCGATTCGCGCAGGATGGGGAACAGGTCGCGCACCTTGATCGTGCGGTGGATCACCATGCCCACGAACAGGCCGTAGAACACCGCCACCACGGCGGCCTCGGTGGGTGTGAACCAGCCGGCGCGCATGCCGCCCAGGATCAGCACCGGCGCGGCCAGGCCCCAGGTGGCCTCGCGCAGGCTCTTCCAGAACGGAGGGCGGGGCATGGTGGCTTCCAGTGCTCCCATCTTGTGCTTGCGGGCCATCCACACGGCCGGCACGATCAGCGCGATGCCTGCCAGGATGCCGGGGATCATGCCGGCGGCGAACAGCGCCGGCACCGAGGCGCCGGGCACCAGCACCGAGTAGATGATGAACGCGACCGAGGGCGGGATCAGGATGTCCGTGGCCGCTGCCGCGCCCACCACGCTGGCCGAGAACGAGGGCGGGTAGCCCGCGCGCGACATGGCGGCGATCATCACGCCGCCCACGGCGGCGGCGTTGGCCGGGCCCGAGCCCGAGATGCCCCCGAGGAACATGGCCACGGCGATCGCCACCAGCGGCAGCATGCCCGGGCCGCGCCCGACGATGGCCACGGCGAAGTTGACCAGGCGCAGCGCCACGCCCGAGCGGTCGAAGATGGAGCCGACCAGCACGAACATGGGGATGGCCAGCAGCGGGTACTTGCCCAACCCGGCGTAGAAATTCTGCGGCACGGCCAGCAGGCCGAACCACTGGCTGTCGGCATTGGCCAGCGCGATGGCGGCGGCACCCGCCAGCCCCAGCGCGGCGCCGATGGGCACGCCCACGAACATCAGGCCCAGGAAGGCCACGAACAGGAGCGTGGCGATCATGGCCGGGCGTCCTCGGCGGATTCATCGGTGGCCCCGGGCGCCGCGCGCGTGCGCCGCACCAGCAGGCCGACGGCCCGCGCCGCGATCAGCGTGGACAGCACGGGCAGCCAGATCGAATACCACCACTGCGGCACGCCGATGCCGGGCGAGGTCTCGCCGAAGCGGTAGTCGTCCCACACCACGCGCACGCTCAGCACCGCGATCAGCCCGAACAGCAGGGCCACGGTGATGGCTCCCAGCTGCGCCAGGCGCCTGCTGCGCAGGGCAGAGCCGCCTTCGGCGAAATACTCGATGCGGATGTGCTGGTCGCGCGCCACGGCGGCGGAGCCCGCCACCAGGGCCAGCACGATCATCAGGAACACGGAGATTTCCTCCGTCCAGGCGAAGGAGGAGTTGGTGAAATAGCGCACCAGGACATTGGCGAACGTGATGAGCGCGAGCGCCGCCATCACGAGGACGGTGAGCCAGTCTTCAAGGCGCAGCGAGCGGGGCTCGGCGTCGGGGCTGGCAGCGCCGGGCGATGCATCGGCCGCGGGCCCGGGGGGGGGAGAGGAGGACATGGGAGCAGGGGTGGAGGGGAACAAACATATGCGAATGCCGGCCGCCCTGCCCGGCGGTGTTGTGCACCGGGGGCTGGGGCGAATCCCGCCCCGAGCGCAAAAAAAGCGCGGTAAGCGCTGCTTTCTATTATGCGATGGTTGCTATGCATGCACACCATTGGTGCGCCTGGGGCGGGCTGTGAAAACCCTCATATCTTTACGAAGCACGTCCGCGGGCGCGCGCGGATAATGCGCCCATGGAAACCAAGTGGCTAGAGGATTTTGTCAGTCTTGCGGAAACGCGCAGCTTCAGCCGCTCCGCCCAGTTACGCCACGTGACGCAGCCCGCCTTCTCCCGGCGCATCCAGGCCCTGGAAGCCTGGGCGGGCACCGATCTGGTGGACCGGAGCTCCTACCCCACCCGCCTCACGCCCGCCGGCAAGACCCTGTACGACCAGGCGCTGGAAATGCTGCAGGCACTGCAGAACACGCGCGCCATGCTGCGCGCGCACACCAGCGCCGGCAAGGACATGATCGAGTTCGCGGTGCCGCACACGCTCGCGTTCACCTTCTTCCCCGCCTGGGTGTCCAGCCTGCACGACAAGTTCGGCCCGTTCAAGAGCCGCCTCATCGCCCTGAACGTGCACGACGCCGTGATGCGGCTGGTGGAGGGCGGCTGCGACCTGCTGATCGCCTACCACCACCCTTCGCAGCCGTTCCAGCTCGATGCCGACCGCTACGAGATGGTGAGCCTGGGGCAGGAGGTGCTCTCCCCTTACAGCAAGGCCGACGCGGAAGGCCAGCCGCTGCACCGCCTGCCGGGCCGCGCCGGGCAGCCGCTGCCCTACCTGGGTTACGCGCCCGGTGCCTACCTGGGGCGCGTGACGGAGCTGATCCTCAAGGAGTCCGGCACGCCCATCCATCTGGAGCGGGTGTACGAGACGGACATGGCCGAGGGCCTCAAGGCCATGGCGCTCGAGGGCCATGGCGTGGCCTTCCTGCCGCACAGCGCGGTGAAGAAGGAGCTGCGCTCGCGCCGCCTGGTCAGTGCGGCGCCGCCCGATACCGAAGGACTGCAGATGACCATGGACGTGCGCGCCTACCGCGAAAAGCCCGCGGGCAAGGAAGCCCCCAAGGGCACGGCGCAGGCCCTGTGGACTTACCTGCAATCCCAGGCAGGGTCATGCTAAGGGTAAATACGGATATAAACACTTTGCATAGTTGCGCGCGCAAACGGCATTGGAATTTCACGGTAACGACACGTACAGTCTGCGCCATCGACGGGTCGGTTACCGCAGCGCGCGCCCTCTGAAGGCCCCACGGTGGCACGAACATTGCAAATCCGATCCATCCACTCACCGAGACACCGTATGAACGTTCAGCATTGGGGAATTGCCTGGGGCCTTGCCGCCCTGTGCAGCGCTTTTGCGACTTCTGCGCAGGCCTCGGTGCTCGAGCGCATCGGCGCCGGCGGCAAGCTGGTGATCGCCCACCGGGAATCGTCAGTGCCTTTCTCGTACATCGACACCCAGTCCGGCAAGCCGGTGGGCTACGCGATGGATCTGTGCCTGCGCCTGGCCGAGGTGGTGCGCAAGAAGACCGGCAAGAAGGACATGGAGGTCGAGTTCGTGGCGGTCACGCCGGCCAACCGCATCGCGGTGATCGAGCAGGGCAAGGCCGACATGGAGTGCGGCTCCACCACCAACAACGCCGAGCGGCGCCAGAAAGTGGCCTTCACGATCCCACACTTCATTACCGGCGCGCGCCTGCTGGTGAAGTCCGCCAGCCCCATCGACCGCGTGGAAGACCTCAACGGCAAGAAACTGGTGTCCACCAAGGGCACGACGCCGCTGAAGGCGGCCGACCAGGCCAACCGCGAACGCCTGATGGGCATCACCATCGTGGAGGCGCCCGACCATGCCAAGGCCGTCGAAATGGTGGAAAAGGGCGAGGCCGACGCCTTCGTGATGGACGACGTGCTGCTGTACGGCCTGGCGGCCGGGCGGCCCGACCCCAAGGCGCTCAAGGTGGTGGGCCGCTTCATGACCACCGAGCCCCTGGCCATCATGCTGCCCAGGAACGACCCCGAGTTCAAGAAGCTCATCGACGAGGAGATGCGCCGCCTGATCACCAGCCGCGACATCTACCCGATCTATGACAAATGGTTCAACAAGCCCATCCCCCCGAACAACACGGTGCTGAACCTTCCGGTCAGCTACTTGTTGCGGGACTTCTGGAAATACCCTACCGACCAGGTCCCGTTCTGACTAATATCCCTGGTCGAGGTTTCCATTTTTGGAGAATGCGGTCTGCCGGTACCCCCGGCAGGGTCGAATCTCTAGAATCCATCCCTTTTTTCGCTTCACACACAAGGAGATACCAATGAAGAAGCATTTGCTCGCGGTTGCCGTGACCGCCCTGGCTGCAGGTAGCGCTTTCGCTCAGGCCACCGACACCCTGGCCAAGATCAAGGCCTCGGGCAGCGTGACGCTGGGTGTGCGCGAGTCTTCGGGTCTTTCCTACACCCTGGGCAACGGCAAGTTCGTGGGCTTCCACACCGAAATGGGCGAAGTCGTCCTGGCCGACATCCAGAAGCAGCTGGGCCTGCCCAAGCTGGACGTCAAGTACCAGCCCGTCACCTCGCAAAACCGCATCCCCCTGGTGACCAACGGCACCGTGGACCTGGAGTGCGGCTCCACCACCAACAACGCTGCGCGCCAGAAGGACGTGGCGTTTGCCGTGACCACCTATGTGGAAGAAGTGCGCACCGCCGTGAAGTCCAGCTCGGGCATCACGTCGATCAAGGACTTGAACGGCAAGACCATCGCCACCACCACGGGCACCACGTCGGTGCAGACCCTGCGCAAGCACGAGCGCGCTGGCGGCATCGACTTCAAGGAAGTCTTCGGCAAGGACCACGCTGACAGCTTCCTGATGCTGGAAACGGGCCGCGCTGACGCTTTCGTGATGGACGCCTCCATCCTGGCGGCCAACATCTCCAAGTCCAAGAACCCCGCCGACTACAAGATCGTCGGTGAAGTCCTGAGCGTGGAGCCCATCGCCTGCATGCTGCGCAAGGACGATGCAGCCTTCAAGAAGGCCGTGGACGACTCCATCAAGCGCCAGATCGCGGACGGTTCGCTGGCCAAGCTGTACGACAAGTGGTTCATGCAGCCCGTGCCGCCGACCAACACCAAGATCGGCCTGCCGATCTCCGATGCCACCAAGGCCGCCTGGGCATCGCCTAACGACAAGCCCATGGAAGACTACGCAAAGAAGTGATCTTCTGAGCGCTTGTGCCCCTTCGGCCAGCCGGTTTGAAGGGGCTTTTTTGTTGGGCTCGCGAGCGGTAGCGGCCAACGCAACACCAAGAATTAAAGGGGTGCTCCTATGAGTTGGGATTGGCAGGTGTTCTGCCAGGACACCATGGACCGGGAAGTCGTGCAAAGCTGCTTTGGCAAGGGCGGCGACATCACGTACCTGGACTGGATGCTGTCTGCCTGGGGCTGGACGGTGTCTGTTTCTCTGCTGGCACTTGTGCTGGCACTTGTTTTGGGCTCTTTCATCGGCACGCTGCGCACTCTGCAGGACCGGCCGGTGATCGTTCGGCTGGGCAATGCCTGGGTCGAGCTATTCCGCAATATTCCGCTGCTGGTCCAGATCTTCCTCTGGTACCACGTCCTGCCGAGCCTGTTCCCGGTGCTCAAGGGCGTTCCGGGGTTTGCACTGGTCGTGCTGGCCCTGGGCTTCTTCACCTCGGCGCGTATCGCCGAGCAGGTGCGTTCGGGCATCCAGACGCTGCCACGCGGCCAGCGCTATGCCGGCCTGGCGGTGGGGTTCACCACGTTCCAGACCTACCGCTATGTGCTGCTGCCCATGGCGTTTCGCATCATCATCCCGCCGCTGACCAGCGAGACGATGAACATCTTCAAGAACTCGTCGGTGGCGTTTGCCGTGTCGGTGGCCGAACTCACCATGTTCGCCATGCAGGCGCAGGAAGAAACCTCGCGCGGCATCGAGGTGTACCTGGCCGTGACGGCGCTCTACATCATCTCGGCCTTTGCCATCAACCGGATCATGGCGTTCATCGAGAAGCGCGTGCGCATCCCGGGCATGGTCGTGGCCAGCAGCGCAGGCGGAGGTCATTGATATGAATCTCGACTTCTCCTTCTACAACTGGGATCTCATCTCCAATTTCGTGCTCAAGGGGCTGTACTTCAGCCTGCTGCTCACCTTCGTGGCCACCATTGGCGGGGTGATCTTCGGCACCGTGCTCGCGCTCATGCGCCTGTCGGGCAAGAAATGGCTCGACGTGCCCGCCACCATCTACGTCAACGGCATGCGCAGCATTCCGCTGGTGATGGTGATCCTGTGGTTCTTCCTGCTGGTGCCCGCCATCATCGGGCGGCCCATCGGCGCGGAAGTGTCGGCCGTGGTGACCTTCATCGCGTTCGAGGCCGCCTATTTCAGCGAGATCATGCGCGCCGGCATCCAGTCCATTCCGCGCGGACAGGTGCATGCCGGCCAGGCGCTGGGCATGACGTATGGCCAGAACATGAAGCTGGTGGTGCTGCCGCAGGCGTTCCGCAACATGCTGCCGGTGCTGCTCACGCAGACCATCATCCTGTTCCAGGACACGTCGCTGGTCTACGCCATCGGCGCCTACGACATGCTCAAGGGCTTCGAAGTGGCAGGCAAGAACTTCGGCCGGCCCATCGAGGCCTACCTGGCGGCCGCCGTCCTGTACTTTGTGATGTGCTACGCGCTGTCCTGGATGGTCAAGCGCCTGCACCAGAAGATCGCAATTATTCGGTAGCCCCCTGAGTCGCCTTCGGCGCCTTCCCCCGAGAGGGACGACGCCAGTGGCCTGGCAAAGCCAGTTCCACGGCGTCCTCGCATGGGGCCGGATCGGTCTCATGCGCAGCGCCCTGAACAAGTGACGAGAGAAGAGATTGGAGAAAGAAATGATCGAACTCAAGAACGTATCCAAGTGGTATGGCCCCGTGCAGGTGCTCAACGAATGCTCGGCCACCATCAACAAGGGTGAAGTGGTGGTGGTGTGCGGGCCCTCGGGCTCGGGCAAATCCACGCTGATCAAGACCATCAACGCGCTGGAGCCCTTCCAGAAGGGCGAGATCACCGTGGACGGCATCCGCCTGCACGATCCCAAGACCGACCTGCCCAAGCTGCGCAGCCGCGTGGGCATGGTGTTCCAGCATTTCGAGCTGTTCCCCCACCTGTCGGTGACGGAGAACCTGACGATCGCGCAGATCAAGGTGCTGGGCCGCAGCGCGGACGACGCCAGGAAGCGTGGCCTGAAGATGCTCGAACGCGTGGGCCTGATGGCGCACAAGGACAAGTTTCCGGGCCAGCTCTCGGGCGGCCAGCAGCAGCGCGTGGCGATTGCCCGTGCGCTGTCGATGGACCCCATCGTGATGCTGTTCGACGAACCCACGTCCGCGCTCGACCCCGAAATGGTCGGTGAGGTGCTGGACGTGATGGTGGGCCTGGCCAACGAAGGCATGACCATGATGTGCGTGACCCACGAAATGGGCTTCGCCCGCAAGGTCAGCAACCGCGTGATCTTCATGGACGTGGGCGGCAAGATCCTGGAAGACTGCTCCAAGGACGACTTCTTCAACAACCCCGACGCCCGCCAGCCGCGCACCAAGGACTTCCTCAACAAGATCCTGCAGCACTGATGGCTCCCCCTGAGTCGCCTGCGGCGCCTTCCCCCAGGGGGACGCCACCGGTGGCCTGGCAAAGCCAGTTCCCCGGTGGCACTGGCTTGGGCCGCGCCAGTTTCATGCAGCGAGTGGCGTGCAGGTGTTCAGGATTAAAAGCAAAAAGCGCTCTTCGGAGCGCTTTTTTTATGGGCGCATGCAATGCCAAGGAGCCCAGGCTAACGCTTGCCCCGCCGGCCGGCCGGCGGGCTACCCTCCACGATGAGCTGCGACTCAAAATCCGTCCACAGGTCGTCGCGATGCTTCAGGGCCTCGGACACGGCCTTGTGGCGCAGCTGGGCCACGGCCGACACCAGGGCGTTGCACAGGAAGAAGGCCGCGGTGTACGAGTCGAACGGTGATGCGTTGGAGGTGCGCACCTGAAGCCGGTGCTGGGCCAGCCGCGCCAGCGGTGCGGCCGCGCTGTCGGTGATGGCCAGCACCTGTGCGCCCGCGTCGCGAAAGCGCTGGGCCACCTTCACCGGGCCGCTCGCATAGCGGCGGATGCTGAAGACCAGCAGCGTGTCCTCGGGCTGCACCCACAGCAGCTGGTCGGTGGTCGCCACGGCGCCCACGCCCAGCTCATGCACCCCGGGGCGGCACATGTTCAGGTGCAGTGCCAGCCACGCGGCCACGGGCGCGCTGTTGATCTGGGCTAGCACGAACAGGCGGCCCCGCGCCTGGGCGATGCGCCGGGCGATGGCCTCAAAGGCCGCCATGTCCAGGCCGTCGCGCGTGGCGGCGATGTTGTGCTGGTCGTGCAGCAGCGCATCGTCCAGGCACTGCTGCAGGCTGCGCTCCGTGCCGATGGTCACCGGTGCGCGCTGGCCGGCCGTTTGCAGCAGCGCCGTGACTTCGCCGCGCGCCTCGCGCTGCGCCTGGGCATAGCTTTCATAGCCCAGCTTGGCGAACAGCCTCACCACCGTCGATGCGCTCGTGCCGTTGCGCGCCGCCAGCGCCGTGGCGGACTCCAGCAGCGCGTGCGGGTAGTCGCGCCCCAGCGCCTCCGCCAGCGCGCGCTCGGTGGTCGTGAGTTCGGCGCCCTGGCGGGCCAGGCGCTCGGTCAGCAGGCCGGCGGATTCTTGCAATGATGATTTCATGAATGTCTCTTTTATGAAAAATGTATTGCAAACAGAGGCAGCGCGTGCAACACTTCGGACCAATTTTCGCCCCGCGTTCAGGGGCAGGACCTAAGGACACAGATGCAGGATACCCTTGAAGCAAGCGGCTCCCAGGTGCGCCGGCGCATCCTGGACTGGCTCGCTGGCCAGTCGCAGGCCATGCAAGACCTGTTGCAGAAAGTTGTGAACATCGACAGCGGCAGCCGCGACGAGGCGGGGGTGACGGCCGTGGCCACCGCCCTGCGCGAGCGGCTAGAGGCCGCCAGCGTGGCCGTGCGGTTCGAGCCCGTACCGGGTTACGGCGTGCTGCTGCATGCCCACGTTCCTGGCGCCACCGACGGCCCGCCCATCGTGCTCATGGGCCACATGGACACCGTGTTCCCCGCGGGCACCGTGGCGCGGCGCCCCTTCCGCGTGGAGGATGGCCGTGCCTACGGCCCGGGCGTGGCTGACATGAAATCCGGCCTGGTGATGAACGTGTTCGTGGCCGAGGCCTTCGCGCGCTGCGGCGGGCTCCAGGGGCCGCTGCAGCTGTTCTTCTCGTGCGACGAGGAGATCGGCTCGCCCGCCACGCGCGAGCGCATCATGGCCCAGGCGCGCGGCGTCAAGGCGGTGCTCAATGCCGAGCCGGGACGCGTCAGCGGCAACCTGGTGACGAGCCGCAAGGGCTCGATGGTGGTGGAGTTCGAGGTGGAGGGCGTCGCCGCCCACGCCGGCATCAACCACGCGGCGGGCGCGAGCGCCATCGAGGCCCTGGCCCGCAAGACGCTGGCGCTGCACGCACTCACCGACCCCGCCACGGGCACCACCGCCAACGTGGGCGTGGTGCAGGGCGGCATCGTGCCCAACATGGTGGCGCCGCACGCCAAGGCCGCGGTGGACCTGCGCTTCACCTCGGACACCGACCCCGAGGAACTGCTCGCCAGGGTGCGCGCCATCGTGGAGGAGGAATCCGTGCCGCGCACCAAAGGCCGCATCACCGAATCGCGCCGCACGCTGCCCATGAAGCCCACGCCCGACGCGCTGCTGGCGCTGTACCAGCGCGGCGCCCAGTCGTTGGGCTTCGAGGTGCAGGGCGAATTCACCGGGGGCGCGGCCGACAGCGGCCTCACCGCCTCCGTGGGCGCGCCCACGCTGTGCGGCACCGGCCCCGTGGGCGGCCACCCGCACACCGAGCGCGAGTACTGCGAGCTGTCCACCTTCGTGCCGCGCGCCCAGGCCGTGGCGCTGGCCATCCTGGACCATCCCTGATCCCCCCCATTCCTTTTCGAGAGAAGACCCCATGCATTCCACACAACCCAACCGCCGCCATGTTCTTTCCGCCGGCCTGGGGCTGGGCCTTGCGGGCCTGGCGCCGGTAGCAGCCCAGGCGGACGAGAAATTCCCCTCGCGCCCCATCACCCTGGTGGTGCCGTTCCCGCCCGGCGGGTCGGTGGACATCATGGCCCGCCAGTATTCCGAGCCGCTCTCGCGCGTGCTGGGCGTGCCCATCATCGTGGAAAACCGCGCGGGCGCGGGCGGCTCGGTGGGCGCGTTGTACGTGGCGCGCGCCAAGCCCGACGGCTACACGCTGGTCGTGTCGTCGCAAAGCAGCCACCTGGCCAACCCGCTCACCCAGCCCAAGGTGGGCTACGACCCGGTCAAGGATTTCGAGAACATCGCCATCCTGGGCCGCCAGCCCAACGCGCTGGTGGTGCACAGCAGCCTGCCGTTCAAGACGTTCGCCGAGTTCGTGGCCTACGCCAAGAAGAACCCCGGCAAGCTCAACTACGGCAGCGGCGGCGTGGGCAGCATGGGCCAGCTCAACGTCGAGATGTTCAAGGCCGCCACCGGCGCCTTCACCACCCACATTCCCTACCGTGGCGGCACGCCGCTGATCACGGCCGTGCTGGCCAACGAAGTGCAGTTCATCCTCGACAACCTGGTGATCATGCTGCCGCACGTGCAGGCCGGCAAGGTGCGTGCCCTGGCCGTGGCGGCCGACCAGCGGCTGGCCCAGCTGCCCGATGTGCCCACCATGGCCGAGGTGGGCTATCCGGAGCTCAATCTCACCTCGTGGACAGGCCTGGCGGCCCCCGGCGGCACGCCCGATGCCATCGTGCAGACGCTGTACAAGGCCGTGCGCCAGGTCGCCACTTCGCCCGCGATGCTGGCCAACCTCAAGGAGCGCGGCGTGATCGCCCCCGAGGAGATGGCGCCCGCCGCCTTCGAGAAGATGATGTCCGAGCGCCTCGTGAAATTCGGCGAGGTGGTGCGCAAGGCGGGCATCACGGCCGAATGACGCCATGCTGGCCTGCTGTTCGTGATTGTTTTTCGCTGCTGGCCCTTGTTTTTCAAGCGCCGGCAGCTATCAAATTGATAGTTCCAAAGCCGATGGGACAATGCTGCCCATGACCGCCGCCCTCCACCCCCCCATCGACTCCCTCACCATCACCCGGCCCGACGACTGGCACCTGCATGTGCGCGACGGCGAGCCGCTTTCCACCGTGGTGCCGCACACGGCCGCGCAGTTCGGCCGCGCGATCATCATGCCCAACCTGCGCCCGCCCGTGACCACGGCCGAGCAGGCCCTGGCCTACAAGCAGCGCATCCTGGCCGCCGTGCCCGCCGGCGTGCAGTTCGAGCCGCTGATGACGCTGTACCTCACCGACAACCTGCCCGCCGACGAGATCGTGCGCGCCAAGGATGCGGGCGTGGTGGCCTGCAAGCTCTATCCCGCGGGCGCCACCACCAACAGCGACGCGGGCGTGACCGACATCCGCAAGACCTACAAGACGCTCGAGGCCATGCAGAAGGCCGGCATGCTGCTGCTGGTGCACGGGGAAGTCACGAGCAGCGACATCGACCTGTTCGACCGCGAGGCCGTCTTCATCGACCAGCAGCTCATCCCGCTGCGCCGCGACTTCCCCGAGCTCAAGATCGTCTTCGAGCACATCACCACCAAGGACGCGGCCGACTACGTGCAGGCGTCCGACCGCTTCACCGCGGCGACCATCACGGCGCACCACCTTCTGTACAACCGCAACGCGATCTTCGTCGGCGGCGTGCGCCCGCACTACTACTGCCTGCCCGTGCTCAAGCGCGAGACGCACCGCGTGGCCCTGGTGCAAGCGGCCACCAGCGGCTCGGCCAAGTTCTTCCTGGGCACCGACAGCGCGCCGCACCCCGCGCACCTCAAGGAGCACGCCACCGGCTGCGCAGGCTGCTACACCGCGCATGCCGCCATGGAGATGTACGCCGAGGCGTTCGACAACGCCGGTGCGCTCGACAAGCTCGAAGGCTTTGCCAGCTTCCACGGCCCCGACTTCTACAGCCTGCCGCGCAACACCGGCACCATCACCCTGCGCCGCGAATCCTGGACGCCGCCCGAGAGCTTCGTCTTCGGCGAGGCCAACCTCAAGCCCCTGCGCTCCGGTGAAGCGCTTCCGTGGCGGCTGGTGTAAGCCTCTTCTTCGACGCCATCGACTGGAGCGCTCCCTGGCTGGCGCCGTGGCGCGGCCTGGGCCAGCCCATCGCGCGGCAGGTGCAGGGCGGCGGCGCGGTGCACGAGGCATTGCAGTCCGCGGCGCCCGGCGCGGTGCCCATGCTGTTCGCGCCGCAGGCCGCGCTGCCCGAGGGCGTGGCCTACGAGCAGTACATCTGGGACACCCGCCGCGTGCCCACGCGCGACAACCTGCACGACTTCTTCAACGGCCTGGTGTGGCTGCATTTCCCGCTCACCAAGCGCCGCCTGAACGAACTGCAGGCCCAGGCCATCGCCGCCGACGGCGTGCAGGCGGTGCGCGGGCCGCTGCGCGATGCGCTCACGGTGTTCGATGAAAACGGCGCGCTGCTGCAGGCGCCCGACGCACTGTGGGATGCGCTCCGGGCGCGCGACTGGCAGCGCCTGTTCGTCGACCTGCGCCCGCTGTGGCGCGAAGCCCGGCTGGTGCTGTTCGGCCATGCGTTGCTGGAGAAGCTGGTGGCACCCCGAAAACCCATGGTGGCGCATGTCTATCCAGCGTCTGAAGCTATTGAATCCATAGCGAATTTGGATGCCTGGCTCGCGCGGCGGGTGCAATCTCCCACCTGGGACGCCAAGCCTTTCACCCCCCTGCCGGTACTGGGCGTGCCCGGCTGGTGGCGGGCGAATGAGGTGCCGGGCTTCTATGCCGACGCCCAGGTGTTCCGTCCGCCGCGCGCTGCACCCGCTCCCTAATTCCCGTCAAGGCTTGTGTGATAAGGCCGCGCCACAGGTTTGCACCTACCATAGCGCGATGAAATCGCGGCCATGGGCGGCGGGCGCGGGGGCTGCAGCGGCCCGCCACGCCCGAGGGCGTACCGCTTGAAGCGCGGTCCCCGGCCCCCATCTGGACCAGCGGACACTGTTGTTGTTGACCCCACGGAGAATTCATTCCATGAAGCGGATCCTGTTATTTGTGATGACCAACCTGGCCGTCGTTGTCGTGCTGGGGGTGGTGGCCAGCCTGCTGGGCGTGAACCGCTACCTCACGGCCAACGGGCTGAACCTGGGCGCGCTGCTGGGCTTCGCGCTCGTCATGGGCTTTGGCGGCGCGATCATCTCGCTGCTCATCAGCAAGCCCATGGCCAAGTGGACCTCGGGCGTGCGCGTGATCGACGGCTCCGGCTCGCCCGACGAGCGCTGGATCGTCGAGACCGTGCGCAAGTTCGCCACCGAAGCCAAGATCGGCATGCCCGAAGTCGGCATCTTCGAGGGCGACCCCAATGCGTTCGCCACGGGCGCGTTCAAGAACTCGGCCCTGGTGGCGGTGTCCACCGGCCTGCTGCAGGGCATGACGCGTGAAGAGGTCGAGGCCGTGATCGGCCACGAGGTGGCCCACATCGCCAACGGCGACATGGTCACCATGACGCTGATCCAGGGCGTGATGAACACCTTCGTCGTGTTCCTGTCGCGTGTCATCGGCTACGCCGTGGACAGCTTCCTTCGCAAGAACGACGAGAGCAGCTCGGGCCCCGGCATCGGCTACTACGTGACCACCATCGTGCTCGACATCCTGCTGGGCTTTGTGGCCGCCATGATCGTGGCCTGGTTCAGCCGCCAGCGCGAATTCCGCGCCGACGCGGGTGCCGCCCAGCTCATGGGCCGCCGCCAGCCCATGATCAACGCCCTGGCCCGCCTGGGTGGCATGCACCCGGCCGAGCTGCCCAAGAGCATGGCCGCCATGGGCATCGCCGGCGGCATCGGCAAGCTGTTCAGCACGCACCCGCCCATTGAAGAGCGCATTGCCGCGCTGCAGAACGCGCAGCAGCAGTAGCAGGGCTGATCCGGCTCGGGCCTCGGTCCCTGCAGGCCGCCGCGGGAGCCCCCGCGGCGGCCTTTTTGTTGGTGGGGTGGGCAGGCCGCCTCGTGGCAAGGCTCAAGGGCTTGTCACCTTGTGTCGATAAGGTGGTGGCGACCCAGGCCCGCATGCCGTGCGGCGCGCGGTTGCATCATTGACCTTCATTCCCACGAGAGCACTCCATGTCCATTTTCCACGCACGTGTTGCGGTCCGCCTGGCCCTGGCCTTTGGCGTTGTCTGCCTGGTCATGTCGCTGTCGGCCGCCGTCGGCATCTGGCGGCTGGCGGGGCTGCAGGACATCGCCGACGACCTGGGCGGCGCCTCGTCCGAGCGCGCACTGCTGGCGCGCGAGCTGCACGCCATCGTGGTGCTCAGCTCCGTGCGGGCCGAAACCCTGCTGGAAATCGACAACCCCGCCTACGCGGCGCGCATCGATGCCGACCGCAAGGTCACCTCTGCCCGGTCCGCCGACGTGCGCAAGCGGCTGGACGAACTGGCGGCGGACCCGGAGTCCCAGGCCCTGTTCGATGCCATCGACAAGGCAGGCAATGGTTTTCGCACCGTGCGCGACGACCTCGTCAAGCGCCGCAAGGACGGCGAGGCCCTGCCGCCCGACGCCATCGCCACGCGCCTGCGCCCGGCGGCTGATGCCTATGCGGCGGCCGTGAACCAGCTGGCCGATTTCCAGCGCCAGCGCGTGGCCGAGGCCCGCGATGCCGCCGCCCGCAGCGAACGGCAGGGCATCACCCTGCTGGCGGCGGGGTCCGTGGTGGGGCTGCTGCTGAGCCTGGCCTGTGCCTGGCTGCTGTCGCGCTCCATCCTGCGGCCGCTGGCCCGTGCGTCCGAAGTCACCGACCGCATCGCCGAAGGTGACCTGACCTCGGCCGTGCCGGCCCCGGGCGCGGGCAACCGCGACGAGCTGCAGGCGCTGCTCGCGCGCCTGGGCGGCATGCAGGCACGCCTGGCCGCTCTGGTGGTGGGCATGCGCCAGGCCAGCACTTCCGTGGCCGGGGCCAGCAGCGAGATCGCGGCGGGCAACAGCGACCTGTCGGCCCGCACCGAGCACACGGCCTCCAACCTCGAAGAAATCGCCGCGAGCATGGAGGAGCTGCTGGCCACCGTGCGCCACAGCGCCGACGCCGCCGCGCAGGCCAGCAGCCTGGCCACGGGCGCCAGCGGCGTGGCGCAGCGCGGGCGCGAGGCCGTGGACCGCGTGGTGGGCACCATGGATGGCATCGCGCTGTCGTCCCGCCGCATCGCCGACATCACCAGCGTGATCGACGGCATCGCGTTCCAGACCAACATCCTCGCGCTCAACGCCGCCGTGGAAGCGGCCCGGGCCGGAGAGCAGGGCCGGGGCTTCGCGGTGGTGGCCGGCGAGGTGCGCAGCCTGGCCCAGCGGTCGGCCACGGCGGCCAAGGAGATCGGCGGCCTGATCAGCGACAGCGTGCGCCAGGTGGACGAGGGCGCCAAGCTCGTGCACGCGGCGGGCAGCACCATGGGCGAGATCGTGAGCTCCGTGCAGCAGGTGGCCACCATCATTGGCGAGATCAGCACCGCCGCGCGCGAGCAGACCACGGGCCTGAGCCAGGTGGGCGAGGCGGTCTCGCAGCTCGACCAGATGACGCAGCAGAACGCCGCGCTGGTGGAAGAGTCCTCCGCCGCCGCGCAGGGTCTGCGCGCGCAGGCGCAGCAGTTGGCCGAACTGGTGGAGGCGTTCCGCCTGCCGGCTGGCAACGCGCTGCCGCGCTAGACAAGGGCGTCTTCCCTGGAGTGAAGCGCGGCGTCCAAGGCTGGCGCGGCCAAGCCGGCGCCACAGGGCGGTCACGATATTTCCACCCGCCAGCGCCTGCGCGGCGCGCGCAGCGCATGGCGCTTGCGGTACTCCGCCGGCGCCATGCCGGTGTAGCGCGCGAAGATGCGCCTGAAAGCCGCCGGGTCGGCGTAGCCGCAGGCCACGGCGACGCTGGGCACGCTCTCCAGCGTCACTTCCAGCATGACCTTGGCGCGGCGGCAGCGCAGGCCGTGCAGGTAGTCGAGCGGCGACTGCGACAGCTCCTGCTGGAAGTGCCGCAGCAGCGTGCGCGTGCTCACCGATGCTGCCTCGGCCAGCCGGGCCAGGGAGTACGGCTGGTCCAGGTGGGCCTCCATCCAGGCGATGGCGCGCGCCAGGGTGCTGTCGCGCGTGGCCGGGATGTGCTGCTGCGCGTTGGCCTGAAGGGCCGCGCGCGCACGCTGGTGGTCCGGCGCCATCACGGTCTCGCAGGCGGCGGCCAGTTCCTCCCCCAGCGCGTGGCGCACCAGGGCGATCGCCAGCAGGTTCACGCTGTGCGGCAGCGCGCAGCTGAGCCAGGGGCCGTCGTCCGACAGGTCCCGGCCCAGGCTGTGGCCGATGCCCGGGAAGTCCCGTTCGAAGCCCGCGATGTAGAACCAGGGCAGGCTGGCCTGGCGCCCGTTCAGGCGGCCGCTTTGCGCCGCCAGCCAGGCGCCATTGCCCACCGTGAGCAGTTTCTGCCCGGCATCGATCGCGATGCCCAGCTGCCGCGACAGCGCGCGGTGGCGGGCCGCCACCGCGCGGATGGCCGGAATGTCCGCGGCATGGAACGAGGGGATGAACAACGCGTGGGCCGGGGCGGAGGGCGCCGCCGTGTCCCCGGCCGGCGTGTAGGCCGCCAGCGGCCCTGGCAGGGAAGCGAGGGGTAGCCCCCCGGCATCGAGCAGCCGCCAGGCCATGCGCGGCGCCTGCGCGCCCATGCGCAGGCCCGCCAGCAGGTTGGCGCCGCGCAGCAGGTCGATGAGCTGCAGCGCATTGCCCACGGCGGACTCGGGCAGCAGCGGAATGTCCACGCGAAAGACCGGCGGCCTGGCGGGACTCGGGGGCAAGGACGAAGGTGACTGCGGCATGGCGGTATTGGCTCGTTGGATGGCCATTTTCGCTTGTCATGAAGAGGGTGCCGGCTTTTAGCATGAACGTGCTTTTTGCTCCCTGCTCCAGCCTTGCAAGCTGTCACCCACCCTATGGATCTGCCCATGCACAAACCCCTTTCCGCCATCGCGCTTGCCGCCGGCCTCGCCGCCAGCGGGCTGATCGCCGCCTCTTCGGCCCACGCCCAGGCGCTCGATGCCGCCGGCCTGCAGGCCATCGACACCGCCGTGAACAAGGTGGCGCCCAAGATGGTCAATTGGCGCCGCGACATCCATGCCCACCCCGAGCTCTCGGGCCAGGAGGTGCGCACCGCCAAGCTCGTGGCCGAGCACCTGAAGAAACTGGGCATGGAGGTGCAGACCAACGTGGGCGGCACCGGCGTGGTGGGCACGCTGCGCGGCGGCCTGCCGGGCAAGGTGGTGGCCCTGCGCGCCGACATGGACGCATTGCCCGTGCCCGAGAACACCGGCCTGCCCTTTGCCTCGAAGGTGAAGGCCAACTACCTGGGCAAGGAAGTGCCGGTGATGCACGCCTGCGGCCACGATGCCCACGTGGCCATGCTCATGGGCGCGGCCGAGGCGCTGGCTGGCATGAAGGCCCAGCTGCCCGGCACCATCAAGTTCATCTTCCAGCCCGCCGAGGAAGGCGCGCCCGTGGAGGCCGACGCCAACGGCAAGGTGCCCAGCTTCGGGGCCAAGGCCATGGTGGAAGAGGGCGCCTTGAAGGATGTGCAGGCCATCTACGGCCTGCACATCACGGCCAACCTGCCGTCCGGCGTGGTGGGCTACCGCAGCGGCCCGCTCATGGCCGGATCGGACAACATCAGCATCCAGGTGGAAGGGCGTGGCGGCCATGGCTCGTCGCCCTGGAACGCGGTGGACCCGGTGGTGGCGGCCAGCCAGGTGGTGCTGGGCCTGCAGACCGTGGTGAGCCGCCAGCTCAACATCAGCCAGGAGCCTGCGGTGGTCACCATCGGCTCCATCCATGGCGGCACGCGCTACAACATCATTCCGGACAACGTGGAGCTGCTGGGCACCCTGCGTACCTTCGACGAGGGCATGCGCCAGGAGGCCTTGAAGCGCATCACCACCACCGCCGAGCAGATCGCGGCGTCGAGCGGCGCCAAGGCCAAGGTGCGCTTCGGACCCGTGGCCTACCCGGTGACCACCAACCCGGCCGAGCTGACGGCCGCCTCGCTGCCCGCGCTCAAGCTGGCCACGGGGGGCAAGGCGATGATCATCCCCAAGGTGAGCGGTTCGGAAGACTTCTCGGAGTTCCAGAAGGTCGCGCCCGGCTTCTTCTACTTCCTGGGCGCGCCGCCCAAGGGCGCGGACTTCAACAAGGCACCATCCAACCACTCGCCGCTGTTCGACATCGATGAAGACCAGCTGCCGGTGGGCGCGCGCACGCTGGCGGCGCTGGCGGTGGATTTCTTGCAGCGCAAGTAAGGCGTGGGCCTTGGCGCTGGGTGTGGTGCCGACGGGGTCGCATGGGGTTGGGGCTCTTCAGGTTGCGCGGGCTGAGCTTGTCGAAACCTGGGTTGGCTCTTTGGCTGATGGATGCGACATGCCTGTGTTGAGGGCGGGAGCCGGGGTGCGCGCCCGGCGGCGCGGTAACGTTCTCTTGGTTCGCCAAGAGAAAGTCACCAAAGAGAAGGAGACCCCCAGTCTGCGACCCCTTCGCGGTGCGAAGGGGCAAACCTGCGGCGGGGGTGGACAGCCCAACATCCGAACAACCATACGGGCCATTGCTGCGCTCGGCCGCGCGGTCGCGGCGCGAAGCGCCTGCGCGTTCGGGGGCCGAGCGCAGCGATGGCCCGTGTGGATGTTGGCTCCCCCAGCCCTTCAGGATGCGCCGAGGAGCGCAGTGCGGGGGGCGGGCGTGTGCCGAAGGACACACGCCTTCGTTGACTGACTCGCTGCGGTTGTCTGAGCGGAGCGCGAAGCGCGCAGCGAGTTCCGCAGCGCGCCCCCCGCACGAGCACCGCAGGTTGCCCCACTCGCCCAGCGGGCGAGTGGGGACGCAGGCTGTAGGGTCGCCCTTTCTTTGGTGACTTTCTTTCGGCGAAGCGAAAGAAAGTTACTCGCACGCCGGGCGACTCCCGGCCTCCGCCCTTCAACCAGGCATGCTGCCCATCAGCGAGCCTGCGAGCGCACCCAGGGTCCGACAAGCTCAACCCGACCGGGTGTGGAGCGCGGCGCCCCGGCCCACCAGCAGCCGAAACGGCAGCAGCAGCGCCACGCCCAGCACCAGCTTCACCCCCAGGTCCCCCAGCGCCCACGTCACCCAAGGGTCGCTGCTACCGGCAAAGGCGATGCTCCAGAACACCGCCGTGTCCAGCACCGCAGCCATCAGCGTGGCCACCAGCGGCGCGCGCCACCAGGTGCCGTGGCGCAGCCGGTCGAACACGGCGATGTCCAGCCATTGCGACAGCAAAAACGCCGTGCCGGACGCGATGGCAATGCGCGCAGGTGCCAGCACCAGCGACGCGGCCACCGCCACGGCAAAGCCCACCCAGGCCACGCGGCGAGCCTGCTGCGGGCCGTGGGCGCGGTTGACCAGCTCACTCACCAGGAAGGCGACCGGGTAGGTGATCGCGCCCCAGGTGAGCCAGTCGTTGATCGGGAACTGCACCAAGATGTTGGAGGCCAGCACCACGGCGGCCATGGCCAGGGCAGCGGCAGCGAACTGCGCGCGGGTCGGGAGCGTCAGCGCAGCAGGCATGCCACCACCAGGTCAGGCACGGCCCAGCAGAGCATGCGCAACCGCCTCGCCCACCTTGATCCCGTCCACCCCCGCGGACAGGATGCCGCCCGCATAGCTGGCGCCTTCGCCCGCCGGGTACAGGCCGGCGGTGTTCAGGCTCTGCAGGTTTTCATTGCGCCCGATCTTGAGCGGCGACGACGTGCGGGTCTCCACGCCGGTCAGCACCGCGTCGTGCATGTCGAAGCCCTTGATCTTGCGGCCGAACACGGGCAGCGCCTCGCGCAGGGCCGCGATGGCGTAGCCGGGCAGGGCGGCGTGCAGGTCGCCCAGGGCCACGCCGGGCTTGTACGAAGGCTCCACATCGCCCAGGTGCTTCGATGGAGTGCCCTGGATGAAGTCGCCCACCAGCTGCCCCGGCGCGCTGAAGTCGCGCCCGCCGAGCACGAAGGCGTTGGATTCGAGCTGGCGTTGCAGCACGATGCCCGCCAGCGGGTGGAACTGGCCCTGCGGCAGCGCTTCGATGCCGTGGGTGTGGCCCAGGTGGGTGTCGAACGCGTCGGCATCGGTGGGGTAGTCGCTCGGGTCGATCCCCACCACCATGCCCGCGTTGGCGTTGCGCTCGTTGCGGGAGTACTGGCTCATGCCGTTGGTGACCACGCGGTTCGGCTCGCTGGTGGCGGCCACCACGGTGCCGCCGGGGCACATGCAGAAGCTGTACACCGCCCGGCCGTTCTGCGCATGGTGCACCAGCTTGTAGTCGGCCGCGCCCAAGAGCGGGTGGCCGGCGTGGCGGCCCCAGCGCGCGCGGTCGATGATGCCCTGCGGGTGCTCGATGCGAAAGCCGATGGAAAACGGCTTGGCCTCCATGGCGACGCCGCGGTCGTACAGCATGGCAAAGGTGTCGCGCGAGCTGTGGCCCAGGGCCATCACCACATGGTCGGCGCGCAGGTCGGTGGTCTCGCCCGTGGCCTGGTTCAGCACCTTCAGGCCGCGCAGGTGGCGGTTCTCCCCGGTGCCTTCGACGACCACGTCCGTCACGCGCTGCTCGAAGCGGATCTCGCCGCCCAGCGCGATGATCTGCTCGCGCAGGTTCTCCACCACCTTCACCAGCTTGAAGGTGCCGATGTGCGGGTGGGCCACGTACAGGATTTCCTCGGGCGCGCCGGCCTTCACGAACTCGTTCATCACCTTGCGGCCCAGGTGGCGCGGGTCCTTGATCTGGCTGTAGAGCTTGCCGTCGCTGAAGGTGCCTGCGCCGCCCTCGCCGAACTGCACGTTGCTTTCGGCATGCAGCTCGCGCTTGCGCCACAGGCCCCAGGTGTCCTTGGTGCGCTCGCGCACGGGCTTGCCGCGCTCGAGCACGATGGGCCGGAAGCCCATCTGCGCCAGCACCAGCGCCGCGAAGATGCCGCAGGGGCCAAAGCCCACCACCACGGGGCGCAGGGGCAGCTCGGCCGGGGCCTGGCCCACGGGCTGCCAGGCCATGTCGGGTGTGGGCTGGATGTGCGGATTGCCCGCGAACTGCGCGAGCAGCGCGGCCTCGCGCTCTGGCTGGGCGAGGGTGATGTCGATGATGTACACCGCCAGCAGTTCCACCTTGCGCGCGTCGAAGCTGCGCTTGAAGACGTGCAGGTGGGTGATGTCGGCCGGGGCCAGGCCCAGCAGCCTGGCGGCGGCGGCGCGCAGCAGCGCGTCGGGGTCTTCGGCCGCCGTGAAGGGCAGCCGGATTTCGGAGAGGCGGATCATGGTCTTGCGGGCCCGTGTCGATCGGGCGGGGTGCAAAGTCGTGGGGCCGTGATTTTACCGGGCCGCTCGCGCGCGGCCCCGTGCCTGCCGTGGGCGCCCTTGGCCTGGGGTAGGCGATTATTCAAAAATGATAGCTGCTACCGCTTGATGGATAGGCGCTGCAACCGTTTTTATGCGGATCTTCCGTCGCCGGTGGCCTCGCCCCTGCGCCAGCGCAGCTCGGCCACGCCAAAGCCCAGCGCGGCCAGCAGCAGGGGCAGGAAGTAGTACAGCGCCCGGTACGCCAGCAGGGCCGCCAGCACCTTGTCCTGGCCCAGCGCGCCGTGGGCCAGCAGCGCGACGCCCACGGCCTCCAGCACGCCCAGGCCCGCGGGCACCCGCAGGACCAGCCCGGCCACCGCTCCCAGCTGCACGGTGGCGAGCGCGGCGGGGTAGCTCACCGCGCCCTGCAGCACGGCCCACAGCGCCGCGCCCATGAGCATCCAGTTCGTGGCCGACGCCGCCACCTGCCACAAGGCCACGGGCCACCGGGGCAGCGGAAAGGCGTGGCCGCGCAGCGTGAGGGCCCGTCCGCCGCGCGCGGCGCACAGCGCCACGTAGGCCACGGGCAGGCAGCCCAGCACCGCGCCGCCCAGCCGCCATTGCCATGGCGTGGCGGCCCAGCCGGCCAGCAACGGGGGCTGCCACAGCCAGGGGAGGACCGCCGCGAGCAGCAGGTAGCCCACCCAGTTGGTCAGCACGCTGGTGCCCACCACCTGCCCGATGGTGCCCGCGTCCACCCCGCGCCGCGCGTACAGCCGGTAGCGCACGCCCACGCCGCCGATCAGCGAGCCCAGGTTGAGCGTGAAGGGATAGCTGGTCATCGCGATGCCCAGCGTCGCGCGGCGCGTGAGCCGGTGGCCGCTGCAGTGGCGGCCCACCCAGTCGAAGCTGCCGTAGGTGAAATGGCTGGCCAGGGCCAGCGCTCCCGCCACGGCGAGCGCGCTGGCGGGCAGCGCCTGCAGGGCGCGCAACACGGCGGGCCAGTCCACCAGGCGCGCCTGCCGGAAGATGAGCCAGGCCACCCCCCCGAAGAACGCCGCCGCGAGGCCGCGCGTGAGCCACGGCCACCAGGGGCGCTGGGTGAGGCCGCGCCAGCCGGAAGGGGCGCCGGGGGCCTGCCTGCCCGCGGCCAGGGGCGGCAGGGCCGGGTGGCGCGGGGTGGTGGTGGCTGCCATGGGATGCCGGGGCCGCCTAGGCGGCCACGCCCGCGCTGCTGTTGTTGTTGGTGCCGTTGCCGGCGGCATCGCCCGCGGGCTGCGCGGGGGGCGGCGCCTTGCGGACCATGGTGATGGTGGGCTCGTGGCGGGGCAGCCAGCCGGCCCAGGTGGGAAACCACCGCATCAGGTGGAAGACCACGTAGCTGCGCAGCAGGCGCAGGCCGTCCAGCCGCCCCGGCGGCGGGGCCTCGATCTGCCGGCAGTTGTTCTCCATCAGCCGCGCCAGGCGGCGATGGAGCTGGGCGTTGAAGCCGCGGTCCTGGATGATCACGTTGGCCTCGAGGTTGAGCGACAGGCTCAGCGGGTCGAGGTTGCTGGAGCCGACGGTGGACCATTCGTCGTCCACCAGCGCCACCTTGCCGTGCAGGGGCCGCTCGCAGTATTCATACACCTGCACGCCCGCGCGCAGCAGGTGGTCATAGAGCATGCTGGCCGCCGTGCGCACGATGGCCATGTCGGGCTGGCCCTGCAGGATGAGCCGCACGTCGACCCCGCGTTTGGCGGCGCGCCGCATCTCGCGGATGAAGCGGTAGCCCGGGAAGAAATACGCATTGGCGATCACCACGCGATGGCGTGCCGACCGCAGGGCCACGCGGTAGTGGCGTTCGATGTCGCTGCGGTGGTCGTGGTTGTCGCGGGTCACGAAAATGGCATGGGCGGTGCCCGCGTGGGGCCGCCCCGTGGCGGCCGCGCCGCCCGGGCGCCGGCGCTGCGCGCCCTCCTGCACGGCCTCGCGAAGGAAATGGTGCATCTGCGCCACGATGGGGCCGCGCACCTGCACGGCGTAGTCCTGCTTGGCCTCGGGGCCGAAATCCGCCACGTGGTCGGCCGAGTAGTTGATGCCGCCGATGAACCCCAGCTCGCCGTCCACCACCACCATCTTGCGGTGCATGCGGCGCAGCATGTTCAGGCGCTGGCCCATGAAGCGGCGGCCCGGGTCGAAGATGCGAAAGCGCACGCCCGCCTCGACCAGGCTGCCCACGAAGCCGTCGGACAGGTCGGGTGAGCCGAACCCGTCCACCAGCACATGCACTTCCACGCCGCGCCGGGCTGCCGCGAGCAGGGCGGCGTGCAATTCCTGGCCGATCTTGTCCTCGAACAGGATGAAGGTCTCCAGCAGCACTTCGCGCCGTGCCTTTTCAATCGCGCCGAACACCCGGGGGAAAAACTCCTCGCCGTTTTCCAGCAGATCGAAGTGGTTGCCCGGCACCCAGCGGGATGAGCGTGGTGCGCGAAACGAGCGGGAAGATAGGCTCATAGCAGGATCTCCGCCGCCAGGGGTGCGTGGTCCGAAAGCTTGTCCCAGGGCTTGCGCGGCAGCGACAGGGGCGCATGCACGGCCGCGTTGCGCACGTAGATGCGGTCCAGCGCGAGCAGCGGCATGGACGCGGGGAAGGTGCGCACCGCCCGGCCGAAGGCCTGCACGAACACCTCCTGCAGGCCCGCGCCCCGCTGCAGGATGTCGTGCGCGCGGTGGCGCCAGTCATTGAAGTCGCCGGCCAGCACCACGGGCTCGCCGGGCGGGAAGGTCTTGAGCAGCTCGCACACCCGCTGCAGCTGGCGCTGGCGGTGGGCCTCCTGCAGCCCCAGGTGCACGCACACGGCATGCACGGGCAGGTGGTGGCCGGGCGGCTGCAGCACACAGTGCAGCATGCCGCGCCGCTCGGGCCCGCTGATCGAGATGTCATGGTTCTCGTAGTGCGTGATGGGGAACTTGGACAGCAGGGCGTTGCCGTGGTCGCCGTTGTCATACACGGCATTGCGCCCGTAGGCGTACTGCGACCAGATGGTGTCGGCCAGGAACTCGTAGTGCGGCACCTGCGGAAAGTTGGCGAGCCGGCTGGCATGGCGGTGGTGCGTGCCCTGCACCTCCTGCAGAAAGACCAGGTCCGCCGCCACGCTGCGCACCGCCTCGCGCAGCTCGTGCAGCATGAAGCGCCGGTTGAAGGTGGTGAAGCCCTTGTGCACGTTCACGGTGAGCACCTTGAACGCGATGGGTTGTGAGGGGAGGGTGTCCATGGGCAAACAATCGTTGTGGGGCCCTCCGGCGCGGGGCGCCGCCAGGGGCGGGCCGAAGGGTGAAACGATTGTTGGGGCCGCAGTGCGCCGCCGCTGTAGGACGGCTGGCCGTGGGTGTGTGCTGCGCTGGCCGAAAAAGGCTTTCGGCCCTGAACCCGTGCCTTGGCTACGTGCTGGGTTCAGGGCTGGCACCAGGGGCCGGCCGCCCCGCAGCACCTTGGAAACTGGCGCGCCCCAGGCCAGCGCACCCGTGGAACTGGCTCTGCCAGGCCACCGGGTGCGTCCCCCTGGGGGCTGAGACGCCGCGGCTCCAAGCCTGCCTGCGCAGGCTTGGACGGCATCGAAGAGACACCGCCTCTGGCGGTGGCACCAAGCGGTTGCGCCTCAGGGGGGCAACTTATGCAGGCAGGAACCCCTCCACCGACAGATAACGCTCGCCCGTGTCGTAGTTGAAGCCCAGCACCTTGGCGCCCGCAGGCAGCTCGGGCAGCTTCTGCGCAATGGCGGCGAGCGTGGCGCCCGACGAAATGCCCACCAGGATGCCTTCTTCACGCGCGCAGCGGCGTGCGTATTCGCGGGCGGGTTCGGCATCGACCTGGATCACGCCGTCGAGCAGGCTGGTGTCGAGGTTCTTGGGGATGAAACCCGCGCCAATGCCCTGGATGGGGTGGGGCGCCGGCGCGCCGCCCGAGATCACCGGCGATGCCGTGGGCTCCACCGCGAACACCTTGAGGTTCGCAAACCTGGCCTTGAGCACCCGCGCCACGCCCGTGATGTGGCCGCCCGTGCCCACGCCCGTGATCAGCACGTCGATGCCGTCGGGGAAGTCCGCCAGGATCTCCTGCGCGGTGGTGCGCACATGCACGTCGATGTTGGCGGGGTTCTCGAACTGCTGGGGAATCCACGAGCCCGGCGTCTGCGCCTGCAGCTCCTGTGCGCGGGCGATCGCGCCCTTCATGCCCTTTTCGCGCGGGGTCAGGTCGAACTGCGCGCCGTAGGCCAGCATCAGGCGGCGGCGCTCGATGCTCATGCTGTCGGGCATCACCAGGATGAGCTTGTAGCCCTTGACGGCCGCCACCAGCGCCAGGCCGATGCCGGTATTGCCCGAGGTGGGCTCGATGATGGTGCCGCCGGGCTGCAGGGCGCCGGACTTCTCGGCGTCTTCCACCATCGACAGCGCGATGCGGTCCTTGATGGAGCCGCCGGGGTTGCTGCGCTCGGACTTCACCCACACGTTGGCCGCCGGGCCAAACAGGCGGTTGATGCGTACGTGGGGCGTGTGGCCGATGGTTTGCAGAATGTTGTCAACTTTCATGGCGTCTCCTGTGAGGTGCAAAGAGGGGTGTGACGCGCATTCTGAACCACTTGTTCTGCTGTCTGGGTGATATGGATATGCCGGGCCCTGTGGTTTGCGGGCGGCCGGCAGGGGTTGTCCCCGGCCCCGGCCGCGCGGCGGGCTACGCCGGTGTGATCTCGACCCGCATGGCCCCGTCCACCGGCGTGGTCTGCACCCGCACCGGCAGGCCCAGCGCGATGGTCTGCGCATTGGTGGCCGTGTGCTGCGTCACCTCGGTGCAGGTGTAGCGCGCGGCTTGCCCGCTGCGCCACACCGCCAGGGCCAGCGGCAGCATCCACTGGTCCGCCAGGTGCGGGCCCAGGGCGCCCGCGCTGCGCTGGTAGGCGCGCACCTCGTCCACCAGCCGCTTGGCGACCTGCTCGGCCGACAGGCTGCGCGCGCCCAGCTGGCAGAACACCTCGGTGACGTGCTCGTACTCCAGCGTGGCGATCAGCGCATTGCCCGGCCCCTCGTTCTGGCGCGTGGGCGGCTGGCGCAACTGGCCTGCTTCAAAGGTCCAGCCCATCCGCTGGCCCAGGGTCTCCAGCTCCCGGTAGGGAATGTTGCGGGCCAGGCCGGGCGCCAGCGCATCGGCCCACCCGGTCTTCAGCGTGCCGCGCTCCAGCACGTCCACCGGGGCCAGGGTCTGGACTGGGGGCGTGATGTGCGCCAGCACCTCGCCGCCCCCGGCGGGGTAGAAGCCCCGCCGCTGCAGCTGCAGATCCAGCCCCACCCCCAGCCGCCGCACCAGCGGCGCAAACGCCCGTTCCAGAAAGTCAAACGGCGGCGCCATCGGGTTGTGCGTGCCGCCCGACAGCTGCACACGGCTCTCGCCGTCGGCCAGCATCAGCGCGGGCAAGACCGTTTGCAGCACCAGCAGGCAGCTGCCCGCCGTGGCGATCTGAAAGCGGTAGTCGCCCGCACGCACCGCGTCGGGTGTGAACCGCAGCGTCTGGGAGCCCAGCTCCGCCCCCTCGGCCTGCCCGCCGCACACGGCTGTGGCCGCCTGCACGCAGGCCAGGTGCTGTCGCATCAGTCCCGGCTTGGGCCGCCCGGCGCGGATGCGCGTGATGTGCAGCGGCCGGCCGGTGGCCATGGAAAGGGCCAGGCCGGTGCGCAGGATCTGGCCGCCGCCTTCGCCGGTGGAGCCGTCGAGGGTGAGTGAGTGCATCTTCGTGAGATAGTTTTTTGTTTTTCCATCAAGGATCGTTTGAAGCCGATCACGTTAAGTCGGCACATCCTTGCGGGCTTCATACGTAGCAAGTAAATAGATAGCTAGCGCGCCTGAGAGATTGACTGCCAGTTCTGCATGCCTCGCTGCAGGTCGAATGCCTACTTTCCCCTTTCCGTGGGCATCGCCCAAGCGATTCCGAAGCGCTGCTAGGCCCTCAACGACTGCCGTGCACCCCCCCAAGATTTGTTTGAAAACTTGTTCGGTGTGTTGGGATGGCGCTATTCGCAGCTCCTCTGCTGTGAGCCGATACAGCTTGTTCATGTCTGGGTTGTCGTCATGCGCAACGTTGCACTCGTCAAGAATTTGCTTACATACCGACTCAAGAAGTGTTCGAGCCAGTGTGATAGCACCCTCTGGATCGGCCGCCCTCCGATCAAGTGCCTTCGACCATATCGCTTGGGCGTACGCTGAGTTCATTTTTTCGACGGCTCCAGAGACCAATGAATCGGCGGGATAGTCCTGATCTGATTCAATCCTCTCCAAAAGGGGGCGAAACTCGCCCCATATGTAGTCTCTTCGCTCGGCATATTTGGCGTATTTGCCTTTTACAAATTGCCAAAACTGGGGCAGGCTTCGGCAGGTTCTCACGAAGCTTGGAACCAGTGAGTCAAATCGCGTCTCGGACAACACGACCTGTCTGAGCCTCACATAGTCGGCGTCGTTTTCGTCGTTGCCGGTTGCTCGTGAAATCATCAGGTTCTGGAGTGTTTCCACCTGCTCTTTGTAGACGTTCATGCTTTTCACCCCTTCACACACACCACCTGCTTGAGCGTGTACACCACCTCCACCAGGTCCTGCTGCGCCGCCATCACCGCGTCGATATCCTTGTAGGCCATCGGGATCTCGTCGATCACGTCGGCGTCCTTGCGGCATTCCACGCCCTGGGTCGCGGCGATCTGGTCGGCCACGGTGTACATCTTCTTGGCCTTGGTGCGGCTCATGGTGCGGCCCGCGCCGTGGCTGCAGCTGTTGAAGCTCTCGGGGTGGCCTTTTCCGCGCACGATGAAGCTCTTGGCCCCCATGCTCCCCGGGATGATCCCCAGCTTGCCCTGCTCGGCACTCACCGCGCCCTTGCGGGTCACGAACACGTCCTGCCCGAAGTGCGTTTCGCGCTGCACGTAGTTGTGGTGGCAGTTCACGGCTTCCACGTGCGTCTCGAACGGCTTGGTGATCACCTTGCGCAGCGCGGCAATCACCCGGCCCATCATCACTTCGCGGTTGGCGGCGGCGAACTTCTGCGCCCACCCCACGGCCTTCACGTAGTCGCCGAAGTACCGCGCGCCTTCCTCGAAGTACGCCAGGTCCTTGTCGGGCAGGTTGCGCTGGTTCATCTCGGCGTCCTTCTTGGCCAGCTCGATGAAGTGGGTGCCGATGGCGTTCCCCACCCCGCGCGAGCCCGAGTGCAGCATCACCCACACGGATTGGTGTTCGTCCAGGCAGATCTCGATGAAGTGGTTGCCCGTTCCCAGCGTTCCCAGGTGCTTGTAGTTGTTGGTGTTCTTGATGCGCGGGTGCGCCTCGCAGATTTCCTCGAACTCGTCCACCAGCGCAGCCCAGGCGCGATCTGTCTCGGCGGGCGGGGTATCCCAGCTGCCTTTGTCGCGGCCAAAGCGCTTGGGCGTCATCCCCACCGGCACGGCGCGCTCGATGGCGGCGCGCACACCGGCCAGGTTGTCGGGCAGGTCGCTGGCGGTCAGCGTGGTCTTGCATGCCATCATTCCGCACCCCAGGTCCACCCCCACCGCGGCGGGAATGATGGCCTTGAGCGTGGGCACCACCGAGCCGATGGTGGCACCGATTCCCAGGTGCACGTCGGGCATCACCGCCACGTGCTTGAACACGATGGGCAGGCGCGCGATGTTGCGCAGCTGGTTCCGGGCTTCTTCTTCCACGGGCACACCGTTCGTCCACATCTTCACGGGCACGCCGTTCGGCACTTCGTATTGTTCGTAGTTGTTGTTGGTCATATTGTTCTTTCGCATTTTGTTGTTCATTGCACCATTCCGCGCGCTGCGGCCTGGGCGTAGTTCTTCAGTTCGTCGTCGTTCTTCACCTGGCGGATGAAGGCGTCCATGTGCGCCTGCAGTTCCTTGGGCCGCTTCAGGCGCACGCCCTCGTGGCCGATCCCGTGCAATGCGGACTCCTGTGCGGCCCTGAACGGCATCGCCAGCATCTCGCAGAACACCTGCCACATCGCGTCGCGCCATTCAGGGATGTCCTTGGCGTTCCAGAACGTGGGCCACACGTCAAACCACATGTAGCTCACGAAGTAGAGGCGGTCGCTTCGGCTCCCGATGGGGCTCGGCCCGGTGTCCAGGCGCGGGCCGAGGCAGTCGCGCCACAAGGTGGGCAGGGCCCGCATCATGCGCATCGCGTCGGACAAGGGCACCGAGGGGTCGTTCGCCATGTGCGGGATGTCGCCCGCGTTGTTGCTCATCACATGGTTCAGGCCCATGCCCACCTGCTCGTCGCTGTAGGGCGCCAGGTCGGTGCCCGCGTTGGCGAACAGCACGGTCTGGATGTGTGTCCATTGCAGTGGCGTGGCGTCGAACTCCGGCTCGTCGATCAGCCAATACCACTCCTGCCCGCTCTTGTCGGGCACGGGGCGGTCGAAGAGGTAGCGCAAGGCCGCGCTGTACACCGCCGGGTCCAGGCCGACGGATGCGCAGGTGGCGGATGCGGTGTCCCGCTGCAGGCGCTTTGCTCTCGCTGTCAGTTTCTTGTTTTTCATGGCAGTTCCTGCTTTTCCATTTTTTCCATTTTTCTCAGCGCATCTTCACGAGGCCGTTCAGCACCTGGTCCAGGCCTCCGAACACCGAGATCTTGTCGATGCGCTCGGCCACGCGCTCCAGCGTCTCCAGTTCTTTCATGCGCAGGGCGACGGGGTTGTCCTCCATCACCTTCGCCGTGTTGAGCAGCGAGCGCGTGGCAGCCGTTTCCTCGCGGCGGCGTATCACGTTGGCCTCGGCCTGCTTCTGGGCCTGCACCACCTGGGTCAGGATGGCCTTCATCTCGCCGGGCAGCACGATGTCCTTCACGCCCACGCTCTCCAGCTGCATGCCGAAGGGCTGCAATTTGGCGGCCATGTGCGCGGTCACCACGTCGTCGATCACCGTCTTGCTCTCCAGCAGCTCATCGAGCGTGCGGGTGCCCACGGCGGCGCGCAGCGCGAACTGCAGCTCGCGGTACAGGTAGTCGGCGGGCTTTTGCAGCTGGGCGAAGGCGCGCAGCACATCGGTGGTGCGAAAGGTGGCAGACAGGTTCAGCCGCAGGCTCACCTTGTCGCGGGTCATGATGTCCTGGCCCGAGACCTCCACGGCCTGCAGGCGCAGGTCCACCAGCTCCACGGCGATGGTGCGGCCGTACTTCCAGAACGCGTAGGCGCCTGCAGGCAGCAGCCGATCCACTTTGCCGTCGATGGAGAGCAGCGCGCACTGGCCCTCGGGCACCTGCACCTGCAGCACGCCGGTCAATCCGGCCACGCTGCGCTGGCGCAGTTGCGTTTGCGTCAGGCGCGCCACCAGGGCGGCGGGCAGCTCGGGGCCTGCCTGCAGGTCGATCACCTGCACGCTCACCTCCACCAGGCCTTTCCAATAGAGGCGGCGCGTGCCGGGCGGCAGCACCTCGACCAGCACGCCGTTCTCGCTGCGCAGGCCTACTTGCTGTTCCGACAGGTTCACTTGCACAAACTCTGCCGCCACCACGGCGGGTTCCTGCGCCATCAGGTAGTCGGCCAGGCCGTGGGTGAAGGCGGGTTGCTCCAGGGCGAAGGTCTCCACGCGCAGCTGGTCCATGCCGGCAAACAGCCAGTGCGTGCCGCTGTGGAGCACGCGGTCAAAGCTGCCGTTGCGCAGCAGCAGGGCGCGTTCGTTCTTCTTCACGGTGGTGCGTTGGATCAACTTCGTCATTTTTCTTCTCCTTGTTCTGTCGTTGTCGTTACTTCGCTGTCATTGCAATCAGGGTGCCGTTACAGCGATGGCGGGGTGCCAGGGGGCACAACCTCGGGCCTTGCAGTGCGCCGTGGCTGCTGCCCTGCAAGCAGGGCGGCAGCGTGGCTGGCTGCGGGCGCGGGCCGTGCCGGGTGCTGGCACAAACCGCCACCGGCTGACGGGGCCTTGCCTTGCGGTTGCGTCCAAAAACGCCACCTTGGGGCAACTCCCCGCGTTCGGCGGGTGGTCTTTCGACCGGTACTTCCAAGTGCTGGCCTTGCGGCCATGGGCAGGAATCGAACCTGCGACAACCCCTTTCGGGGGGCTCTACCAGACTGAGCTACCAGTGGTGGCAAGCCGGGAGTCGAACCCGGCACGTCCTCTTGCGAGGCGTCACCCGACCTTGCCGTTACCCAGCGTTTGCGGCGTGCGGCATGCGGGGAATCGACAAGAGCCCTGAGGCTCCGGATTCCCTGCACCGGCGGGGCGAACGTGTGTCCTAACCCCGGCCTGTGAGCGGTCACCGCTTGCGCTGGATGTCTTCTTTATTGCCAGATGCGTGCCAGCCTGTGGCTTGTGGTTCGATTGCTTTCAAGTCGTTGATTTGTAAGGGGAAATTTCTTCGATTGTTTTTTGGTCTATTCGAGGTGCATGAAGTAACTAGAATGAAAGCTAGTTGAATAGATAAATGGAATGCGCAAAAACAAAGTCGTCATCGGTTTCCTGGGCACCCAGCTCGACGCCGGCAGGGGCGCGGGGCGGTGGGAAAAGTGGCGCCCCACGGTGTCGCTGGTGCAGCATGAGGACGTGGTGATCGAGCGGCTGGAGCTGCTCTACACGCCGCCCCATCAGGACCTGGCGCAGCAGGTGCGCGCCGACATGGCCATCGCCTCGCCCGAGACCACGGTGAATCTGGCGCCCCTGCCCATTGCCGACCCGTGGGACTTTGGCGAGGTGTATGCCAGGCTGTTTGACTGGGCGCAGGCCTACCGCTTCGACACCGGGCGCGAGGAGTACTGGACGCACATCACCACCGGCACCCACGTGGCGCAGATCTGCCTGTTCCTGCTGGTGGAATCGCGCCGCATTCCAGGCGTGCTGGCGCAGACCTCGCCGCCCAAACGCCAGCAGATGGGCGATCCGGGCAGCTACACGCTGATCGACCTGGACCTGTCGCGCTACGACGGGATCGCCCAGCGCTTCGGCGCCGAGCAGCAGGACGCGGTGCAGTTCCTCAAGAGCGGCATCGCCACGCGCAACGCGCGCTTCAACGCGCTGATCGACGAGGTGGAGCGCGTGGCGGTGCGCTCGCGTGCGCCCATCCTGCTCACCGGGCCCACGGGCGCGGGCAAGTCGCACCTGGCGCGGCGCATGTTCGAGCTGAAGAAGTCGCGCCACCAGGTGGAGGGCGAGTTCGTGGAAGTGAACTGCGCCACGCTGCATGGCGACGGCGCGGCGTCCACGCTGTTCGGCCACAAGAAAGGCGCCTTCACCGGTGCGGCGGCCGACCGCGCGGGCCTGCTGCGCACGGCGCACAAGGGCGTGCTGTTCCTCGACGAGATCGGCGAACTGGGCCTGGACGAGCAGGCCATGCTGCTCAAGGCGGTGGAGGAAAAGCGCTTCTACCCCCTGGGCAGCGACCGCGAGGTGGTCAGCGACTTCGAGCTGATCGCAGGCACCAACCGCGACCTGCGCACCGAGGTGGCGGCGGGGCGTTTTCGCGAAGACCTGTATGCGCGCATCAACCTCTGGAGCTATGTGCTGCCGGGCCTGGCGCAGCGGCCCGAGGACATCGAGCCCAATGTGGACCACCAGCTGGCCCGCGCAGGCGCCGAGCTGGGCCGCGGCGTGCGCTTTTCCAACGAGGCGCGCGCGGCCTACCTGCGCTATGCCCAGTCGCCCGAGGCGCTGTGGACGGGCAACTTCCGCGACCTCTCGGCCAGCGTCACGCGCCTGGCCACGCTGGCCGACAGCGGCCGCATCGGCCTGCTCCTGGTCGAGGCCGAGATCGCGCGCCTGCGCTGGCTGTGGCAGCCCGCCAGCGATGCGCGCAGCGGTCTGGCGTCCATGCCCGGCGCGGTGGGCCGCGGCGATCTGGCGGACCTGCTGGGCGAAGAAGCGGTGCACGCCCTGGACCTGTTCGACCAGCTGCAACTGGCGGCCGTGCTGCAGGTGTGCCGCCAGGCCCGCACCCTGTCGGACGCGGGGCGCCAGCTGTTCCAGGCCTCGCGCACGCAGCGCACGGTGGTCAACGATGCGGACCGGCTGCGCAAGTACCTGGCGCGTTTTGGCCTCGACTGGGAGCGCGCCGCTGCCGCTGGGCAGTAATCCTAGAAACGGCAGTTGACCGCTTGGTTTCCTTCAACTTGCCATCTGAAGTCAGGTATGTGCTGCTTCGATGGCGTTCACTGGTTGGATGGGCACGCTATACACCCGCCAGCACCGCGCTCGGCGTGCCATGCGGCGTTGCTCCTCCTTGCAGGCAAGAGCCTGCAGCGTCGTCTCGCCTTGCCTGACGCACCGATCACGGCACTGACGGGCGCATTCAACTGCCGTTTCTAGGATAATCCACCCCGTGAAGCGCGCCAGACCGCCGCTGGTGCAATCTGGGAAACCAGGCACTGGAGGAACGTCCGGACTGCACAGGACAGCGTAGCAGCTAACGGCTGCCCACCGTGAGGTGAGGATCAGAGCAACAGAGACGAGTCCGGGTGGAAACTACCTGCCACGGAGTGTTCTGTGAGGCGCCAGCGCAAGCTGGCGAGAGGACAGCGAGAGCTGTCCGAACCCGGCGCAAGCCGGGTCCGAACAGCCACCCCGAGCGGGCAAGCCCGCTCGGGGTGAAACGGGCAATCTCTACGCGCAGCAATACCAAGTAGGCCAGCGTTGATGTGGTTCCGCAGAGCTGGCGGGTAGGTAGCACCGAGCCGTGGTGGCGACACCCGGCCCAGATTAATGGCGGTCACACTGCGGGCAACCGTGGTGCACAGAATCCGGCTTATCGGCGCGCTTCACACTTTATTTCCCCCAGCCTCAGCCTGGTGTAGGCGCCGATGTGCCGGTCGTGCCCGGCGCGGAGCACGCCATGGCGCGCTCAGCCTTTCGCGCAGTGGGGCGCATGCCCCTTCTCCAGCTCCGTGGCCCGCTCCACGGTGTCGGGGTGGCTGCTGAGCAGCGACCAGACCGGGTGCGACGCCATGTCTTCCGCCATCTTGCGCTTGCGCGAGCGCTCCGGGCTGCTGGCGCCGGGTTCGGCCGCTGTGGCGGTGGCCGCCTGGTCCTGGCCTGCTTTCTCCTTCTTCTTGTTGTCTTCTTCCTCTTCTGCTTCATCCTTCGCGATGGCCAGCAGCAGCTGGCCCATGGGCGCCGTGGGCAGGGCTGCCTGGCCCATCACCGCGATGGCGTAGCAGTCGGCTTCGCGCTCGTGGCTGCGGCTGTAGGCCAGCCCCGTGAGCACCGAGGCACCGGTGGAGACAATGCCGGACACATCGCCCAGCGCCAGCCCCAGGCCCATGCTGAGCACGCCCTGCTGCACCACCATGCGCGTGGTGTGCCGCTGCACCACATGGCCGATTTCGTGCGCCAGCACGCCCACCAGCGCGTTGTCGTCCAGTCCCTTGTCGGCGGCCGCCTTCACGATGCCGTCGGTCATCACCACCTTGCCGCCCGGCAGCGCAAAGGCGTTGGCGCCCATGCCCGAGCGGAATTCCAGGCTCAAGGGAGGCTGGTAGCCGGGGTAGCGCCGCAGGCCGGGGGGTGTGTGCTGCACCAGGGCGTCAAAGCGCGCCTTGAGCTGCTCCTGCCGCTCCCTGGGGAGCTTGCTGGGCTTGAGCGTGCCGCTGTCCATCTGGCGCAGCACGTTCTCGGCCACGCTGGTTTCCCAGGACAGGGGCACAAAGCGCGTGAGCTGCGTGGCGGCCCAGGGGGTGCCGTAGCGGTAGAACAGCGTGAGGCCGATGGCCGCCACCGCCACCACGCCCAGCAGCACGGGCCAGCGGGTCTGCATGCGCTGGGCCAGGCCCGGGCGTTCGCCAGCGGCGGCCAGGGCGGCGCGCCAGTCGTTCACGGCATCGATCTCCAGGCTGCCGTGGTCCCGCAGGTCCACGACCACGCGGGGCTGGGGCTTGCGCTCGTTCCAGGCCTCCGGCCAGCCCACATCCTTGCAGGCGAACACGGCCGGCGCGGCGCCTGGCTGCGAGAGCGGGTGCAGCACCAGCGACGGGCCCCGCGGCGTGGGGCGCAGGCCCACCATCACGGGGCGGGCTCTGCTGCTCTGGCCGTCGAACCAGCGGCCAGGCACGAGGGATGCAGCGTGAAGGGGGTCGTTCATGTCAGTCATCCATCACGTTGTAGGTGGCCCGGGGCCGGTGAAACTGGCGGCGGCACGGGCGAGCGGCCGCCCTGGCCGGACGCACCGGGGCGCGAAGCGCCTCTGGGGGATGCCCTCTACCCGCTATCCAATCAGGTCCAGGCCCGCCGCATCGGCCAGCGCATCGCCCAGGCCGCCTTGCTGCTGGCGCACCATGGCGCCCGCCACCTGTTCCACGCCGCCCTTGACATGCAGGGTGACGGAGTCGCATTTCATGCGGTATTCGCTCACCCGCGCAAACGGACGGTACAGCCCCAGCGTGAGCAGGGTGAGCAGCATGTTCTTGATGCGCAGCCACACGTAGCGCCCGCTCTTCAGGTGGCACTTGAACCGTGCCACGTGGCTCACGCCGGTGTTGTTCCACATCAGCTGGAACATGCGCGCCTCGCGGTACGCGCGGGCGGGGGCCGAGGCCAGGATCAGCATGAAGATGCCCGCCACGATGGACACAATGATCACCACGAACAGCCACAGACCCATGCGGTCGCTCTGGCTGGCCACCAGCGCGATGGAGCTGCCCGCCAGGATGCCGATCAGCGCCGAGATGCCGACCACGCACAGGATAAACACGGCCACCGTGGCCAGCCACACCTTCACGAAATCCATGTACACCGGCTTCCAGCGGCCTTTTTCTGCGCCCACCTGGGCCTTGAGCACCAGCAGGCTCTTGTAGTTGTATTCGAGGCGGATGAAGCACAGCACCGTCAGCACCAGGCCCAGCAGCAGCAGGCCGCCCATGGCGGGGGTGAAGGCGGGCAGGGACCGCTTGGTGGTTTCTTCCTCGGCGGCCTGGAGCGCCTCGGCCAGTCCGGGCGACAGCACCTGCATGCCGAAGAACACGCCGAACCACACCAGCGCCAGCGCGAACATGGGCCAGCTGGCGATGTAGACCTCTTTCCAGCTGGCGGTGAACTGCAGGCGCAGGCCGCGCCAGCGCGTGGCCCCGAGCCGAAAGCGCATGGCGCTGCCCCAGATCAGGGGCGAGAGCACGGCGCCGGTCAGCAGGAACACGCCCACGGCCGCGTCCTGCCCGGTATTGGCGGCGATGTTGTAGGCCAGCGTGAGCAGCACCAGCAGCACGAAGCCCATCACCATCTTGCGCTGCTGCGCGGTGAATTCCAGGGGGCTGCCCGCCACCAGCGTGTGGCTGTAGAAGTACTGCGCGGTGCGGCGCCGGGCCCAGGGGGTGTAGATGCCCAGCGTGACGATGGACAGCAGCACGTTGACGATCCACACCCGGAAATACTCGCCGCCGCTGCCGGTGAATTCGAGCGGATGCGCGTCGATGTTCTGCGGCATGAACGTGGACATCGGCCCGGCGGCGCCGTCTCTGTCTGATGGAACTTGGCTCATGGACTCCCTCCTGTTTGTGGCGCAGTGTAGCAGCGGTCTGTGGAAAAAATCTCGAGCCAGATGGGCCTCTGGCGCCTTTCCATCAAGCGCTGATAGCTATGTTTTTGGTAGCAATCGTTCTGGCGGTGGTTCGGCCCGCCCCGCCCGCCGCCGGCAACTGGCACACCTCTGCCAGCGCACCCGTGGAACTGGCTTTGCCAGGCCACCGGGTGCGTCCCCCTTAGGGGGATGGCGCCAAAGGCGACTCAGGGGGAGTCAGAACTTCTCCCAGGGCTGCAGATAGCGCCACTGCCCCTCGGGCACCTTGGCCAGCGGCACGCGGCCGATGCGGATGCGCTTCAAGGCGACCACGGCCAGGCCCACGGCGTCGCACATGGCCGGGATCTGGCCGGGGCGGATGCCCTTGAGCGCAAAGCGCAGTTTCGTCTCGCTTTGCCAGCTCACCTTGATGGGCGGCAGCGGGCGGCCGTTGAACGACAGGCCGTGGCACAGGCGCTGCAGCCCGTTCGGTGCGATATCGCCCTTCACCTCGACGATGCATTCCTGCTCCAGCGACTCGATGTCTTCCGCCAGCTTGCGCGCGATGCGCTTGTCCTGGGTGTAGACCACCAGGCCGCTGGCCTCGGTGGGCAGCGGCGTGAAGCATTCGAGCTGCCTGAAATGGCGCAGCAGCACGCGGATGCCCGAGGCGTCCTCGGCCAGGTGGGATGCAGCGCCCAGCAGCGTGCTGGCGGCCGTGGCGCCCTGGCTGCGGCTGGCGTGCGCCGCTGGCCCGGCGGGCAGGCCCAGGCCCGCTTCAAACCCCACCGGCTTGTGCAGCAGCAAGGTCACCGGGGTCAGCTCCAGCAGGCTGGCGTCCTTGGCCACCGCCACGGCCTGGTCGGGGCGCACGCGCGCGCCCGGGGCTTCCACCACCTGGCCGTCCACGCTCACAAAGCCGCCTTCGATGAATTGCTCGGCCGTGCTGCGCGAGCAGTTCAGTTGCTCGGCCACGCGTTTGGCCAGGCGGATGTGGGTGGGGTCAGGGTTTTTGTCATTCATGGGTGGGGGCGGCTTTCTTTGTTGGATGGATTGTGTGGGCATGCCTCTTGTTGTTCGTGGCGCGTGCAGCGGGCGCTCTCTCCGCCAGGGACGCCAAGCGAGGGCCGCCCCGCAGCGAGGGCGTCGTCCCCCGGATGGGGGAAGGCGCCGCAGGCGACTCAGGGGGCGAGCATTCTTATTCGCTCTACATGCGCCAGCAGCGAGCGCTGGGCCACGGGCCACATGCGCGGGGGCACGTCGTCATACGCATGCTGCACCCAGTCGTCCACGCTGCCCTGGGGCAGCGCCTGCATGGCGGCCAGCACCTTGGCCTCGCGCGCCAGGCGGTGGGCCTTGAGCCTGGCGATCGCGCCGCGCGCGTCGCCCAGCACATAGCCGTGCGCGGGCAGGATGAACTCCACGCCATGTGCGGCGCAGACCGCATCGAGCTTGTCCAGAGAGTCGAGGTAGTCGGCCATGTTGCCGTCGGGTGGGTCCACCACGGTGGTGCTGCCGTTGAGGATGTGGTCGCCGCTGAACAGCAGGGCGTCTTCCACGAGCAGCAGGCACAGGTGGTTGGCCGCGTGGCCCGGGGTGTGGATCACCTGTAGGGTGTGGGTGATTTTGCCCTCTGGCGCTTGTCCTTCCAGCGTGAGCAGCTCATTGTTTTGTAGCAAGCGGTCGGGCGTGAATGCGCTGGCAGCGCGCGCCGTGGGGGCCGATGGCAGGCCCAGGATGGGGGGGGCGCTGCGCCCGGCCCGGGTGCACATCGCTTGCAGCGGCGCGGCGCCGGGCGAGTGGTCGGGATGCGAGTGGGTGCACACGATCGTGCGGATGTCGCCGCCGGCGGCGCGCCAGAGCCTGTCCAGGTGCTCCGCGTCGGCCGGGCCCGGGTCGATGGCGATGTAGCCGGTGGCCGGGTCGCCCACCAGGTAGCTGTTGGTGCCGGGTCCGGTCATCACGCCGGGGTTGGGCGCGGTCAGGCGCTGCACGTTGCGCAGCAGCGGCACGGGCCGGTCGGTCTGCCAGTCGAGCGCGTGCACGATCTGGCCGTCGGGGCACACCAGGGCCAGCTCGCCAAAGGGGGCGTCGCCTTCCATGTAGCGCGCCTCCTGGCCCGCCAGCGTGCCGGCGCGCGGGCAGCTCACCCACAGCGGCTTTTCATCGGCCAGGGCGTCAAGAACCGCCTGCGCGCTGGCGAACAGGGCGAGCCGCTGCAGCGTGCGGATGGTGGGAAAGATCATGAAGAACTGCCCCGCCGCGTGCCGCGCCAGCGCATCGGCCGGGCGCACCCACACGGGCTCGAACTGCTCGGTTTCGTCGGCCACGGGCTCCTGGCCCTCGGGCATGCGGGCCACGAGGAACGGCACGTCGAAACGGCGCGGCAGGTCGCGGTCGGCCGTCCAGTGGGCCAGCAGGTACACGCTGTCGGCCGCCAGGCGCAGGCCGCGCGCGCCGCACTGGGCGGCCAGCGGCTGTTGGCGGTCGATGGCGGCGATGTCCCGTGCGTCGGCCATGCGCCCATCGGCATGGCGGGCCAGCAGGATGCCCAGCTCCTCGAAGCTTTCGCGGATCGCGGCGATGGCCTGCGTGAGGTGCTGGTCGCTCTGCGTGGGGCGGCGGTCGGCGGCGGCGTGCACCTGCGCGTCCAGCGCGTCGATGCCCCCGCCCGGGAACACGTAGGCCCCGGGCGCGAAGCTGGCCGTGGCCGAGCGCCGGGTCATGAGGACTTCCAGTCCGCCCGGTTCGCCCTGCGCATCGCGCAGCAGCAGCACGGTGGCGGCCGGGCGGGTGGCAACAGGTTCGCGGTGGGGGTGCAGTTGTTGGGTGGTGCGGGGCATCGGGCCATTATCGAGGCGCGCGGCGCGCCCCGCACGGGCGGGGCGGTTCAGTCCCAGGCGGGCGCCAGGCCTTCGGGGTTCACCAGCCGTTCGCCGCGGTCCAGCGCGGCGATGCGTGCCATGTCCTCGCCGGTCAACCGCAGCGGCCGGGCTTTCAGGTTGCTCGCCAGGTTGTCGCGCCGGGTGGACGAGGGAATCACGGCATACCCCAGCTGCATGGCCCAGGCCAGCGCCACCTGCGCGGTGGTGGCGCCGTGGGCCCGCGCGATGTCCGCCAGCACCGGGTCGCCCAGCACCTTGCCGTAGGCCAGGGTCATGTACGAGGTGGTGTGGATGCCCTGGCTGCGCGCGAAGTCCGCCACGGCGCGGTTCTGCAGATAGGGGTGCAGCTCGATCTGGTGCGTGGCGATGCGGTCGGCGCCGACGGCCGCGATGGCTTCGCGCAGCAGGGCGGTATTGAAGTTCGACACGCCGATCAGGCGCGTGAGGCCCCGGGCCTGGGCCTCGGCCAGCGCGCCCATGAACTCGGCCACGGGCACGGCGCCGCCGGGCGAGGGCCAGTGGATCAGCGTGAGGTCCACCTGGTCGGTGCGCAGCCTGGCCAGGCTGTCCTTCAGGCTCTGGACGAGCCGGTCGCCCGCCAGGTGCTCGGTCCAGACCTTCGTGGTGATGAAGAGCTCGCCGCGCGGCACGCCGCTGTCCGCGATGGCCTGGCCGACCTCGGCCTCGTTGCCGTAGATCTGCGCCGTGTCGATGGCGCGGTAGCCCAGGTCGAGCGCGTTGCGCACCGAGTCGATGACGACCTGGCCCTGGAGGCGGAAGGTGCCCAGGCCGAAGGCGGGAAGGGAAGGGGAAGAAGTCATGGCGATTCCTGAAACGAAGCAAAAAAAGGGGTGGGACAGAAAGAGTTGAGGGGGCGTGGGCTGCTCAGTGCCCCACGGGCACCGGCCCGCTGCCGCGCACCGGGATGCCGCTGCGCCGGTCCAGCACGCCGCTGTAGTGCGTGAGCGCCAGGGACACCAGCACCACCAAGGCGCCGATCCAGGGCGTGTGCATCAGGCCCAGGTGCGTCACGATCAGGCCCCCGGCCCAGGCGGCGCCGGCGATGCCCAGGTTGAACGCCGCGATGTTCAGGCCCGAGGCCACGTCCACCGCCTGGGGCGTGAAACGCTCGGCCTGCTTGACCACATACACCTGCAGCCCGGGCACGTTGCCGAACGCCACGGCGCCCCACAGCAGCACGGTGGCCAGGGCCAGCCAGGGGTGGGGCGCGGTGAACTGCAGCAGCAGCAGCACGGCGGCCAGCAGCGTGAAGATGATGCGCAGCGCGGGGATGGGCCCCAGCCGGTCGGCCAGGCGGCCCCCCCAGATGTTGCCCACCGCCACCGAGACGCCGTACACCAGCATCACCCAGCCCACGGCGCCGGCGCTGAAGCCCGCGATGTCGGTGAGGATGGGGGCGAGGAAGGTGAACGGGATGAACGTGCCGCCGTAGCCGATGGCCGTCTTGGCGTACACCAGCAGCAGGCGCGGCTCGGCCAGCACCCTGGCCTGCTGCACCAGCGAGGCGGGCGGGGTGTGGGCGATGTTGCGCGGCACGAAGATCGCGCTGCCGATGAAGGCCACCACGCCCAGTGCCGACACGGCCAGGAAGGTCTCGCGCCAGCCGAAATGCTGGCCGATGAACGTGCCCAGCGGCACGCCCGTGACCAGCGCCACGGTGAGGCCGGTGAACATGATGGCGATCGCACTGGCGGCTTTCTCGCGCGGCACCAGGCCGGTGGCGATGGTCGAGCCGATCGAGAAGAACACGCCGTGCGCCAGCCCGGTGAGGATGCGCGCGGCCACCAGCGTTTCGTAGCTGGGCGCCTGCCAGGCCAGCAGGTTGCCGGCGGTGAACAGCGCCATCAGCGACAGCAGCAGCGCCTTGCGGGGCACGCGGCCGGTGAGGGCTGTGAGCACGGGCGCGCCCACGGCGACGCCCAGGGCGTACAGGCTGACCAGCAGGCCCGCCGAGGGGATGCTGATGGACAGGTCGGCCGCCACGGTGGGCAGCAGGCCAACGATCACGAACTCGGTCGTGCCGATGGCGAAAGCGCTGAGCGTCAGCGCGAGCAAGGCAATGGGCATGGAAACACTCCTGTGGACATGGGAAGGAGTGTGGGCGCTTCAGTCTTGCAGAAAAATACCGTTACGCTCCATAGATACTTGATCCGAAGTCAACAATGGAGGCCCATGAAAACCACGCTCGAAGAACTGCAGGCCTTTGTGGCCGTGGTGGACGGCGGCTCCATCACGGCGGCGGCCGACCAGCTGGGGCAGACCGTCTCGGGCATCAGCCGGGCGCTGGCGCGGCTGGAGAAGAAGCTCGATACCACGCTGCTGCGCCGCACCACGCGCCGCGCCGCGCTGACCGAGGAGGGGCAGGCCTTCCTGCTGCGCACGCGCGCCATCCTGGCGTCCATCGACGATGCCGAAGAGCACATGGCCGCGCGCCGCCAGCAGCCCGCGGGCCGCCTGCGCGTGAACGCGGCCACGCCCTTCATGCTGCACGCGGTGGTGCCGCTGGTGCCGGCGTTTCGCAAGGCCTACCCGCAGATCACGCTGGAGCTGGACACGGACGAGCTGAACATCGACCTGCTCGAGCGCCGCACCGACGTGGCCATCCGCATAGGCCACCTGCGCGACTCGACCCTGCACGCGCGCCCGCTGTGCACCAGCCGCATCCGCGTGCTGGCCAGCCCGGCCTACCTGGCCGCCCGGGGGCGGCCGCGGGCGGTGGAAGACCTGGCGCGGCACACCCTGCTGGGCTTCACGCAGCCGGAATCGCTCAACCGCTGGCCCCTGCGCGGCGCGCATGGCGACGAGTGGCCCACCGTGCCGGAGATCGCCGCGTCCAGCGGCGAGACGCTGCGCCAGCTCGCGCTGCAGGGCGCGGGCATCGTGTGCCTGTCGGATTTCATGACCGCCGCCGACCGCGCGCGCGGCGATCTGGTGCAGGTGCTGGCCAGGGACACGGCGGACGTGCGCCAGCCCGTGAGCGCCGTGTACTACCGCAACACGCAGCTGGCCGCGCGCATCGCGTGTTTCCTGGATTTTCTGCAGGAGCGCATGGGCTGACCGGTGCCACGGCCCCTGCAGCCAGGGCCTGCTCAGCCGCGCGCCGGGATGTTCAGCCCCCTGGCCACGGCCGGGCGCGCCACGAAGGCTTCCAGCACGCGCTTTATTTCCTTGAACTGACCGAACTCCACCAGATCGCCCGCGCCGTAGAAGCCCACGAGGTTGCGCACCCAGGGCAGGATGGCGATGTCGGCGATGGTGTACTGCTCGCCCATCACCCATTGGCGGCCCTTCAGGCGCTCGTCCAGCACCTTCAAGAGGCGCTTCGATTCCGCCACATAGCGGTCGCGCGGGCGCTTGTCCTCGTAGTCCTTGCCCGCGAACTTGTGGAAGAAACCGAGCTGGCCGAACATCGGGCCCACGCCGCCCATCTGCCACATCACCCACTGCAGGGCTTCGTAACGCCCGGCCGTGTCCTGCGGGATCAGCTGGCCGGTCTTGCTCGCCAGGTACACCAGGATGGCGCCGGATTCGAACAGCGCCAGGGGCTTTCCATCGGGCCCGTTCGGGTCCAGGATGGCCGGGATCTTGTTGTTGGGGTTGAGCGACAGGAACTCGGGCGAGGTCTGGTCGCTGGTCTCGAAGCTCACCAGGTGCGGTTCGTAGGGCAGGCCCAGCTCTTCCAGCGCGATCGACACCTTCACGCCGTTGGGCGTGGGCAGCGAGTACAGCTGGATGCGCTCCGGGTGCCGGGCGGGCCATTTGCGGGTAATGGGAAAACTGGCGAGATCGGGCATGCGGGTCCTCGTTGGCGAATGGGGGGGTTGGGGAGGCGGCGGCCGGCGCGCGGGCGGGCCGCCACACGGCACAGCCTAAACCGGCGGAAAAACCGGTGCAGGCCGGGGTTCATTGGCGGGGTGGGGGTTCTGTCACAAGTTGCCCCGGGCGGGGTGCCGCGCACGCCGGCCCACCGACGATAATCCGGCCATGCAGATTCCCTTTACCAAAATGCAGGGCGCGGGCAACGATTTCGTGGTGCTCGACGAAACCCGGGGCCGCCTGGGGCTCGGCGCCGCCCAATACCGTTTCCTCGCCGACCGCCACTTCGGTGTGGGGGCCGACCAGATCCTCACGGTGCGGCCTTCGCCAGCGGACGGTATCGACTTCGAATACGTGATCCACAACGCCGATGGCGGCGAGGTGGAGCAGTGTGGCAACGGCGCCCGCTGCTTCGCGCGCTTTGTGCACGACAAGGGCCTGTCGGGCAAGGACACCCTGCGGGTGCAGACCAAAAGCGGCGTGATCGCCCCCCGCCTCACCCCCGATGGCCGCGTCACCGTGGACATGGGCCGACCGCAGTTCGAGCCCGCCCGGGTGCCGTTTGATGCCAGTGGTTTGACCGCCGTGGCACAAGGCTCAGGAAAAAAATGGCCGCTGGCGCTGGATGGTAAAGCGCTGACAGCTACTGTTTTGGTAGCGGTTGTCTCCATGGGCAACCCGCACGCCGTGCAGCTGGTGGACAACGTGGACACCGCCCCGGTGCTGGAAGCGGGCCCCCTGGTCGAGCGCCATGCGCGTTTTCCGCAGCGCGTGAATGCAGGCTTTTTGCAGATCGTGGACCGCGCCCATGTGCGGCTGCGCGTGTTCGAGCGCGGCGTGGGCGAAACCCTGGCCTGCGGCTCGGGGGCCTGCGCGGCCGTGGCGGCCGGCATCCGCCTGGGCCTGCTCGACAACGAGGTGCATGTGGACACGCGCGGCGGCCGCCTCACCATCGCCTGGAGCGGCCAGGAGGCCGATTCCGTTTTCATGACCGGCCCCGCCACCACGGTGTTCGAAGGCCGGATCGACATTCCTGACACCCTCCTATGACGTCCCACATCCCCCCGATCACCGAAGACGACATCGCCCAGTTCCTCACCAACACGCCGGGCTTCTTCGAACGCCATGCCGAGGTGCTGGCCAGCGTGCAGATCACCAGCCCCCACGGCGCGCGCGCCGTGAGCCTGCAGGAGCGCCAGGCCGAGATGCTGCGCGAGAAGATCAAGGGCCTGGAGCAGCGCATCATGGAAATGGTGCGCAACAGCACCGAAAACACCGCCATCGCCCACAAGGTGCACCAGTGGACGAGCGCGCTGCTGCAGGTGCGCGACCCGTTCGACCTGCCGCAGGCGGTGGTCGATGGCGTGCGCACCCTGTTCGACGTGCCCCAGGCCGCGGTGCGCGTGTGGGAGGTGGCCGCGCCGTACATCGATGCCGACTTCACCCAGGGCGCCAGCGAAGACGCCCGCGCGTTTGCCTCATCGCTCACCATGCCGTTCTGCGGCCCCAACCTGGGGTTCGAGCCCGCAGGCTGGCTCGCGGCCGAGGCGGGCGAACCCGCCCAGTCGCTGGCCCTGCTGCCGCTGCGCGAAGGCGCCATCGACAGCGCCACGCCCGCGTTCGGCCTGCTGGTGCTGGGCTCGCAAGACCCCCAGCGGTTTGATGCCACGATGGGCACGGAATTTCTGTCGCGCATGGCAGAACTCGCCAGTGCCGCCCTGCTGCGGCTGAAGTGATGCCCCCCTGTGCGGCTGCGCCGCTTCCCCCCTGCGGGGGGACGCCACCCCCGGCCCGGCAAAGCCGGTTCCACGGTGGCGCTGGCCTTGGGGCGCGCCAGTTGCCTGGGTAGTGCCCCGTGTCCGACATGCTGGCCACACAGACTCCCCCGGACCCGCACGTCCTGCGTTACCTGGAGCATGTGCGCGTCGAAAAGCGGCTGGCGGCGCGCACGCTCACGCTCTACACACTGGACCTTGAAAAGCTCGCGCAGTTTGCGGCGGGGGTCAGCGTGCCCCTGCTGCAGCTGCAGACCGCGCACATCCGCCGTTTTGTGGCGCAGATGCACAGCGGCGGGCGCAGCGGGCGGGGGATTGCGCTCATCCTCTCGGGCTGGCGCGGGTTCTTCATATGGGCGGGGCGGCAGGGGCTGATCCCGCACAACCCCGTGCAGGACGTGCGCGCCCCCAAGGCGCCCAAGCCCCTGCCCAAGGCGCTGGGTGTGGACGACGCCGTGCGGCTGGCCGAATTCGACAACACCGGCGCCGACCCCTGGCTGGAGGCGCGCGATGCGGCCATGGTGGAACTGCTGTATGGGTGCGGCCTGCGCGTGGGCGAACTCGCGGGGCTCGACGCCATCCCCAATGCCGACACCCAGCGCCAGGGCCGGGGCTGGGTGGACCTGCAGGCCGGCGAGGCCCATGTGTTCGGCAAGGGCAGCAAGCGCCGCAGCGTGCCCGTGGGGCGCGCGGCCACGGCGGCGCTGCAGGCCTGGCTGCGGCTGCGGGCCACGCCCTTCGGCGGCGAGGGCTCGGCGCGCCTTGACACGGCCCTGTTCGTCGGCCAGCGCGGCAAGCGGCTCACGGCGCAGTCGATCTGGCTGCGCCTGCGCCAGCGCAGCCAGCAGGCGGGGCTGACCACGCCGGTGCACCCGCACATGCTGCGCCACTCGTTCGCCAGCCACCTGCTGCAAAGCAGCGGCGACCTGCGCGCGGTGCAGGAGCTGCTGGGCCACGCCAACATCACCACCACGCAGGTCTACACGCGGCTTGATTTCCAGCACCTGGCCAAGGTGTATGACGCGGCGCATCCTCGGGCGAGAAAGAAGCCCCCCTGAGGCGCTGCGCGCCTTCCCCCGGAGGGGGACGCACCCGGTGGCCCGGCACAGCCGGTTCCACGGGTGCACTGGTGGGGGCGGTGCGCGCTGCGGGCGTTGGTGGCGTGTGGGCGGCTCCTGGCGCTGATCGGGCATGCCGGTGGGCTGCGGCCGGTCTCGTGGGCCGGTGCCACGGAACCAAGATGTGACGCCGTGCATCCGAGCAAGGGGTGCTTGCTGTAGGGCGCCTTGGAGTGTCTCGCCATGCTGCTGAAATGGATCAAATCGAACCGTGGGTTCCTCGTGCTGCTGCTGTGCTTCGGCATCTTTCGCACGGCGGTGGCGGACTGGAATCCGATTCCTTCGGGGTCCATGCGGCCCACGCTGCTCGAAGGGGACGTGGTGTTCGTCAACCGGCTGGCCTATGACCTGAAGCTGCCGCTCACCGATGTGGTGCTGGCGCGCCTGGGCGAGCCCGCGCGGGGCGATGTGGTCACGTTCTCGTCGCCGCGCGATGGCACGCGGCTGATCAAGCGCATCGCGGCGCTGCCGGGCGACACGGTGGAGATGCGCGACGAGGTGCTGTACCTCAACGGCGAGGCCGCACGCTACGACGCGCCCGAGGCGGTGACCGAACACCTGGCCGAGCTGGGCGCGCAGGTGCCCGCCACCCGCTGGACGGAGCACCTGCAGGGCCACGAGCGCCGGGTGCAATGGCTGCAGGGCGTGACGGCACACCGCAGCTTCGGCCCGGTGACGGTGCCCGAGGGCCAGTACCTGGTGCTGGGCGACAACCGCGACAACAGCGCGGACTCCCGCTACATCGGCTTCGTCCCGCGTCACCTGCTCATCGGCCAGGCGCGGCGCGTGCTGGTGTCGGCCGACATCCTGGAAAACTGGGCGCCGCGCCTGGGCCGCATCGGGCACGCGCTCTGACGCGCTGGCGCCAGCCCCGGGGCTGGCGTGGGGCCATTCACGCGACAATCGCCCCATCATGAAAACCCTTCGCCTTCGCCCTGGCAAAGAGCGCTCGCTCTTGCGCCGCCACCCCTGGATCTTTGAATCGGCCATCGCCAAGGGCGGCGGCGACAGCGGCGAGACCGTGCGCGTGGAATCGCACGAGGGCCAGTTCCTGGCCTGGGCGGCGTTCAGCCCCAGCTCGCGCATCCGCGCGCGGGTGTGGAGCTTTGACGAGGCGCAGCGTATCGATGCTCCTTTTTTCATAGCTGCTTGCGCGCGCTCCATCATCGCCAGAGCCCGTTTTGATGTACAAAGCGACGGTGTGCGCCTGGTGCACGGCGAGTCCGACGGCCTGCCGGGCCTCATCGTGGACCGCTATGGCGACACCCTGGTGGCGCAGTTCACCAGCGCCGGGACCGAGCGCTGGAAGGACGTGATCGCCGATGCCCTGCTGCGCGAGACGGGCCTGGCCAAGCTCTATGAACGCTCGGATGCCAGCGTGCGCGCGCTCGAAGGCCTCCCGCCCGCCACCGGCTGGCTGCGCGGCGGCCCCACGGGCGCGCCGGGCGACGGCGAAGGCCCGCCGCTCGAGCTCACCATCCACGAACACCAGTGGAACCTGACGCTGAACATCGCCGAAGGCCACAAGACCGGCTTCTACCTGGACCAGCGCGACAGCCGCAAGCGTTTTGCCGACTACGCGCAGCGCCTGGGCTTCAAGGATGTGCTCAACTGCTTTTGCTACACCGGCGGCTTCAGCGTGGCCGCGCTGGCCGGCATGCGCGCCAGCGGCGCATCGGCGGACGGGCATGTGACGTCCATCGACTCCTCGGGCCCGGCCCTGGAGCGCGCCCGCGCCCATGTGGCGCTCAACGGGTTCGACCTGAACCACGCGAGCTTCCTGGACGCGGACGTGAACGCCTCGCTGCGCCAGTTTCTCAAGGAAGGCCGGCGCTTCGACGCCATCGTGCTCGACCCGCCGAAGTTCGCGCCCACGGCGGCCCACGCCGAGCGCGCTGCACGCGCGTACAAGGACATCAACCGCCTGGCGCTGCAGCTGCTCACGCCGGGCGGCGTGCTGTTCACCTTCTCGTGCTCGGGCGGCATCAGCGCCGACTTGTTCCACAAGATTGTGGCGTCGGCCGGCGCGGATGCCGGCGTGGACGGCTTCATCCTGGAGCGCCTGGGCGGCGCGCCCGACCACCCGATGACCCTGGAATTCCCCGAAGGCGAGTACCTCAAGGGGCTGGTGGTGATGCGCAAGGGCTGAGCGCGGCAAGGGCTTGACAGCGTCGGTACACTGAAAACAACCCCTTGCGCCACGCACACCCGGCCCGCAGTGCCGGGTGCAGCGCATGGGTTCATCCCTTGAAGGACAAGAAACATGGCATTGATCCCCGTCACCATCCTCACCGGCTTCCTGGGCTCGGGCAAGACCACCTTGCTCAAGCGCCTGCTCTCCGAAGCCCACGGCCAGAAGATCGCCGTGATCGAGAACGAATTCGGCGAAGAGAACATCGACAACGACATCCTCGTGACCGAGTCCAAGGAGCAGATCGTGCAGATGAGCAACGGCTGCATCTGCTGCACCATCCGCGAAGACCTGCGCGAGACGCTGCAGCTGCTGGCCGCCAAGAAGCGCAAGAACCTGCTGGAGTTCGACCGCATCGTCATCGAGACCACCGGCGTGGCCGACCCCGGCCCCGTCGCGCAGACCTTCTTCATGGACGAGGAGATCGCCGAGACCTACCTCATCGATTCCATCATCACGCTGGTGGACGCCAAGCACGCGCCCCAGCAACTCAACGACCGCCAGGAAGCGCGCCGCCAGGTGGGCTTTGCCGACCAGATCTTTTTGTCCAAGACCGATCTGGTCAGCGCCGAGGAAACCGACGCGCTGATCCATCGCCTCAAGCACATGAACCCGCGCGCGCCCATCAAGGCCGTGCATTTCGGCGAGGTGCCGCTGTCGGAAGTGCTGGACCTGCGGGGCTTCAACCTCAATGCCAAGCTGGACATCGACCCCGAGTTCCTCAAGGAAGAGGGCGACGGCCATGACCACCACGACCATGACCACGAGCATGGCGAGCACTGCAGCCACCCCTCGCACCAGCACGACCACGGGCACGGCCATCACCATCACCACGATGACGACGTGAAAAGCTTCGTCTTCCGCTCCGAGCGGCCGTTCGATCCGGCCAAGCTGGAGGATTTTCTCGGGGCGATTGTCAACATTTATGGCCCGCGCATGCTGCGCTACAAGGGCGTCCTGAACATGAAGGGCACCGAGCGCAAGGTGATCTTCCAGGGCGTGCACCAGCTCATGGGCAGCGACCTGGGCCCCCAGTGGGCCGAAGGCGAGCCGCGCACCAGTAAGATGGTCTTCATTGGCATCGACCTGCCCAAGGACATCTTTCTGCAGGGGCTGGAGCAGAGCCTGGTCTGACCCCGGCGGGGCGGCCCGAGGGCAGGGGGTTGGCGGCTGGTTTGTGTTGTATCTGCAACGTTTCCGTTTGCGTCAGCCCAGGTCGATACAATCGCGCCCCGGTAAAACCCCGGAAGGCTTGCCACCCGCCCTTGGCTGCGAATGCGGCTGGGGCCCGCCCGTATTGCGAGGAGACCAGGAAGTGAAAGCCGACACCAGCAAATCCAAGGGGGCCACCAAGGCAACCCCTGCCGCGGCGAAAACCGCCGCCGCCCCTGCGGCAACCAAGGCTGGCGCGAAGGCCGCCGCCAAGCCGGCTGCAGCACCCAAGGTCGCCGCCAGCCCGGCGGCCGTGGCGACTCCCGCTCCAGCACCCGTGCTGCAGGCCGGTTCGCAGGTACCCGTGCGCACAACCCGGCCTTCTTCCCGATTGGCCCAATTGACCGTACCATCCATGGCACAGACAGTGGCTTCGACCGCTGCCAAAGCCAGTTATCTACATACCATGCCCACGACCGTGCAAGCGCAGCCCACCTATACGGCTGCCAAAAAAGACCCCAAGCTGGCGAACAACTGGAAGACCAAGTCCGCCGCCGAGCTGACCGACGCCGAAGTCATGGCCATGCCTGACAGCGAGTACATGAACGACAAGCAGATGGCGTTCTTCCGCCTGAAGCTCGTGCAGCTCAAGCAGGACATCCACAACAGCGCCGGCGAAACCACCGAGCACCTGCGCGAAGACACCGTCGTCGTGCCCGATCCCGCCGACCGCGCCACGATCGAGGAAGAGCATGCCCTGGAGCTGCGCACCCGCGACCGCGAGCGCAAGCTGCTCAAGAAGATCGAGCAGTCCATTGCCCGCATCGACGCGGGCGACTATGGGTACTGCGATGAGACCGGCGAACCCATCGGCGTGGGCCGCCTGATCGCCCGCCCGACGGCCACGCTGTCGCTGGAGGCGCAGCAGCGCCGCGAACTCAAGCAGAAGATGTTTGGTGATTGACCTGGCCGCCCGGCCTGATCCCCACGCGCGCCCTGAGCCATGAGCAAGGAAGAAACCACCCCTGGCGGACTGCTTTCGAAGGTGGTGCGGTTTGTGCGCAATCCCACGGTCAACTGGACGGAGCTGGACTCCGCGCAGAATGACCGGGAGAGCCAGTACAGCAAGCAGATGCTCAAGGAGATGATCGAGCGCAAGCGCCGCAACGATTTCGTGCGGCGCCGCGAGTTCGATCAGCTGCGCAAGCTGCGCCAGCGCGAGGTGCTGCAGGGGCAGCGCACCGAGGACCCCACCGCCAGGCCGTCGTTCTTCCAGAGCAGCATGGCGTCGCCCGACGAACGCGCCGTGACGCTCAAGAAGATCGACGAGATCGAGGCGCAGATGTCGCAGCAGTGGTGGAAGAGCAAGCAAGGGGCCGAGGCGCCCACCCAGCCGGGCGTCATGCCCGAGCCCCCCAGCGCGGCAACGACGGATTCCGCGCACGCCAGGGCCTACGCGCCCACCGCGCCCGGCAGCCTGCCTGCGCCGCTGGGCGACAACAACAACCAGGCCGCCGGTGTCCAGCCGCTGTTTGCCGATGACAGCATGGCGATTGGCCGGTTTGGCGGCACCGATGCGCAAATGCTCGCGGGCCCAGGCCCGGGCGAAGCGTCCTTCAGCCCTGCGGCGGCTACAGCGGCAACGCCAGCGCCGGCATCCGAACCGGAGGAATTCGTGCACGAACCCGATCTAGAAGAAGCCGCCATCCGGTTCGCCAATGGCGACCACGCGGGGGCAGAGTCCGGCCTGCTCGACGTGCTGGCCCAGCACCAGCAGGATGATCCCGAAGAGCAACTCGAAATCTGGATGACGCTCTTCGACCTGTACCGCGCAACCGGTCAGCACGACCGGTTCGACACCCTGGCCATCGACTTCGCCGCACAGTACAGCCGTTCGGCGCCGCTGTGGTTCTCCATGCCGCAGCAGCTGGGCATGGCGCCGGCTGCCGCCGCGGCGGGGCCTGGTGCCACGGGCGCCGTGCCGGCCGGCGCGGCGCGCCGCGATTTCAGCTGGAATGCCCCGGCCTCCCTGGCGGTGTCGTCCGTCGCCGCGCTGCAGGCCTCCCTGGCCCGCGCCGCGTCCCCCTGGACGCTGTCCTGGACGCGCCTGGCCGCCATCGACGAAGCCGCGGTGCCTTTGCTGGCCGACCAGTTCACCCAGTGGGCCGAGCGTGACGGGCAACTGGTGTTTTCGGGGGTCGAGAAGCTCAATGCGCTGCTCGACGCCAAGACCCAGTCCGGAGACCGTGCCACCAGCCCTGAGTGGTGGCGCCTGCGCATGGCGGCGCTGCGGCTCATGGGCAAGCCCGACGAGTTCGAACTGGTCGCGCTCGACTACTGCGTGACCTACGAGGTGTCGCCGCCCTCCTGGGTATCGCCGCGCTGCGGATATTCAGACAACGAGGGCGTGTCTTCCGGGGCCGCGCCGCTGTCGGTGGACAGCGACTTCATGGCGTCCGACCTGGGCGAGTCGGTGCCCGCGCCCGCGGACACGGGGCCCGTGGCCCAGCTCAGCGGCCACATCGACGGCGATGCCACGCCGCTGCTGGAGCCCTTCCAGGCCCTCCTGCGGCCCGGCGTGCCGCTCACCATTGCGTGCGACAAGCTCATCCGCGTGGACTTTGCCGCCGCGGGCTCGGTGCTCAACTGGGCGGCCGAGCAGCAGGGCCAGGGCCATGTGATCCAGTTTCACAACCTGCAGCGGCTGGTGGCCATCTTCTTCAATGTGATCGGCATCAACGAGCACGCCTGGGTGGTGCCCCGCAAGAACTAGGACCACGCCCTGGCCGGCTGCTCCGCTCGGTGCGGCCGCCAGAGACGGCGGCTCTTCGGAACCGCCCTGCCCGGGCAGCTATGCCTGGAACTGCGGCCTCCGCCCCTTCTGCCGCGCGCAGCGCCCGTGGTGGCGGTGTGCTTGCAAAATGGGGGCCTGTCCCCATCTGCGGCTGCTATGGACTCATCACCAAACCAATCCCCGGTGTTCCACGGCACCACCATCCTGAGCGTGCGCCGCGAGACCCCGGCAGGCATCCAAGTGGCCATTGGCGGCGACGGCCAGGTCACCCTGGGCAACATCGTGGTCAAGGGCACGGCCCGCAAGGTGCGCAAGCTCTACCATGGCAAGGTGCTCGCGGGCTTCGCGGGGGCCACGGCCGATGCCTTCACGCTGTTCGAGCGTTTCGAGGCCAAGCTCGAAAAGCACCAGGGCCACCTCACGCGCGCGGCCATCGAGCTCACCAAGGACTGGCGCACCGACCGCGTGCTGCGCCGCCTGGAAGCCATGCTGGCGGTGGCCGATGCGAGCGCGTCGCTCATCATCACGGGCAACGGCGATGTGCTCGAACCAGAGCAGGGCATCGTGGCCATTGGCTCGGGCGGCGCCTATGCGCACTCGGCCGCCAAAGCGCTGCTGGTGAACACCGATCTGTCCGCGCAGGACATCGTCAAGAAATCGCTCGAAATCGCCGGCGAGCTGTGCATCTACACCAACATGAACCACACCATCGAGACGCTCTGAGCGCGCGGGATGGTCCTGCCCCCGGGGGTGCCCCGGAGCGGTTTGCTCTGTTTTTTATAGCTGCTGGCGCTTGTTGATCATGCGCTGGAGCCTCATTTGATACCAGGAAGACCTGTATGTCGTCCATGACCCCCCAGGAAATCGTCTCCGAACTCGACCACCACATCGTGGGCCAGGCCAGCGCCAAGCGCGCGGTCGCCATCGCGCTGCGCAACCGCTGGCGCCGCCAGCAGGTCGAGGGCAGCCTGCGCCAGGAGATCACGCCCAAGAACATCCTCATGATCGGTCCCACCGGCGTGGGCAAGACCGAGATCGCGCGCCGCCTGGCCCGGCTGGCCGACGCGCCCTTCATCAAGGTCGAGGCCACCAAGTTCACCGAGGTGGGCTATGTGGGCAAGGACGTGGATTCCATCATCCGCGATCTCGCCGAAATGGCGGTGAAGCAGACCCGCGAGTCCGAGATGAAGAAGGTGCGCACCCGCGCCGAAGATGCGGCCGAGGAGCGCATCCTCGACGTGCTGATCCCGCCGGCCCGGGCCGCGGCAGGCAGCGAGCCCGCGGCGGACAACACGGCGCGGCAGGTGTTTCGCAAGAAGCTGCGCGAAGGCGCCCTGGACGACAAGGAGATCGAGATCGACGTGGCCGAGGGCCGCCCCCAGCTGGAGATCATGGGGCCCCAGGGCATGGAGGAAATGACCGAGCAGCTGCGCGGCATGTTCAGCCAGCTGGGGCAGGACAAGCGCAAGACGCGCAAGCTCAGGATCGCCGAGGCCCTCAAGCTGCTCACCGACGAAGAGGCTGGCAAACTCGTCAACGAGGACGAGATCAAGGCCCGGGCCGTCGCCAATGCCGAGCAGAACGGCATCGTCTTCATCGACGAGATCGACAAGGTGGCCGCCCGCCAGGAGACCAGCGGCGCCGACGTGTCGCGCCAGGGCGTGCAGCGCGACCTGCTGCCGCTGGTGGAGGGCACGACCGTGTCCACCAAGTACGGGATGATCAAGACGGACCACATCCTGTTCATCGCCTCCGGTGCCTTTCACCTGTCCAGGCCCAGCGACCTCATTCCCGAGCTGCAGGGGCGTTTCCCGATCCGGGTCGAGCTGGAATCCCTGTCGGTGAAGGACTTCGAGGCCATCCTCACGCAGACCCATGCCTCCCTGGTCAAGCAGTACCAGGCCCTGCTGGCGACCGAAGGCGTCACGCTCGAGTTCGCGACCGAGGGGATCACGCGCCTGGCGCACATCGCGTTCGAGGTGAACGAACGCACCGAAAACATCGGCGCGCGCCGCCTGTCCACCGTCATGGAGCGCCTGCTGGACGAGGTGAGTTTTGATGCCACGCGCCTGTCGGGCCAGACGGTCACCGTGGACGCCGCCTACGTGGACGCCCGCCTGCAGACGCTGAGCCAGGACGAGGACCTGTCGCGCTACATCCTGTGACCACTCGGTCAAGCCTTGAGAGGTCACTTTCATAGGCCTCTCTAAGTGCTTCTTTTTCAACGACTTTTGGCTTTTCTGTGTCTGCAAAGTCGCGCCTAAGTCGTTGATTTCATTGCAAAAGTTTGTTGGACACCCCCTTGTTCGGTGTGCTTTTCCTGCTACAGTGCAAAAAAGTGCAATTAAGTGGTGAAAAGTGCCCTCCAGGTCCATTGCACGGACCGGCGAGGCGCAATAACCGAGTTGGGAAATCCGTCCGTGTTTCAAGGTGCTTCGTCGCTGAGTCTCGATGCGAAGGGTCGGCTGTCCGTGCCGACCCGGCATCGTGACGTCCTCGCGGCCACGGCATCCGGCCAGCTCACCATCACCAAGCACCCGCACGGCTGCCTCATGGTCTTCCCCCGCCCGGAGTGGGAGAAGTTCCGCGAGCGCATCGCCCAGCTGCCCATGTCCGCCCAGTGGTGGAAACGCATCTTCCTGGGCAATGCCATGGATGTGGAGATGGACGCCACGGGCCGCGTGCTGGTTTCGCCCGAGCTGCGCGAGGCGGCCGGTATCTCCAAGGACACCATGCTGCTGGGCATGGGCAACCATTTCGAACTCTGGGACAAGGCCACCTACGACGAGCAGGAGGCCAAGGCCATGCAGGGCGAGATGCCGGATGTCTTCAAGGACTTCTCCTTCTAAGGCGCGCGGTGACATCCTCCTTGCAACACACCACCGTCCTGCTCGAAGAAGCCGTGGATGCCCTGCTGGGCGGCGCCGGCGCCACGCCCGCGGGCACCTGGGTGGACGCGACCTTCGGGCGCGGGGGGCATTCGCGCCTCATCCTGCTTCGCCTGGGGCCGCAGGGGCGCCTTGTCGCCTTTGACAAGGACCCCGAAGCCATTGCCGAAGCAACGCGCATCACCGATGCGCGTTTTTCCATTCGGCACGAGGGTTTTCGCCATCTGGCCGACCTTCCGCCCGCCAGTGCGGCGGGCGTGCTGATGGACCTGGGCGTGAGCTCGCCCCAGATCGACAGCCCCGAGCGGGGCTTCAGTTTCCGTTTTGACGGCCCGCTGGACATGCGCATGGACACCACGCGCGGCGAAAGCGTGGCCGATTGGTTGGCCACGGCCGAAGTCGGTCAGATTGCGGAGGTGATACGTGACTACGGTGAAGAACGGTTTGCTGGCCCCATTGCAAAGGCGATTGTTGCTCGGCGCGAAGAACGGGGTCCTCTTGCAACCACCGCCGAACTGGCCGACCTCGTGGCTGGCGCGGTCAAAACCCGCGAAGCGGGCCAGAACCCTGCAACGCGCACATTTCAAGCTCTTCGGATTTTCATCAACGCCGAGCTTGAAGAGCTGCAACAGGCGCTAGAGGCCAGCCTCTCGGTGCTGCAGCCGGGCGGGCGGCTGGTGGTGATCAGCTTCCATTCGCTCGAAGACCGCATCGTCAAGCAGTTCATCGCCAAACACTCCAAGGAGGTCTACGACCGCCGCGCGCCCTTTGCCGCGCCCCAGGCCATGAAGCTCGTGGCCCTGGACCGCATCAAGCCCGGTGCCGCCGAAGTGGCGGCCAACCCCCGTTCGCGCAGCGCCATCATGCGCGTGGCCGAGCGCACCGAGGTGCAGTGATGAAGCGCCGCCCGAGTCGCTTCGCGCCTTCCCCCTCCAGGGGGACGACGCCCTCGCTGCGCAACGGCCCTGGCCCGGTGTCCCTGGGTAGGGCCGTGGCGGTTTCATGCTGCGGCGTGGCAGGCAACTGACATGACAAGGCTCAACGTCGTCTTGCTGGTGGCCGTGCTGGCCAGCGCGATCTATCTCGTGCACACCCAGTACGAGTCGCGCCGCCTGTTCACCGAGCTCGACCGCGCCACCGCCGAGGCGCGCCGCCTGGAAACCGAACACCAGCGCCTGCAGGTGGAAAAGCGTGCGCAGGCCACGCCGCTGCGCGTGGAGAAGATCGCGCGCGCGCAGCTCAACATGCGCACGGCCACGCCGGCCATCACGCAGTATGTGTCCGACCCCCAAGGGGTGGCCGCCGCCACGGCCGCCGCGGCCGCCAGTGCGGCGCCGTCCCGGACCGAAGGAGCGCAGCCATGAGCCGCAGCGTGCTCTACACCTCCAGCCCGCTGCTGGCGAGCAAGACGCCCGTCTGGCGCAGCAAGTTCATCGTGGCGGCGATCGCGCTGGGTTTCATGGGGCTGGCGGGGCGCGCTGCCTACGTGCAGGTGTTTGGCAACGCCTTCTTCCAGCGCCAGGGCGAAGTGCGCTTCGCGCGCACGCTGGAGCTGCCGGCCAACCGCGGCAAGATCGTGGACCGCAATGGGCTGATCCTGGCGTCCAGCGTGCCGGCGGCCAGCATCTGGGCCATTCCGGAAGACGTGGAGCAGGACAGGCCCGAGGTCCGCGCCAAGCTCAAGCAACTGGCCAAGCTGCTCGACATGCCATTGGCCGAGCTGCAGCGCAAGCTGGCCGATGAAGACAAGACCTTCGTCTGGATCAAGCGCCAGCTCGACTGGGATGTGGGCCGGGAGATCGCGGCACTGGACATCAAGGGCATCTACCAGCGCAAGGAGTACAAGCGCCAGTACCCCGAAGGGGAAGCCGCGGCCCACGTGGTGGGTTTCACCAACGTGGAAGACCACGGGCAGGAAGGCATGGAGCTGGCCTTCGACAAGGAGCTGGCGGGCAAGGCGGGCTCGCGCCGCGTGATCAAGGACCGCCTGGGCCGGGTGGTCGAGGGCGTGGGCGAGACCGTGCCTCCAGTCGATGGCAAGGACATGCAGCTGTCCATCGACAGCAAGGTGCAGTTCTTTGCCTACCAGAAGCTGCGGGACCAGGTCGCGCTGCACAAGGCCAAGGCGGGCAGCGTGGTGGTGCTCGATGCCCACACGGGCGAGCTGCTGGCGCTGGCCAACTACCCGAGCTACGTCCCCGACAAGCGCCAGAACCTCACGGGCGAGCAGCTGCGCAACCGCGCGCTCACCGACGTTTTCGAGCCCGGCTCGACCATGAAGCCGTTCACCATCGGCCTGGCGCTGGAATCGGGGCGTGTGCGGCCCGACACCATCGTGGACACCAATCCGGGCCGGATCAACATCACGGGCTCCACCATCTCCGACACCAGCAACCACGGCGTGCTCACGGTGGAAGGGGTGATCCAGAAGTCGAGCAACGTGGGCACCACCAAGATCGCCATGCAGATGCCCGCGCGCGAGATGTGGGAGACCTTCTCGGCCGCGGGCTTCGGCCAGAAGCCGCAGCTGCATTTTCCTGGCGTGGTGACGGGGCGCCTGCGCCCCTACAAGACCTGGCGCCCGGTGGAGCAGGCCACCATGTCCTACGGCTACGGCCTGTCGGCCAGCCTGTTCCAGATGGCGCGCTCGTACACGGTGTTCGCCAATGGCGGCCGCGTGATTCCGGCCACCATGTTCAAGACCTCCGAGCCCGCCCTGGGCGTGCCCGTGTTCTCCGAACGCACCGCCGACCAGGTGCGCAAGATGCTGCAGATGGCCGCGGGCCCCGGCGGCACCGGCCAGAAGGCGCAGACCCTGGGCTACTCGGTGGGCGGCAAGTCCGGCACCGCGCGCAAGCAGGTGGGCAAGAACTACGCCTCGGGCAAGTACAGGGCATGGTTCACCGGCATGGCGCCCATCGACAAGCCGCGCATCATCGTGGCCGTGATGATCGACGAGCCCAGCAACGGCGTGTTCTACGGCGGTGCCGTGGCCGCGCCCGTGTTCAGCGAAGTGGTGCAGCAGACGCTGCGCATGATGGGCGTGCAGCCGGACATGGCGGTCAAGCCGCAGATCGTGGCCAAAGAGGTGGAGGAATCGCTATGACAACAGCCTTGCCTTTGCTCGCCTCGGTGCACGACGCCGTCGCCTGGCTGCGCGAGCGGGTCACCGGCACGCTGCAGACCGACAGCCGGCAGGTGCGCCCCGGCGACGGTTTCATCGCCTGGCCCGGCGCCGCGACCGACGGCCGCGCCCACATCGCGGACGCGCTGTCGCGCGGCGCCGTGGCCTGCCTGGTGGAGCATGAGGGCGTGGAGGCATTTGCGCTCGAAGGCTTGCCGGTGGCGGCGCTCCATGGCCTGAAGGCGGCCACCGGCCTCATCGCGGCCGACTGGTTCGGGCAGCCCACGCAGCGCCTGGATGTGTTGGCCGTGACGGGTACCAATGGCAAGACCAGCACGAGCTGGTGGCTGGCCGAGGCACTTAATGTGCTATCAAAAAATGAGCTTATTCCGCAAGGTGGATGTGCGCTGGTAGGCACTTTGGGTATGGGCACACCGCCCGCACTCACCAGCACGGGCATGACCACACCCGACCCGGTGCGGCTGCAGCGCGCGTTCCAGCAGTTCACCGATGCCGGCCGCACGGCCTGCGCCATCGAGGCCTCGTCCATCGGGCTGGCCGAGCACCGCATGGCGGGCACGCGCATCCGCGTCGCGCTGTTCACCAACTTCACGCAGGACCACCTGGACTACCACCCCGGCATGGCCGCCTACTGGCAGGCCAAGAGCATGCTGTTCGACTGGCCCGGCCTGCAGGCCGCGGTGGTCAACATCGACGACCCGCGCGGTGCCGAGCTGCATGCCTCGCTGGCGGACCGGCTGCTGGACCTGTGGAGTGTTTCCATCACCGGCCCCGCGCGGCTCGCGGCGCGTGACATCGCCATGGGCGAGGGTGGCCTCTCCTTCACGGTGGCCGAGGGCGTGCACACGCATGTGCTGCAGACGCGCGTGATCGGGCAGTACAACGTCTCCAACCTGCTGGGTGTGCTGGCCGGGCTGCGCGCCTTGGGCGTGCCGCTGGAGCACGCGCTCTACGCCTGCGCCCAGCTCTCGCCCGTGCCCGGCCGCATGGAGCGGATCCACCACCCCGGGCAACCCCTGGTGGCCGTGGACTACGCCCACACGCCCGACGCGCTGGACAAGGCCCTGCAGGCGCTGCGCCCGGTGGCCCGGGAGCGCGGCGGCAGGCTCTGGTGCGTGTTCGGCTGCGGCGGCGACCGCGATGCGGGCAAGCGCCCCCTGATGGGCGCCGTGGCGCAGCAGCAGGCCGACCTCGTGGTCGTGACCAGCGACAACCCGCGCAGCGAAGACCCCGCGGCCATCCTGCACCAGATCCTGCAAGGCACCATCGCCAGCAACGTGGTGCGTGCCGAGCCCGACCGTGCCGCCGCCATCGCCCTGGCCGTGGCCGAGGCCGCGCCCGCCGATGTGGTGCTGATCGCCGGCAAGGGCCATGAAGACACCCAGGAGACGGCGGGCGTGCGCGTGCCGTTCTCCGACATGGCCCATGCGCAGAGCGCGCTGCAGGCCCGTGGAGCACGCCCATGAGCGCCACCCCGGCCGTGATGATGACCCTGCAGCAGGCGCTGGCCCTGGTGCAGCCGCGCATTCCCGCCGCGCGCCTGGTGGGCGATGGGGCCACGCCGCTGGCCCGCGTGCACACCGATACGCGCAGCTTGCAGGCGGGCGACCTTTTCGTGGCGCTCAAGGGCGAACGCTTTGACGCCAACGCCTTCCTGGCCGATGCCCGCGCCGGTGGCGCCGCTGCCGCCATCGCCCATGGCGGCCTGCAAGCCGCCGGCCTGCCCGGCATCGAGGTGCCGGACAGCCTGGCCGCGCTGGGCGCGCTGGCCGCGGGCTGGCGCGCGCAGTTTGGCCTTCCGTTGATCGGCGTGACGGGCAGCAACGGCAAGACCACGGTGACGCAGATGATCGCGTCCATCCTGCGCGCCTGGAAAGGCGAGGCCGCGTTTGCCACGCAGGGCAATTTCAACAACGACATCGGCGTGCCTTTGACACTGCTGCGCCTGCGTGCCGGCCATGCGGCGGCCGTGATCGAGATGGGCATGAACCACCCGGGCGAGATCGCCACGCTGGCCGCCATGGCGCGGCCCACGGTGGCACTGGTCAACAACGCGCAACGCGAGCACCTGGAGTTCATGCACACGGTGGAGGCGGTGGCGCGCGAGAACGGCTCCGTGTTGGCCAGCCTGCCCGCCGACGGCGTGGCGGTGTTTCCTTCGGGGGATGCCTACACCGCCCTCTGGCGCTCGATGGCGCCGGGGCGCCGCACCGTCACCTTTGGCGAAGGCGGCGATGTGGCCTGCGCACAGGCTGCGTGGGGCCAGGGTGCCTGGGCCGTCACGCTGGCCACGCCGCGGGGCGAGGTGGCCACCCACCTGCACATTGCCGGGCGCCACAACGTGGCCAACGCGCTGGCGGCCGCGGCCTGCACGCTGGCGGCGGGCGCACCGCTGGCCGCCATTGCGCAGGGGCTGAACGATTTCGCGCCGGTCAAGGGCCGCTCGCGCGCCTTCAGCGTGCGCATCGCGGGCCGCGAGGTCACCGTGGTGGACGACACCTACAACGCCAACCCCGACTCCATGCGCGCCGCCATCGACGTGCTGGCCGAACTGCCCGGCCCGCAGCTGCTGGTGCTGGGCGACATGGGCGAGGTGGGCGACCAGGGGCCGCAGTTCCATGCGGAGGCCGGTGCGCATGCGCGCGCGGCCCGCATCTCCGGCCTCTTTGCGCTGGGAGACCAATCGGTGCACGCCACCACGTCCTTTGGCGAGGGCAACGGCGGTGTGGCCCGGCATTTCAACGATAGGGGCGCGCTGCTGGATGCGGTGCGCCAGGCCCTGCCCACGGTGGGCAGCGTGCTGGTCAAGGGATCTCGATTCATGAAGATGGAACAGGTGGTGGAGGCGATCGCCTCTGCCGCGCAAGCGCAGGACAACCAGGAACAACAAGAGCGACAACCGCCGACGCAGGCACGGGAGGGACACCATGGCGCAACGCATTGAGAGCGTGCTGGAAGCAGCAGTCGGAGCCTGCGTCCGTGGGGCGCGGCCGCCCGTGGGAGGTGCCGCATGCTGCTGATGCTGTCGCAATGGCTGCAGGGCCTGTCGCCCGAGTTCGGCTTTTTCCGCGTGTTCCAGTACCTCACGTTCCGGGCGGTGATGGCGGCCATGACGGCGCTGCTCATCGGCCTCATCGCGGGGCCCAAGGTGATCCGCGTGCTCACCTCGCTCAAGATCGGCCAGCCCATCCGGGGCTATGCCATGCAGACGCACCTGTCCAAGAGCGGCACGCCCACCATGGGCGGCGTGCTCATCCTGCTGTCGATCGCGATCTCGACCCTGTTGTGGTTCGACCTGTCCAACCGCTTCGTGTGGATCGTGCTCATCGTCACGCTGGGCTTTGGCGCGATCGGCTGGGTGGACGACTGGCGCAAGGTGGTCAACAAGGACCCCGAGGGCATGCGCTCGCGCGAGAAGTATTTCTGGCAGTCGGTCATCGGCCTGATCGCCGCGCTGTACCTCGTGTTCAGCATCTCGGAAAGCTCCAACGCCAAGGTGTGGGAGCTGTTCATGGGCTGGGTGCAATCGGGCTTCTCGCTCGATTTGCCGCCCAAGGCGGGGCTGCAGCTGCCGTTCTTCAAGGAAATCAGCTACCCGCTCGGAGTGCTGGGCTTCGTGATCCTGACCTATCTCGTGATCGTGGGCTCCAGCAATGCCGTGAACCTGACCGACGGGCTGGACGGCCTGGCCATCATGCCCGTGGTGATGGTGGGCTCGGCGCTGGGCGTGTTCGCCTACGTCACCGGCAGCTCGGTGTATTCCAAGTACCTGTTCTTTCCGCACATCCCGGGCTCGGGGGAGCTGCTGATCTTCTGCGCGGCCATGGCGGGCGCGGGCCTGGCCTTCCTGTGGTTCAACGCGCACCCCGCGCAGGTGTTCATGGGCGACGTGGGCGCGCTGGCGCTGGGCGCGGCGCTGGGCACCATCGCCATCATCGTGCGCCAGGAGATCGTGCTGGCCATCATGGGCGGCATCTTCGTGGTCGAGGCGCTGTCCGTGATGCTGCAGGTGACCTGGTTCAAGTTCACCAAGAAGCGCTACGGCGAAGGCCGGCGCCTGCTCAAGATGGCGCCGCTGCACCACCATTTTGAAAAGAGCGGCTGGAAGGAGACCCAGGTGGTCGTGCGCTTCTGGATCATCACCATGCTGCTGTGCCTCATCGGCCTGTCCACATTGAAACTGCGATGAACCCGGACGATCCTCTCATCCCGGCGGCACCAGCCGATCCTCCCGTGGCGGCCACGGGCATGGATGCGCCTGCCGGAACGCCGGAGGTGGAGCTGCCACCAGAGCGGTCCACGGCGGATGTGGTGCCGGGCGATCCAGGCGTGACCGACGTGGCTGGGCCCGGCGCGCTGTCCGTCGCCGAACCCATGGACGCCACGGCCGGCGCGACGGAACCTGCGGCAAGCGCCGATGGCACGGCCGGGGCTCCCGGGCCCGCCACAGGCGCACGCGCAGCCAACGCGGCGGCCAATGCCTGGGACCCTGAAAAGCCGCCCGCGGTCTCCGCCGCCAAGGCCGCCGCCGATTTCGTGGCGCAGATTTTTGCCGAGGTGGCGGCCCCCGAGGCCGCGTCTGCGCTGCCGCAGGTGGCTGATGAAGAAGAAGCCACGCAGGACGCTCCAGCCGATGGGCCCGCCGAGCCCCTGGGCCGGCCCGGCGAAGGCCTGCGTCCGCTGCTGGGCCAGAAGATCCTCATCCTGGGCCTGGGCGCCTCGGGCCTGGCCATGGCGCGCTGGTGCGTGCGCTGTGGCGCCGAGGTCACCGTGGCCGACACGCGCGCCGCGCCGCCGCAGCTCGCGGTGCTGCAGCAGGAGCTGCCCCAGGTGCGTTTTGTCGCCGGTGGCTTCGACGCCAGCCTGGTCGAAGGCCAGGACCTGCATGCGGTCTACCGCTCACCGGGTTTGAGTCCGCAGACAATTGCTCCTGTTTTGGTAGCTGCCAGCGCTTGTGGAATAAGCGCTGGTGGTGAATTGAGCTTGTATTCCATGGCGCTGGCTGCGCTCAAGGCCTCGCACGGCTACGCCCCGGCGGTGCTGGCGATCACGGGCACCAACGGCAAGACCACGGTGACCTCGCTCACGGGGCAACTCGTGGAGCGCTCGGGCCAGAGCGTCGCCGTGGCCGGCAACATCGGCCCCACGCTGCTCGACACGCTCGCCAGCCACATCGACGCGGGCACGCTGCCCGAGGTGTGGGTGCTGGAACTCTCAAGCTTCCAGCTCGACGGCGTGACCGGGTTCGAGCCCACGGCGGCCACCGTGCTCAACGTCACGCAGGACCACCTGGACTGGCACGGCGACATGGCGGCCTATGCGGCGGCCAAGGCGCGCATCTTCGGCCAGGCCGGGCTCATGATCCTGAACCGCGAGGACGCGGCCGTGATGCAGATGTTGCCGCCGCCGGTCAAGGTCAAGCTGCAAAAGCCCCAGGTGCGCGAGCACCTGACGTTTGGCGCCGACATGCCCCAGCGCCCCGGCGACTTCGGCATCGAGGTGGTGAGCGGCATGCCCTGGCTGGTGCGCGCCATGGATGCGGACGAAACCCGCAAGCGTGGCCGCAACGAGGCCGCAGAGGACCTCCACATCCAGCGCCTGATGCCCGCTGACGCGCTGCGCATCCGGGGCCGCCACAACGCCGTGAACGCGCTGGCCGCACTGGCGCTGGCATCGGCGGCAGGCTGCACGCTGGCGCCCCTGCTGTACGGGCTGCGCGAGTACCGGGGCGAGCCGCACCGCGTGGAGCCCGTGGCCATCATCCACGGCGTCGAGTACTTCGACGACAGCAAGGGCACGAACGTGGGCGCCACGGTGGCGGCCCTCACCGGCCTGGGCGCGGAGCGCCGCATCGTGGTCATCCTGGGCGGCGATGGCAAGGGCCAGGATTTTTCTCCGCTGGCCGCGCCCGTGGCGCGCCATGCGCGCGCGGTGGTGCTGATCGGGCGCGATGCGCCGCAGATCCGCGCCGCGCTGCAGGACAGCGGCGTGGCACTGGTCGACGCCGAGACCCTGCCGCAGGCCGTGGAACTGGCCTCGCAGCGCGCCCATGCGGGCGATGCGGTGCTGATGTCGCCCGCCTGCGCGAGCTTTGACATGTTCAGGGGCTACGAGCACCGCGCCCAGGTCTTCTGCGACACGGTGCATGCCCTGGCGGACGATGCGACAGGAGGCGCGGCATGAGTGCACCGGCCAGCAACTTCCTGCAGCGCGTGGCGGGCTGGTTCGGCGGCCTGCCCGGCAAGGCCGTGGACGTGCTGCCGGTGCGCGTGGGCGGCACCGACTACCGGCCCCGCACCACCAGCACGCCGGCGAGCGTGCTCGGGTTCGACCAGGCGCTGCTGTGGGTGGTGGTGGCGCTGCTCGCCTGGGGGCTGGTGATGGTGTATTCGGCCTCCATCGCGATGCCGGACAACCCGCGTTTTGCCAACTACGCCTCCACCCATTTCCTCACCCGCCACGTGATGTACCTCGTGGTCGGGTTCGTCGCGGCGCTGCTGGCCTTCCAGGTGCCCATGGCGCTGTGGGAGCGCATGGCGCCCTGGCTCTTCGTGGTGGCGCTGCTGCTGCTGGTGGCCGTGCTGATTCCCGGCGTGGGCAAGGTGGTCAATGGCGCGCGGCGCTGGCTGTCGCTCGGGCCCATCGGCTTTCAGCCCTCCGAGGTGGCCAAGTTCGCCGTGCTCATCTACGCGGCCGACTACATGGTGCGCAAGATGGACGTGAAGGAGCGGTTCTTCCGCGCCGTGCTGCCCATGGGGGCGGCCGTGGCCATCGTGGGCGTGCTGCTGCTGGCCGAACCGGACATGGGGGCCTTCATGGTGGTGGCGGTGATCGCCATGGGCATCCTGTTCCTGGGCGGCGTGAACGCCCGCATGTTCTTCCTGATCGCGGGCGTGCTGGTGGCGGCCTTCGGCATCATGATCGCCAGCTCCCCCTGGCGGCGCGAGCGCGTGTTCGCCTACCTGGATCCGTTCAGCGAGGAGCACGCCCTGGGCAAGGGCTACCAGCTCTCGCACTCGCTGATCGCCATCGGGCGCGGCGAGATCTTTGGCGTGGGCCTGGGCGGCAGCGTGGAAAAGCTGCACTGGCTGCCCGAGGCCCACACCGACTTCCTGCTGGCCGTGATCGGCGAGGAGTTCGGCCTGGTGGGCGTGGTCACGCTCATCGTGCTGTTCCTGTGGATGACGCGCCGCATCATGCACATCGGCCGCCAGGCCATCGCCCTCGACCGCGTGTTCGCGGGCCTCGTGGCGCAGGGCGTGGCGATCTGGATCGGCTTCCAGGCCTTCATCAACATGGGCGTGAACCTGGGCGCGCTGCCCACCAAGGGGCTCACGCTGCCGCTGATGAGCTTCGGCGGATCCGCCATCTTGATGAATCTGGTGGCATTGGCCGTGGTCTTGCGTGTGGACTATGAAAACAAATTGTTGATGAGGGGAGGGCGCGTATGACGCAAAAAACCGCCCTCATCATGGCCGGCGGCACCGGCGGCCACATCTTCCCCGGACTGGCCGTCGCCGAGGAACTGCGTGCACGCGGCTGGCGCGTGCACTGGCTGGGCGCGCCGGGCAGCATGGAGTCGCGCATCGTGCCGCAGCACGGCTTCGCGCTGGAGCTCATCGACTTCTCGGGCGTGCGCGGCAAGGGACTCGTCACGCTGGCCTTGCTGCCGCTGCGCCTGCTGCGCTCGTTCTGGCAGGCGCTGGCCGTGGTGCGGCGCGTGAAGCCGGATGTGGTGGTGGGCCTGGGCGGCTACATCACCTTTCCGGGCGGCATGATGGGCGTGCTGGCCGGCAAGCCCCTGGTGCTGCACGAACAGAACTCCGTGGCCGGCATGGCCAACAAGGTGCTGGCGGGCGTCGCGGACCGCGTGTTCACGGCCTTCCCCGATGTGTTCAAGAAGGGCCAGTGGGTGGGCAACCCGCTGCGCACCGCCTTCACCCGGCAACCCGGCCCGGCCGAACGTTTTGCGGGCCGCTCCGGCCCGCTGCGCCTGCTGGTGGTGGGGGGCAGCCTGGGCGCACGGGCCCTCAACGAGATCGTGCCGCAGGCCGTCGCGCTGATGCCCGCCGAACAACGCCCCACCGTGGTCCACCAGAGCGGCGCGACGCAGATCGACGCGCTGCGCGCCCACTATGCGGCCGCCGGGGTCGATGCGGAGCTGACGCCATTCATCGACGACACCGCCAGCGCGTTTGCGGCGGCCGACATCATCGTCTGCCGCGCGGGGGCGAGCACCGTGACCGAAATCGCGGCCGTGGGCGCGGCGGCCGTGTTCGTGCCGTTCCCTTCCGCCGTGGACGACCACCAGACCACCAACGCCCAGTTCCTGGTGAACGCCGGCGGCGGCTGGCTGGTGCAGCAACGCGACCTGACGCCCGAGGGGCTGTCCGGGATGCTATTGAATATGCAGCGTTCCACCCTGGTGGGTGTGGCGCTTAAAGCTAAAGACATGCAAAAAACCAACGCCACCCGCGAGGTGGTGACTGCCTGCGAGGAGCTTGCAACACCATGAAGCACGCCATTCGCCATATCCATTTCGTCGGCCTGGGCGGCGCCGGCATGAGCGGCATCGCCGAGGTGCTGTTCAACCTGGGCTACCGCATCTCCGGTTCGGACCTGGCCGACAGCGCCACCTTGCGCCGCCTGCAGGGCCTGGGCATCAAGACCTGCCTGGGCCACGCGGCGGCGCACATCGAAGGCGCCGATGCCGTGGTCACGTCCACGGCCGTCACGCCCGACAACCCCGAGGTGCTCGCAGCCCGGGAAAAGAAGATCCCGGTCGTACCCCGCGCGCTCATGCTGGCCGAGCTGATGCGCCTGAAGCAGGGCATCGCCATCGCGGGCACGCACGGCAAGACCACCACCACCAGCCTCGTGACCAGCGTGCTGGCCGAGGCGGGCCTGGACCCCACCTTCGTGATCGGCGGGCGGCTGAACAGCGCGGGGGCCAACGCCAAGCTGGGCAGCGGCGACTACATCGTGGTCGAGGCCGACGAGTCGGATGCCTCGTTCCTGAACCTGCTGCCCGTGATGGCCGTGGTGACCAACATCGACGCCGACCACATGGACACCTACGGGCACGACTTCGGCCGGCTCAAGGGCGCGTTCGTCGACTTCCTGCACCGCATGCCGTTCTACGGCACGGCCGTGCTGTGCGTGGACAGCCCGGCCGTGCGCGACATCCTGCAAAGCGTGACCTGCCCGATCACGAGCTACGGCTTTTCCGAAGATGCCCAGGTGCGTGCCATCAATGTGCGCGCCGAGGCGGGGCAGATGCGCTTCACCGTGCAGCGGCGCAACGGCGTCACCTTGCCGGACCTGGACATCGTGCTCAACCTCGCGGGCGAGCACAACGTACTCAACGCGCTGTCGGCCATCGCCATCGCCGTGGAGCTGAACATCCCCGACGAGGCCGTGCAGCGTGCGCTCGCCGGCTTCAAGGGCGTGGGGCGGCGCTTCCAGAGCTACGGCAACCTTCCCGCCCGGGATGGCGGCCAGTTCACCGTGATCGACGACTACGGCCACCACCCGGTGGAGATGGCCGCCACGTTGGCAGCGGCGCGCGGCGCCTTCCCGGGCCGCCGCCTGGTGCTGGCCTTCCAGCCCCACCGCTACAGCCGCACGCGCGACTGTTTCGAGGATTTCGTGAAGGTCATCGGCCATGCCGACACCGTGCTGCTGACCGAGGTGTACGCCGCCGGCGAGGCGCCCGTGGTGGCGGCCGACGGCCGTTCACTGGCGCGCGCGCTGCGCGTGGCCGGCCGCGTGGAGCCGGTGTTCATCGACAACGTGGCCGACCTGCCGCAGGCCATCGCCGACAACGCGAAGGACGGCGACGTGGTGATGTGCATGGGCGCGGGCTCCATCGGCGCCGTGCCCGGCAAGGTGGTTGATTTGCTACAAAATAATGAGCTTAAGGCGCTGGAGGGGAGCGCGCTATGACCCTTTTTGATTCGAATTTTGATGTGAAGTCCCTGGGCAAGGTGGCCGTGCTGATGGGCGGCGACTCGGCCGAGCGCGAGGTGTCGCTGATGTCCGGCAGCGGCGTGCTGCAGGCCCTGCGCTCGCGCGGCGTGGACGCGCATGCGTTCGACCCCGCGCAGAACCCGCTGGGCGATCTCAAGCGCGACGGCTATGCCCGCTGCTTCATCGCGCTGCACGGCCGCCATGGCGAAGACGGCACGGTGCAGGGCGCGCTCGAACTGCTGGGCATCCCCTACACGGGCCCGGGCGTGATGGCCTCGGCCATCGCGATGGACAAGGTCATGACCAAGCGGGTGTGGCTGGCCGAGGGCCTGCCCACGCCGCGCTACGTGTGGCTGGCGCCCGACCGCCAGCAGCGCGAGGTGGTGCGCACCGTGCCCGACGAGCTGGGCCTGCCGCTCATCGTCAAGCCGCCGCGCGAGGGCTCGTCCATCGGCGTGACCAAGGTGCGCGGCTATTCGGACATGCAGGAGGCCGTGCAGCTCTCCGCGAAATACGACCCCGATGTGCTCTGCGAGGAGTTCATCGACGGCGAGGAAGTCACCTGCGCCGTGCTGGGCCAGGGCGCCGGCGCGCGCGCGCTGCCCGTGATCCGCATCGTGGCGCCCGACGGTGCCTACGACTACCAGAACAAGTATTTCACCGACGACGTGAAATACCAGTGCCCGAGCGGCCTCCCCGAAGCGGAAGAGCGCGAGATCCAGCGCATCGTGCTGGACGCCTACCGCAGCCTGGGCTGCCGGGGCTGGAGCCGCGCCGACCTGATGCTGCGCGCCAGCGACCGCAAGCCCTTTCTGCTGGAGATGAACACCTCGCCGGGCATGACGGGCCATTCCCTCGTGCCCATGGCCGCGCGCGCTGCGGGCATCAGCTACGAGGAGCTGTGCCTGCGCATCCTGGCCGATGCCGTGCTCGACACGCAAGGAGCCGCCGCCAAATGAACTCCGCGCTGCCCGCACCGCTGGACGTCAAGCTCATGAACCTGACCGCGTCGGTCCTGTTCGTGGGCTGCGCCCTGCTCGTGCTGGCGGCGGGTGCCTGGTGGATGCTGCGCTATCCGGGCTTCGCGATCGCGCGCATCGTGGTGCAGGGGGAGCTGGTGCACAACAACGCCGTCACCCTGCGGGCCAATGTGGCGCCGCACCTCGCGGGCAACTTCTTCACGGTGGACCTGCGCGCCGCGCGCGCGGCGTTCGAGCAAGTGCCCTGGGTGCGCCGCGCCGAGGTGCGGCGGGTCTACCCCGGCAGCCTGCAGGTGGAGCTGCAGGAACACGAGGCCGTGGCGTACTGGGGACCGGAGAGCGGCTCGGCCATGGTCAACCGGCAGGGCGAGGTGTTCGAGGCCAACGTGGGCGATGTGGAGCAGGACGGCCTGCCCCGCCTGCTGGGCCCCGCGGGCAGCTCCCCCGAGGTGCTGCAGATGTTTGGGCTGCTGCAGCCGGTGTTCAAGCCCCTGGGGCTGGAGGTCGAGTCCCTGGAACTGACCGGCCGGGGCGGCTGGCGCGCCAGGCTCGACAGCGACGCGGTGGTGGAGCTGGGGGGCGGGGCACCGCAGGAGGTGGTGCAGCGCACGCAGCGCTTCACGCGCACCTTGACCCAGGTGGCGGCGCAGTACGGCCGGCGCGTGGAGTCCCTGGAATCCGCGGACCTGCGGCACGCCGGGGGGTATGCGCTGCGCATGCGCGGCGTGAGCACCGTGATCCCCGATGCCATGGGCGCCGCGGGTGGCGTGCGCAGGAGGTGACGGCATGCAACAGCAGCAGCAACAGCGGTGCGTGGCGTGGAGAGCGGGGCGGTTCGTGAATGAGGCCGGGGTGCGGCGGGACAGAACAGAGAAGGGCAGAGACTGATATGGCAAGAGAATACAAAGACGTCGTGGTGGGGCTGGACATCGGCACAGCCAAGGTCATGGCCGTGGTGGCCGAGGTTCTGCCCAATGGCGAGCTCAAGCTCGCAGGCCTGGGCGTGGCCCCGAGCAATGGCTTGAAGCGCGGCGTGGTGGTGAACATCGACGCCACCGTGCAGAGCATCCAGCAGGCGCTGAAGGAAGCCGAGCTGATGGCCGACTGCAAGATCCAGCGCGTGTACACCGGCATCACGGGCAGCCATATCCGCGGCCTCAATTCCAGCGGCATGGTGGCCGTGAAGGACAAGGAGGTCACCTCGGCCGACGTGGCGCGTGTGGTGGAAACGGCCAAGGCCATCAACATCAGCAGCGACCAGCGCCTGCTGCTGGTGGAGCCGCAGGAGTTCGTGATCGACGGGCAGGATGTGAAGGAGCCCATCGGCATGAGCGGCATCCGCCTGGAGGCCAAGATCCACATCGTGACCGGTGCGCAGAGCGCAGCCGAGAACATCATCAAGTGCGTGCGCCGCTGCGGCCTGGAGGTCGAGCAGCTCATGCTCAACCCCCTGGCCAGCAGCCAGGCGGTGCTGACGGACGACGAGCGCGAGCTGGGCGTGGTGGTGGTCGACATCGGCGCGGGCACGACCGACGTGGCCATCTTCACCGGCGGCGCGATCCGCCACACGGCGGTGATTCCGATCGCGGGCGACCTCATCACCAGCGACATCGCCATGGCGCTGCGCACGCCCACGAAGGACGCCGAGGACATCAAGGTCGAAAGCGGCTACGCCAAGCAGCTGCTGGCCGACCCCGAGGCGCAGGTGGAAGTGCCCGGCCTGGGCGACCGCAGCCCCCGCATGCTCAGCAAGCAGGCGCTGGCCGGCGTGATCGAGCCGCGCGTGGAAGAGATCTTCTCGCTCGTGCAGCAGGTGGTGCGCGAGTCGGGCTATGAGGAAGTGCTGTCGTCGGGCATCGTGCTCACCGGCGGCAGCTCGGTCATGCCCGGGATGATCGAGCTGGGCGAGGACATCTTCCTGAAGCCCGTGCGGCGCGGCATTCCGAAGTATTCCAGCGCCTTGTCTGACATGGTGGCACAGCCCCGGGCTGCTACCGTCATGGGCCTACTGGAAGAGGCGCGCCTGGCGCGGCTGCGCGGCTTCAAGGTGGCACAGAAAAGCGGCTCCATGAAGACGGCGTTTGGCCGTTTCAAGGACTTCATCGTGGGGAATTTCTGACCATGAAATTTCCTCTTTGGCTGGCGAGAGGCAGTCCGCACCGAATACCGCGTGGGCGATGGCGACGATGTACCGGACCGCCATCCCCGCTGCGCACGATGACATACCGAACAACCCATTGGCAGTTGCACACGAGATTGCAAACGAATTCAGTGAAAGAAACAGGAGCTCCAACATGACCATCGAAATGATCGAAGCCGAAGAATTCAACCAGGGCACCCAGATCAAGGTGATCGGCGTGGGCGGCGGCGGCAGCAACGCCGTCGAGCACATGATTGCCCGCAGCGTGCAGGGCGTGGAGTTTGTCTGCGCCAACACCGACGCGCAGGCATTGACCCGCAGCTCGGCCCACCGCCACATCCAGCTGGGCGGCAGCGGCCTGGGCGCCGGCAGCAAGCCCGACAAGGGCCGTGAAGCCGCCGAGGCCGCGGTGGACGACATCCGCCTGGCCATCGACGGCGCGCACATGCTGTTCATCACTGCCGGCATGGGCGGCGGCACGGGCACGGGCGCCGCACCCGTGATCGCCCGCGTGGCCAAGGAAATGGGCATCCTCACCGTGGGCGTGGTCACCAAGCCCTTCGACTGGGAAGGCGGCCGCCGCATGACCAACGCCGACAACGGCCTGGCCGAGCTCGAAGCCAACGTGGATTCGCTGATCGTGGTGCTCAACGAGAAGCTGCTGGAAGTGCTGGGCGATGACATCACCCAGGACGAAGCCTTCGCCCATGCCAACGACGTGCTCAAGAACGCCGTGGGCGGCATTGCCGAAATCATCAATGAATACGGCCACGTGAACGTCGACTTCGAAGACGTGCGCACCGTGATGGGCGAGCCCGGCAAGGCCATGATGGGCACGGCCACCGCCAGCGGCCCGGACCGCGCCCGCATCGCCGCCGAACAGGCCGTGGCCTGCCCGCTGCTGGAAGGCATCGACCTGTCGGGCGCCAAGGGCGTGCTGGTGCTGGTGACGGCCGCCAAGGGCAGCCTGAAGCTGTCCGAATCGCGCCTGGCCATGAGCACCATCAATGCCTACGCCTCGCCCGACGCGCACGTGATCTACGGCGCTGCCTATGACGACAGCCTGGGCGAGGAGATCCGCGTGACCGTGGTGGCCACCGGCCTGTCGCGCCCCAACGCGCGCCGCCAGCCGATTTCGGTGGTGCAGGGCGGCCTGCGCACCGGCACGGACAACGTGGCCTACCAGATGCCCATCGCGGGCACGGGGGCCCTGGGCTCGGCCATGGGCGTGCAGGGCGGCCATGCCGGCAGCGCGCAGGCCGACTACGGCAGCATGTCGGTGCCCAGCGTGTGGCGCACCAACCGCACCCAGGCCGCGGCGCGCGTGGACGCGCTGTCCTCGGGCGGCATGGACGACCTGGAGATTCCGGCCTTCCTGCGCAAGCAGGCGGATTGATTCGGTACTCCCCCTGAGCGGCTACGCCGCTTCACCCCCTCTCTCGCTGCGCGGGAGGGGGCGAGGTCTGCGGCTCCCAGCCCGCCTGCGCGGGCTGGGACAGACCGAGCGCCCCTTGACTCTGGCAAGGGGTTTCTCGACATGCGCGGCGGGGCGGCCCTTGCGCGGTGTCTCTGGCATTGGGCCGTGACGGTTTCCACCACCGCGCTTCCTATTTGGCTCGTATGCTCCTCAGCTGCGCAGTCACCGCCGTCTGGGTACGCGTGGCGCGCAATGCAGTCGCTGCGGGGCGCTACCTGCGTGTCTCTGACAGCTTGTACGCCGCCCCTGCGACTCTCCGTTTTCTATCAGGGTCATAGGCAGCAGTGGATGGTTTTTGCGGGGTCGCCCCACTAAAATCCCCGGATGCTCCAGCAACGCACCCTCAAGACGATCACCCGCGCCGTGGGCGTGGGCCTGCACAGTGGCCAGCGGGTCGAGCTGACCCTGCGGCCTGCGCAGCCGGACACCGGGATCGTGTTCCGCAGGGTGGACCTGCCGCAGCCGGTGGACATCCCCATCCGGGCGGAGGCCGTGACCGACACCCGCCTGGCGTCCACCATCGCCGTGGGCAATGCCAAGGTGCACACCGTGGAGCACCTCATGTCGGCCTGCGCGGGGCTGGGCATCGACAACCTCTATGTGGACATCACCGCCGAAGAGGTGCCCATCCTGGATGGCTCTTCGGCATCGTTCGTGTTCCTGCTGCAAAGCGCGGGCATCGAGCTGCAGAACGCCCCCAAGCGCTTCATCCGCGTCACCCGCCCGGTGGAAGTGCGCGAAGGCGAGGGCGCCGCGGCCAAGTGGGCTCGGCTTGCGCCCTACCACGGCTACAAGCTCAGCTTCGAGATCGACTTCGACCACCCCGCCGTGGATTCCACGGGCCAGCGCGTGGAGTTCGACATGGGGCAAGGCAACTACAGCCGCGACATCGCCCGCGCGCGCACCTTCGGCTTCACGCGCGATGTGGAGATGATGCGCTCCAACGGCCTGGCGCTGGGCGGCGGCCTCGACAACGCCATCGTGATGGACGACTACAAGGTGCTCAACAGCGACGGGCTGCGCTACGACGACGAGTTCGTCAAGCACAAGATCCTGGACGCGATGGGCGACCTGTACCTGATCGGCAAGCCCCTGCTCGCGGCCTACAGCGCCTTCCGCTCGGGCCACGCCATGAACAACCTGCTGCTGCGCGAGCTGCTGGCCCAGCGCGATGCCTGGGAGGTCGTCACGTTCGAGGACGAGCGCCAGGCGCCCGGCGGGTTTGCCCAGCCGGCGCGCGCCTGGTGAGCATGAAGCACCATTCCCGGGCCGCAGCCCGGAGCCTCCTGCCAGTGCCGCGCCCGTTTTCACGGCGCCGGGAGTCCCTGACATGCTGATCTTTCGCTGGCTGGCCATGCTGCTGCTCCTGGCGGCGGCCGTGTCGTTTGCCTTCTATGCCGGCACGGGGCAGGCGCGCTACAAGCGCCTGGGGCTCGTCATCCTCAAGTGGACGGTGATCGCGGCCGTCTTCTTCTTTGCGGTGGTCCTCATCGGGCGCCTCGCCTGACCGAGAGGCTCCGCGGCGCGGTTTTCTCTCTCTGGCCTATACTCGCGCCTGCTCCGGGGTGTGCGTAAGCGCTGAGATGCGAGGTGGCTGAAGAAATTCGGCAGGCCTTGCGAACCCGACGAACTTGATCCGGTTCATACCGGCGGAAGAAGAGCCGACCTCCTTGTCTCCGTGCCCGCAGTCCCTGCTGGCACGCCATGCCTCAGGTGCAGCCGCACCCGAGGGGCGCACAGGTCCATTCCGGAGCAGCACCCACCGCCACCGGAACCAGGAGACCTGCCCATGAACGCCCCCGACCCCCACGCCAAGCTGGCCACCCCCGAGAGGTTCGCCGAGTTGCTCGCACGCACGCGCGAACCCTTTCCTGCCTCACGCAAGGCCTACCTCCCCGGCCACCTGCACACCGATCTGCGCGTGCCCGTGCGCGACATTGCGCTGACCAACGGCGAACTGGTCAGCGTGTACGACACCTCCGGCCCGTATACCGACCCCGAGACTGCGATCGATGTGCGCAAGGGCCTGGCGGGAGTGCGCGGCGGCTGGATCACCGGCCGTGGCGACGTGGAGCACTACGAAGGCCGCGCGCCCGTGGCGCTGGACGATGGCCAGAAGAGCGAAGACGCCACCCGTCTGGCCCAGCTGCGCGCCGAGGCCGCGGCCCTGCAGCGCAAGCCCTTGCGCGCCAAGGCGGGTGCCAACGTCACGCAGATGCACTATGCGAAGAAGGGCATCGTCACGCCCGAGATGGAATACGTGGCCATCCGCGAGAACGGCAAGCGCGAGTGGATGGAGCAGTACATGGCCGACGCTGGCCGCGAGCAGCGGCTGATGGGCAACCCCATGGGCGCGAGCATCCCCAAGATCATCACCCCCGAATTCGTGCGCGACGAAGTGGCCCGGGGCCGCGCCATCATTCCCGCCAACATCAACCACCCCGAGGTGGAGCCCATGGCCATCGGGCGCAACTTCAAGGTCAAGATCAACGCCAACATCGGCAACTCGGCGGTCACGTCGAGCATCGAGGAAGAGGTCGAGAAGCTCGTGTGGGCGATCCGCTGGGGCGCCGACAACGTGATGGACCTGTCCACCGGCAAGAACATCCACACCACGCGCGACTGGATCGTGCGCAACTCGCCCGTGCCCATCGGCACGGTGCCGATCTACCAGGCGCTCGAAAAGGTGGGCGGCGTGGCCGAAGACCTGACCTGGGCGATCTTCCGCGACACGCTGATCGAGCAGGCCGAGCAGGGCGTGGACTACTTCACCATCCACGCCGGCGTGCGCCTGGCCTACATCCACCTCACCGCGCAGCGGCGCACGGGCATCGTCTCGCGCGGCGGCTCCATCATGGCCAAGTGGTGCATGGCGCACCACCGCGAGAGCTTCCTGTACGAGCACTTCGAGGACATCTGCGACATCATGAAGGCGTACGACGTGTCGTTCAGCCTGGGCGACGGCCTGCGCCCCGGCTGCGCATCGGATGCCAACGACGAGGCGCAGTTCGCCGAGCTGCACACGCTGGGCGAGCTGACCCAGGTGGCCTGGAAGCACGACGTGCAGACCATGATCGAAGGCCCCGGCCATGTGCCCATGCACATGATCCAGGCCAACATGACCGAGCAGCTCAAGACCTGCCACGAGGCGCCGTTCTACACCCTGGGCCCGCTGACCATCGACATCGCACCGGGCTACGACCACATCGCATCGGCCATCGGCGCGGCCATGATCGGCTGGATGGGCACCGCCATGCTGTGCTACGTGACGCCCAAGGAGCACCTGGGCCTGCCCGACCGCGACGACGTCAAGCAGGGCATCATCGCGTACAAGATCGCCGCGCACGCGGCCGACGTGGCCAAGGGCCACCCGGGGGCCCGCGCGCGCGACGACGCGCTCTCCCAGGCGCGTTTCGACTTCCGCTGGCAGGACCAGTTCAACCTGGGCCTGGACCCCGACACGGCCAAGGAATACCACGACGAAACGCTGCCCAAGGACAGCGCCAAGGTGGCGCACTTCTGCTCCATGTGCGGCCCCAAGTTTTGCTCCATGAAGATCACGCAGGAAGTGCGCGAATTTGCCGCCCAGAAGGGCGTGGCGGAGGCCGAGGCGCTGGCCCAGGGCATGCAGACCAAGGCGGCGGAATTCCAGCAGCGCGGCGGGCAGTTCTACATTCCCGTGACACCGGTGGCATAAGCCCGCCTACTGACCCCGGGGATTCCCTGCAAAGGGCCCCGGGGCGGTGCTTACCCTGTGCGGCGGGGGCGGCAGCCCGGCATATAGTCCGGCCACACTCGGTTCAGAAGACCGGGGGGAGGGCGTGGCACCAAATTTGCTATGCTGGATTGTCTGTTAAAAATTGTAAGGAAGAGCCATGAATGCTCTGGGCCGCTTCTCCATCCGCACGCGCCTTTACTTCGGAACCGTCTTTTCCCTGATCCTGCTTGTTGTCATCGGCGCCATGGGCTACGTGGCGCTGGACCGCACGCGCGGCACGCTGCAGGTGCTGTTCTCGCAGCGCGTACAGACCCTCACCGACATGTCGGAGCTGCGCACCACGCTGGGCGACCTGCGCCGTACCGAAAAAGACATCATCATCAACTTCAACAACTCGGTCGAGGTCTCCGCGCTGCGCGAGACCTGGGCCAAGACACTGGCCGCGCTGCGCAAGAGCCTGGCCGACGTGCGCCAGGTGCAGTCGGGCGATGCGGCCTTCGTCGAGTCCATCGACAAGTCGCTGGCCGAGATCAAGCAGTACGAAACCGGCATTTCCCCCATCTTCGAGAAGATCGAGGGCGCGCAGCTCGATGGTGCCGGCGGCGGCGCCTATGCCGACCGGCTCAAGGTCCACATGGAGGCCACCGACAAGCTGTTCTCCAGCCTGGCCACCACGGCCCGCACGCAGATGGACGAGGCCCGCGCGGGCGTGGAGTCGCGCACCTCCACCATGTCGGCCTTCATCGGCATCGGCCTGCTGCTGGGGCTGGCCGTGCTGATCCCGCTCACGTTCTTCAGCGTGCGCTCCATCACCGGATCGCTGCGCCAGGCGCAGGAGCTGGCCGACCGCATCGCCAGCGGCGACCTGTCGCGCGATGTGGAGGCCATGAACCAGGATGAGGTGGGCCAGCTGGTGGCCGCCATGGGGCGCATGCAGGATGCGCTGCGCGGCCTGGTGCGCCAGGTGCAGGACACGGCGGGCAACATCTCCACCGCCAGCTCCGAGATCGCCAGCGGCAACCACGACCTGAGCCACCGCACCGAGCAGACGGCGGCCAATCTGGAGGAAACCGCTTCGTCCATGGAGATGCTGACCAGCACCGTGCAGCAAAGCGCGCAGTCCTCGCGCCAGGCCAGCGACTTCGCCTCCACGGCCGCCGAGGTGGCCGCGCGCGGCGGCACCGTGGTGTCGCAGGTGGTGACCACCATGGACCAGATCACCACCAGCTCGCGCAAGATCGCCGACATCACGGGTGTGATCGACTCCATCGCCTTCCAGACGAACATCCTGGCGCTCAATGCCGCGGTCGAGGCCGCGCGCGCGGGCGAACAGGGCCGCGGCTTTGCTGTGGTGGCGAGCGAGGTGCGCAGCCTCGCGCAGCGCAGCGCGGAGGCGGCCAAGGAGATCAAGGGCCTCATCAGCTCCTCGGTGGAGCGGGTCGAGGACGGCTCGCGCCTCGTGAGCCAGGCCGGCCAGACCATGACCGAGATCGTGAGCAGCGTGCGCCGCGTGTCAGACATCATTGGCGAGATCACCGCTTCGTCGGCCGAGCAGAGCGACAACATCGGCCAGATCAGCCAGGCCGTCTCGCAGCTCGACCAGATGACGCAGCAGAACGCGGCCCTGGTGGAGCAGTCCACCGCGGCCTCGGAATCGCTGCGCGAACAGGCGGTGCAGCTGACCAGCGCGGTCCGCCAGTTCAAGCTGCAAGGGGGGGGCTCGGAGCTGCCCTCCTCGCCTTCATCGGCACCGCTGGCCTCGCCCGCGCCCGCCGTGTCACCGGCGGGCCGGCGCCCCGCGCTGCAGATCCGCTGATTCCAAGCGTTTTGGGCCGCTGGCGCTTGCTTGTCAAGCGCGGATTGCTATTAAAAAAGTAGCAAAATGATCCCGGTGGCGCACCGCCACCGAGAGGGCCTGTGGCGCGGCCGCCGGCCCGTGGGATCAGTCCCGCGTCACGCGCAGCACTTCCTCGCGGCTGGTGATGCCCGCCGCGATGAGCCGCTCGCCATCCTCCCGCATCAGCGCCATGCCATCGGCCAGCGCGGCGGTGCGGATGTCGGCCTCGGAGGCCTGGTTGTGGATCTGGGCGCGGATCGCGTCCGTGGTCACCAGCAGCTCGAACACGCCGGTGCGGCCGGTGTAGCCCGTCTGGCCGCAGTGATCGCACCCGCTGCCCTGGCAATGGCTGCAGTACTTGCGCACCAGGCGCTGCGCTAGCACTCCCAGCAGCGAGGACGACAGCAGGAAGGGCTCCACGCCCATGTCGGTCAGCCGCGTCACGGCGCTGGCGGCGTCGTTGGTGTGCAGCGTGGCCAGCACCAGGTGGCCCGTCAGTGAGGCCTGGATGGCGATCTGCGCGGTCTCGAAGTCGCGAATTTCACCGATCATGATGATGTCCGGGTCCTGCCGCAGGATGGCGCGCAGGGCCTTCGCAAAGGTCAGCTCGATCTTGCTGTTGACCTGGGTCTGGCCGACGCCGGGCAGCTCGTATTCGATGGGGTCTTCCACCGTCATGATGTTGTTGCGCGTGGCGTCCAGGCGCCCCAGGCCCGCGTACAGCGTGGTCGTCTTGCCCGAGCCCGTGGGCCCGGTCACCAGGATGATGCCGTGCGGCTGCGAGATGAGGCCTTCGAAGCGGCGCAAGGTGTCGCCCTGCATGCCCACGGCTTCCAGGCTGAGCTTGCTTTCGCTCTTGTCCAAAAGCCGCAGCACCGCACGTTCGCCGTGGGCGCTGGGCAGCGTGGACACGCGCACGTCGATGGCGCGGGTGCCCAGGCGCAGGCTGATGCGGCCGTCCTGCGGCAGCCGTTTTTCACTGATGTCGAGGTCGGCCATGATCTTCAGGCGCGAGATCAGGGCGGCGTGCAGCGCGCGGTTGGGCTGCACCACCTCGCGCAGCGTGCCGTCCACCCGAAAGCGCACGCTGGAATGGCGCTCGTACGGTTCGATGTGGATGTCGCTTGCTCCGTCGCGCGCGGCCTGCGTGAGCAGGGCATTGAGCATGCGGATGATGGGTGCGTCGCCGGCGGACTCCAGCAAGTCCTCCACGGCGGGCAGTTCCTGCATCATGCGCGAGAGGTCGGCATCACTCTCGACCTCGCTCACCACCGTGGCCGCACTCGATTCGCTGTGCGAATACACGGCACTGATGCGCTGGGCCAGTGCCGGGGCGTCGAGCGGCAGCAGCTGCTGCACGGCGTGCTTGCGCAGCACCTCCGACAGCGCCCCCGCGTCGGGGTGGGGGCCATGCCACAGCACCAGCTGGTGGCCGTCGTCCTCCAGCAGCAGCTGGGCCGTGCGGGCAAAGGCGTAGGGTAGGGGGTGGCGCATGGGGGCTCGGTCCTCAGAGCGCCTGGGCCGCCACCGTGGCGTTCAAGGCCGTCTGGCTGCGCACCGTGGCCGCAGCCGCCTGGGCGGCGTCTTCCGTGGCGAACGGGCCTACGCGCACGCGGGTGGCTTTGCCCCGGTTGGTTTCCACCGCCTGCAGGGACAGCGGCAGCGCGGAGTCGCGCAGCTTGGCCATCGCGCTCCTGGACTGGGCGTCCTGGCCCATCACGCCGACGTTCACGTAGTACAGGGGCACCGGCACCTTGGCCATGGGCGTGGCGGCGGTGCCGGGCTGGGCCGGGGCGCTGCTTTGTGGGGCCGTGGCGGGGTTGACTGGCTGGGGCGCGGGCACCGGGGTCAGCTGCTGCTGCTGTTGCTGCTGCAGGGGCGCCGGCATGGCGGCGGGGGCGGTGCGTTCGGGTGCCACGGGCAGTGCGGGCAGCACCGGGGCCCCCGATACCGTACCCATCATCAGGCTAGGGGCGGGCTGGGTGGCGTGCTGCAGCGCCCGGATGGCTTCGTAGCGGTCCACCACCAGGGCGTCGCTGGTTGCGTTGTCGCGCACCACGATGGGGCGCAGGAAGATCATCAGGTTGGTCTTGCGGCGCGAGCGGTTCTCGCTCTTGAACAGGTTGCCCACCACGGGCAGGTCGCCCATCACGGGCACCTTGTCTTCGCCCTGCGAGTAGGTGTCCTCCAGCAGGCCGCCGATGACGATGATGCTGCCGTCGTCCACCACCACGTTCGATTCGACAGCACGCTTGCTGGTGGTGGGGCCGGTGGCGTTGGACAGGGTGGAGCGGTCGATCTTGGAGATCTCCTGGTAGATCGCCATTTTCACGGTGCCGTTCTCGCCGATCTGCGGGCGCACCTTGAGCATCAGGCCCACGTCCTTGCGCTCCACGGTGTTGAACGGGTTCACGGTGCCGCTGTTGCCGGTGTTCGCATACGAGCCCGTGACGAAGGGCACGTTGTCGCCGATGAGGATGCGCGCCTCCTCGTTGTCCAGCGTCATCAGGTTGGGGGTGGACAACACGTTGGCGTCGCCGCTGTTCTGCAGGAAGTTGGCCAGCGCGCCCAGGTAGTACTGGCCGTTGATGCGCGGCGCGAGCGCCAGGTTCAGGCCCCCGCCCAGGCCGCCCGCGGCGGTGGCGATGCTGCTGGCACTGCCCGAGGCCAGCGCGGCGGTCAGCCCCAGGATGTTGGCGCCGGCCGCGCCGGAGTTGGTGCCGATCACACCCACGGTTCCATCGCCCTGCTTGCCCAGGATGCCTTGCCACTGGATGCCGAACTGCGCCACTTTGTTGGCCGACACCTCCACGATCAGACTTTCCACCAGCACCTGCGCGCGGCGGCCGTCGAGCTTGTCGATGACGGTGCGCAGCTGGCGGTACAGCGGCTCGGGCGCCGTGATGATGAGCGAGTTGGTTGTCGGGTCGGCCTGGATCTGGCCGCCGGTGGAGGGCTGGTTGTTGTTGGTGCTGCTGGTGCCCATGCTGGAGCTGCCAGAGCCCAGGCCGGAGTTGCCGCCGCCCCCGGACAGGCTGCTGCCCGTGGACAGCATGCTGCCGCTGTTGTTGCCACCGCCCACGCCTGCGCTGGGCGCCGCCGGTGCGGCGCTTGCGCCCACGCCGCCGCCACCCGTGTTGCCGCTGCCGCCCATGGCCGCCATGGCGGCGCGCAGGGTGGTGGCCAGCTTGGTGGCGTCGGCATTCTTCAGGTAGACCACGTGGATGTTGCCAGTGGCCGCGCTGCTGCCGGGCGCGGGCGCCTGGTCGAGCTGCGCCACCAGCGCGCGCACCTGGGCCACGCGGGCCGGGTTGGCCGCGCGCAGGATCAGCGCGTTGCTGCGCGGCTCCGCGATCAGCGTGGTCTTGAACGAGGTGTCGGTCTGGCCCTGTGCGCCTGGCGCGCCGGGGGTGGCGCCGCTGCCGCCGTCGATCAGGCGCGCCACCAGCGGCGCGAGGTCGGTGGCGACGGCGTTGCGCAGAGGGATCACTTCCACGTCGCTGGCGTTGGAGACATCCATGGCCGCCACGATGCGCGCCAGGCGCTGCAGGTTGTCGGCGTAGTCGGTGATCACCAGCGAGTTGTTGCCGGGGTTCACGTTGATGGTGTTGTTGGGGCTGATCAGCGGGCGCAGCACGGGCACGAGGTTGGCCGCGTTCTCGAAGTTGAGCTTGAAGATCTGCGTGACGATCTGCCCGCCCCCGGGCGCGCTGCCGGCGTTGCCCTGCACCACGCTCACGCTGCCGCCCTGCAGCTTGGCGTCGGCCTCGGGCACCACCTTGTAGAGGCCTGCGGCCTCCACCACCGTGAAGCCCTGCAGGCGCAGCGCGGCCAGGAACTGCTGGAAGGCGGCGGCGGGTGTCACGGCCCGTTCGGTGACCAGGTTGAGCTGGCCCTTGACGCGGGGATCGACCACCACGTTGCGGCCGGTGATGGTGGCCATGGTGCGCGCCACCGCCTCGATCTCGGCATTGGCGAAGTTCAGCGTGACCGGTTCGCCCGAGCGCACGCTGCCGGTGCTGGTGTCAATGGCGGTCTGCGCAATGATCTGGCCGCCAGCGCAGGTCAGTAAAGCGCTGAAAGCTATTGTTTTGAGAGCAAAACCCGGGCGGTGCGAAAACAAGGAAGTCATAGGTTCAACCCACGGTGATGATGGAGCGCGCGCCGCTGCGCCGTCCGATGATGTTCAGGAGATTGGACAGGGCGGCCTCGCGCTCGGGGGTGGCGCTGGCCTCGCCTGCAAACCGCAGGCGCTGGCCCACCCACTGGCCGGTGCCGCTGAGCTGCAGGTGGCCGTCGAGCGTGCTGAGCGTGAGCGCGGGCACCTCGCCGCCCGCCAGCAGCAGCCGGTAGCTGCCCATGGGCCGCAGGGTGGACAGGCGCGAGGACATGGCCCGCGCATCCATCTGGGCCTGGCCCTCCAGCACCATGCGGCCCGCGGTCCAGCTGAAGGCCAGGCCGCGCGTCTGCAGCGTGAGCTGGCCTTGGGGCTGCAAGGTGTTCCAGGGAGTCCCGAGCCCGGCCAGGATGGCGGCGGGCCACTGGCTTTGGCCATCGGCCAGGGTCAGCCGGGGGCCGGCCCAGCGGGCCTGTGCGTGCAGCTGCAGGGGCTCGGGCGTGCAGCAGCTCGCATGCAGCTGGGCGCGCAGGCCGGCGAGGCTGGGGCGCAACCGCCACTCCACCCGGCCGGGCAGGGCCGCGCGGTCCTGGCTCGCCGCGCCGCCGGTCAGCACCAGCTGGGCCGAGCCGGTCCAGACCGTGCCGCGCGCCTGCAGCAGTTGCATCTGGCCATTGGTGGCGCGGGCCAGGCCCCGCGCCAGCCAGTGCGCTGGCGCGAAGGCCAGCACGGCGGGCACCACGCCGGCCACGGCGCCCGCCAGCGCCCAGCCCCAGGCGGAGCGCGGGGCACGGACGGGAGGCTTGCGGGTGCGGGTGCTGGTGGCCATGGTGAGGGAATATCTGTCTGTCGGCTGGTCTGTCTGGCGGGCCGTGTCAGCGCTGGGCTGGCAGGGCGAGGACCAGCGTGCCGTCCCAGCGTGGCATGGCCGAGGCCGGAGCGCCCAGGACGGCGGGTGCCGCGGTGCCCGGGGGAGGAGCGGCCGGGGCGCTGCGGGCCAGCCGCGCCTCCACCGGCGTGGCCCGTGCGTTGCTGCGCGCCTGGGCCAGCCACTGGCCCAGGGCGTCGGCGGGCGCGCCCTTGAGCGTCACCGTGGCGCGGTCGCCCACCACATTGAGCTGGGCGGTGTTGCCCAGGCGCTGGCTCAGGGCGGTGCGCAGCGCGCCCACCGCGTCGCCGGTGCTGGTGCGCGGGGCGGATTGCAGCTGCTGGGCCTCGGCCTGCAGGCCCTGCATGTGCTGAAGCTGCGTGTCGAGCGCGGCATGGCGGGCGGGAGCGGTCCGCAGCGTGGACAGGGCGGGGGCCACGGCCACCCACCACACCAGGGCGAGGGCGATCAGGCCGCCCGCGGCCAGGACCAGTGTTTGTTCGCGGGGGGCCAGCGCCTGCCAGCGGTCCCGCAGCGCGGTGGTGTTGCGTGTCATGGGGTGCCTTGCGCATGGGGCCGTGGGCCGCCTTCGGCGGCGCTCATCAGCAGGCTGCCGTCTTCCAGCCGCACCCGGTAGCCCGCGGCTTCCAGGCGGGCGCTGAGCGCGGGTTCCTCGTCGGGGGCCAGCGCCACGCCGCGCAGGCGCAGCTCGCCGGGGGTGTATTCGATGCCGGTGGGCTGTCGGCCGCTGGGCAGGGCGGTGCCCGCGGCGGCCAGCAGGGGCTCCAGGTCGCGCGCCGAGACGCTGCCGGCGGCCTGCCGCAGCTGCGCCAGCTCGCGCTCCATCTGCACGGGGGCATCCACCACCACCTGCACCTTGGGGAAGGTCTGGGTCAGCGTGGCGCGCACCGCGGCCTGCTTGGCCGCCAGCGCCTGGCGCTCCTGCCAGGCCCAGGCGTTGAGTCCCACCAGATGGGCCGCGGCAAGCAGCCCGGCACCCCAGCGCGCCGCGCGCCACTGGGGGGCGTACAGCAGTGCGCTGGCCACGCTGCCCGCCTTGCGCAGCGCGCGCGTGCGTCCCGTGCTGGCCAGATCGAACTGGGCCAGGTCCCAGTCGCCGCGCGCGGCTTCCAGCGCCCGCTGGCTGGCCGTGTGCAGCGCCGCGCGCTGGCCCAGGGTGCGTTCCGCGAGGGCCGCCACGGCGGGCTCGGCGCGCACGACGGGAGCGTCGCCGTCCTCGCCGGAAGCCGCCTGGGCGGGCATGCCCGCGCGGGCCAGCGCCATGGCCATGTTCGACAGGGGCAGCACGGCCACGCCGTGGTCCGCGCCCTGGCCCGTCAGGACCACGCAGGCGTCCTCGGGCGTGCCCAGCACGCACAGTTCGGGGCGGCCGCTGGCGGTCGGGCCGGGGGCGAACTCGGGCACCACGCGCGCCACGCGGCGGCCCGCGGCCTCCAGCGCCTGCAGGTTCTCGCGCAGCCAGGCGCGGTCGCACACGGCCACCCACACGGGTTCGCCGGGGTGCGCCGCGGGCTGGATCGCGAAGTGCAGCTGGGAGGCATCGTCAAGCACGCGGTCTTCGAGCAGCCCCTCCAGAACGGACCGCAGGCGCGGTGTCTGCTGCCCGGCGCCCAGGGGCAGGCCGGGGGGCAGCTGCACCTTCTGCCACGACAGCGCCCGCGCGGGCACCACGGCCACGACCTCGCCGCCAGGGCGCGTGGGCTCGGGCAGCAGCGCCGCCGGGGCGCTGGCATGTCGGATGGCGGTGTGGCCGTCCGCCGTCAGCGTGTAGCTGTACTCGGTGGCGGGGCCCGGGCGGGCGGGCGGCAGGAAAAGGATGAGGGTGCTCATGGACGGGTTTTGCGGGCCATTTTAGGGGGCGGGCTTGACAGTGCAGGGCCCAACCCGAGGATGTGTTGCGGATGTGTTGCGTCTCAGCGCGGAGGCTGCGGCGCGGCCCCGGTGTTTTCGCGGTCAAAAGCGCCGCGTTCGCGCCACAGCGTGGTCACCTCGATACCCTGTTTGCGCACCAGCGACCGCTCGTCCACCATCGCATCGCCCAGGCGCAGGCGGCCCCGCACCTCGAAGTAGGAGGAGGCCACCGCATGGGCGCCTTCATTGATGTCGATGTTCGCGCCCAGCAGGTCGCGCACTTCGCTCAGGGTGCGGAAATGCCGTGCCTCGCGGACCTGCAGGATCTTCTGGGCGCTGGCCATGTCCAGGCCGTCGATGGCGGCCAGCAGCACGTCGATGTCGGCGGTGTTGATGTTGACCGGGGTGCGCACGGGCAGCAACGCCACGTGCGGGGTCAGGCGGACGACGGTGGCGGGCACCAGGCCCAGCCAGCCCAGCTGGGACACGGTGGGTGGCATCAGTGGCGCCGTACTGCTGTCGCTGCCCGTCGTGGCCTGTGCCTGCCGCAGGGCCTGCGCGAGCAGGCCGAGCTCCTGCTGCGGCAGCCCCAGGCGTTCGAACAGCCGCGTGAACTGGCGCATCGCCACGGCCTGCTCGGGCCCGGTGGCCGCCAGGTTCATGAGGTTCATGCGGCCTTGCATGTCCGAGATCTGCCCCGACAGGAAGGCTTCGGTGGTGTCGGTGCTGGCGTCGTCCACCTGGCTCACGTTCTTGTCCGCCGCGAGAAAGGTCGACAGCCGCGCCTCCTGCAGCGGCACGGCCCAGGGCTCGGCCAGGTGGTCGGCGCCGCCCGAGCGGCCATCCTCGCGCAGGATCAGGCGCGACCAGTCGAGCGCGCCGACCAGGATCCAGGTGGACTGCACGCGGCCGCGCTCGGCCGTCTCGACCTCCACCGCGCGCCACTGCTGCCACATGGCCGCGGCCGCGAAGGTGGCCACCAGCGTGACGGTGAGCATGGCCAGCAGCAAAGCGGCCCCCCGTGAGGCGCTGCGCGCCTTCCCTCTCTCTCGCTGCGCGGGAGGGAGACGCATCCGGTGGCCCGGCAAAGCCGGTTCCATGGGGGCACTGGCGTTGTCCGTGCCAGCGTCATGGGTGCGTGGTGCGCGGCGCCTCACGACCTGCCTCCGCCCAGCACCGGGTTCACCCAGTCGCGCGTGAGGCGCCCGACCAGGGCCTGGCCTGGCGGCAGGGTGATCTGCAGGCGCACGCCGTCGGGGATGGCCGCCGCGCCGCTCGCGCTGGCGCCGCTGCTGGAGAGCGGGTTGGACCAGGCGCCGCCCCGGTAGTAGAAGATCTGCCAGTCCGCCAGCGGCAGCAGCGTCATCTCGTGGCGCCGCTCGGCCTCGCCCGGCGTGCGCGCCCATTGCGCCGCCAGCTGCCAGGCCTCCTGCCATTGGGCGCGCGTGCGCACCGGGGGAGACTGCCAGCGCATCCACTGGCCCTCGCCCTGGGCGCCCCGGCGTGTCCAGGCCACCACCAGGGCGCCTTCGTCGGGCACGGCGCTGCTGCGCCGCGTCAGGCGCAGCACCTGGCCGTCCCAGTCGAGCGGCGTGGTGTTGGCGATCGGCGTGAGCGCATCCAGGTCCGTGCCCCATTGGCCCAGCGCCGCCTGCAGCACCAGCATTTCATCCGCCCGCTGGCGCGTGATCTCCTGCGCCCGCACCATGCCATCGAGCCCGCGCCAGCTCAGGATGGCCAGCAGGCTCATCACCGCAATCGCCAGCAGCAGTTCGACCAAGGTGAAGCCACCGTGAGTGCGACATGACGAGTTCCTTCTGACATGCGGCCGCGCATCGCCGGAGGCCGTGGAACCTGGCGCGCCCCAACGCCAGTGCCACCTTGGAACTGGCTTTGCCAGGCCACGGTTGGCGTCCCCCTGGGGGGAAGGCGCGAAGCGACTCAGGGGGGGCATCTGGTCAATACCTTCCAATGATGGTCGAGATGCGCAGGATGGAGTTGTCGCCATCCAGCACCTGCGCGTCCACGCGGCGAAAGCTCGGGTTGGGCGTGGGGCGCACGCTCACGGCGACGGTGAGCGTGCGCCCCGCCTGTTCGCAGGCGAGCGTGCTGTCGCCCACGCTGGGCATCTGGCGCGACAGGCGGGTGTACACGAGCTCGTTCTCGGCGCACAGCTGGGCCAGCACGATGTCCGACTGGCGCAGCGCGTTGCGGGTGAGCGCGGTGGTGGCCTGCAGGCCCGCCATGAGGGCGATCGCGACGATGCCCAGCGCCACCAGCACTTCCACCAGCGTGAAGCCGCGCTGCGGCGCGCTGCGTCGATCCGGGCGCGGGCGGCTGCTCACTGGACCGGCTCGACGGTGAAGGGGCGCACGCCATCGGTGGCGACGCGCAGCGCGCGTTCGGGATGGGCGTGGTGGGTGATCAGCACCTGCTGCGGGCCGATGAGCGGCTCCGGTCCCAGCACCAGCACGGTGGGGGCGCGCGCCGTGGTGCCCGCATCCAGCCACTGGCTGGGCAGCGCCTGCTGCGCGCTGGGCGGCAGCCCTTCGAAGCGGAACCCGCGTGCCTCGGTGCGCCAGCGCACGGGCATGCCGCCGGCGCGCGACTGCGCGCGCGCGGATTCCAGCAATGCCGCCAGCCGGGCCGCCTCGCGCTCGATCAGCGTCTGCCCGCTGTCGCGCATCGCCACGCCCACGCCCGCCGTGGCGAGCGCGATGATGCTGATGACCACCAGCAGCTCCAGCAGCGTGAAGCCCCCCTGGGCCGCTGCGCGGCGTCCCCGCAGAGGGGCCGGGCCACCGGTGGCCCGGCCAGCCCGGTTCCACGGCATCCCCGGCCTGGGGCGCGCCAGTGTCATGGAGTGGGGGTGCACGGCGAAGGGCCGGCCCTCATTGCCAACTGCCAATATCGGCATCCTTGCCTTCGCCGCCGGACTGGCCATCGGCGCCGAACGACATCACGTCGATCTCGCCCTTGATGCCGGGGTTCAGGTACTGGTACGGGCGGCCCCAGGGGTCGTTGGGCAGTTTTTCGAGGTACAGCTTCCAGTTGTTGGGCACCGGGCCCGAGGTGGGCTTGACGATCAGCGACGGCAGGCCCTGCTCGGCCGTGGGGTAGCGCTGGTTGTCCAGGCGGTACAGCTTGAGCGCCTGCATGATGTTGGTGATGTCGGTGCGGGCTGCCGTCACGCGGGCGTCGTCGGCACGCTCGAGCACATTGGGCACGATGAGGGCGGCCAGCACGCCGATGATGACGAGCACCACCATCAGCTCGATGAGGGTGAAGCCCCGGGAGAGGCTGCGGCGGGCGGAGCGCAAGAGGAAGGGGAGGGAAGTGTTCACTGCTGGCGGTCTCTCGGATGGTCGGATCGCGTGAATCATAATCCCCGCATGGTGACCAATTCACACAGCAAATGGGGCGTGCGCCTGGGGACCCTGGCGCTCTGGGCCGCGGCGGGCGCCAGCGTGGTCTTCTGGGGCCTGCGCCTGTCGGCGCCGGCGGGCGGCATCGCCGCGCCCGCGGTGTTGCCAGCGCCGGTGGCGCCCGACGCGCAGGCGCTGGCCCGCCTCCTCGGGGCGGTGGCCTCCCCGGCGGGCGCTGCGCCCGCGCCCGCTGCGCCCACGCTGGCCAGCCGGTTCGCGCTGATCGGGGTGCTCTCGGGCCGCAGCAGCGGCGGCGGTGCCGCGCTGATCGCGGTGGACGGCAAGCCGGCCAGGCCCTTCCGCGTGGGCGCGGCGGTGGACGAGGGGCTGGTGCTGCAGGCGCTGGGCCCGCGCCAGGCGCAACTGGGCGCCGAGGTGGGAGGCGCCGCCACGCTCACGCTGGACATGCCCCTGAAGCGCTGACCCGGCGCGTGGCGGGCGCAGTCGCCCGCCAGGGCCTCCGCTCTCAGATGCCCCGGTGGGCGATGTCCCACTCGCCCCAGCCCGGCGCGGCAAGGGGCCATTCTTCGGAGCGCGGCAGCACGCCCCCATGTGCCTGCAGCCAGGCCACGCAGCGGATCACGCCGGCATGGGTGATCCAGGCCACATCCCGTGCGGTTTCTTCTGCGGGCGGGAGGGAATGCAGCGCGGCCGCCACGCGCTCCAGCATGGCCGCCAGGCTTTCACCATTCCCGGGGCGGTAGCTGGCGAACGCGGCCGTCCAGGCGTCGATGTCGGAGCGGGCGATGGCATCCCAGGCCAGCCCTTCCCAGCTGCCAAAGTCCATTTCGCGCAGGCGGGCGTCGGGTTTGGGTATCAAATCAGGCCGCAGCGCTTGCAGTTCCATCGCAAGCTGCTCACATCTTTGTAGCGTGGAGTGGAACACCTGGATCCGGGGCGGCAGGGTGGCGGCCAGGCGTTCCGCGGCGGCGCGGGTGGCGGCGGGGTCGGCGGGGACGTCCAGCGCGCCGTAGCAGATGCCGGGCGCCACCCGCGGCTGGGCATGGCGCACCAGCCAGAGGCGGGCGCCGCGCTGCGGTCGGGCCACGGGCTTCACATCCAGCGCAGGGCCAGCGCCGCGCCCAGGTAGAAGCCGATTTCGCTGACCTGCTGCGTGGCGCCCAGGCAATCCCCCGTGAAACCCCGCAGCCGGCGCGCAAACCAGCGGGCCATCCAGGCGGCGGCGAGGGCGCTCAGTACAATGGCTGCTATTAAATATGTAGCTGATTGCGCTTTCCAGACAAGCGCCAGCGGCACAAAACACCATGAAAATGCCGTCGCCAGCGCAGTGCCCGAGATCTGGTCGGCCAGCGGCTTGCTTTTGGAGCGGGCGGTGTCCCCCACATGCGGCAGGCTGCGCACGATGAGCAGGGGCCAGAAACGCGACACCACATGGGCCCCCGCCAGCGCGGCCACGGCGGCCAGCAGGCTGTGGGAGCCCAGCAGCGCCAGCACGCTGAACTTGGCCAGCAGCGCCAGCACCAGGGCCATGGCACCGAACGCGCCGATGCGCGAGTCCTTCATGATGTCCAGCGCCCGCTCGCGGTCGGCACTGCCGCCCAGGCCGTCGGCCACATCGGCCAGGCCGTCCTCGTGGAAGCCGCCGGTCATCAGCACCGTGGCGATGGTGCAGAACACGGCGGCCACGGCCGGTGCCAGCGGATTGGGCGCCAGCGCCCAGTGCAGCGCGGCATAGACGCCCGCCGCGAGCAGCGCCGCCAGCCAGCCAATGCCCGGAAAGTGCGCCGCGCTGGCGCGCAGCATGGCGGGGCTGTAGCCCACCCACTGCGCCAGCCGCCCGGTCACCGGGATGCGCGTGAAGAACTGCACGGCCAGCAGGTAGTGGCGCAGGGCTTGCATGGACGGGCGGAGGAGGCTATGTCAGATTTGATAGCTGCCAGCGCTGGTTGGATAAGCGCTGGAGGCCGGTTCGACCCATATCCTGGTCACTTGGAACGCAGGAACAGCCGGTAGGCCGGGTTCAGCGTCTCTTCCACGTATGGGTAGCCCAGCGTGGCCAGGAAGGCGTCGAACGTGGCGGTGTCCTCGGGCGGCACCTGCATGCCCACGAGGATGCGGCCGTAGTCGGCGCCCTGGTTGCGGTAGTGGAACAGGCTGATGTTCCAGGTCGGCTGCATCAGGCTCAGGAACTTGAGCAGCGCGCCCGGCCGCTCGGGGAAGGTGAAGCGCATCAGCCGCTCGTCCTGCGCCAGCGCCGAATGGCCGCCCACCAGGTGGCGCAGGTGTTCCTTGGCCAGTTCGTCGTGGGTCAGGTCCAGCGCCTCGAAGCCGTGGCGGCCGAAGTTCCGGGCGATCTTGTCCGATTCGCCCTTGCCGTTGGTGGTCAGGCCCACGAACACATGGGCCTGGGCGGCGTCGCTGATGCGGTAGTTGAACTCGGTCACGTTGCGCGCGCCGCCGGGCAGGTCGCCCACCACCTCGCAAAAGCGCCGGAAGCTGCCGCGTTCCTCGGGGATGGTCACGGCGAACAGCGCCTCGCGCTCCTCGCCCACCTCGGCGCGCTCGGCCACGAAGCGCAGGCGGTCGAAGTTCATGTTGGCGCCGCACAGGATGGCGGCGTAGGTCTCGCCCCGGGTCTTATTTTCGGCCACGTACTGTTTGATGGCGGCCACGGCCAGGGCCCCCGCGGGCTCGACGATGCTGCGCGTGTCCACGAAGATGTCCTTGATGGCGGCGCAGACGGCGTCGGTGTCCACGGTGATGAAGCCGTCCACCAGGCCGCTGTGGGTGATGCGGAAGGTTTCCTCGCCCACGAGCTTGACGGCCGTGCCGTCCGAGAACAGGCCCACATCGGGCAGCGTGACGCGCTGGTGCGCGTTGACCGACTGGATCATTGCGTCCGAGTCGTTCATCTGCACCCCGATCACCTTGATCTCGGGCCGCACGGCCTTGATGTAGTTGGCCACGCCAGAGATGAGCCCGCCGCCGCCGATGGCCACGAACACGGCATCGAGCTGGTTGCTGCCCAGGCTTTGCAGCTGGCGCAGGATCTCCATGGCGATGGTGCCCTGGCCCGCGATCACGTCCGGGTCGTCGAACGGGTGCACGAAGGTCAGGCCCTGTTCCTTTTCAAGCGTCACCGAGTGGCCGTAGGCGTCGGAATAGCTCTCGCCAAACAGCACGACCTCGCCACCCAGCGTCTTCACGGCATCGATCTTGAGCTGCGGCGTGGTGGTCGGCATCACGATGACCGCGCGGGCGCCCAGCTTGTGGGCGCTCATGGCCACGCCCTGCGCGTGGTTGCCGGCCGAGGCGCAGATCACTCCGCGCGCGAGCTGCTCGGGCGTGAGGTGCGCCATCTTGTTGTAGGCGCCGCGCAGCTTGAAGCTGAACACCGCCTGCTGGTCCTCGCGCTTCAAGAGCACCTTGTTGTGCAGGCGGCGGCTGAGGTTCTTGGCGGGCTCCAGGGCCGACTCCACCGCCACGTCGTACACGCGGGCGGTCAGGATTTTCTTCAGGTAGTCGGCGGGGGTGAGGTGCAGGGTCATGGCGGGAGCTGGTGGGGCCGCCGCTGGACAGCGGCGGGGGCCACATCATAGGGCGTCGGTTTCCGGCCTGGCCCGGACGCCACACGGGCGGCAGGCGGCCGGACCGGCCAAAAAAAAGCCCCGGGCCGTAAGGCCTGGGGCTAATCCATCCTTTGAGGAGATGGAGGAGACAATCGGTGCGGGGCAAGTACCGGATTCCGGACTTCTTGCCGCCTGCCGTTTCCTTTTTGTTCGAAACCGGCAGCGCATGGGCGAAGTTTAGCGCGAGTCTTGTTGCGATGCAGCAAAATTCGCATCAAATTCTTTTCGTTTCGGTTTTCCGTGCGAAAAAAACCACGTGTCACACAGGAGAAACACAAATGGAATGCACAGTCAGTTGGACAGGAGGGGCAGGAACACGCTCCGGCATGGGCTTTGTGGCCGAAACCGGCAGCGGCCATGTCCTGGCCATGGATGGCGCCCCTGATGCCGCCAACCCCGCCAATGGCGGGCAGAACCTGGCGCCCCGGCCCATGGAGACAGTGCTGGCAGGAACGGGTGGCTGCACCGCCTATGACGTGGTCCTGATCCTCAAGCGGGGCCGCCACGACGTGCGCGGCTGCAGCGTCAAGCTCACCACCGAGCGGGCCCAGACCGACCCCAAGGTGTTCACCAGGATCCACATGCATTTCACCGTGACGGGCAAGGGGATTCCCGCCGCGGCGGTGGAGCGCGCCATTGCCATGAGCCACGACAAATACTGCTCGGCCAGCATCATGCTCGGCAAGACCGCCGAGATCACCACCGGCTTCGAGGTGATCGAGGCCTGACGGCCGCCCCGAACCGCGGCGGGCGCCCGGGCAGCACGCACTTTCCCGGTGCAGGGCTCCGGGGGAACGGTCAGATGTAGTGCGCCGTGGTGGTCATCACCTTGGCGGCCGCCCTCATCGCGGCGCGGGCGGGTGCCGGCAGCTGCAGCGCGCCGGAGGCCCGCGCCTGCGCCGCGTGGCGCTCCTCGTCGTCCTTCATCCGGGCCACCACGGCCCGTGAGGCCCGGTCCTGCTCGGGAAGCCGCGCAAGGTGGCCCTGCAAATGCGCCGCCACCTGGTTTTCCGTCTCCGCCACGAACCCCAGGCTGGCCCGGTCGCTCACCTTGGCCGCTACCAGGCCCAGCGCGAAGGCGCCCGCGAACCACAGCGGATTGAGCAGGCTGGGGCGTGCTCCCAGGGCCTCCAGGCGCCCGCGCGTCCAGGCCAGATGGTCTGTTTCTTCCCGGGCGGCCTCCAGCAAGTGCACGCGCAACCCTGCATCGCGTGTGACTGCGGCCTGCGCCGTGTAGAGGGCTTGCGCACAGACTTCACCCACGTGATTGACCCGCATCAATGCCCCCGCCAGCTTCTTCTGGGCGGGGTCGAGGTCGGCTTCCGCGATGCCCAGAGCGGGCGTGGGCTCGCAGGCCCGGGGGGGCGCGAAAAGCGTGCGCAGGGCGTTGTCAGCGGCGGTCAGCAAGGGGTCCATGGCAGCTTTCAGGATGGCAAGGGGCAGGAAACACAATTTTCACTTGGATACAAATATTCGGCAGGTGCCGACGGGGGCCGCAAGGGTGCCGAAACCGATTTTGCTGGCGCTCCGTGAAATGTTGCAACACTGCAACGATTTTCCCCTTTCGGGTCGATTGTGGGTGAATTCCTTTGCGAAACCCGGCCGGGTCTGGTGCAATAAGAGCAACTTCCCCACCAGGAGGTTGGCCCGGGGAACCGGCGGGACTGTGCAGGTGCTTTCACCATAGACCCCCCGTACCGGCGCCCTATGTTTAACCTTGGAGTAACTCGCAATGAAAAAATCCCTGATTGCCCTGGCTGTGCTGGCTGCTTCCGGCGCTGCAATGGCTCAATCGTCCGTGACCCTGTTCGGCGTGGTTGATGCAACCTACGCTTACGGTTCCGGCAGCGTCGCTAACAAGTCCCAACTGACGAACTCCGGCTACAACAGCAGCCGTCTGGGTTTCCGCGGCGTTGAAGATCTGGGTGGCGGCATGTCCGCTTCGTTCTGGCTGGAAGCTGGTCTGAACAACGACAACGGCCAAGGCGCTGCTACCAACGCTACCAACCAAGGCGCTGCTGCTGCCCTGGGCAACGGCCAACAAGGTCTGACGTTCAACCGTCGTTCGACGGTCAGCCTGAACGGCGGCTTCGGTGAAGTGCGTCTGGGCCGTGACTACACGCCCCAATTCTGGAACCTGACCGTGTTCGATCCGTTCGGCACGAACGGTGTTGGCACGACCCAAACCCTGAACTCCAGCCTGGGTGGCCCAACCACCATCCGCGCTTCGAACGCCATCGGCTACTTCCTGCCTGGCAACCTGGGCGGCTTCTACGGCCAAGCACAGTACTACATGGGTGAAAACCTGAGCAACGCTGCCAACAAGAAGGACGGCAACGGCCTGGCTCTGCGTGCTGGTTACGCCAACGGCCCCATCAACGTGGCTCTGGCTTTCTCTGACACCAAGTTCCTGAGCGGCAACATCAAGGCTGTGAACGTGGGCGGTCAATACGATCTGGGCGTGGCCAAGATCATGGCTCACTACAACCAAGACGACATCAAGAACGGCAACGAAGGCAAGGGCTTCCTGATCGGCGGTCTGGTGCCAGTCGGCGCAGGCGAAATCCGTCTGTCTTACTCCACCTACAAGATCGAAACCCCCGGTGCTGATCCCCGCGCCAACAAGCTGGCTCTGGGCTACGTGCACAACCTGTCCAAGCGCACGGCCCTGTACGCAACGTACGCTCACGTGAGCAACAAGAACGGCTCCGCTCAGTCCCTGAACGGTTCCGTGACTGCTGCTGGCGAAAACTCCAACGGCTACGACTTCGGTATCCGTCACAGCTTCTAATATCAAGACTGGCCTTTGGCCAGTTGACGATATCAAAGCTAAAAAGCCGCCTTCGGGCGGCTTTTTTTTTGACCGACCGACTGTTTGCCCGTAGTTTGATTGCGGGAGTTGAATTGTGGATTGCCCGAGTGAACAATCCAGTCTGCATGGTATGTAACTCCGGGTACATGCCTTCTGCCGCTGCAATGCCTGGCACCTTCCGGAGGGCCTTGTTGGCCCTGTCTCCGAGGTTTCTTTCCCTTCTTTGCCCCGGTGCAGATTCTTGGCACCATCCTTGCGTGCTGGAACGACGCAAAAGCAACGTAAATCCACCCTCAGAGGCCCTTCTCGGCGCTGGAGATTCAGGGATTTCCCGTTGGCTATAGAGCAACCTTTACTGCATAGTAAAACTTTTAATCAAGAGGGTTCCATGAAACTCAAATACAGTCTTTTGTCGGTAGCTGCCATGGCTGCACTGCTTGCAGCGCCAGCGCTGCATGCCAAGCCCTTCAAATGGGCGAGCCAGGGGGAGATTGCGACCTGGGATATCCATTCCCAAAACAATGCACTGCAAAACGGCATTCATGCCAATGTGTATGAGAGCCTGGTCTACTACAACAGCAAGACATTTGACGTGGAGCCCGTCCTGGCGACCTCCTGGAAAGAGGTCAGCCCCACACAGGTGCGCTTCACGCTGCGCCAGGGAGTGAAGTTCCATGATGGGTCGGCGTTCACCGCCGATGACGCCGTGTACTCGCTGCAGCGCGCGATGGCGAAGACGTCGAACTTCACGCCCTACATCCAGGGCATCAGCAAGGTCAACAAGGTCGACGCGCAAACCATCGACGTCATCCTGACGGCCCCCAATCCCGTGCTGCTGCGCCAGATGACCGAACTGCGCATGATGAGCAAGGCCTGGGCGGAAAAGAACAAGTCCGTGGAGCCCAAGGACATCAAGGGCAGCGATGAGAACTTTGCCCACCGCAATGCCATGGGCACCGGCCCCTACACGCTGGAGTCGTGGCAGCCCGATGTGAAGATGGTCTTCAAGCGCAACCCCAACTGGTGGGGCAAGATGGACGGCAACGTCACGGAAATCGTCTACACCCCGATCAAGTCCGCCGCCACGCGCATCGCTGCGCTGCTGTCGGGCGAAGTGGACATGGTGCTGGACCCCACGCCCCAGGATCTGGGTCGCCTGCGCGCCAGCCCCGACCTGAAGGTGATCGACGGTGTGGAGAACCGCACCATCTTCCTGGGCATGGACCAGTTCCGCGATGAGCTGCCAGGCTCCAACATCAAGGGCAAGAACCCGCTCAAGGACGTGCGCGTGCGCAAGGCCCTGTACCAGGCCATCGATGCCGACACGATTTCGCGCAACATCATGCGCGGCCTGGGTAAGCCTACGGGCACCATCGTGGCGCCCCAGGTGGCCGGATACACCGAAGCCGTGGGCAAGCGTTTCCCCTACAGTGTCGAAGCGTCCAAGAAGCTGCTGGCCGAAGCGGGTTATCCCGATGGCTTCGAAGTGGATTTCGCCTGCCCGAACAACCGCTACATCAACGACGAGGCCATCTGCCAGGCCGTGACGGCCATGTGGTCGCGTGTGGGCGTGAAGGCCAAGCTGCGCACGCTGCCGCTGGTGAACTATTTCCCCATGATCCAGCGCTACGAAGCCAGCATCTACATGCTGGGCTGGGGCGTGCCGACGTTCGATGCGTTGTACAGCCTGCAGTCGCTGGTACGCACCGTGGGCCAGGGGGGTGACGGCAACTACAACGTGGGCCGCTACAGCAACCAGCGCATGGACTACCTGGTGGACCGGATCAAGGCCGAGACGGACGCTCCCGTGCGCGCGCGCATGCTGACGGAGGCGCTGCAGCTGTCCAATGACACCGTATCCCACCTTCCTCTGCATGACCAGGTGATACCCTGGGCCATGAAGAAGAACGTGGAGCTGGTCCACCGCGCCGACAACCGCGTGGACATGCGCACGGTCAAGGTGAACTGATCGATTGTCGATACGCTGAGAGCAAGGGCCTCGAGGCCCTTGCTCTCCTTGATTCAGTTTGACGACGACGTATTGCCAGTCAGTGCCCCTGCCATCAAAAGTGGCCGCGGTGCTTTTATCGAACACTCACTCGACTTCCCGATGCTTGCCTTTATATTGCGCCGCCTGATACAGGCTGTGATTGTCATGGTCACGGTGGCCTTCATCTCCTTCATGCTGTTCCAGTACGTGGGAGATCCCGTGGTGTTTCTGCTCGGACAGGATGCCACCCCTGAACAGATCCGGGAGCTGCGTGCCTCCCTCGGCCTGGACAAACCCTTCTTCGTGCAGTTCTGGCACTTTCTCGTGAATGCGGCGCAAGGCGAATTCGGCCTGAGCCTGCGCCAGGGTGCCAAGGTCTCGCGCCTCATTGCCGAGCGTTTCCCCGCCACGCTGGAGCTGGCGCTGGTCGCCGCGGTGCTGGCGCTGGTGATCGGCGTGCCCATGGGCGTGTATGCGGCGCTCAAGCGCGGCACCTTCACCAGCCAGATGTTCATGACGCTTTCGCTGCTCGGCGTGTCGCTGCCCACCTTCCTGATCGGCATCCTGCTGATCCTGGTGTTTGCGGTGACCCTGGGCTGGTTCCCGAGCTTTGGCCGCGGGGAAGTGGTGCAGCTGGGATGGTGGAGCACCGGCCTGCTCAAGGCCAAGGGCTGGCACCACATCACGCTACCCGCTATCACGCTGGCCATCTTCCAGCTCACGCTGATCATGCGGCTGGTGCGCGCGGAGATGCTGGAGGTGCTGCGCACGGACTACATCAAGTTCGCGCGGGCCCGGGGCCTGTCCAATCGCGCCATCCATTTTGGGCACGCGCTCAAGAACACGCTGGTGCCCGTGATGACCATCACCGGCCTGCAGCTGGGCGGCCTGATCGCGTTTGCGATCATCACCGAGACCGTGTTCCAGTGGCCCGGCATGGGCCTGCTGTTCATCCAGGCCGTGACCTTTGCGGACATTCCTGTGATGGCGGCGTACCTCTGCCTGATCGCGCTGATCTTCGTGGTGATCAACCTGGTGGTGGATCTGCTGTACTTCGCGGTGGACCCCCGTCTGCGCGTGGGCAAGGCAGGAGGCCATTGAATGAGCTCCCCCCTGAGTCGCTTCGCGCCATCCCCCCGGAGGGGGGGTGCTCCCAGCGCGGCGGGGCGGCCCTTGCGCGGCAGCACTGGCCTGGGCCGCGCCGGTTTTGCCGGCTGCTGGCGCTGCACGAGCTTTCCGGGCGTCTGACATGCAGTCGCTCCGATACAAAGCGGGTGGCCGGGCGTTTGCGCACATCGCGCAGTTCCATCCGGAGCTGACCGCCCTGCGCCGCGATCTGCACGCCCACCCCGAGCTGGGCTTTGAAGAAATCTATACAGGCAACCGCGTGAAAGAGGCGCTCAAGGTGTGCGGCGTGGATGAGATCCACGACGGCATCGGCCGCACGGGCATCGTTGCGGTGATCCGCGGCCGCAGCACCTCCAGCGGCTCCATGGTGGGCCTGCGTGCCGACATGGATGCACTGCCTTTGGCAGAGCACAACGACTTCTCCTGGAAGTCGTGCAAGCCCGGCCTCATGCACGGCTGTGGCCACGACGGCCACACCGCCATGCTGGTGGGCGCGGCGCGCTACCTGGCCGAGACCCGCAATTTCGACGGCACGGCCGTGCTCGTGTTCCAGCCAGGCGAGGAGGGCTTGGCGGGCGCCCGCGTGATGATGGAAGACGGCCTGTTCGACCGGTTCCCGGTGCAGTCCATCTATGCCATGCACAACTGGCCGGCCATGAAGCCCGGCACCGTGGGCATCAACCCGGGCCCCATGATGGCGGCGGCCGACCGCTTCACCATCGAGATCACGGGGCGCGGCGGCCACGGCGCGCATGCCTACCAGACGGTGGACGTGCTGGTGGTGGCCGCGCACATCATCACGGCGGCGCAGAGCATCGTGTCGCGCAACGTGCGCCCCATCGAAAGTGCCGTGGTCAGCATCTGCGCCGCGCAGGCAGGCGATCTGGGCGCCTTCAGCGTGCTGCCCGGCTCCGCCACCCTGGTGGGCACCGTGCGCACGTTCGACCCCGTGGTGCAGGAGATGGTGGAAAAGCGCCTCAAGGAACTGTGCAACGCGATTGCTCTGGGCTTTGGAGCCAATGCCACGGTGCACTACGAGCGCATCTACCCGGCCACGATCAACAGCGAGAGCGAGGCCGTCTTCGCGGGCGACGTGGCCGAATCCCTGCTGGGCGCGGACCACGTGGTGCGCGACCTGGAGCCCAGCATGGGCGCGGAGGACTTCGCCTTCATGCTCCAGACCCGCCCGGGCGCCTACCTGCGCATCGGCCAGGGTACCGGCGCCAGCGGCAGTGCGCTGCACAACAGCCGCTACGACTTCAACGACGACATCCTGCCGCTGGGCTCCGCATTGCATGCGAGCCTGATCGAGCAGTCCATGCCCCTGGCGGTGCCCTGAGGGCTGCGTCCCCTTCGCGCAACGCCAGCATCCAATCCCTGGATCCACCACCTTTCGCACCCCTTTTCACTACGAGGAGATTTCCATGAAATTCCAGAAAAAAGCCGCCCTTGCCGCACTGTTTGCCGCGATGGCCGCAACCAGCATGGTCGCCAATGCGCAGACCATCCGAATTGCCAACCAGGGCGATGCGCTCTCCATGGATCCGCACTCGCTCAACGAATCGCTCCAGCTGAGCGTGACCAGCAACGTGTACGAACCGCTGGTCGGCCGCAACAAGGACCTGAGCCTGGCGCCGGCGCTGGCCACGGCCTGGAAGCAAACCGCACCCACCGTGTGGCGATTCGAGCTGCGCAAGGGCGTGCAATTCCATGACGGCACCCCGTTCACCGCAGACGACGTGGTGTTCAGCTTTGGCCGCATGAAGGGCGAGGGCTCGGACATGAAGGCCACCAACAGCGACATCAAGCAGGTGCGCAAGATCGACGATCACACCGTCGAGATCGAAACCATGGCGCCGCAGCCCATCCTGCCCGACGTGATCACGACCTCCTACATCATGAGCAAGAAGTGGTGCGAGACCAACCAGGCCGTGATGCCCGTCGACCGCCGCAAGGGCATCGAGAACGCTGCCTCGTTCCGCGCCAACGGCACAGGCCCCTTCCGCCTGCGCGAGCGCCAGCCCAACGTGCGCTCGGTGTTCGTGCGCAACGGCTCCTACTGGGGCAAGATCGAGGGCAACGTGACCGAAGTGGTGTTCACGCCCATCGCCAACGATGCCACGCGCGTGGCGGCGCTGCTGTCGGGCGAAGTGGATGTGATGGAGCCCGTGCCGGTGCAGGACATCGACCGTGTCAACAACAGCCCCAACACGCGTGCGGTGACCGGCCCCGAGCTGCGCACCATCTTCCTGGGCATGGACCAGAAGCGCGACGAGCTGCTGTACTCCAACGTGAAGGGCAAGAACCCCTTCAAGGACAAGCGCGTCCGCCAGGCCTTCTACCAGGCCATCGACATCGACGGCATCAAGAAGACCGTGATGCGCGGCGCCTCCAACCCTTCCGCGCTGATGGTGGGCCCTGGCATCAACGGCTTCCAGCCCGAGACCAAGCGCCTGCCGTACGACGTCGAAGCCGCCAAGAAGCTGATGGTGGAAGCCGGCTACCCCAATGGCTTCGAAGTGTCCATGAACTGCCCGAACGACCGCTACGTGAACGACGGCCGCATCTGCCAGACCGTGGCCGCCAACCTCTCTCGCATCAACGTCAAGATCAACCTGCAGGCCGAGACCAAGGGTACCTACTTCCCCAAGGTGCTGCGCCGCGACACCAGCTTCTACATGCTGGGCTGGACGCCCACGACCTACGACGCGCACAACGCGCTCAACGCGCTCATGATCTGCCCGGACGACAAGGGCGGTGCCGGCCAGTTCAACCTGGGCGCCTATTGCAACCCCAAGCTCGATGAACTGACGAAGAAGGTGCTGGTCGAGACCGACAAGGCCAAGCGCGACGCGATGATCAAGGAAGCCTTCGACCTGCACAGCGCCGACATCGGCCACCTGCCGCTGCACCAGCAGGCGCTGGCCTGGGGCGTGAACAAGAACGTGAAGCTCGTGCAGATGGCCGACAACTTCATGTACTTCAAGTGGATGACCATCGGCAAGTAAGCGGTCAGAAGATTTCGTACCTAGATCGTCGCAAAAGAATCAAGAGAAACGACAACCGGTTCTTTTGAAAGTCCACACCACCGCGAGGCCGCTACCCGGGCCTGGCGGTGGTGCCTGTTTACTGGTTCCCACAATGAAAACTACCCTTGCCCGCTGGCTCGACAGCGATGTTGGCTACAGCTTCCGCACATCGCCGGTGGCCATGCTGGCCGCAGCGATCGCGCTGATCTGCGTGTTCTGTTCGGTGTTCGCCGGATGGGTCGCGCCCCACAACCCGTTTGACCTGGCCACGCTCGAACTCAGCGATGCGCGGCTGCCCCCGGCCTGGAGCGCCGAAGGCTCCATGAAATACCCGCTGGGCACCGATGACCAGGGCCGCGACATCCTTTCCGCGCTGATCTACGGCGCGCGCATCTCCCTCGTCGTGGGCATCGCGTCGGTGCTGCTCTCGGTGGTGGTGGGCGTGGCGTTTGGCCTGCTGGCGGGATTTCGCGGCGGCTGGATCGACGCGGTGCTCATGCGCCTGTGCGACGTGATGCTGTCGTTTCCGGCCATCCTGGTCGCCCTGCTGATTGCCGGTGTGGGCCGCGCGCTGTTTCCCAACGCGCACGAGTCGCTGGCCTTTGGCGTGCTCATCATCTCGATCTCGCTGACGGGCTGGGTGCAGTACGCACGCACCGTGCGCGGCTCCACGCTGGTGGAGCGCAACAAGGAGTACGTGCAGGCCGCGCGCGTGACGGGCGTCTCGTCGCTGCGCATCATGCGCAAGCACGTGCTGCCCAATGTGATGGGCCCGGTGCTCGTGCTGGCCACCATCCAGGTCGCCACCGCCATCATCACCGAGGCCACGCTGTCCTTCCTGGGCGTGGGCGCGCCGCCCACATCGCCGTCGCTGGGCACGCTGATCCGCATCGGCAACGATTACCTGTTCTCGGGCGAATGGTGGATCACCGTGTTCCCCGGTGCCATGCTGGTGCTGATTGCTCTTTCCGTGAATCTATTGGGCGACTGGTTGCGTGATGCCCTCAATCCGCGCCTGCGCTGAACAAGAACAAGAAAAGCGATATCCCCATGAGCCTTCTAGAAGTCAAAAACCTCGTTGTCGAATTCCCGGGCCGCCGCGGTACCCTGCGCGCCCTGGACGACATTTCCTTCTCCATTGCACCCGGCGAGATCCTGGGTGTGGTGGGTGAATCAGGCGCGGGCAAGTCGCTCACCGGCGCCGCCATCATCGGCCTGCTGGAGCCTCCGGGCCGCGTGGCATCCGGCCAGATCCTGCTGGAGGGCCAGCGCATCGACAACCTCAGCAACGAGGAAATGCGCCACATCCGCGGCCGCCGGATCGGCGCCATCTTCCAGGACCCGCTGACCTCGCTGAACCCGCTGTACACCGTGGGCCGCCAGCTCACCGAGACCATCCTGGCCCACCTGCCGGTCACGCCCGCCGAGGCCCGCCAGCGCGCCATCGCGCTGCTGCAGGACACCGGCATTCCGGCGGCGGCGGAGCGCATCGACCACTACCCGCACCAGTTCTCCGGCGGCATGCGCCAGCGCGTGGTGATCGCCCTGGCCCTGGCTGCCGAGCCCAAGCTCATCGTGGCCGACGAGCCCACCACGGCGCTCGACGTGTCCATCCAGGCGCAGATCATCACGCTGCTGAAAAACATCTGCAAATCGCGCGGTGCCGCCGTGATGCTGATCACCCATGACATGGGCGTGATCGCCGAGACCTGCGACCGCGTGGCCGTGCTGTATGCCGGCCGCGTGGCCGAGATCGGCCCCGTGCACGACGTCATCAACAAGCCATCGCACCCCTACACCAGCGGCCTGATGGCCTCCATCCCTGACATGGCGGTGGACCGCGAGCGCCTGAACCAGATCGACGGGGCCATGCCCCGCTTGAATGCCATCCCCAAGGGCTGTGCCTACAACCCGCGCTGCCCCAAGACCTTTGACCGCTGCATGACCGAACGTCCCGACCTGATGGATGCGGGCTCCACCCGCGCCGCCTGCTGGCTGCACGCCGGCGCCACGATGAAAAACGCCGAGGTGGCCGCATGAGCACTACGACCACCGCCACCACCGCCGCCGCAGGCAAGGCCCCCGTCGCCGCCCAAGGCCGGCCCCTCGTGCAGGCGCACGATCTGGCCAAGACTTTCGATGTCTCCGCCCCCTGGCTCAACCGCGTCATCGAGCGCAAGCCCCGCACGCTGCTGCATGCGGTCGACGGCGTGAGCTTCGAGATCGAACGGGGCAAGACACTCGCCCTGGTGGGCGAATCGGGCTGCGGCAAGAGCACGGTGGCCCGTTTGCTGGTGGGCCTGTACGAGCCGACACGCGGCGGCCTCACCTTCGACGGCCAGGACGCGCACGCCGCCTTCAAGGGCAACGATGCCCAGGCCATGCGCCGGCGCATCCAGATGATCTTCCAGGACCCCTATGCCAGCCTGAACCCGCGCTGGCTGGTCGAGGACATCATCGGTGAGCCGCTGCGCGAGCACGGCCTCATCACCGACAAGGTCGAGCTCAAGGCCCGCGTGGGCGAGCTGCTCAAGTCCGTGGGCCTGTCGCCGCTGGACATGGTCAAGTACCCGCACCAGTTCTCCGGCGGCCAGCGCCAGCGCATCTCCATCGCGCGCGCCCTGGCCACCGAGCCCGAGTTCCTGGTGTGCGACGAGCCCACCTCGGCGCTCGACGTGTCGGTGCAGGCGCAGGTGCTCAACATCATGAAGGACCTGCAGCGCGAGCGGCAGCTCACGTACCTGTTCATCAGCCACAACCTGGCCGTGGTGCGCCACGTGAGCGACCAGGTCGGCGTGATGTACCTGGGTCGCCTGGTGGAACTGGCCGACAAGCACACGCTGTTCGATACGCCACGCCACCCCTACACGCGCATGCTGCTCGATGCCATCCCCAAGATGCACGACACCGGCAAGGCGCGCACGCCGGTGCAGGGCGAGGTGCCCAACCCGCTGAACCCGCCCCCCGGCTGCGCCTTCAATCCGCGCTGCCCGCACGTGAACGACCGCTGCCGCGCCGAACGGCCCCAGCTGCTCAGCATTGGCGGCATCCGGATCGCCTGCCATGCGGTGGAAGAGGGGCGGATCTGAGAGATTGCTCCTGAATTTATAGCTGCTTGCGCTTGATGGGAAAGCGCTGAGGGCCTATCTGGCCGTCAAACTGGCTGGTGTGCGCCTTGCCGGGAGTACCTGGCTTGGCGCCATGGAACACCCCCGACGCCGGCTGCCGGGGCCTCGGCCCCGCAGCGACCTGTGGGCGGCACCCGCGGTCGCCCCGGCGGTGCGTACCAGGCGTCGGTGGCTGTGGGCTCCGCGCTTGCCAAATTGCGCTTGGTGGGTTAGCAAGTGGTTCGTATGATGTCTTATTACCAGATGTTGCAGAGCCGGATCGCTACCGCGTCCCTTTGGGGAAACCGGCCTCGTCCACCCCTTTCTTTTCTGAATCCATGCTCGCTCTCATGCTTGCGACGCGCCTGCGCTCTGCGCGCCGCATTGTTTTTCAACAATTGACCGTGCTCTGGCGGTCGCCCTGGTTGCGCGGCGGCCGGGGCCTTCTCCATGCCGTGGTTGCTGTGCTGGCCGTTGCCTCCCTGGCGCATGCAGCGCCCGCCCATGCCGCCACGGAGATCCGCACGCTGATCGACAGCGACAACAACCCCGCGACCGGCTGTACCGTCGCCACTCCGGGCGGGGCCTTCGGGGGCGTGGATCAGGTTGCCATCACCCGCATCGACCTGCTGGCGGCCGAGCCGGTGGGGGATGTCGCCCGAGAGGTCTGCCAGAGCGGAGTGCTGGTGGCCGACCCCAGCTTCGTGCCCAGCGCGCCTTTGCACTGGCCTCTGGGTGTCGCTGCCGCCGGCATGCACACGGACGTTGTCGAAAGTTATGCACAGCTGGTGAGTGCGGCGGCGTCCGGCGTGCGGCTCGGATTCGTCGCCAGCACCACCGACGGCAGCGCGCCGCCCAGCGCCCTGTTGTCGGCTGATGGCAGCGGCGGTTCGCCGATCCATCTGGCCGCGGCGGCGGCAGCTGCCGTGGCCGTGCCCGCACTGGGCGGGGCCGGCCTGCTGCTGGTGGCCTGTGCGCTGGTCTTTGCCACCTACCGCTTTGCCCGCGTTCGCCGCTATGCGGCCACCGGCGCCACCTTGTGCCTGTTGCTCGTGGTGAGCCTGGCCTGGGCCGCGATCGTGCGCGACGGGTCGCCGTCGGACTGGGGCGGTACGCCGCCCGTGGCGACGGCTTCCACCACCGGCCCGCACCAGATCGCGGCCGTCTACGCGCGGCTGGAAGGCAGCACCCTGCAGCTGCGCTATGACCTGGACCTCGGCGTGCGGGACGGCGCGCCGCTGGACGATGGGCCGTTCGCCGCCACCGTGGGTGCCCCGCTGTCCGTGCCCGCACCGGGCCTGCTGTCCAACGATGCGCCTGGTTCCCCGCCGTTGCAGGTCCGCGAGTTCCGCGTGCAAGGCGCGGTCTCCAACACGCCGGCGGGCGGGGTGGTCGCGTTCGCGGGCAACTCGCTGACGGTGGCGGCGGATGGTGGATTCACCGTGGGGCCGCCCACGCTCCCCGGCACCTACCGCTTCGAGTACCGCGCGCACAACCGGCTGACCCCCGGAGGGTGGGGCGTGGCGACGGTCGAGGTGGCGGCTGCCAACGTCTGCGGCGACGGGGTGCGCACCGGCGCCGAGGTCTGCGATGACGGCAATGCCGTCACGGAGACCAGCTGTCCCTATGGCACCGTGTCCTGCACCACCTGCAACGCCACCTGCACGGCAACGCTGAGCCTGACCGGCCAGTTTTGTGGCGACGGCGCTCGCAACGGCGCCGAGGTCTGCGACGACGGCAACAACGTGACGGAGACCAGCTGCCCGGACGGCACGGCCACCTGCCAGGCATGCAACGCCACCTGCACGGCGACGCTGAACCTCACGGGCGCCTTCTGCGGCGACGGCATACGCAACGGCGCCGAGGTCTGCGACGACGGCAACAACGTGACGGAAACCAGCTGTCCGGACGGCACCGCCACCTGCATGAGGTGCAACGCCACCTGCACGGCGACGCTGAGCCTCACGGGCGCCTTCTGCGGCGACGGCATACGCAACGGCGCCGAGGTCTGTGACGACGGCAACAACGTGACGGAGACCAGCTGCCCCTATGGCAGCGCTTCCTGCATGGCCTGCAACGCCTCCTGCACGGCGCCGTTGAGCCTGACGGGCGGGTACTGTGGTGACGGGGTCGTCAACGGCGGGGAGGTCTGTGATGGCACTCCGGGCTGTTCGGCCATGTGCACGCCGCTGTAGCGGCAGCCATCCGGGCACCGGCCGGTACAGAGGGTGTGCCGTCGGCGCGGCCGGGCCGGCGGTGGCCGGCGGTTCTGGGCACGCAGGGGCCGATGTCCCGAGGGTGGCGGATCCTGCGGGCGGCAGGGCGCCTACGCGTAGCGCTTGGCGCGGAGGTTTTCCTTCATCTGCTGCAGGATGGGCTGCAGCGAGCTGCCGATGCGCAGCGCCACGCAGGTCGCCAGCACGTCGATGATCAGCAGGTGCATCAGACGCGACACCATCGGGCTGTAGCGGTCGTAGCCCTCGGGGTGGTCGGCGGCCAGGTGGATCTGGCAGGTGCTGGCCAGGGGCGAGCCGCTGGCCGTGATGACGATGGTGGTCGCGCCGTTCCTGCGCGCGATGTCCGCCGCGTCCATCAGGTCGCGCGTGCGGCCCGAGTTGGAGATGATCACCGCGCAGTCGCCCGGGCCCAGCAAGGTGGCGCTCATCACCTGCATGTGGCCGTCGCTGCTGGCGATGGAGGTGACGCCCAGGCGGAAGAACTTGTGCTGGGCGTCCTGCGCAACGATGCCCGAATTGCCCACGCCGTAGAACTCGATGCGCTTGCCCGTCTTCCAGGTCGCGGCAATCGCCTCGGCCGCGCGTTCGATGGCCACGGTGCTGGCCGCGTTGCGGTACTGCAGGAAGGCGGCCACCGCGTTGTCGACGACCTTCACCAGCACGTCGCCCGTCTTGTCATCCGCATCCACGCTGCGGTGGATGAAGGGCACGCCCTCGCTCACGCTGCCCGCGAGCTTGAGCTTGAAATCGGCCAGCCCGTCATAGCCCATGCTGCGGCAAAAGCGCACCACCGTGGGCTTGCTCACGTGGGCGCGCTCGGCCAGCTCGCGCACGGGCAGCCGTGCGAACGCGCGGGGGTCGGTGAGCACCAGCTTGGCCACCCGCTGTTCGGCGGGGGCCAGCGAGGGCAGGGAGGCGGTGATGCGGTCGAGCATGTCGGTAAAGGCGTGTCAGTGGCGCCGGCAGCCGGGCGGGCCAAGGCGGCGCATCGACGGGGAGCAAGACAGGGCGGGCATGGGCGGGCTCGTGGTCGGCGGCGCCGCCGGGGATGGCGGTGCCGCATGTTCGCCTAATGTAACTTGGTTCCAAACGCCACGGGGAGGGGGCTGGCCCTGCCTTTCATCCTGCTTGCACCATGCCTGCGGGGTTCCCCCCTGACCCGGCCAGGGCCGCGGCAATAGCATCCTTGCATCACGTAATCCCGATACCTAGGAGCCTTTCATGCGCAAACCTCTGCTGAAGAACCTGCTGGCCGGAGCGGCCCTTGCGACCGCGGCCTGCGGCAGCTGGGCCCAGGGCCAGGTCAACATCATCTGTTCGGTGCAGGCCGAGTGGTGCAACCTGATGTCCACGGTGTACGCCAAGACCACCGGCACCAAGGTCAACATGACGGCCAAGGGATCGGGCGAGGCGCTGGCCCAGCTCAATGCCGAGAAGGCCAACCCCAAGACCGACATCTGGTTCGGCGGCACGGGCGACCCGCACCTGCAGGCGGCCGAGCAGGGCCTCACGCTCGAATACAAATCGCCGCAGCTCGCTCAGCTCTACCCCTGGGCGCAGAAGCAGGCCACCGATTCCAAATACCGCACCGTGGGCGTGTACCTGGGCCCGCTGGGTTTCGGCTACAACAAGGAGCTGCTGGCCAAGCGCAAGCTCAACCCGCCGCAGTCGTGGGCCGACCTGCTCAAGCCCGAGTTCAAGGGCGAGGTGCAGATGGCCAACCCGGCCTCCAGCGGCACGGCCTACACCATGATCGCCACGCTGGTGCAGATCATGGGCGAGGAAAAGGCGTTCGAGTACCTCAAGGCCCTGCACCCCAACGTGAGCACCTACACGCGCTCGGGCACGGCGCCGGTCAAGGCCGCGGCGCGGGGCGAGACCACGGTCTCCATCAGTTTCGTGCACGACGTGACCACCGAGGCGGTCAACGGCTTTCCCGTCGGGTCCATCACGCCCTCGGAAGGCACGGGCGCCGAGGTGGGCTCGATGAGCATCGTCAAGAACGGCCCGAACACCGAGGCGGCCAAGAAGTTCTACGAATGGGCGCTCACGCCCGGGGGGCAGCAGTTCGGCCTGGCGGCCAAGCAGTTCCAGCTGCCCAGCAACACGCAGGTGCCCAAGGACCCGCGCATGACCGACCCGGCCAAGATGAAGCTCATCAACTACGACTACGCCAAGTACGGCGCGAGCGCCGAGCGCCGCCGCCTGATCGCGCGCTGGGAAAAAGACGTGCAGAACGCTGCGCGCTGAGGGATGGTGGTGTCGGCAGCAGCCGCGGCGGCGCACGCAACTTTTCGAACCTCAGCGCGAAGCGCCTCGGTCAACCGGCCCCTGTGGGTCTGGTGGGTCGTGGGCGTGCTGGGCTATCTGGCATTTCCCTGGTATGCGCAGCAGGATGCCAACGGCCTGCTCGCGGTGGGACAGGTCTTCAGCAGCGAACAGGCGGCCAACGGGCTGATGCAGGCGGCGTTGTTCGGCCGGTCGTGGCTCTGGCTGGGCCTGGTCGGCTTGGCCGTGGCCGGGCTGGGCGCCTGCCTTCCCGCCGGCCGCACCCAGGGTGCGGTGCTGGCCGCAGGGGGCGCGCTGGGGTTGCTGGCGCTGTTGCTCAGCGGTTTTGCGATTGGCGCACGCGGCTGGGCCTTTGAGTGGATGAACACCAGTCTGGGTGAACTGGGTGCGCGCCAGCCCGGCATGGGTTGGGGCGGGTTTGTGGTGCTCTCTGCGCTGCTGGTGCTGCTGGCGTTTGGCGTCGCGCGGCGCGGCTTCTTCAAGGGCGACCTCTTCGTGGCAGCGGCTGTGCTGGGTTGTGGCAGCCTGCTGGCGCTGTTCATCGTGTTCCCGGTGCTCAAGGCGCTGTCGGCCGCGTTCTTCCTCGAAGACGGCCCATTCTCGCTGGCCGTGGTGTGGGAGCGCATTGCGCACGAGCGCAACTTCGGCCTGTCGTGCCTGGCTGGTGGCCAGCGCTGCGGCGTGGCCTGGAACACGCTGTTCCTGGGGCTGATGACGGCCACCAGCACCACGCTCCTGGGCAGCTTCATGGCGCTGATGGCCGAGCGCGCCTCGCGCCGCTATGCGCGGCCGCTGAACATCGTGGCGCTGCTGCCCATCATCACGCCGCCGTTCGTGGTGGGGCTGGGCCTCATCCTGCTGTTCGGCCGCGCCGGGGTGTTCAACCAGTTTCTCGAATACGCGTTCGGCATCACCCCGTCGCGCTGGTTCTATGGCTGGCTCGGCGTGTGGGTGGCGCAGACTTTTGCCTTCACGCCCATCGCCTTCATGATCATGCGCGGCGTGGTGCAGGGCGTGGCGCCCAGCCTGGAGGAGGCCGCGCAGACCCTGCGCGCCAGCCCGCACCGCACCTTCATGACCGTGACCCTGCCGCTGCTCAAGCCCGGCCTGGCCAACGCATTCCTGGTGGGCTTCATCGAAAGCATGGCCGACTTCGGCAACCCCATCGTGGTGGGCGGGCAGTTCTCGGTGCTCTCCACCGAGATCTTCTTCGCCATCGTGGGCGCGCAATACGACCAGGGGCGTGCGGCGTCGCTGGCCTGGATCCTCACGTTCTTCGCGCTCACCGTGTTCGCCATCCAGCGTGGGCTGCTGGGCAAGCAGAACTTCACCACCGTGTCGGGCAAGGGCGACGCGGGCATCGCCATGCCGTTGCCCGCCGGCGTGCGCCGCGTGGTGCATTCCATCGCGCTGCCGTGGATGGCCTTCACGCTCATCGTCTACCTGTTCGCGCTGGCCGGCGGCTTCGTGCAGACCTGGGGGCGCGATTACACCATCACGCTGGTGCACTTTCGCACCGCGTTCAGCGTGGAGTGGGGCCAGTTCGGCGTGGTGTGGGCGGGCACGGCGTGGAACTCCTTCTTCACCACCGTCAAGCTCGCGGCCATCTCGGCGCCGCTCACGGCCACGCTGGGCATCGGCATCGCCTGGCTGCTGGCGCGCACCGAGTTCCGGGGGCAGGGCGCGTTCGAGTTCGCGGCGCTGCTGGCCTTCGCCATCCCGGGCACGGTGCTGGGCGTGAGCTACATCCTGGCGTTCAACGTGCCGCCGTTCGAGCTCACGGGCACGGCGCTCATCATCGTGCTGTGCTTCATGTTCCGCAACCTGCCGGTGGGCGTGCGGGCGGGCACGGCGGCCTTCAAGCAGCTGGACCGCTCGCTGGACGAGGCCTCCGTCATGCTGCGCGCGGGCAGCGTGCAGACGCTGCGCCACGTGGTGCTGCCGCTGCTCAAGCCCGCGCTGGTCGCGGCGCTGGTGTACAGCTTCGTGCGCGCCATCACCACGGTGAGCGCGGTGATCTTCCTGGTCACGGCCGAAAACGAGCTGGCCACCACCTACATCATCGGCCGCGTGGGCAATGGCGACTATGGCGTGGCACTCGCGTACTGCACGGTGCTCATCCTGCTCATGTCCGCCTCCATCGGCCTGATCCAACTGCTCGTCGGCGAGCGCAAGCTGGGCCGCCGGGGCGCTGCACGCACGGCACCCGCCGCCGCGCACTGACACCTTTCAAAAAGAAGATACGCCATGAACAACAGCGATGCGGGCATCGTGTTCCGCAACATCACCAAACGCTACGGCAGCGACCCGTCCGCGGGCCTGGCGGTCAAAGGCATCAGCTTTGAGGTGCCGCGCGGCACGCTCACCACCATCCTGGGGCCCTCGGGCTGCGGCAAGACCACCACCTTGCGCATGATCGCGGGGCTGGAGTCGCCCACCGCGGGCGAGATCCTCATCGGCGGCAAGGACGTGACCACGCTCGGCCCCGCGCAGCGCAATGTGAGCATGATGTTCCAGAGCTATGCGCTGTTCCCGCACATGAATGTGGCCGAGAACGTGATGTACGGCCTGCGCATGTCGGGGTTCTCCAAGGACGTGGCCCGCGCCAAGGCCGTGGAGGCCCTGCGTGGCGTGGGCCTGGTGGGCTATGACGACCGCCTGCCCAGCGAGCTGTCGGGTGGCCAGCAGCAGCGCGTGGCCCTGGCGCGCGCGCTGGTGCTGGAGCCCGAGGTGCTGCTGTTCGACGAACCCCTGTCCAACCTGGACGCGCGCCTGCGCCGCGAGATGCGCGAGGAAATCCGCGCGCTGCAGCAGCGCCTGTCGCTCACGGTGGCGTATGTCACCCACGACCAGGCTGAGGCCATGGCCGTGAGCGACCAGATCATCGTGATGAAGCAGGGGCTGATTGCGCAGAAGGGCTCGCCGCGCGCGCTGTACGAAACGCCGCACAGCGAATTCGTGGCGGGTTTCATGGGCGAGGCGATGTTGTTCCCGGCTACTGCGCAAGCCGATGGCTCGGTCTTGCTCGGGCCGCTGGCGCTGCGCCCGCGCATGGCGGTGCACGGCGGTTCGGTGAAGGTGGCGGTGCGCCCCGAGGCCTGGCGCATCCACCGCCAGGGCGATGGCCTGTTGCCGGCGCGGCTCGCCAAGTCGGCCTACCTGGGGGCAGTGCACGAATACACCTTCGAGACGGCGCTGGGCGGCATCTTCGTGGTGTCGTCCGACCTGGACGACGTGCTCGCCGTGGGCGAGGACGTGTTGCTGAGCCTGGGCACCCACGGCGTATCGGTGGTTGGTAGTACCGATGGCGCCCTGGCCAATGCGGAATAATGACACCATGACGAACCAACTCGACGCCCTCAAACAGTTCACCACCGTGGTTGCCGACACCGGCGACTTCAAGCAACTGGCGCAGTTCCAGCCCCAGGATGCGACCACCAACCCCTCGCTGATCCTGAAGGCCGTGCAAAAGCCGGAGTACGCACCGCTGCTGCAGGACACCGTGGCGCAGTTCCGGGGCCGCCCGATTCATGAAATCATCGACCGCCTGCTGGTGCGCTTCGGCCGCGAGATCCTGGCCACGATTCCGGGCCGCGTCTCCACCGAGGTGGATGCGCGCCTGAGCTTCGACACCGGCGCCACCGTCGCGCGCGCCGAGCGCATCATCGAGCTGTACCAGGCCGAAGGCATCCACATCGACCGGGTGCTCATCAAGATCGCCTCGACCTGGGAAGGCATCCAGGCCGCCGAGCAGCTCGAGCGCAAGGGCATCCATACCAACCTCACGCTGCTGTTCTCGTTCGCCCAGGCCGTGGCCTGCGGCCAGGCCAAGGTGCAGCTGATCTCGCCGTTCGTGGGCCGCATCTACGACTGGTACAAGAAGCAGGCCGGCGCCAGCTGGGACGAGGCCGCGCGTGCGGGGGCCAACGACCCGGGCGTGCAGTCGGTCACGCAGATCTACAACCACTACAAGCACTTCGGCATCGCCACCGAGGTGATGGGCGCGAGCTTTCGCAACGTGGGCCAGATCACGGCGCTGGCGGGTTGCGACCTGCTCACCATCGCGCCCGACCTGCTGGCCCAGCTGGCGGCCAGCGATGCGCCGCTGCAGCGCGCGCTCGATGCGGACGCAGCGAAGGGGCTGGACCTGCCCGCGGTGAACTATGACGAGGCGGGGTTCCGGTTTGCGCTCAATGAAGATGCCATGGCGACGGAGAAACTGGCGGAAGGCATCCGGGCGTTTGCGGCGGATGCGGTGAAGCTGGAGAAGCTGATCCTGGCGGCTTGAAGTCGGCTTTGAGTGTTTTTGGCGACCGGCGCTTGTGTGGCAAGTGCCGGCCACTATGGTTTTTGTGGCTCTGTAGCTTTTGCTCGTTCGGACTGCGCTTGTAGGCGCCTGGGTTTGTGTGTTGATCTGACTGTGTGCCTGGTTTGAGGGCGGAGGCCGGGATGTCGCCCCGGCGGGCGAGGTACTTGTTCTTTGCTTCGCCAAAGAAAAGTACCCAAAAGAAAGGCGACCCACAGTCTGTGACCCCTGCGCTGCGGGGCAAACCTGCGTCGGTGCGGTTGCGGGGTGCGCCGTGGAACTCGCTTTGCGCCTGCGGCGCGCCGCTCGGACAACCACGGCGAGTCAGAGCACGAGGCATGGGCGCTGCGACGCCCATGCTCACCCCGCAACCGCCCCGCCGCAGGCGCAGCCAGATGGGGGTGGGGAGCGAACAGCCAAACAGCCACACGGGCCTTTGCTTCGCTCGGCCCGGAACGCGCGGGCGCTTCGCGCCGCGACCGCGAGGCCGAGCGCAGCGATGGTCCGAAGGAATGTCCGATTCGTGGGTTTCCTTCTGGATGCGCCTGGGGCGCGCAGCGAGTTCTGCGGTGCACCTCGTGACCGAGCACCCCAGGTTGCCCCGCAGCGCAGCGAAGGGGTCGCAGACAGCAGGGTCGCCTTCTCTTTGGTGACTTTCTCTTGGCGACCCAAGAGAAAGTTACTGCGCCGCCGGGCGCACACCCCGGCCTCCGCCTTCACTCAGGCACTGCGTGAACTATAAAAACAATAGCTGCTAGCGCTTGATAGATAAGCGCCAGGAGCCAAAACACCTAAAAATTCACCCCGCAGGCAAGCGCATCCCCACCCGCAATCCCCTCGGTACCACCCCCTCGGCCACCGTCCGGCCCCCATGCCGCAGCGCGATCTCCTCCACGATCGACAGCCCCAGCCCGCACCCGCCCGCCTTGTCCGACCCCCGCCAGAACCGCGCGAACAGATCGCCCAGGTGCTCGGCCGGCACGCCGGGCCCGTCGTCCTCCACCACCAGCAGGGCCCAGCGCCCGGGCTCCTCGCGGCCCACGCGCACCGTCACGGTGGCGCCTTCGCCCGCGTAGTGCAGCGCGTTGTCGATGAGGTTGTTGAGCGCCTCGCGCAGCAGCAGCGGGTGGCCCTGCACCGCCAGCTGGTCGTCGCCCTCATAGCCCAGGTCCATGCCCTGCGCCAGGGCGCGGGCCGCCCATTCGCGGGCCACCTCGCGCGCGAGCGCCGCCAGGTCGATGGACTGCATCTCCACGTTCGATTCCGAGCGCGCCAGCTGCAGCAGCTGGTGCACCAGGTGGGCGCTGCGCTGCGCGGCCGACAGCACCTTGTGCAGCCGCTCCTGCACCGCGGGCTCATGGCTCTCGTGCAGCGCCAGCTCGGTCTGGCCGATGAGCCCCGCCAGCGGCGTGCGCAGCTGGTGCGCGGCATCGTTGAGGAAGCGCTTTTCCTTTTGCTGTCCGCGAGCCACGGTCTCCAGCAGCCGGTTGATGGTGCTGGCCAGCGAATGCACCTCCTGGGGGGCCGAGGTCAGCTCGATGGGCGGCAGGGGCGTGGTGCCCGCCTGGGGCCGGGCGCCGGCCTGCTCGATCTGGGCCTCCAGGCGCTTGAGCGGCTGCAGGCCGCGCAGCACGCCCGCGTAGACCACCGCGCTCAGCGCCAGCCCCATCAGCCCCATCGGGAACACCATCTGCTCCAGCAGCTCCTGCGCGATGCGTTCGCGCACCGTGAGGCTCTGGGCCACCTGCACGCGCAGGGTCTGCCGTGTCTGGGGCGTGCCGTAGTCCACATCGAGCAGCGCCACGCGCACGGGGCGGTCGTCCACCCGCGCGTGGTAGAGGTACGGATCGCCCACGCGCACCTCCACCGGCGGCGGCGCGGGCAGCTGGGCATTGCCCAGCAGGAAGCGGCCGGGCGGGGACGACACCATGTAGGTGATGCGGTCGGCCGGGTCCTGCTCCAGGATGTCCTGCGCGGCCTTGGGGAAATCCACCAGCAGCCCGTCGCCGATGGGCTTGATCTGCCGCGCCAGCGCGCGCACTGACTGGGTCAGCGTCTGGTCGATGCCCTTTTCGCCGTTCTGCAGCGCGATGCGCCACGCCAGGAAACCGCCCGACAGCCACAGCACGAGCTGGGGCAGCAGCAGCCACAGCAGCAGCTTGCGCTGCAGGGAGACCCCCGGGACCTGCCGCATGTCAGTGGTGGCCCAGTGCAGGCCGTATGAAACTGGCGCGGCCGATGCCAGGGCCGCCGCGCAAGGGCCGCCCCGCCGCGCTGGCGGCGGCGTCCCCCTTCCCGCGCGCAGCGCGAGAGAAGGGGGAAGGCGCGCAGCGCCTCAGGGGGTTGTTCATGGTTTCGCCAGCATGTAGCCCAGGCCCCGGATGTTGCGGATGTTCAGCGGCGATGGGTCGAGCTTCTTGCGCAGCCGGTGCACGTAGACCTCCAGCGCATTGGAGTTCAGCGGCGCGGCGGTCTGCCCGGGCTCGGGCGGGCTGGCGCGCCAGGCGGCCAGCACGTCGTCGCGCGTGACCACCTCGCCGCAGCGGTTCACGAGCAGCTCCAGCAGCTCCCATTCGCGCTGGGTGAGGTCCAGCGGCTCGCCGTCGAGGGCCGCGCTGTGGCTGGCGTGGTCCAGCGCCAGGGGGCCGATGGTGGTGCCGGGGCCCCCGGCGCTGCTCGCCTGGGTGAACGCCGGTTGCCGCGCGCGGCGCAGCATGGCCTGCAGGCGGGCCTGCAGCTCCTGCATGTTGAAGGGTTTTGTGATGTAGTCATCGGCCCCGGCGTTGAGGCCCAGCACGCGGTCCTCCACGCCGTCGCGCGCGGTGAGAATCAGCACCGGCAGGCCGGCGATGTGGGTGCGCGCCCAGGTCAGCAGCTCCATGCCGTCGGCGCCCGGCAGGCCCAGGTCCAGGATGATGCCGTCCACCGCCTGCGCCTGCAAAAGGGCGGTGGCCTCGGCCACGCTCGACGCCGTGCAGACGCCGAACTCCAGCTGCTGCAGTTGCCCGGTCAGCGCGTCCAGCAACAGGGCATCATCTTCGACTATCAGTATCGTGGCCATGGGATTGAGCATAACAAAGCGGCCTGCGCGGCCGCGCCGGTCCGCCTGCCCGGGGTGGCGCGGGGGTGGGCCTGCGCGCCGCACGTAATCCGGTAACAGGGTGGAGCCCTGGCGGAGAAAGCACACCCCGGGAAAGTCCTGATATGTTCATTAATTATTGTAATTAAAGTACCGACTGCGCTGAACGGCACCGGTCTGCTGCGCACCAAACGGATTCAAACATCGAGGAGACAAGGGTATGTGGAAGATGACAAAGATCGCCGCAGTGGCGGTGGGCCTGGCGGCAGCGATGTCCGCCAGCGCGGGGGAGGTCGAGGTCCTGCATTACTGGACTTCGGGCGGCGAGGCCAAGTCGGTGGCCGAGCTCAAGAAGATCATGCAGGCCAAGGGCCACACCTGGCGTGATTTCGCCGTGGCCGGCGGCGGCGGCGACAGCGCCATGACCGTGCTCAAGAGCCGCGTGATCTCGGGCAACCCGCCTTCGGCCGCGCAGACCAAGGGCCCGGCCATCCAGGAGTGGGCCTCCGAAGGCGTGCTGGCCAACATGGACGCCCTGGCCAAGGCCGAGAAGTGGGACGAGCTGCTGCCCAAGGTGGTCGCCGACGTCATGAAGTACAAGGGCGCCTACGTGGCGGCCCCCGTCAACGTGCACCGGGTCAACTGGATGTGGGGCAGCTCCGAGGCCCTGAAGAAGGCCGGCGTGGCCGCCATGCCCAAGACCTGGGACGAGTTCTTCGCCGCCGCCGACAAGCTCAAGGCCGCGGGCCTGGTGCCCGTGGCCCACGGGGGCCAGAACTGGCAGGATTTCACCACCTTCGAATCGGTGGTGCTGGGTGTCGGTGGTCCCAAGTTCTACCAGGACGCCCTGGTCAAGCTTGACGACAAGGCCATCAACAGCGACACCATGAAGAAGTCGCTCGAGACCTTCCGCCGCATCAAGTCGTACACCGACCCCGGAGCACCCGGCCGCGACTGGAACCTGGCCACGGCCATGCTGATCCAGGGCAAGGCGGGCTTCCAGCTCATGGGTGACTGGGCCAAGGGCGAGTTCCTGGCGGCCAACAAGGCGCCGGGCAAGGACTTCCTGTGCGCCGCGGCGCCGGGCACGACCACGTCGTTCACCTTCAACGTGGACTCGTTCATCCTGTTCAAGCTCAAGGATGCCGCTGCCCAGAAGGCGCAGAGCGACCTGGCCAGTTCCATCATGAGCCCCGAATTCCAGGAGGTGTTCAACCTCAACAAGGGCTCCATCCCGGTGCGCGCCGGCCAGAAGATGGACAAGTTCGACGACTGCGCCAAGGCCTCGGCCAAGGACTTCGCCGACACCGCCAAGAGCGGCAGCCTGCTGCCCAGCGTGGCCCATGGCATGGCGATCGCGCCCGCCACGGAAGGCGCCATCAAGGACGTGGTCAGCCAGTTCTGGAATGACGACAAGGTGAGCGTCGCCGACGCCATGAAGAAGATCGCGACCGCCGCGAAGACCAAATAAACCACCACCACTGAGGGAATCAACATGATGAAAAGAAACCGCCTCACGGCGGTGGCTTTGGCCGCCGCATGCGCGATGAATGGAGCCATGGCACTGGAAGTTGCCGGCTTCGAGATGAACGGTTACTCGCGGGGTGGTCCCGTGTTCAACCACTCCGACGGCGTCAAGGGCAACCTGTCGCTCGGCGGCGAGCTGCAGAAGTTCCGCCTGGGCAACGAGGGCGACAACGGCATCGAAGTCAACTTCGCGCGCGGCTTCGAGACCAACGGCATCAAGTGGAAGGTGAACTACATGCCCGCCAAGTGGGGCAGCGGCGACATCAGCACCGAGCAGGCCTACGTGGAAATGAGCGGCTTCTCGTTCTCGCCCGAGGCCAAGTTCTGGGCCGGCCAGCGCCGCCTGCGGATCCAGGACGTGCACATCGTCGACTACTTCCTGCTCAACTACGGCGACAACATCGGCGCCGGCGTGACCGACGTGCCGATCGGCGGCATGAAGCTGGGTGTGGGCGTGTTCACCGGTGACAAGTTCGACGGCAACCTGCCCAACAACGTCAAGGCGCACCGCATCAACGCCGACCTGTCGGAAATCAACACCAACCCCGGCGGCAAGCTGCGCGTGCTGCTGACGGCCGTGGGCGGCAAGGGCCAGGCCAATGGCGGCTCGGGCTCGGGCGTCTCGCTGATGCACACGCAAAAGGAATTCCTGCTGCCCAGCATCAGCAATACCCTGTACCTGCAGACCTCGCGGGGCCATGCCCGCATCGACGGGGAGTTCGAGGCCATCGACGGCAGCCGGCCCGGCCGGCGCTCCACGCGCATCGCTGACTCCATCAACTGGCAAAGCGGCCCCTTCGGCGGCCAGGCGCTCATTGGCTACCAGACCAACAAGGCCGACCTGACCGGCGTGGAGACCAAGGACTTCTCGCTGGGCGGCCGTGGTTCGTACGCGTTCACGCAGAACTTCAAGATGCTGGCCGAGCTGTCCACCACCACGCGCAAGGGCACGGGCCCCGACCAGCGCCTGTCCAAGGTCACGCTGGCGGGTGCCCTGGCCCTGTCGGAAGATTTCTGGTCGCGCCCCGAGCTGCGCCTGTATGTGACCAAGGCCAACTGGAACCAGGCCGCCGCCGTGGCCAATGCGGCCACCTTCGGTGCCAACGGCAAGACTTCGCGCACGCTGGTGGGTGTGCAGTACGAGGTCTGGTGGTAAGTGATTCCACTTCGGGCCGCAGGGAGGCGCGGCGCGGGGCTTGGCCCGGCGCGGCGGCCCCTGTGGCCCGGACATGGAATGGTGAAGTGAGTTAGCGAGTTAGTCAGAGGTGACTTTGTTCTTTGGGGGGCACTCTGTGCGTGCCCCCCTTTTTTTCATATGCAGGCACATGCCAGAAATTTTTTCGCAGCCATGAAAAATGACCCCCACGCTCCGCCGCCGCGCGGGTCGCTGCCCCCGAGGGGGATGTTTCTTCACCATGGGGTGGACCGGCGATGACCAAGAATACGTTCGAGACATGGTTGCCCAAGCTGGTCGTGACACCGGCTTTTGTTCTGGGCTTTGCGTTCATCTACGGCCTGATGCTGTGGAACGGCGTATTGAGCCTGACCGTTTCGCGCATGCTGCCCAACTACGAGTGGGCGGGCCTGGCGCAGTACGAGCGCCTGTGGGAGATGGACCGCTGGTGGGTGGCCTTGAAGAACCTGGGCATCTTCGGCGTGGGCTACGTGGGCGGGTCCCTGGCCATCGGTGTGGTGCTGGCGGTGCTGCTAGACCAGAAGATTCGCGCCGAGGGCGCGCTGCGCACCATCTACCTGTACCCCATGGCGCTGTCCTTCGTGGTCACGGGCACGGCCTGGAAGTGGCTGCTGAACCCGGGCCTGGGCATCGAAAAAATGGTGCGCGACTGGGGCTTCCCGAACTTTGAATTCGGCTGGCTGGTGGACACCGAGATGGCCATCTACTGCGTGGTGATCGCCGGCATCTGGCAGAGCGCGGGCTTTGCGATGGCGCTGTTCCTCGCGGGCCTGCGCGGCATCGACGACAGCATCATCAAGGCCGCGCAGGTCGATGGCGCATCGCTGCCGCGCATCTACTGGCGCATCGTGCTGCCCGCGCTGCGGCCGGTGTTCTTCTCCACGCTCATGGTGCTGTCGCACCTGGCGATCAAGAGCTTCGACCTGGTGATGGCACTCACGGCCGGTGGCCCCGGCTTTGCCACCGACGTGCCCGCAACGTTCATGTACACCATGTCGTTCTCGCGCGGCCAGATCGGCCTGGGCGCGGCCAGCGCGACCATGATGCTGGCCACCGTGGCGGCGCTGGTCATTCCTTATCTCTACAGCGAACTGCGGACCAAGCCCCATGACCGCTAAGCCTTCTGTATTTCCTTCCGTGGGCCGCCTGCTGGTCTACGCGGTGCTGGCCCTGGCCACCGCCTTTTTCCTGTTGCCGCTGTACGCGATGCTGGTCACGTCTTTCAAGGACGCCGAGGAAATCCGCAGCACGTCGCTGCTGGCCTTGCCCGCCGCGCTGAACTGGTCGGCCTGGGGCACCGCGTGGTCCAGCGCCTGCACCGGCGTGGACTGCAACGGCCTGCGCCCGTTCTTCCTGAACTCGGTGGCCATGGCCGTGCCGGCGGTGCTGATCTCCACCGTGTGGGGCGCGCTCAACGGCTACGTGCTGAGCCTGTGGAAGTTCCGGGGCAGCGATGCGCTGTTCGGCATGCTGCTGTTCGGCGTGTTCATGCCCTTCCAGGTGGTGCTGCTGCCGATGAGCCAGGTGCTCGGCTGGCTGGGCCTGTCGAGCTCCATCACGGGCCTGGTGCTGGTGCACTGCCTGGCGGGCCTGGCCGGCACCACGCTGTTCTTTCGCAACTACTACGCGGCCATTCCGAAAGAGCTGGTGAACGCCGCGCGCATGGACGGCGCGAGCTTCTTCCAGATCTTCTGGCGCATCGTGCTGCCGCTGTCCACGCCCATCATCATGGTCACGCTGATCTGGCAGTTCACCAACATCTGGAACGACTTCCTGTTCGGCGTGGTGTTCTCGGGCACCGACTCCAAGCCGGTGACCGTGGGCCTGAACAACCTGGCCAACACCAGCTCCAGCGTGAAGGCCTACAACGTGGACATGGCGGCCGCCATCATCGCGGGCCTGCCCACGATGGTGATCTATGTGCTGGCCGGTAAGTTTTTTGTGCGCGGGCTCACTGCCGGCGCCGTCAAAGGTTAAGAAGGTAAGTAGAGATCATGGCGTCATCACTCGACATCGCAGGCATCAACAAGCGTTTTGGCAAGGGCGACAAGAGCGTGGAGGTGCTGCGCAAGGTGGACATCCACGTCGCGCCAGGCGAGTTCCTCATCCTGGTCGGCCCCTCGGGCTGCGGAAAGTCCACGCTGCTGAACATCATTGCGGGCCTGGACGAGCCCACCGAGGGCGAGATCCGCATCGCCGGCAAGAACGTGGTGGGCATGCCCCCGCGCGACCGCGACATCGCCATGGTGTTCCAAAGCTACGCGCTGTACCCCACGCTGTCCGTGGCCGACAACATCGGCTTTGCGCTGGAGATGCGCAAGATGCCCAGGCCCGAGCGGCAAAAGCGCATCGACGAAGTGGCGGCCATGCTGCAGATCAGCCACCTGCTGGACCGCCGGCCCAGCCAGCTCTCGGGAGGCCAGCGCCAGCGCGTGGCCATGGGCCGGGCGCTGGCGCGCCAGCCGCAGCTCTTTTTGTTCGACGAGCCGCTGTCCAACCTGGATGCCAAGCTGCGCGTGGAGATGCGCGCCGAGATCAAGCGCCTGCACCAGGCCAGTGGCATCACCAGCGTGTACGTGACGCACGACCAGGTCGAGGCCATGACCCTGGGCTCGCGCATCGCGGTGATGAAGGGCGGCGTCGTGCAGCAGCTGGGCACCCCCGACGAGATCTACAACCGCCCGGCCAACACCTACGTGGCGACCTTCATCGGCTCGCCCACCATGAACCTGCTGCGCGGTGGCGTGCAGGCCGGCGGTCAGTTTGGCATCGTGGGCGCTGCGCTGGACCTGGCACCGCCCACGGGCGCCGCGGAGATGCTGCTGGGCGTGCGCCCCGAGCACCTGCAACTGCAGGACGATGCGCCCTGGCGCGGGCAGGTGAGCGTGGTGGAGCCCACGGGCCCCGACACCTACGTGATGGTGGACACCGCCGCAGGCAGCGTCACGCTGCGCACCGACGCACAAACCCGGGTGCAGCCGGGCGACCAGGTGGGCCTGACGGTGGCACCGGCCAACGCCCACTGGTTCGATGCGAAGTCCGAAGAGCGATTGACGGGCTGAGAAGGACGAGCCTCCCGCCGCTGGGTCGCCGCAAGAAGGGGCTTTGGTCTTTGCCTGGAGAGGTAATTCAGGTAAAAAGAGGCTCCAGCGCTTGTCCATAAAGCGCGAATAGCTATATAAATAATAGCATTCATGATCCACGGGCCGCCGTCTGCCGCAGGGCAGCGGGGCGTGTGACCTTTGGTCTCCATCTTTTTCCTATGCACCCTCAGCGCCTTCTCGCCGACATCGGCGGCACCAACATCCGGCTGGCCTGGCAGAACGAGCCGGGCGGTCCCTTGAACGACACTCGGGTGCTGCCCTGCGCGCAGTTCCCCACCGTGGATGCCGCGCTGGCGGCCTACCTGAAGGAAGTGGGCGTGCCCGCGCCGCGCGAGGCGGCGTTCGGCATCGCCAACCCCGTCACAGGCGACGCGATCCGCATGACCAACCACAGCTGGAGCTTTTCGCAGCGCGCGGTGCGCGAGGCGTTTGGTTTCGAGCGGCTGGTAGTCATCAATGACTTCACCGCACTGGCACTGGCGCTGCCCCTGCTCACGCCCGACCTGCTGCGCCCCGTGGGCGGCGGCGAGGCGGTGCCGGGCGCCGCGATAGCGCTGCTGGGCCCGGGCACGGGCCTGGGCGTGTCGGGGCTGGTGTTTCCACCGGGCTCCAGCAGCGGCGTGCCGCTGTCGGGCGAAGGCGGGCATGTGTCGCTGGCGGCGCAGACGCAGCGTGAATTCGATGTGCTGGCCATCCTGCAGGAGCGCTACGGCCATGTGTCGGCCGAGCGCGCTGTGTGTGGTGCGGGGCTGGTGGACCTGTACCACGCGCTGCGCCGCCTCGCGCAGCGGGGTGGCAAGGAGGTCAGCTCGGCCTCCCAGGTGACCGAGCTGGCCCTGCAGTCCCACGACGCGCTGGCGCTGGAGGCGCTGGATCTTTTCTGCGGCTTTCTGGGCAGCGTGGCGGGCAACCTGGCACTCACCCTGGGGGCACGCGGGGGCGTCTTCATCGGCGGGGGCATGGTGCCGCGCCTGGGCGCGTGGTTCGACAAATCCTCCTTCCGCGCGCGGTTCGAGGCCAAGGGGCGGTTTCAGCCCTACCTCGCGTCGATACCCTGCTGGGTCATCGATCCGAGCGCCACGCCCGCGCTGCACGGCGCGTCGCGCGCGCTGGACATCGCGGGCTCCGGAGGATGAGCGGCCCCGCCTTGCAGGTCAGCGGTGTGCACCATGTGGCCATCATCGCCAGCGACTACGCACGCTCGCGCCGCTTCTACACCGAGGTGCTGGGCCTGCCGGTGGTGAACGAGGTGTTCCGTGCCGAGCGCGAGTCGTACAAGCTGGACCTGCAATTGCCCGATGGTTCGCAAGTGGAGCTGTTTTCCTTTCCGAACCCGCCGGCCCGCCCGTCGTATCCCGAGGCCTGCGGCCTGCGCCACCTGGCCTTGCGCGTGGCGGATATGGACGCCAGCCTGGCGGCATTGGCCGCGCATGGCGTGGCGGCAGAGCCGGTGCGCATCGATCCGTTCACGGGCGCGTCGTTTACTTTCTTCGCCGATCCGGACGGTCTGCCGATCGAGCTGGTGGGGCCGGGGCCCGTCAGGCGCTAGACCGCCGGGGCCGGGAGCAAGAAAGGCCCCGCAGGGCCTTTCTTTTCCATGGCATCACATCTCTTCGCTCCAGCAATGCCCGTCGCGCGCGATCATGGCGCTGGCGGCGCTCGGGCCCCAGCTGCCCGGTGCGTACGGCCGCGGGCCCGCGGGGTCGTTCTTCCAGTGCTGCAGGATGGGCTCCACCCAGCGCCAGGCTTCTTCTTGTTCGTCGCTGCGCACGAACAGGTTCAGCCGCCCGGCGATCACGTCCAGCAGCAGGCGCTCGTACGCGCCCACGCGCTCGGTGCCGAAGCGCTGGTCGAAGTCCAGGTTCAGCGCCACCTGCGACAGCGCGGGTTCGGTCTGGTGCTGGGCCGCGCCCTGGGCCAGCAGGTGCAGCTCCAGGCCGTCCCTGGGCTGCAGGTTGATCACCAGCCGGTTCACCGCGCCCGAGGGCATCTTGAAGATGGGGTGCGGCACGGGGCGGAAGTTGACGACGATGTGCGCGTCGCGCCCCGCCAGGCGCTTGCCGGTGCGGATGTAGAACGGCACGCCGGCCCAGCGCCAGTTGCTGATCTCGGTGCGCAGCGCCACGAAGGTCTCGGTGGTGCTGTCGCTGGCCACGCCTTTTTCCTGCAGGTAGCCCGGCACGTTGTGCCCGTGGGTCTTGCCCGCGGCGTACTGGCCGCGGATCACGTGCTGGCCAATGGTCTCCATGCTCCAGGGCTTGAGCGACTGCAGCACCTTGAGCTTCTCGTCGCGGATCGCATTGGCGCTGGAGTTGATGGGCGGCTCCATGCCGATGGCGCACAGCAGCTGCAGCGCGTGGTTCTGCACCATGTCGCGCAGCGCGCCGGTCTGGTCGTAGAAGGCGCCGCGCGTTTCCACGCCCAGCTCCTCGGCGATGGTGATCTGGATGTTGGCGATGTTCTCGCGCCGCCACAGTGGCTCGAACAGCGCGTTGCCAAAGCGCATCGCAAACAGGTTCTGCACCGCGGGCTTGCCCAGGTAGTGGTCGATGCGAAAGACCTGCTCTTCCTTGAGCACGCGGCGCAGCGTGTCGTTGATGGCCTGGTTGGACTTGAGGTCGTGGCCCAGGGGCTTTTCCAGCACCACGCGGGTGGCGGGGCCGTTCAGGCCCACGGCGGCGATCTGTTCGCACACGTTGGTGAAAAGGCTGGGCGCGGTGGCCACGTACATCACCACGGTGTCGGCGGCGCGCTCGTGCAGCAAGGTGGCCAGGCGCGCGTAGTCCTGCGTTTGCGACAGGTCCATGCGCAGGTAGTGCAGCAGGGCGCCGAAGCGTTCGAACTCGTCCGGGGTGGGGCGCTTGGCCAGATCCACGCTGTCAAAGCGCGACTGGATCAGGCTGCGGTATTGTTCATGGCTCAGCTCGTCGCGCGCCACCGCAATGATGCGGCCTCCCTCGGGCAGCGTTCCGTGCCGGAACGCCTGGAACAACGCCGGCATGAGTTTGCGCCACGCCAGATCACCTGTTCCACCGAACAGGACAAGGTCAAAACTCATGGGGTCTCCATATCAGGGTGTTGTTGTGCGTCTGAGGCTGGAAATTGTAATCTCGTTACATTGGGTTGTGTAGCTGTAGAGGCTGTAAACGTTTTTTGACAGTTCGTGCGCAGAAAAGTATCAGAAAAATTGTGTAATCAAGTTACTATCTCGCCGGTTTTCACCTCCCCGATATCCTGAATCCACCATGCCCTCCCTCCGTTGCGACCAAACCCTAGAGTGGCCTCAGTTGCAGGCCGCGTTCACCGCAGATGGCAACCGTCTGGACCTGCGGGAGGCCTTTGCCAGCGATGCGCAGCGGTTTGGGCACTTCAGCCAGCACGCGCCCGAGGTGTTTGCGGATCTTTCCAAGAACCTGTGGGACGCCGCCACCGAGACGCTGCTGCTGGACATGGCCCGTGCCTGTGGCCTGGAACAGCACCGCGACGCCATGTTCGGCGGCCAGCCCATCAACAGCACCGAAGGGCGCGCCGTGCTGCACACGCTGCTGCGCCGGCCCCGGGGCCTGGCGCTGCCCGGCGACGGGCCGGACATCGCGCAGAAGCTGGCCCAGGTGCACACCACGCTGGATGCCATGCTGGCCTATGCCGACACGGTGCGTGCGGATGGCGCCGTCACCGATGTGGTGAACATCGGCATCGGCGGTTCGGACCTGGGCCCGCACATGGCGGTGCTGGCGCTGGAGCAGTTCCGCGCGCGGGGCAAGCGGCTGCACTTTGTCTCCAACGTGGACGGCCACGAACTGCACACGGTGCTGCAGTCGCTCAAGGCCGAGAACACGCTGTTCCTCATCGCCTCCAAGACCTTCACCACCGCAGAAACCATGACCAACGCGCGCTCGGCGCTGGCCTGGTTTGCGGCGCAAGGCGGTCAGAATGTGGGGCGCCACTTTGCGGCGCTCACCACCAATGTCGATGCCGCGAAGGCGCTGGGCATCACCACCACCTTCGGCTTCTGGGACTGGGTGGGCGGGCGCTATTCGCTGTGGTCGGCCATTGGCCTGCCCATCGCGATCGCGATTGGCTCGGCGGGCTTCCGCGATCTGCTCGCCGGAGCGCACGCCATGGACGAGCACTTTCGCACGGCGCCCCTGGCGCAGAACCTGCCGGTGCGCCTGGGCCTGCTGGACATCTGGTACCGCAACTTCCATGGCTTCACCAGCCGCTGTATCGCGCCCTACCACGCGGCATTGCGCCGCCTGCCGGCCTATCTGCAGCAGCTCGAGATGGAAAGCAACGGCAAGCGCGTGGGGCTGGACGGCCAGCCGCTGCCCTATGCCACGTCGCCCGTGCTGTGGGGCGAGCCGGGTACCAACGGCCAGCACGCGTTCTTCCAGATGCTGCACCAGGGCACCGACGTGCTGCCGCTGGAGCTCATCGCCGTGCGCCAGCCCACCCATCCTCTGGAAGGCCACCACGACAAGCTGCTGGCCAACGCCCTGGCGCAGGCCCAGGCGCTGATGGTGGGCAAGGACGGGGAGGACGGCCACCGCCACTTCCCGGGCAACCGGCCCAGCACCTTCCTGCTGCTGGATGCGCTCACCCCCGCGTCGCTGGGCGCGTTGATCGCGCTGCAGGAACACCGCGTGTTCGTGAGCGGCAGCCTGTGGGGCATCAACAGCTTCGACCAGTGGGGCGTGGAGCTGGGCAAGGTGCTGGCCAAGGACATCGAGGCGCGCCTGGCCAGCGGCGATGCCGCAGGGCTCGACGGCTCCACCGCCGGCTTGCTCGCCCGGCTGCGCACCGGCATTTGACAAAGACCGGTGGCGGCCGTCCTGTGGCGGCGCGACCACGGGCACTGGCGATTTTCGAGGAGACACCATGACCGCACCCCGGCCGGATTTCCGGTCCGCCGACTTCCTGCGCGCGCACATCCGCCAGACCATGGCGTTCTACGAGCCCGTGGCCACCGACGCGAGCGGCGGCATGTACCACTTCTTCCTGGACGACGGCACGGTGTACGACACGCGCACCCGCCACCTGGTCAGCGCCACGCGTTTTGTGGTCACCCATGCCATGCTCTACCGCACCACGGGCGAGGCGCGCTACCAGAGCGGCATGGTGCACGCGCTGCAGTTTCTGCGCACTGCGTTCCTCGACCCCGCCACCGGCGGCTACGCCTGGCTCATCGACTGGCAGGGCGGCCGTGCCACGGTGCTGGATGGCACGCGGCATTGCTACGGCATGGCGTTCGTGATGCTGGCCTATGCACGGGCACTGGAGGCCGGAGTGCCTGAGGCACGCGGCTGGCTGGCCGATGCCTTCGACACCGCCGGGCAGCACTTCTGGCAGCCCGCGCAGGGCTTGTACGCCGATGAGGCGTCGCCCGACTGGGTGCTGGCGGACTACCGGGGCCAGAACGCCAACATGCACGCCTGCGAGGCCATGATCTCGGCCTTTCGCGCCACGGGCGAGCGCCGCTACATCGAGCGTGCAGAGCAACTGGCGCAAGGCATCTGCCAGCGGCAGGCTGCGTTATCCAACCCTGCCAGCGCCCCCGCTGCCGAAGGCTGGGTGTGGGAGCACTACCAGGCCGACTGGTCCGTGGACTGGGAATACAACCGCCACGACCGCAGCAACATCTTCCGCCCCTGGGGCTACCAGATCGGCCACCAGACCGAATGGGCCAAGCTGCTGCTGCAACTGGACGCCCTGGCGCCGGCGGACTGGCATCTGCCCTGTGCGCGCTTCCTCTTCGACACAGCGCTGGAGAAGGGCTGGGATGCCTTGCACGGCGGCATCGTCTACGGCATGGCGCCCGACGGCAGCATCTGCGACGACGGCAAATACCACTGGGTGCAGGCCGAGAGCATGGCGGCTGCGGCGGTGCTGGCTGTGCGCACGGGCGACGAGCGCTATTGGGACTGGTACGACCGAATCTGGGCGTATTGCTGGGAGCACTTCGTGGACCACGAACACGGCGCGTGGTTTCGCGTCCTGGACGGTGCCAACCGCAACCACACGCGAGAGAAGAGCAACGCGGGGAAGGTGGACTATCACAACATGGGGGCGTGTTATGACGTGCTGGGGGCGATGAAAACGGGTGATTGAGCCGTGGGCTTCGTCGCCTCGGCTGGCACCGCACGCGGCTGCGGCGGCGCATGCATGGCGGGGCGGGTATGGTGCACAGGAACGATCCCGCCAAAAGGAGCAGTTCATGAACAGGTCGCTCGCCCGAATCCACTTCGGGCTGTCAATCTTCTACGGCATCGGCGCGGCGCTGCTTTGCGTCATTTACTTGGCCGGTGACAACGCGAGTGGAAGCGGGGTGTTGATTCTTGCGGGCATCTTCGGCACGCCTTTCGTGCTTCATTGCGCCGCATTGCGTGGTGTCCGCTCCGGCCATTTGTGGGGTCGGAATTTATCGCGAACTCTCGGAATCCTGCTGCTTTTTGCATTCCCCATCGGAACGGTTCTGGGTGTGCTGATCCTGATGCGGACCCGGCGGACGGACTGGGAGCAAGGATTGAAAAGTCGCGCTGGCCCCCGCCCGGTGCTCACCCGGTAAGTTCAGCCGCCGCCGCGACGTCTACTGCGCTCAACTTTGAATGGGCAATATGCCGCGAGGCCCCGCCCCGCGCGCCTTTGCCTGCCCGGTTCAGGCCTTGAAGCGGTTCACCGGAAGACCGGTCACCGTGACCCGTACGCTCAAGAGCGACCCCGCAGGAATCGCCACCTCCTGTTCCTCCACCGGCCTTCCCGCCCGCGCCGACGTGATGTACAGCGTCCGCAAATCCGCCCCTCCAAAACACACCATGGTCGGGCACTGCACTGGCACTTCAATGCGCTGCAGCACTTGCCCCGCTGGAGACAGCTGCAGCACACACGCCCCCTCGTACATCGCCACCCAGTAGTTGCCCTCCACATCCACCGCCGCGCCATCCGGCCGGCCGCCGTAGGGCTGGCCTTCCACCTTGCGGCCGAACTGCACCCAGGGCTGTCGGTTGGCGATGGCGCCCGTCGCCACATCGAAGTCAAACCGGTCGATGCGGTGCTCCGGGGTGTTGGACCAGTACAGATACCGGTTGTCGGGGCTGAACGCGAGGCCGTTGGCGGTGAAGTTGTCGCCCGCCATGTAGTGCACGCGGTAACCACCCTCGGCCACCTCCAGGCGCCAGAGCGCGGCGTCGGGGGCCGTGCGCGGGCTGATGACCGACCCCGCCCAGAACCGGCCCGCCGCATCGCAGCGGCCATCGTTCAGGCGCAGCACGCGGGTGTCGTGGCGGGCGGGGGGCAGCAGGGCCAGCAGGGTGAACGCGCCGGTGGTGGTGTCCAGCAGGTAAAAGCCGTCCCGTAACCCGATTACTATTTTTTTGTCGGCGGCGGGCGCGCAGCAGCCGGGTTCGCTGGGGGTCTTCCATTGCCGGTGGCGGCCGTCCCCCGGGGTCCAGGCGTGCACCGCCAGTCCCTGTATGTCACACCAATAGAGGCATTTTTCCTCGGGGTGCCAGAACGGCGATTCGCCCAGTTCGGAGGGCGCAAGGGGCAGGCACTGCAAGGTCATGGGTTGAAATGGGATGGTTATCGAGTTACATTCTAGGGCCTCAAACAGTGGCCTGCCCCGGAACAGGTGCCCAGGCCCAACCCACCGATGGAGCATCCCATGCATTCAGTCGTAGCGCGCGTGACGGCCCGCATCATCGAGCGCAGCAAGGACACCCGCGCCGCCTATCTGGCCGGCGTCGAGGCCATGATCGCCCGCAAGCCCGCGCAAGACCGCATGGGCTGCGCCAATCTGGCCCATGCCTACGCGGCCCTGCCCGGCGCCGAAAAATTCAAGGTCACCGTGGAGAAGGCGCCCAACATCGGCGTCGTCACGGCCTACAACGACATGCTGTCGGCCCACCAGCCGTACCAGAGTTACCCCGCCATCCTGCGTGACGAGGCCGCGCGCCACGGCGCCACCGCGCAGGTGGCGGGCGGCGTGCCCGCCATGTGCGACGGCGTGACGCAGGGCACGCCCGGCATGGAGTTGTCCCTGTTCTCCCGGGACGCCATTGCCATGGCCACTGCGGTAGCGCTGTCCCACGATGTGTTCGACGGCGTGCTGCTGCTGGGCGTGTGCGACAAGATCGTGCCCGGCTTGCTCATCGGCGCGCTGCACTACGGGCATCTGCCCTGCGTGTTCGTGCCCGCGGGCCCCATGGGCACGGGGCTGTCGAACAAGGACAAGTCCAAGGTGCGCGAGCAGTACGCGCAAGGGCTGGTGGGGCGCGACGAACTGCTCAAGGCCGAGTCCGCCGCGTACCACAGCCCTGGCACCTGCACTTTCTACGGCACGGCCAACAGCAACCAGATGCTGCTCGAGGCCATGGGCCTGCACGTGCCCGGCGCGGCCTTTGCACCGCCCGGCACCGAGGAGCGCGAAGCCTTCACGCGCCAGGCCGTGCGCACCGTGCTCGACATCGGCAAGCGCGGCCAGCGCTTCACGCCCATCGGGCGGATGGTGGACGAGCGCTGCATCGTCAATGCCATGGCGGCCTTGCTGGCCACGGGGGGCTCCACCAACCACCTGATCCACTGGGTGGCCATTGCGCGCAGCGCGGGCATCCTGATCGACTGGTCGGACTTTGACGAGCTGTCGTCCGCCGTGCCGCTGCTGGCCCGCGTGTACCCCAATGGCGATGCCGACGTGAACCAGTTCCAGGCCGCGGGCGGGCCCGCGTGGATCCTGCGCGAACTGCTGCAAGGGGGCTTCATGCACCCGGGCGTGGGCAGTGTGAACGCGGGCGGCATCGCCGCGGGCGGGCAGGGCGCACCGGCGGTGTCGGGCGACGAGACCGTGCTGCGCCCGGTGTCCCATCCGTTTTCCCCCACGGGCGGCCTGCGCCTGCTGCAGGGGCGCCTGGGCCGCGCGGTGATCAAGGTCTCGGCCGTGCCCGAAGACCGCCACGTCATCGAGGCGCCCGCGCGCGTGTTCGATTCGCAGGAGGCCTTGCTGGCCGCGTTCAGCGCGGGCGAGGTGCAGCAGGACATGGTGGCCGTGGTGCGCTTTCAGGGCCCGCAGGCCAACGGCATGCCCGAGCTGCACAAGCTCACCCCGCCGCTGGCGGTGCTGCAGAACCAGGGCTTCAAGGTGGCGCTGGTGACGGACGGCCGCATGAGCGGCGCGTCGGGCAAGGTGCCCGCCGCCATCCACGTCACGCCCGAGGCGCTGGCCGGCGGCCCGCTGGCCAAGGTGCTGGATGGCGACATCGTGCGGGTGGATGCCGTGGCCGGCACGCTGGATGTGCTGGTCGATGAGGCCACCTGGGCCGCCCGCCCCCTGGCGCCCTACACCGCGCCCCCCGCCACCGGCTTCGGCCGCGAACTCTTCACCAACTTCCGCCGCCACGCGGGCGGTGCGGAACAAGGCGCCTGCACATGGCTGTAGCAGGATGCACCCCCTGAGTCGCTGCGCGCCTTCCTCCTCCCTCCCTGCGCGGGAGGGGGACGCACCCGGTGGCCTGGCAAAGCCCGTTCCACGGGTGCACTGGCATCGCGCCGCGCTAGTTTTGTAGGCCGCTTGCGGCATCCGACACCGAACACACCAAGGAGCACAAACCCATGAATCCTCTCGACATCGCCAGCCATGGCCCGGTCATTCCCGTCATCGTGATCGACCGCGTGGAAGACGCGCTGCCCCTGGCCGAGGCCTTGCTGGCCGGTGGCGTGAAGGTGCTGGAGGTGACGCTGCGCACCGCCGCCGGCCTGCCCGCCATCGCCGCCATCGCGCGCCAGTTGCCCGAAGCGGTGGTGGGCGTGGGCACGGTGCTCAATGCCGACGATGCGCGGCGCGCCAGCGAGGCCGGGGCGCGTTTTGCCGTGAGCCCTGGCTACACGTCCGAGGTGGGCAGCGCCTGCAAGGGGCTCAACCTGCCACTGCTGCCGGGCGTGGCCACGTCCAGCGAGATCATGGCGGCCTTGGCGGACGGGTTTTCGTTCCTCAAGCTGTTCCCGGCGGAGGCCGCGGGCGGCATCCCGCTGCTCAAGTCCTGGGCCAGCCCGTTCGGCCAGGTGAGCTTCTGCCCCACGGGGGGCATCACCCAGGCCACCGCGTCCAACTACCTGGCGCTGCCCAACGTCCGCTGCGTGGGCGGCTCGTGGCTGACGCCCGCCGACGCCGTGCGTGCGGGCGACTGGGCGCGCATCACGCAGCTGGCGCGCGACACGCATGCGTTGCGCAAGGACGCGTGAGCACCAGAATTCATGCTCAAATAGGCCTTCAGCGCTTATCCGGCAAGCGCTGCAAGCTATAAAAAAAGAAGCAAAATTTGCCCTGTGGCCCGGCTGCCGGGCGTGGGGCCGCCGATGGGGTGGTGGGACGTGTGGACTGGATGCCCTGTGCGCCCCTATCATGGCGCGGGGCTTGGCCCTGCCACAACGGCTTCACGTTTCAAAGAGAGGGAGTTCTGTATGGATTTTGTTTCGGCTGTCAAAAGCTGCCTGACGCAGTACGCGGGTTTCTCGGGTCGCGCCGTGCGCTCCGAGTTCTGGTGGTTCTTTCTGTTCCAGGTCGCGGTGATGGTGGTCGCCAGCTTCCTGGGCGACGTGATCTCCGGCATCGTCTCCCTCGCGCTGGTGCTGCCCGCGCTGGCCGTGGGCGCGCGCCGCCTGCATGACATCGGCCGCTCGGGCTGGTGGCAGTTGCTGACCCTGACCGGCATCGGTGTGCTGGTGCTGATCTACTGGTGGGTGCAGCCCAGCGAGGGCTGATCCCGCGCCAGGCAGGCCCGCCTGGCCTGCAACCCGCGAAGCCCGCTTGCCTTACGGCCGGCGGGCTTTTTTGTTGGGGCCGCGCTTGTGGGCATATGGGCATCGCCCTGGTTCTTCTGGAGGGAGGCCGCCGCCCGGATAGTGAATAAAAGTGGCCCTGGCGCTTGATATACAAGCGCAAGCCGCTATTAAATTTGATGAATTCAGGAAAAAATCGGGGACCAGGGATGTTGTCGTTGTACGACATCCCGCGCCGGATCCGTCCAGGAGGCTGCTTTGATTTTTAAAATGGTAATCATTCTTACTTCCATTCTGAAAAATCATGGCAATCCAACATCGGCAGACGGCGGTCTGCATGGGCATCGCGCTGGCCTTCGGTTTGGCCCCTACCTGGGCGGTGGCACAGGGCGCGGCGGCCACGCTGTCCGAGGTGCGCGTCGACGCCAGCGCGGAGAAGGAGACGGCTACCGGCCCGGTGGTGGGCTACCGCGCGCGCAATGCAGCCACCGCCACCAAGACCGACACGCCGCTGTCGGAAACCCCGCAGTCCGTCACCGTGGTCACCCGCGACCAGCTGGTGGACCAGGGGGCCACCACCTTCCAGGAGGCGCTGCTGTACGCGGCGGGCGTGCGCAGCGACGCCTACGGCCTCGACAGCCGTTCCGACAGCGTGCGCGTGCGCGGCAGCTCGCCAGACACCTACCTCGACGGGCTGCGCCAGAACTACAACTGGTACACCAGCAGCACCCCCGCCGAGCCCTACACGCTGGAGCGCCTCGAGGTGCTGCGCGGCCCTTCGGGCATGCTGTTCGGCGCAGGCACGGTGGCCGGCGTGGTCAACATGGTGAGCAAGCGCCCCCTGCAGGAGGCGCAGCGCGAGGTGGGCGTGCAGATCGGCAGCTGGAACCGCAAGCAGCTGCAGGCCGACCTGACCGGCCCGCTCACCCAGGACGGCGAATGGTCGTACCGCCTAGTGGCCGTGGCGCGCGATGCGGACACGCAGACCGATTACGTGCAGAACGACCGGCGCCTGATCGCGCCCTCGCTTGCCTGGCGGCCCAATGCCGCCACGTCGCTCACCCTGCAGGCCCATTGGCAGCAGGACCGCACGGGCAGCACGGCGCAGTTCCTGCCCTGGTCGGGCACGCTGCTGCCCAACCCCAATGGCATGCTGCCCATCAACCGCTTCATCGGCGAGCCCGGCGACTACTACGACAGCGACCGCGAATCCATCGGCTACCTGTTCGAGCACCGTTTCAACGATGCCTGGACGGTGCGCCAGAACCTGCGCCTGGCGCGCAACGAGAACCGCGGCGGCTACCACTACGCCGATTTCTTCACGGTCCCCGGCGGGTTCGGCTGGGACCCCGTGAACCAGCGCCTGACGGGCCGCATCTACGGCAAGAACGTCACGCGCACGCGCATGGCCGCGGTCGACACCCACCTGCAGGGCAACCTCACCACCGGCGCGCTGAGCCACCAGCTGCTGCTGGGCGTGGACTGGAACCGGCAGACCGAGAACAAGAACGAGGCGGACGATGCCTACAACACGCCCATCGACGCCTATGCGCCGGTGTACGGCCACCGCCTGAACCCCACGCTCATCGCCAGGCCCGAGAACGTGCAGCGCCAAAGCGGCCTGTATGTGCAGGACCAGATGAAGTGGGGCCCGTGGATCTTCATCGCCGGCCTGCGCCACGACCGCGCCGTGAACGGCCTGGCGGGCCAGACGGATGACCGCACGAGCGACACCACCAAGCGCCTGGGCGTGATGTACCAGCTGGCCGGGGGCTGGACGCCCTACATCAGCTACGCGGAGTCCTTCAGCCCCGTGAGCGGCACCAACGCCTATGGCCAGCGCTTCAAGCCGCTGCAGGGCGAGCAGATCGAGGTGGGGGTGAAGTACGCGCCCGCGGGCAGCTCCACGCAATTCACGGCGGCGGTGTACGACCTCAAGGAAAAGAACCAGAAGGTGGCCGACCCGACCAACCCCGACAACTCGCTGCAGGTGGGCCAGACCCGCAACAAGGGCCTGGAGCTGGAGTACAAGGCCCGCGTGGCCACGGCCTTCGACCTGACGGCCCATTACAACTACACGGACGTCGATCCCCTGCTGGAAGGGCTTCCCCGCCACCAGGCCGCCGTGTGGGGCGTGTACCGCTTTTCCATCGGCGGTGTGCGCGGCTTCTCGGCGGGCGCGGGCTACCGCTGGCTGTCGTCGTTCCGCGACGGCACCGGCCCCGAGGTTCCGTCCGCCGGGGTGGTCGATGCGCTGCTGGCCTACGATACCCAGGACTGGCGCTATGCCCTCAACATCAGCAACCTCGCCGACAAGAAGTACATGAGCACCTGCCTGTCGCGCGGTGACTGCTGGTGGGCCACGCGCCGCAACGTGGTGCTGAGCGCGACGTATAGGTTTTAACCCCCCTGAGCCGCCTCGCGTCTTCCCCGAGGGGGACGCCGCCCATGCGGCGGGGCGGCCCTTGCACGGCGGCACTGGCACGGGACAGTGCCCATGCGAAGGCCGGGCCCTTTGCTCTGGGCTGGCGCGGTGCAGTGAATCGCGATACAAATGTCGAAAGAGCGGCCCGCGCCACGACGTGCTTCACGTGTTCCAAGTAAAAAACCCCGCAGGTCTTGCGACCTGCGGGGTTTTTTGTGGGCTACCGGGCAGAACCTGGGTTCCACCCGGAGCGGCCGGGCAATTACATGCCCATGCCGCCCATGCCACCCATGCCGCCCATGTCGGGCATGCCGCCGCCAGCACCGGCCTCGTCCTTGGGTGCTTCTGCAACCATGGCTTCGGTCGTCAGCAGCAGCGATGCCACGGAGGCAGCGTTCTGCAGGGCCGTGCGGGTGACCTTCGTGGGGTCCAGGATGCCCAGTTCGAGCATGTCGCCGTACGTGTCGTTCGATGCGTTGAAGCCGTAGTTGCCCTTGCCGGCCAACACAGCGTTCACCACCACCGAGGCTTCGCCGCCGGCGTTGTTCACGATTTCGCGCAGGGGCGCTTCGATGGCCTTGAGCACCAGCTTGATACCGGCTTCCTGGTCGGCGTTGTCACCCTTGATCGAGTCACCCACGGCTTGCTTGGCACGCAGCAGGGCCACGCCACCACCGGCCACAACGCCTTCTTCCACAGCTGCGCGCGTTGCGTGCAGCGCGTCTTCCACGCGGGCCTTCTTTTCCTTCATTTCGACTTCGGTGGCAGCGCCGACCTTGATCACGGCCACGCCGCCAGCCAGCTTGGCCACGCGTTCTTGCAGCTTTTCGCGGTCGTAGTCGGACGTGGCTTCCTCGATCTGCACGCGCACTTGCTTGACGCGGGCTTCGATGTCAGCAGCGGCGCCGGCGCCGTCGATGATGATGGTGTTTTCCTTGCCCACTTCGATGCGCTTGGCCTGGCCCAGGTCGGCCAGGGTCACCTTCTCGAGGGTCAGGCCCACTTCTTCAGCGATGACCTTGCCGCCCGTCAGGATGGCGATGTCTTCCAGCATGGCCTTGCGGCGGTCGCCAAAGCCTGGAGCCTTGACGGCCACGACCTTCAGGATGCCGCGGATCGTGTTCACGACCAAGGTAGCCAGGGCTTCGCCTTCGACTTCTTCGGCAATGATCAGCAGCGGACGGCCGGCCTTGGCCACTTGCTCCAGCGTGGGCAGCAGGTCGCGGATGTTGCTGATCTTCTTGTCGAACAGCAGCACGAAGGGGTTGTCCAGAATGGCGGATTGCTTTTCTGGGTTGTTGATGAAGTAGGGCGACAGGTAGCCGCGGTCGAATTGCATGCCTTCCACGACGTCCAGTTCGGAGTCGAGGGACTTGCCGTCTTCCACGGTGATCACGCCTTCCTTGCCGACCTTGTCCATGGCGTCAGCGATCAGCTTGCCGATGGTTTCGTCGGAGTTGGCGGAGATCGAGCCCACCTGGGCGATTTCCTTGGAGGTGGTCGTGGGCTTGGAAGCCTTCTTCAGCTCGGCGACCAGGGCCGTCACGGCCTTGTCGATACCGCGCTTGAGGTCCATCGGGTTGATGCCGGCGGCCACGTACTTGAAGCCTTCGCGCACGATGGCTTGTGCCAGCACGGTGGCGGTGGTGGTGCCGTCACCAGCGTTGTCGCTGGTCTTGGAGGCCACTTCCTTCACGAGCTGGGCGCCCATGTTCTGCAGCTTGTCCTTGAGTTCGATTTCCTTGGCCACGGACACACCGTCCTTGGTCACGGTAGGGGCGCCGAACGAGCGCTCCAGCACCACATTGCGGCCCTTGGGGCCCAGGGTCACCTTGACCGCGTTGGCCAGGATGTTCACGCCTTCAACCATGCGTGCGCGGGCTTCGCCGCCGAAAACTACGTCTTTTGCTGCCATGTTTGGCTCCTACAAGATTTGAATCAAAAATGCTTCTAGCGCTTATTGGTAAAGCGCTAGCAGCTATGAAAAAGTGAGTAAACCGAAGGAGAAAGGATTACTTCTCGACGACTGCGAACAGGTCGTCTTCCTTCATGACCAGCAGTTCGTCGCCCTTGACCTTGACGGTCTGGCCCGAGTACTTGCCGAACAGAACGCGGTCGCCGACCTTCACGTTCAGGGCGATCAGTTCGCCCTTGTCGTTCTTCTTGCCGGGGCCAACGGCCAGCACTTCACCTTGATCGGGCTTTTCAGCGGCGTTGTCAGGGATCACGATGCCGGAGGCGGTCGTGGTTTCGCTTTCGATACGCTTGACGATCACGCGATCGTGCAGAGGGCGAAGGTTCATTGCATTGCTCCTGTTTTCAGTGAAAAAAAGCTGACTTACCAGCACCCGGGGGACCAGGCGCTGCGAAATTTCCGGCAGGCGGTGCGGTGTTAGCACTCGTCTGTGGTGAGTGCTAATGATACGGGCATTTGTGGCGGTTTCAAGACGCCGCGCACATTTCGGCTGTCAACGAAGACCGGCAGGTCGCTCGTAGAGTTCGGGCTGTCCCGAATCACCGCATCCGCAATTGCGGGCCTCATCACTGACTCTTCGCTGCCTCCGGACAAAGTGAAGGCCTGGATACGAGCCCAGCCAGAGGAAATGCTGTCATAACTGCCCAGTCTCATCCTCGCAGAGCTGAGAGCCAAAGACCTGCTGCGCTCCGATTCGGTGGGCGAAGTGGTTTTGTCAGTCCAGGAGGCCCGCTTCTTGGCCGACAGCGGACGTTCGGAATAGGCTTTGCGAACGACAGCAAACGCTGCACAGCCGTCGTTTGCGTTCGTCCTCGCAAGTATTAGCGGGCTCGGGCCGGAACGTGCTATCAAGATCTTTCTGTGCTAGCAGATGCTTCAAGTTGCATGCTGTGAACGCGCTTGTCGCTGAAAAAAAGGGCACCCGAAGGCGCCCTGAAACTTGGAGACAACCGTTGTGAAGTGCGCTCAGAACCGGTGGCGCACCC